>JAZNSN010000064.1:0-2492 GCA_045591315.1 Bacteroidaceae bacterium
GGTTACGGCCAGTTTCTGACCCGCATCTGCTGCAATACGCAGACGGCTGTAGGTGCGTTTCACTCCAGTAAAGTTGATACTGATGGAACCATTAGCAAGACTGCAATCCGCAGGTATGTACTCCGTCATTCCCAGCTGCATACCGCTTTTTAACTTCATAACGCCATCTTCCGTCACTTCGTAGCATGGTGCATAGATGGCACTGACGGCAGGTGTCTCGTTATCGAGATACAAGAAGCTTACTGCCGTACTCCACGATGTGCCGTTGTAGGTAAGTACAGCGCTCTGTGCACCAAACTTCTTTGAAGTAAGGGTGACAATGATCTGATCGTCTATATCCCACGCTGTCTTACCGATATCTTGTGTGCCGATAACACGGGTGTCGGGGCTTTCACCAAAAGCAGGAAAATCGCTTACCACGAATTGCAACGAGCCATTTCCGGCAGGCTGCAACACCTCATCCAATTCGTTGCTGCACGATGCTGTCGCTACCAGGGCAACAGTCATCAGTATGTATTGAAATATCTTTCGCATATTCTTTATTGTTTAAGATTCTTCACTTCGTTCAGAATGACAAAGGGAGATTACTTTAAGTCGTTTTCATTGTTCCAGCCGTCTCCGAACGGGCTGTCAAAATCGCCCATTGATACTTGCTCGATAGTCAGCACATCCTTACCCACTTTCACCTGAAAGGTATATCCGCAACCCATCTCAAAGAATGGGATTTCTGCGACAGGCATTACAGTGGCCTCGAAATAGCGGTCATCGGTGGTGGTTATGCCCAAGGTGACACCATCGTCGTATGTGAATGGCATCACGATAGCCTGATAGAGATTGCTGCCGGTGTCCTTCTGCTTTGCTGTGATATCAGCAGAAGATTCTCCATCGACATCAAGAGAAGGTGTAGGCACTGTCCAAGTGCCCTTGTCATAGAGGTCGAGCAGTTGGATCTTCTTTACCGGGTTGCTGTCATACTCACTGCCCCAATGGACCTCCAGCACCACCTTTGAAAGCAGGTGGCGCATCTCGAAAGATACTACATGGCTTGTGAGTGCCTGATAATCTGAATACAGATAGTCGGTACATGGTGTTTCCGACTGGTCGGCAGGTGTACTGATGACCAGATTCTTGTCCTCCGGCACATTCTCGATGTATGGGGCATATACGCCTGTCTGCTGTTGTGAACCATAGCCATCATGGTAAAGCACTCCATCAATGTCCCACTGACCTGTAATATAACTACAATTTACATTGCTGTATGTATTCTTTCCGTTGGTCACATACATTCCCAATGTACCCTCGTATGCTGTTCCTCCACTGCGAGTGAACGGTTGGTTTACGCTTACCGATGCAATCCTGATTTCTTGCCCCTGAGGTACGATGTCCTCCTGCGTGCAGGCGGCAAAGGATAGTGCCAGCGCTGCGAGGGCTATATGTTGATATGTTTTCATATTTTGCAAATATTATTTCTTAATTACCGGATAATTCTCCCCCTGCGTCCAAGAACCGCCAAGCTGGGTGGCGATTGTGCCGCCCCTGAGTTCTTCCTTGGTGACCGGTGTGATTTCTATGTTTTCACCGGGTGTCAGAGACGATCCGCTATGCACTGCCGTAAGACCCTCATCGGCGAGATAGTAGCAGTTCTTGATTGAATTAACACTGGTCAAGGTGCCAAATGCCGCAAGTTCTGCCTCGTCGGTCAGATTTGCGCCGCGCTCAAACTTACCTGCGAACAGGCAGTTTTCAAGGGTGGTCTGTGCGTTCGTGTTGGAGAAACTCAGGAACCCGCCCATATAAATGGTTGGAGTGTTATTGAAACTGTTCTTTGCGTAGTTCGTCTTGATGGTTCCGTATGCCGCGCAGTTGCGGATGGTCACTTCACTCGTATTCTCCTGAATCTTGCCGACAAATCCACCGGCACCCGAATCAACACGGTACTCTCCGGCATCAAAGGTACCGTACCAAGAGCACTGTTCAATAAGGCTCTGGTGGTTGGCATAGCCTACGAAACCGCCTATCATACCGGTGCCGTGTACCTTTGCGGTAAGGTTTACGTATGAGGTGATATTCTGAATGATTGCGCCGTTGCGCTCAAGGTCGTTTTCACCGTTCAGACCGCAAATTGACCCTATGACACCGCCGACGTAATCGACTCCTGTATTCACAACCACATCACCGTAGATGGTGAAGTTCCTGACAATTCCTGTCCTGACCTCACCGAAGAAGCCGAGGCCGGCTCTGCCACCTTCAACATTCAGCCCTCGGATGGTGTAGTTCTGTCCGTCAAACACTCCGCGGAAGTTATTGTTCGCCTCGCCTGTGGAGCCGATAGGGGTCCACGGTCTGCCTTCAAGGTCGATGTCTGCCGTGAGGACTGCATTGGCGGTCCTGTCAGCGGTATTGACGTGGTTGGCAAACCAGAAGAGGTTGCCGCCGTTCTTTATCTCATAATAGCCGTCAGCATTCAGTTGTGCAGGCTCATAATCGCCTGT
>JAZNSN010000065.1:0-2029 GCA_045591315.1 Bacteroidaceae bacterium
GATGGCGGGCACAACTGGCGAGTAACCAACGCCACAGGCGGCGGATACGCTCTAAAGCCCGGTTTGAACGTGATAAACTACACCGAGGCTACAGGAATGTTGTATGTCTGCTATAATGTAGATACATACAATCCCGATGGCTCAACAGTCGATGAAAAGTTCCAACATAAACTTTCCGATTACGCTCCTTTGAAAATCCATATCGAGGGCGGTGCAATCAACGGCTTCTACAACGCATGTGGTGACTTCCGTACAGATGCTGAAGATATGTGGAAGACTGTTACCGGTGAGAGTGTCGATTGTGATGCAGATTGGACATATATGGAGACACGTGCTAACCTGAACGTGCTTCCCGTTCTCGGTCATCGACAGATTCTTCTTTTCCAACTCGAAGATACCGGTGGCAACAGCGGCATGAAGACATTGTTGCCGGATAATATATCTGTTCCCGATGTCCCTCATAGCCGTACAGAAGATTGGAGCGATTTCAATATGTCCCTTGACACCTTAACGCACAAGATAAACATCATGATGGAGGCTTGGGACCGCATAATATACAGTGAGCATGCGACAATGGGTCTTCTTAGCGATGAGGATATGGATAAGATGAACGACCTTTTCCCACGTTGGAAAGCGGATAAATCATACGCAGAGATATATGATTATACCGGTAAGTCTGTCATCGACGACAAGACATACAGGGAGTTCTGTCAAGGTGTCGACTATAGCGAATATTTCAACCACCACGGTGTTGCGCTCGGAACCGAAACCGGCTACATGTATGGCGGTTGGGACCATTGTGGCTATCATATAAATACATTCGGAAGCATTGTCTCGAAGTTGGCCTACGAAACGGGCCCGACATGGGGCCCTGCACATGAGATTGGCCACCAGCACCAGGGTATCTTCAATCTCAACGGTCAGACCGAGGTGACAAACAACTTCTTCTCAAACGTGGCTGTTTGGTACATGGGTATGGGTACATCGCGCTACAACGGAAGCAATGGTTCATTGGAGAGCGTACTCGATGCCTATAATACAGAGAATAACGATGCCTATACCAACAACATATGGGCACTCACTCACATATACTATCGTTTGTGGCTCTACTATCACCTTGCCGGAAACAATACACAGTTCTGGCCTCGATTGTTTGAACTTTTGCGTAATGAGCGTCTCCAGAACGGCGGGCAGATTAGCGGTGACCGTTCCTTGCTGCTCTTCTACAAGCATGCCTGTGATGCAGCCGGCGAGGACTTGACAGAGTTCTTCCGTGCACATGGTTATCTTGAGGTAATGGATAACCGTCTTGTGGGTGACTATAGCAATGCTACATACAACCAGACACAGGAAATGGTCGATGAGGCAATCGCTTATGTAGAGAGCAAGTGGAGTAAAAAGAACTATTCGATACTGTTCATTAACGACGGAACATCGGAGACAACACTTCAGCACAACGGAACCGATTCACGTTCTCTTTGGGATGGCAGTGCAACAGCCGAGCTTGGTTCTGTTACCGATTTTATCGAGGGCAACACCGATGTTACTGTAGACTATAGTGCAACTGTTTCCGACGACGGTACAGTTACTATGAGCGGTGAAGGTGGTGTTGGTTTCCTTGTGCTCAACGAAGATGGCGAACTTGTATCGTTCAGCAACAAATCTACATTTGAGTTGAGTAGTGAAACTGCATATCTTCTTGCTACAGGAAAGGCTACAATTTTTGCGGTAAATGGCGAAAATGAAAAAGAAGAAGTTGCCGTCGACCTCTCTGCGACAAGGTTTGCACTCTTGCAGGAGTTGATAAATAATGCAGAGGCTCTTGCATCAAATACCTCTGAAACTCGCGTGGGTTTCTACAAACCATCGGCAGTAGAGAACCTTCAAAAATATGTAACAATGGCACAGGAGGTTATTGCCAACGGCGACCTTGCCAACTTGCAGGCTGTTTACGAATTGCTCTATGCCGAGTATAATGCTGTTGTTGCCAATGAGTTCTCACGTGTACCTCTTGTTCCTGGCAGCAAGT
>JAZNSN010000066.1:0-24428 GCA_045591315.1 Bacteroidaceae bacterium
GAACCTTTGCATGATAAATTGGTAGAACTTCTCCGTACATACATGCTTGTCGGAGGAATGCCTGAAGCTGTCAAGACTTGGGTTGAGTTTCACGATTATGTAAGATGTCAAGAAGTTCAAGATGACATTGTTGTTACATATGAAGATGATTTCCCAAAGTACAAGAAAAATGTAGATCCAGTATTACTGCGCCAGACACTACGAAGTGCAGCAGTTCAAGCTACTAAAAAGTTCGTATACTCAAGGGTTGGTCCAGGGTATAAGACGGTAGAAGTGCAAAAGGCTGTAGAATTACTTACTCTTGCTGGCATTTTACATCCTGTAACACACACGGATGCTAACGGTTTGCCATTAGGAAGCGAAAGGGACGAGTCATATCAAAAGATGCTACTACTTGATCCAGGGCTATTGCTTCGCTTATTGAATATGTCTTTAGGCGATATATCAGAACTTACTACACAGATTCTGACTGCAAGCGCAGCTGATTTGGTTAATAAGGGGCCGATGGCAGAATTGGTAGTAGGACTTGAGATGTTACATTATATGAGTCCGAATATCCGCCACGATCTATACTATTGGATAAGACATGCAAAAAATTCTCAAGCAGAGGTAGATTACATATCCAGTTATTTGCAGGTGGTTGTTCCTGTTGAAGTTAAAGCAGATAAACAAGGCGGAATGAAGAGTCTATGGTCATTTATGCGTAATAGAAAACTTCATTATGCTATTAGATGCTCAATGGAGAATTTTGGAAAGTTTCATTATATAGATAATGAAGCCGATGGCGAAGTAAGACATGTTCGTATTTGTCCAATGTATGCTGTAGCCAAGATGGAGGAGGTAAAGCAAGGAATTGAAAAATAGCATATTCAAAAGTATTATACATTAGCAAAATATCAAGGATTGTGCGTAGTAATTTAGTCGCGTTGTTGTGATTTGTTTTCAATTTAGTATCTTTGCCTTTGGCGAAGATGTTCTTGGCCCGTTGCAAAAAGCCAAATCAAGCTTTGCTTTTCACTCGTATTTGAACATCTTTGAAATATCGAAAACATCACCCTCGTAAAAGGATAAGGAGATTATTCCGTTGTGAAAACATTCAAGGCGGGGCTATATGGCCTCGTCTTTTTGTTTAGTCAGAGTTTTTATAAAACGGGGGCTCTCAATCATGCCTTGCTGGCAAGGCACCTCTTTCTCATTTCCTGAAGATATTCTGCACCAATGCATCGACCGAGAAGCGGCCGGGGCCGGTGAAGAACATGAGAGAGAATATCACAAGGTATATTAGTGCAAGTTCTTTCGTGGCGAACGGGTCGTCGGCATGGACTATAAATGTGGCTACAGCCATCGTTATTATCATAGGTATGAGGCATAGACGGTAGAGTGCTCCGAAGATGAATCCTACAGAGCAGAATACTTCTGCAAAGATTGCCAGCGAGAACGACAGCATGCTGCCTATTCCCAATGGGTCGGGGAAGTTAAGTGATGCTGTTTCCATGGCAAGCCATTTGTCTATGCCGTGGTTAAGAAGCATGAGACCGAAGGCTATGCGTGCTGCCAGAATGATAAGCGACGAGGTCATGTCCGATGGCCGCCCCTGGAATAGAAATCTCTTTACGTCCATATCAAGAAGCTATTTAAATAAAAAAGTGTGATGTCTTTCAATAGAAACACCACACTTCTGCATATTGTTTATATTCTTATTATTTCAGTTGGAACCTGACATTTACATTAAGGTTATATGTTATCTTGCTTATGCCGAACGAGGGGACACTCTCTTCAATAGCTGCATCTTCCTCTACTACAACCATGTTTGCTCTCGACTTATAGAGCCTGGGCTGTACTTCACCGCCGTTCATCCATGAACTGATGCTGAGAGCCTTGCCTACATCCTGTCCTATGGCACCGGCAAACACTCTTGCCTCGGCCTGTGCCTGTTGCATGGCTTCCACTGCCAGTTCTGTCTTGAGCTCTTTTTCTTTGGTGTATCTCACTCTTGCAAGGCCGATGTTCGAAATCTGCCTCTCTTCAAGCGATGCTATAACTCTCTGCATGGTTGCCACATCGTTGAGCTTTAGCGTGTATGTGGCTTCTGTCTTAGGCTTGATGCTCTTGGAGAATAGCTTGTAGCTGACATCGCTTCCCATGTAGTTGAGGCTAAGGCACTCCGGGATGTCTATGCGGTTTATCTTGAGTGCTCCTATCATGGCTTCCTGCATCTCTTCGAGGCTCTTCTTGCCCTTGTAGTCGCTTTCGCGTATGGTTATGCGCAGGAATATCTCATCGGGCGTCACCTCTCGCTTGGCATTTGAACTTATATCTATATAAGGTTCATTCAAAGTCTGTGCCATGCTCTCTGCCGGCAATGCCAATAGTAGAGCTGCAATGATTGTCATTGCCAATGTTCCGATCTTCTTCATGTTTCTTCTCTTTATGTGTATAACAATTCGGGCCGCAATTTGGTCATTGCGGCCCGAATAAGCAAAAAATATCTGTTTTTTTAGTTATTGTTAACTTAAGGATACACTTTGAAGCAATTGCCCTTTTTGTACATTTCTATTTCTTGTCAATTGTTCTTTGTACCTCTCTTGCGGAATTCGAGCGGAGGAACGCCTGTCTTTTTCTTGAAGAATGTCGAGAATTGTCCGAGACATTCGAAGTGGAGCTTGGCGGATATCTCTGCAATGCTGAGGTTTGTTGAGTAGAGCAACTCCTTGGCTCTTGCCAGTTTCAGCTCCTGTCTGTACTGTCCTGGAGATATTCCGCACTTGTTCTTGAATTCGCGGCGGAACAGCGAATAACTGATGTTGAGCGATGCGGCAATCTCCTCAAGTGACCTGTTTCCGACCATGTCCTCTTTCATTATGACTTTGGCCTGATTGATGATTCTCATTATATAGCTGTCACCCAACGAGTGGTTCAGGTCCTTGTAATATACACGGCCCAGGAGGGAGATTGTGAGGCTTGAAACAATCTGCTGGAATCCTTTCTTCTCGTCGGCAATAATGTCGAATATCTCATGGTACGTATTTATAATGCGTTCATCTACACCTACCTTGAATACGCAATTCTTGAATGTGAGGAATCCAGCCTCTATCTTGCTGTCGATGAACGACCCGTTGAAACCTACCCAATGGTCATCCCAACCCGTTGAGGGGTCCGGTGCAAAAGTATGCCATTCACCGGGGAAGAGCATGAACATCATTCCGGCTTCTATCTTTGTTCTGGAGCATGATGCGCTTTCGAAATATCCTGAACCTCTTGTTATATATACAAGCTGGTATTCATTGAGTGTCCTGCGCTTGTTTTCGGGGAAGTTGTAGCCGTCCGGGTGTGACGACAGTGGATATGTCTCTCCCGGATGTACATGCTGGAATCCGGCTGTTGTTACTGCAAGGCCCCATGATTTGTCACGTGGTGATACCTGAAGGTATTTGAAGTGCTCGACTTTATTGTTTTCCGAGGTGTTGTTTTCTTTCATCTGTTTCCTGTGAATGATAATAGTAGAATGTGTTTCAGTAAATGTAATGCAAAGAAAATAAAAAATCTTAACAATATAGTGTTCTTTTTTATTAAAAATTACAAAAGGCATGCATTTATGTAAAGATTGTGACGATTTTATTTCTGCTGCAGTCAAACAATATTTTGTCAGGCATGTTTTATTCTCTGTATTCATCAAAATGTTATAAATCATGAACAGAATTTTCAAAACATTCCTGTTGCCAGTGCTTATGTTGTCACCGGCAATGTCTGCATTGGCACAAAAATGGGCCGATTTGTCAAACGGGAGAGCTCCCATGATATGTATCAGCGAGACAATCAACGAAGCCCCCGATGTGGTTGAGATTTTCCAGAACACCCAGAGCCCGTATCATCATGACCCGCGTGCTCCGCGTTTTGTACTTGTAGATCAGGAGGGGAAATGGGGCCTTGGAATAGGTGGTTACCTGCAGACGAAAATCGAGTACGATTTTGCGAAGGCAGTCGATAATGTCGATTTCCTGCCGTCGGCAATACAGCGTGGCGGTGCTCCATCGAGCCAGTACCGCATGGACATGACAAACTCCACTATCTTTATGAAGCTTGTGGGCCGGAGCAATTTGCTGGGCGATTTTGAACTTTTCACATCGGCCGATTGGCGCGGTGACGGCATGGGGCTTAAGCTGCAGAATGCATACATGAAGACAAAATATATTACAATAGGTTATACGGTAGGTTCGTTCATGGACATTGCAGCAGTGCCGGTGACAATAGATTATGGCGGGCCTTGCGGTATGACTTTCTACCGTTCTACACAGGTGCAGTTCAGGTACGCTTTCGATTTCGGCCTTTCTATGGGTATTGCGCTTGAGGCTCCGGACGTTAATGCGACAGAAAATGAAAATATTTCACTCGGCGCTCAGAGAATGCCGCACGTGCCAATCTTTGTCCAGTATAATCTGAACGGTATGCCTGGAAATCATATACGTCTGGGTGCTATATTGCGTGATATCTCATATACCGACAAGATTACCAACCACGATAGCAACAAAATGGGTTGGGGCGCACAGGCCAGTATGCTCGGTACAATAGGCAAGTTGCAACTCAAAGGCCAGTTTACAATCGGTGAAGGTATCGGTTCATTGATAAACAATGTATCTAATGTGGGTGTAGATATGGTTCCTGATCCTAGCTCTCCAGGCAAGGCCATGTTCCTGAGGACTACAGCATGGTATGCCGGAGCGCAGTACAATTTTACCGACAAACTTTTTGCATCTGCAACATTCAGCCAAACTTATCTCAGTTCGCGTTCCGGATATAAGGAGGCTCACCCCGAAGCGTATCGCAAGGGTCAGTACCTTGCTGCCAATATGTTCTATAATATAACAAGGAATATGCAGCTCGGCATTGAATATCTGCATGGCTGGCGTACCGACTTTGACGGTGAGACGTACAATGCCAACAGAATAAACCTTTCGGCTAGATACGACTTCTAGAAAACCGTTTATACACTGTTCGAATCTCTTTCGAAAAGTATTTGTATTACCGCATGCCGAGCAGGAACGTTCTCCCGGTAGGCGGTAATGTTTTTGTAACATTCGTGTAACTGTATTTTAATCCCGATGTAATTATGATGTAATCCATAACAATGAATTTTGCAACGTAATAGAAGATTTACTTTGACAATCAACTTAATTCAGAACTGATTATTATGGATCTCTCCTTTCTTTTTGGAATGAGCGGTGTACAGATAGCATATCTGCTCATTGTTGTGTTTCTTTTTGTACTTGCTGTAATTGACCTTTGGGTCGGTGTCAGCAACGATGCTGTCAATTTCCTCGGCTCAGCAGTGGGCTGCAAGGCTGCCAAGCTGA
Organism: Bacteroidaceae bacterium; assembly: GCA_045591315.1. Taxonomy (GTDB): domain Bacteria; phylum Bacteroidota; class Bacteroidia; order Bacteroidales; family Bacteroidaceae; genus HGM04593. The sequence goes on from JAZNSN010000066.1 coordinate 5,352, forward strand.
AGCATGTCATGCTTGTGGCATCGGCCGGAGTCTTCATTGGAGCCGCTTTCAGCAACGGAATGATGGAGGTGGCTCGTAGCGGTATATTCAATCCTGCCGAGTTTGTCTTCAGCGAGGTGATGGTTATTTTTCTGGCCGTAATGGTGAGTGATGTCTTTCTGCTCGATCTCTTCAACTCTCTCGGCTTGCCGACCTCTACTACAGTCTCTATGGTATTTGAACTTCTCGGTGCGGCATTTATTGTGGCCCTGATAAAGATTCTGGGAGGAGATACCGATATAAGCATGGTAGGGCTGCTCAATACCGACAAAGCTTTGGTAATGATTATATCGATATTCCTGTCGGTCGCTGTCGCGTTTGTCTTCGGTCTTCTGGTACAATGGATATCACGTATAATCTTTACGTTCCATTATAAAAGGAACCTTGGTTCAAAAATCGGCATCTTCGGAGGTATTGCAGTTACGTCCATTGTATATTTCATGCTTATAAAAGGTCTTAAGGGAACTACATTCGTTTCGGATTCTGTAAAGGAGTATGTGAACGATAATACAGTGCTTATACTGCTCGGCTGTCTTCTCTTCTTTACTCTTCTGATGCAGTTGCTTCACTGGTGCAAGGTTAATGTGCTTAAGGTCGTAGTGCTTATAGGAACATTCTCTCTGGCCTTAGCCTTTGCAGGCAACGATCTTGTCAACTTCATTGGAGTCACTCTTGCCGGTTTTGATTCTTTCATTACATTCATCTCTCCTGAGAATGCCGGAATATCTCCCGATGCCCTCGGTATGTCATCGTTGGCGGGTGCTGCTAAGACGCCTGCGTTCTTCCTGTTTGCTACTGGATTTGTGATGCTTCTGGCTCTATGGACAAGCAAGAAGGCGAGAAAGGTCTTGAAGACCTCAATAGACCTTTCGAGTCAGCAGAACAGCGAGAATGAGATGTTCGGTTCGTCATCTTTCTCACGTAACCTTGTGCGTATATGTACCAAAATGGTTACAGCGGTTGCCCGAAAGACACCAAGAGGACTTAAGACATGGATAAACAGCCGCTTTACTCCTCTTGAGGAACGTGAAGACGTTGCATTCGACCTTGTACGTGCTTCGGTCAATCTTGTGCTGGGAGGTCTGCTCATTGCGCTTGGAACCTCGCTTAAGTTGCCGCTTTCTACAACATACGTTACATTCATGGTTGCTATGGGTACATCTCTTGCCGACCGTGCGTGGGGCAGGGAGAGTGCGGTATATCGTGTCACCGGTGTGGTCTCGGTAGTCGGAGGATGGTTCATAACAGCCGGAGCTGCTTTCATCCTGGCAGCTCTTGTGGCATGTGTCATGTACTTTGGCGGCCTTGTCATGATGTTTGTCATGATAGCACTTGTGGTCTATCTGCTCTATCGCAGCATGGTCAAATACAACAAGAAGGCCGATGCAGAGAAAGAGGACAAGAATATGACACTGCTGCTGAACAGCAACAATGCCGACGAGGTGTGGGACGCGCTCAAGTCACGTTCGGCCGAGACCCTTTCTCACTCGCTTTCTTTCAGTGCCTCTACGTATAAGTTGTTGTTCGAGGCTTTTGCAAAGGATAGCCTTCGTCCTCTTCGTACTTCGATGACAATGATAATAGAGGAGAAGGCACTGCTCAAGAAGAATCGTCGCCTCGAAACGAGGGGCATGCAACGTATCGACCCACAGCTCGCTTATGAAAGAAGCACATGGTATTATTTGTGCACAAACAGCTCGCAGCAGATGCTTAACACTCTTTCACGTATTGCAGAGCCAATGAAGGAACATGCAGAGCATAGCTTCAGCCCGTTGTCGTCTGCTTGTGTCGAGGAATTCTCTCCTTATTGCCGTGATGTCTATAATGTCCTTGTTGAAATGGATACCGTAATATCGACAGGTGACTACAGCAAAGCCGAGGCTGTGTCCGTAAGAGCAAAGGAGCTCAAGCATTCTCTTGCCGGGTTGCGTAAGAAGCAGACACTTCGTCTGCATCAGAGCGGCGGAAGCCTGCGTGTAGATTTCGTCTATCTGAACCTTATACAAGAGAGCCATGAACTCTTGAGCGAAGCCCGCAATCTCCTCCGAGGCGGAAAGAAGTTCTTTGAATAATCCTATATACTAAGTTATTGGGCCGGAAAGCAATCGATGTTTTCCGGCTTTTTCTTATGCAAGTTTTGAAATTTAAAATGAATCTCTGTCTTTGTAACAATTTTGTAACATTTCTGTAATGTAACAGTAATTATTGTGGTTGATTTTTGTAAAACTTACGGGTAGGCTGTTTTGCCGGTATCTGTCCGATTGCACATAAAGCATTGAAAAACTAACACAATACAATATGGAATTCTTTAACGACATTATCTCCTATGTTTCGGGACTAAGTTCTGTGGAACTTTCTTATCTCTTTGTCGTCATGTTCATGTTCACGCTTGCAGTGATTGACTTGACAGTAGGTGTCAGCAACGATGCTGTGAATTTTCTCAGTTCGGCTGTAGGCTCTAAGGCTGCCAAAATCAAACATGTGCTCATCGTGGCGGCTGTCGGTGTCTTTGTAGGTGCCTCTTTCAGCAGCGGCATGATGGATGTGGCACGTCATGGAATATTCGATCCCGGATTCTTTACTTTCAGCAATGTAATGTGTATATACCTTGCAGTGGTAATCAGTGATGTCTTTTTGCTCGACTTGTTCAATTCATTGGGCTTGCCGACCTCTACAACCGTGTCAATGGTGTTCGAACTGTTGGGAGCATCTTTCATAACGGCTATAATAACTTCCGGAGGCGCAGGTTTGGGCATGCTGAATACTGACCGTGCCCTTACAATCATCATTTCGATATTCCTCTCTGTTGCTATAGCATTCATCTTCGGCCTCCTGGTTCAGTGGATATCGCGTATAATATTCACATTCCATTACCGTAAGAATCTAGGCCGCAAGATTGGTCTCTATGGTGGCTTTGCAGCTACAGCTATAATATACTTCATGCTTGTCAAAGGTCTCAAGGGAAGCGCATTGGTAGGCTTGCTGCCGGAGTCTGTAAAGCATTTTGTGTTTGAGGATACGGCTACTTTCCTTATAGCTGCTTTCGTATTCATGACTCTGCTTATGCAACTGTTGCATTGGTGCAAGGTGAATGTTCTGAAGATAGTCGTGCTTATGGGTACATTCTCTTTAGCGATGGCTTTTGCCGGAAACGACCTTGTGAACTTCGTCGGTGTTACATTGGCGGGCTTTGAGTCTTTCAAGGATTTTGTTGCTAACGGTGCCGGGTTTACAGTAGATTCATTCCACATGACATCACTCATGCCGATAGAGGACGGTGGAAAACCGAACCAGACTCCGGTCTATTTCCTCATAGGTGCAGGTGCCGTAATGGTATATGCGCTCTTCACTAGCAAGAAGGCACGCAAGGTGCTTCAGACTTCTATCGACCTTTCCAGCCAGCAGAACGAGGAGAGTGAGATGTTCGGCACATCTTCAATTGCGCGCAATATGGTACGTGCCGTGACCAAGAGCGTAGATGCCGTTTTGCGCAAGACTCCTGTTGGAATCAAGAGATGGATAGGCAAGCGTTTCGCTCCGCTCGAAGAGCGCGAAGATGTGGCTTTCGACCTGGTACGTGCTTCGGTCAATCTTGTGCTTGCTGGTCTTCTCATAGCTCTCGGTACATCGCTTAAACTGCCTCTTTCAACAACCTATGTCACATTCATGGTGGGTATGGGTTCTTCTCTTGCCGACCGTGCATGGGGTCGCGAGAGTGCTGTATATCGTGTTACAGGTGTCGTGTCGGTAGTAGGCGGCTGGTTCATTACTGCCGGCGCCGCGTTCATTATAGCGGCACTCGTTGCTACGGTCATGAACTATGGAGGCGTAATAGCAATGTACATAATGATTGCTCTTGTAATCTATCTGCTCATACGCAGCCACATCAACTACAACAAGAAGAAGAGCGGTGAGAAAGTTGATGAAAAGATGCTTGTGGTGCTCAAGTCCGAAGACCAACAGGAGGTTTGGGACAATCTCAAATCGCATACTGCCGATACATTGACACATACCTTGGCATTCTCGGCCGATACATACAAGAATATGTTCGAGTCTTTCTCAAAGGATGCCTTGCGTCCGTTGAAGAGCTCTCTTATAAAAATTGTTGAGGAGAAGGCTCTTATGAAGAAGGAGCGTCGTGCCGAGACACGTGGATTGCAACGTATCGACCAGCAGTTGGCGTTCGAGCGCAGTACATGGTATCATCTTTGCACCAATAGCTGCCAGCAGATGCTCAATACTCTTACCCGTATCGGTGAGCCGATGAAGGAGCATGCCGACAATAGTTTCAGTCCGTTGTCAAAGGTGTATGTAGAGGAGTTCTCTCCATACTGTCGCGATATATACAATGTCCTTAAGGATATCAATGAGATAATCCAGTCGGGCGACTACGGTTCTTCGGAAGAGGTTTCGGCCCGTGCAAAGCAGTTGAAGCACTCGCTTGCCAACTTGCGTAAGGAGCAGACAATGCGTCTGCACCAGCAGAATGAGGGCAGCTTGCGTATGGATTTCGTCTATCTGAACCTTATACAGGAGAGCCATGAGCTGCTCAGTGAGGTACGTAACCTCTTGCGTGGCAGCAACAAGTTCTTTGCTCCAAATGCATAACTTTAGAGAGGAAGTACTCCTCTCCATCTGATTATAACAGCCGGCAGAAGTGTTAATGTTCTATAATTGACTCATCTGCCGGCTTTTTTTATTAAATTTGCAATATCTGTATTGTATGTAATCCGGTTTGGAGAACCGGTCCTTAAAAGAATTAGAAACAGTTTTAGAATGCTATGAAATATATCGGTCCTCATGTATCGGCAAGCGGAGGCGTTGAGAATGCTCCGTTGAATGCCATGGCTGTAGGCGCAAATGCCTTTGCACTCTTCACCAAGAATCAGCGTCAGTGGGTTGCGGCTCCTCTTACAGCTAAGAGCATTGAACTTTTTAAGGAAAATTGCCGTAAAGGCGGATTTGAACCAGGTCAGATACTGCCCCACGACAGTTATCTCATTAACTTGGGCAATCCTGATGAAGAGGCTATACAGAAGTCACGTGCAGCATTCATTGACGAGATGCAGCGTTGCGAACAGCTGGGGCTTACTATGCTTAATTTTCATCCTGGAAGTCATCTTAATAAAATATCCATAGAACAGTGTCTTGACGAGATTGCTGCCAATATAAATCTTGCGCTCTCCAAGACAAAGGGTGTTACTGCTGTTATAGAGAACACTGCAGGGCAAGGCAGCAACGTCGGCAACAGGCTCGAAGAGATCCGTTACATAATAGACCGTATAGATGACAAGAGCCGTGTCGGCTATTGTATCGATACGTGTCATTTCTATTCTGCAGGCTATGACATCGTCGCGGATTATGACGGTGCTTTTGGCGAGCTTGAAAAGGTTGTCGGTCTTGAATATCTCAAGGCAATTCATCTTAATGATACGAAGAAACCCCTCGGTTCAAGGGTTGACCGTCACGACAATGTAGGAATAGGGCTTCTGGGAATCGATTTCTTCAAACGCTTCATGAAAGACCCGCGCTTTGACAATATTCCGATAATCCTTGAGACACCGGACGAGAGCCGTTGGGCCGATGAGATAACTCTTTTACGTAGCTTTGAGTGATTATGGACGGTATGACACGGATATTGGTAGTTGACGACGAACTCGATATATGCGAGATTCTCAAGTTCAATCTTGAGAACTGCGGTTATGAGGTTGATATGGCTCTTTCGGGCGAAGAGGCCTTGTCAATGCCATTGGGCAAGTACAGTCTTTTCCTTTTCGATGTGATGATGGACGAAATGAGCGGCTTTTCTCTTGCGGCCAAGGTCCGCAAAATAGAGGAGTGCGCTGAAACCCCAATCATCTTCATTACAGCCAAGGCGGGTGAGAATGATCTTCTTACCGGCTTCAACTTAGGTGCAGACGACTATATATGCAAGCCTTTCAGGATAAGCGAGGTGCTTGCAAGGGTGAAGGCTGTTCTCCGCCGTAATTCCAAGTCTATTCCTGCTCCTGCCGGTCAGGGCAACATCGTGTTCGGTGACCTTGTACTGAACCCTGAAGCCAAGCGAGCATACGTCTCAGGTGTTGACATGTCGCTTACAAAGAAGGAGTTTGAGGTCCTGCAGATGCTTCTCGCAAAGCCGGGAAGGGTCTTTTCGCGTGAAGAGATTCTTTCTCATGTATGGCCCAACGATGTGAATGTCCTGGAACGTAGCATTGATGTGAATATGGCACGTCTGCGCAAGAAGATGGGCTGTTATGCCAATAATATAGTATCGCGCAGCGGCTATGGATATTGCTTTGTAACCGAAACAAAAGAATAGAATGTCGAGATTCTTTGCACGCTTCTTCCTGCCTACTGTAGTTCTTCTGCTCTTGCTGGCGGCATCTTTTCTCTATTACCATCATATTAGAGCTCAGCATATTGCCGTGATGAATCAGCAGGGGGCTATGCGCAATATAAACGAGAGTGTATATGATCTCATGCAGATACGCGGAGAGGTTGTATTCAACGATTCCTGTGCTCTCTATCTGCAACGTTACGTGTCGCATTATGATAAGCAAGGCCTGCGTGTAACCATAATTGAAGCATCTACCGGAGATGTGATGTTTGATTCATCATTACCGCAGTCCGTGGCTGTCGCAGACAACCATGCCGGGCGAAAGGAGGTCGCCCAGGCCCTTGAAGAGGGTGTGGGGTATGACGTGCGCCGTCTCTCATCGGTACATAACGAAGAGTATTTCTATGTTGCGACATATCGTCCGGAATATGATTTCCTTGTACGCAGTTCTTTGCCATACGAGCTTGCGATTAAAAGCGACAATACCGGTGACCTTGTCCTGTTGATTGTGGCCAGCATTATCATAGCAATCGTGCTTTATATGCTGTACAGGATAATGAAGCTTGCCGGAAGTTCTGAATTCGCAACCCAGAAGCTGTTGCAGCATCTTCGTATTGCTCAGGAAGGAATAGCAATATTCGATTCAAAGCGTAAACTGGTATTTGCCAACATGCTTTTCAGTGAATATGCCGATCTGTTGTCTTCCATGCATCTCTCCAAAGTAGATGATATACTCAAGCAACCGGAATTCCGTACAATAGCACGTTTCATCGAGAATGACGGCTATATGAACAACGAAACCAGGGAGACACATGTTTCGCACAAGGCCGAAGCTGCAGGACGTACATTCGAAATACATGCTGTGCTGTTCAAGGATAAAGGCTTCGAGATATCTATAAATGATATAACTGCAACAGAGGAGCAGACGCGTATCAAACGTCAACTTACCCAGAATGCGGCACACGAGTTCAAGACCCCGGTATGCAGCATACAAGGCTATCTTGAGACTATAATGCAGAATTATCCGCATAACCTCAATGACGAACAGCTGATGCATTTCCTGAAGAGATGTTATAGCCAAAGCAGCCGTCTGAACAATCTTGTTCAGGACATGTCGCAACTGAATGAGATGAGCAGTCCTTTGCAACGAATCAACAAGGAACTTGTAGATGTTTCCCAGTTGGTGCGTAATATGCTTACAGAAATGAACAACAAGATTCAGGAGCAGGATATTTCGGTTATAGATGAGTTGCCGAACACGCTTATGCTTAATGCCGACCCGTCAATGCTCTATTCTGTATTCCGTAATCTTATGGACAATGCCGTCTCGTATGCCGGCAGTGGAACTACAGTAAAGATATCCTGTTTCCGCAGCGATGAGAGTTTCTTCTATTTCAGCTTCTCCGATAATGGCTCCGGTGTTCCCGAAGAACATTTGCCACGTATATTCGAGCGTTTCTATCGCGTCGATAAGGGACGTAGCCGCAAGTTAGGCGGTACCGGTTTGGGGCTGGCCATTGTAAAGAATGCTGTAGCATTGCATGGAGGCACCATATCAGCACGCCGTTCTGTGGAAGGCGGGTTGGAATTCGTGTTCAAGCTGCAGCGTTGAGTCTGTCGCTTTGAAAAATATTGAAGTAAACTTCATATCTTTGCTTTCAGCGAAGTTTAGCTTCGCTCATTGCGTGTGAAAATAAATTTTCACACATTAACTCCGTTGAATTCTCATTCGCTCGCTGTATAACATCAAACAAGTTTGTGTTATGCTCGCTTAGTTGAGAATTTCGCTTGCACAACATTGCTTTCAGCGAAGTTTAGCTGCGCTCATTGTGTGTGAAAATAAATTTTCACCCATTCGCTTGCACAACATTCCCTCGTTTGTTTGTATCTCTGGGGTAAACCTCGAAGATACACAGCACTCGCTTTGAAAAATATTGAAGTAAACTTCATATTTCTCGCTCGTTTGTTTGTATCTTTGCATAGGTATTCAGGGTAGGCAAGCAATGTCGTTTTCCTGCTACTGTATGAATTATTTATGGATAAGGTATCGGAAAACCCTTTCAAAAACCGAACTGGCAGCGAAATGCCGCTAATGGTAGTGACAGCTCTGTTTGTTACACTGTATCTTGTGTCGAACATTATGGCTGTCAAGATAATCTCCCTCTTCGGTCTCTTCTGCTTCGATGCAGGCACAGTCACTTTCCCGTTCGCATATATGCTGGGCGATGTCCTCACTGAGATATGGGGTTACCGTACAGCACGTAATGTAATATGGATGACTTTCGTCTGCAATGTGATAATGGTTGTGTGCACGCAGTTGGGTGTGTGGATGCCATCTCCCGACTATCTTGCCGGTACGGCCGAGTCGTATAACGAGATATTTACGTATGTGCCGCGTATAGTCATAGCCTCTCTTGTCGGCTTCCTGTTAGGAGAACTCTCCAATGCTTGGCTTATGGAGCGCATAAAGAAGATTACCAACGGCCGTATGCTGTGGGTGCGCACTATAGGCAGTTCTGTTGTCGGCTATCTTTTCGATACCCTGCCGTTTGTGCTCATTGCTTTTGCAGGCCTGGTGACTATGCATGACCTTTTGCTGATGATAGCTCTGCAGTATTTCATGAAACTGTCGATAGAGGTCTTGTTCGGAACCCCTATGGCCTATGCTTTAATAGTCTTTCTTAAACGCAGGATTCTGCGCAAGCGCAACAATGGATAGATATTCGCTCATATCGACTAAAATGCAGCGTGAATTCGTATTGTTGCAAGGTACAGGATGCAGATGGCGTCGCTGCACCTTCTGCAATTATCACGAAGATGTCGGTCCTGCACCTTGTGATATAAATAGAGAGGTGCTTTCAAAGGTTACTGGTAAGTATGGAGTTCTTGATGTGATAAATTCCGGTTCGGCAATGGAACTTGACACTGATACGGTAGAACTTATAAAAGAGGTCGTTCGGGAAAAGGGAATACATACGTTATGGTTCGAAGCGCACTTTATGTATCGTAACCGCCTGGACTCCTTTGCTGCGCAGTTCGCTCCTGCTGCAGTGAAGTTCCGTTGCGGTATCGAGAGTTTCGACCCGAAGAAGCGCAAGCGATGGAACAAGGGTGTGCCGGAATGGGTTACACCTGCCGATGTGGCAGCTCACTTCAATGGGGTATGTCTTCTTTGCTGTACCACAGACGATACTCCTGAACGCATTCTGGCAGATATCGGGATAGCCCGTAAACATTTCGAATATTTCAGCGTTAATATATTTTGCAATAACGGAACAACAGTTGAACGCAATGAGGAGCTTGTAGAGTGGTTCAGGAAAGAAGTATATCCTTTCATAAAGGATGAACCGGCAATTGAGGTCCTGATAGAAAATACCGATTTGGGGGTGGGATAGAATGCATGGATCTTTCGGTTACGGTGTGTGTAGGAAATGTTGTCTTTCGTAAACGGCAATAGTATAACCACCAATCAGGCAAATGAAAAATTTTCTAAAATTGTAAAAATCTTTTGCGTCTTTTTATATAAAACATCTGAAACATTATATATATTTGTCCTTAGGAATTCGTTCTTTGGTTTCTAAGAAAAGTATGTTCTCAGAACAAACGGTTTCTTCTTTTGTTATAGCTTGTAGTATCCATTAAAACATAAGTTATGGCAGTGAAATTCTATAAGTGTGCCCATTGCGGCAATGTGGTTGAGAAACTGGTTGATTCTGGTGTGCCGGTAGTGTGTTGCGGAGCAAAAATGGAAGAACTTGTTCCCGGTACGGTAGATGCGAGTGCCGAAAAGCATGTACCTAAGGTAACAAAGCTGCCGGATGGCCGTTTGAAGGTCGAGATAGGCAGCGTGCATCACCCGATGACTCCCGAACATTACATTGCATTCATTTACGTAGAGTACGTGAATGGAGGTATGTATCTTAGGCTAAAAGACGAACCAGTTGCTGAAGTTTGTATATGCAACTCCAAGCCGGTTGCAGTGTATGAGTACTGTAATCTGCATGGGCTCTGGAAGAAAGATATGTGATAATTATTAACTGAACCGATAAAATTATAATTATGGAAAAGAGTATTAAGGGAACACAAACCGAGAAGAATTTGCTTACATCATTTGCTGGTGAATCACAGGCAAGAATGCGTTATACATATTTTGCAAGTGCGGCAAAGAAGGAGGGCTTTGAACAGATAGCTGCAATATTCCAGGAGACAGCAGACCAGGAGAAGGAACATGCAAAGCGCATGTTCAAGTGGCTTGAAGGCGGTATGGTAGAGATAACAGCATGTTATCCGGCTGGTGTAATAGGAACAACAGCCGAAAATCTTAAGGCCGCTGCAGCCGGAGAGAATGAGGAGTGGACTGCCGATTATCCGCGTTTTGCCGATATTGCCGATGCTGAGGGTTTCCCTGCAATAGCAGTGATGTACCGTAATATAGCTGAGGCTGAGAAGGGTCATGAGGAGCGTTATCTTGCTCTTCTCAACAATGTTGTTAACGGTACAGTATTCAAGAAGACTGAGGCTGTTACATGGCAGTGCCGTAACTGCGGATTTGTCCACACTGCAACAGAGGCTCCTGAGATATGTCCGGCATGCCTGCATGCTCAAGCCTACTTTGAGGTAAAGAAGAATAACTATTGATGATTATCTGCAATAGTGATAACATAGCAAGAGTGAACCCAGTCGGGTTCACTCTTGTTTTATAGTGGCCGAAATCAGTCATTTATGCCATTGTATGCCAGTTCGCCTTCAACAATAAAGAACAGTTCCTCTGGGGCGAAGTCTCCGATATTGTTTTTCTTTGCTTCCTTTGCAATGAACTTTGCGATATCATCAATGTCGATGTCAACATATTCGTCATTGCCGTCAAGGATACCGCTTTTGTCGTAGTAGTCGTAGATTGTATCCAAGAAGTAGTAGAACTCGTCGTCGCTGAACTTCTCCTTTAGTTCCTGTGGCAAACGCTCACGTATGAATGCAATGGTTTTCTCGTCATCGAGGTCTTCCATGCTGAACTCGTCGTTGTTCATGGCTATTATCCTAATAATGCTTCGAACTTGGCCTGGACGTCGCCCTTTGACTTTGAACCTACAAACTTGTCAACAACCTTACCGTCCTTTATGAAGATTACTGTAGGCACGTTGCGTATGCCGTATTCCATAGTGAGGTCGTCTGCTTCCTCTATATCGCACTTTCCAACAGCAATACGGCCTTCATACTCTTTTGACAATTCGTCTATTATCGGTGCCAATTGCTTGCATGGTCCACACCATGCTGCGCTGAAATCCAGAACGATAGGCAATTCAGTTGCCATAAACTCCTTTGAGTTGTCGTTAGTTACATTTACTGCCATAATTTTCTCTTTTTAATGTTTTGTCAATTCAGTTTATAATCAATATTGTCCAATCCTTTAATATAATCGATGAAATCTTGTGTCACCTCAATGTCGTGGCTCTTGGATGCCAGTTCCAAAGTGAATTCATGCTCGTAGTCTTTTATCTTGAAAATAAGTTTGCTGTCTCCTGGATGTCTCTCTGCGTAATCAATGATGCTTGCATAAACCTCATCGGTCAAGGACATCACGTCAAACGATATGGTTAGACTCTTGACCAGTCCTTCCTTGATTTCTGGCATAAGTTCTATGCTGCTGACTGAGAAATCGAATTTGCTGGGGTCCCACCGGCGTGGCTGACAGCTGCCTTTTATATATAGGAAATTGCCTGGGATAAAATAATTCTGGTATTTCATCCATTCGTCACCTAAGAAGAATAGCTCTGCTGTTCCAGAGAAGTCTTCTATACTTGCAACTCCATACGGGCTACCTTTCTTAGTGAATCCAGTACGTGGAGGGTCGCTGACAACTCCACCGAATGTTATCTTTCTGCCCACAAGTGCCTGCATGTTCTCGATTTCTGCAGCTTTGGTATTACAGAATTCGTTGAGTATCAGTGCATAGTCGTCAAGCGGGTGTGCTGATAGATATATGCCTACAAGCTCACGCTCGCGGTTGAGCTTTTCAAGAGTGCTCCAGTTGCCTCCTTCCGGAATCTCCGGCCTTGGTATCTCGGCCATTTCTGTGTCTCCGAACAGCGATGCGCTGGCGTTTGCCTTGTCTGTCTGGTAAAGGTTGCCATATCTTATCAGTGCCTCAAGGAACTGCTCACCCTTGCTGTTGATGCCGGCATATTGTTCGCGTGTGATACCGCCTGGCAATTCATCAAAGGCTCCTGCAAAGGCCAAGCACTCAAGGTTCTTGCGGTTGCATGCAGTGAGATTGACGCGCTCGACGAAATCGAATATACTCTTGAACGGACCGTTGGCTTCACGCTCGTCAATAATGCACTGTACGGCATTCTCGCCCACACCCTTTACAGCGCATAATCCAAATCTTACGTCACCTCCCTTGTTTACGCTGAACTTGCGGCGCGATTCATTTACATCCGGGCCCAGGACGTTGATTCCCATACTCTTGCACTCTTGCATGAGCTTTGTGATTTCAGTAATCTTGTCAAGGTTGCGGCTCATGGCCCCTGCCATATACTGTGGCGGGTAGTTTGCTTTCAAGTATGCAGTCTGGTATGCAACCCATGAGTAGCATGTAGCATGTGACTTGTTGAAAGCGTACGATGCGAATTTCTCCCAGTCGGCCCAAATCTTTTCCAGTATCTTTTCGTCGTGCCCGTTCTTTTTTCCGCCATTAATGAATTTGGGCTTGAGCTCGTCCAGCTTTGCCTTGAGCTTCTTTCCCATGGCCTTTCGGAGCGTATCGCTCTCGCCACGTGTGAAATCGGCCAGCAGTCGTGACAGAAGCATCACCTGCTCCTGATATACAGTGATTCCGTATGTATCCTTGAGATATTTCTCCATACAAGGAATGTCGTACTGCACCAGTGCCGGGTTATGCTTGCGCTGAATGAAATCAGGGATGTAGTCCATCGGCCCTGGACGGTAGAGGGCATTCATGGCTATGAGGTCCTCGAATGTGCTTGGCTGCAGTTCGCGCAGATATTTCTGCATTCCCGGTGACTCGAACTGGAATGTGCCGATTGTGTTGCCGTTGCAATACAATTCGTATGTCTTCGGGTCGTCGATAGGTATGGAGTCTATGTCAACGTCAATCTTGAGGCTCTGGCGTATATTCTCCAATGCCTCTTTTATGACAGAGAGTGTCTTTAATCCCAAGAAGTCCATCTTTATGAGGCCTGTCTCTTCAATGACACTTCCTTCGTATTGGGTAACAAGCATCTTCTCGCCGGTCTCCTTGTCTTCGGCAATGCTGATAGGAACGTGGTCTGTTATGTCATCACGGCATATGATTGTTCCGCATGCATGTACTCCAGTGTTCCGGACATTGCCTTCAAGCATTTTCGCGTATTTTATGGTGTCGCGTAAAGTCGGGTCGGGTGAGGCCTCGGCTTCACGAAGCTCCGGTACAGCTTGAATCGCATTAGGCAAGTTCATCTTGAGACCGTCGGGCAAACGGTCCGGAATAGCTTTGCATAGCTTGTTCGAAATGTCAAGAGGAAGCTTCTGGACACGTGCGACATCCTTTATGGCAAGCTTGGTCGCCATAGTTCCATAAGTAATGATATGTGCGACCTTTTCCTGACCGTACTTCTCTGTTACCCAATTGAGGACCCGGCCTCGTCCGTCATCGTCGAAATCGACATCAATATCAGGCAGTGATATTCGGTCTGGATTCAGGAAACGCTCGAACAGGAGATCGTATTTTATAGGATCGACACGAGTGATGCCGAGTGCGTATGCTACTACGCTTCCTGCTGCTGAACCACGTCCGGGTCCGACAGATACTCCCAGTTCTTCGCGAGCAGCCTTGATGAAGTCCTGCACGATAAGGAAGTAGCCTGGGAAACCCATGGTTTTCATTATGTGCAACTCGAAATCGATACGGTCTATAAGCTCTTGTGAGAAAGGCTCCGGGTAGCATTTCTTTGCTCCGTCGTATGTTATTTTCCTAAGATAGTCGCCTTCCAGCTTAATACGGTACAGCTTGTCGTACCCTCCCAGTTTCTTTATCTTTTTCTCGGCCTCCTCTTGCGACAGCACGACATTGCCCTTCTCGTCGCGTGTGAATTCATTGAAAAGGTCTTCGTGGGTGATCGTTTTTCTGTACTCCTCTTCTGTTCCGAACTCCTCCGGTATGGCGAAGTTTGGCATGATAGGGGCGTTGTCAATGGTGTAAGACTCAACCTTGTCGCATATTTCCACGGTGTTTGCCATAGCTTCAGGGATGTCGCTGAACATCTCCCACATCTCAGCCTTGGTCTTCATCCACTCCTGCTTGGAGTAAAGCATGCGGTTTGGGTCGTCAAGGTCCTTTCCTGTACTGAGGCATATAAGGCGGTCGTGCGCTTCGGCATTCTCTTCGTCAACAAAATGGACATCGTTGGAACATATAAGCTTTACACCGCATTTCTTGCTGAGCTCTACTATATGCTTGTTTACTTCTACCTGCAACGGATATACTTCGTGATTGGCGCGCTCTACGGTTGCTTTGTGAAGCTGAAGTTCCAGATAATAATCGTCGCCGAAGAGGCTCTTGAACCACATGACACTCTCTTCGGCCTTGTCAAGTTGCCCGTTCTTTATAAGTTGCGGTATTTCGCCTCCCAAACAAGCCGAGCAGCATATAATGCCTTCGTGGTATTTTTCTACTTCGGTCTTGTCGGTACGCGGGTTGTAGTAGTAACCCTCGCTCCATGCTTTTGAAACGATTTTTACAAGGTTGTGATAACCTTTCTTGTTCTTTGCAAGCAGTATAAGGTGGTATCCGCGGTCGTCTTTTGTCTCCTTGTCCTGTAGTCTGCGGGGTGCGATATATACTTCGCATCCGATGATTGGCTTGAATTTTTCCTCTTCGCTCTTTTTCGCGTTCAGTTTGTTCACGTAATTGAAAAACTCCTTTACACCCATCATGTTGCCGTGGTCAGTAAGAGCTATGCCTTTCATTCCATCGGCAATAGCCTTGTCAACAAGCTTCTTTATTGCAGCCTGTCCGTCGAGTATGGAGTATTGGGAGTGTACGTGTAAGTGAACAAAATCTTGCATGTCGTAGGGTTGTTATTTTGTTCGATAAAGATAATATCTTTTACTCATTAGTCGTAGCCTTTTTATGAAAAAGTTTTCAACATTAGGATATTGTCTGCAATTGTACCTTTTTCTGAAAAATGCCATTAGAGTGCGAATTTGCCCCTTTTTTTTGTGTTTTAATATTTTCTTGTTACATTTGTAAAATAATGTATAGATTCGCACCTATGAAGAAGTTCAAAAGAATAAGAAAGCTGAAGGATTACAGAATTCATAGTGAAGGCAATGGGATATTGGTTACGGCCTTTATAATATTGGCTGTAATAAATGTGCCGTTATGGTACTTTCTTCCAGAACTGGTTGTCCTTAATTCCATTGTGAGTGCCTTCTCTTTGGTGCTATATCTGTTAATGGTGAATTTTTTCAGGAGCCCCAAGAGGATATTTCCCGGTGATGTGGACAATGTCGTTGTTGCTCCTGCCGACGGAAAAGTTGTCGTTATAGAGAAGGTCTTCGAGCCAGACCACTTCAAGGATGAAAGAATACAGGTCTCCATATTCATGAGTCCGATGAACGTACATGCCAACTGGTATCCGGTAGATGGTGTGGTTACGCGTGTCGAACATCAGAAAGGCAAGTTCCACAAGGCATGGCTTCCCAAGGCGAGTACTGAAAATGAGCGCTCTTTGGTTGTGATAAAAATGGAAGACGGACGTGAAATTCTTGTACGTCAGATTGCAGGGGCCATGGCACGCCGTATAGTTACATATGCAGCAGCAGGTGAAGAGTGTTTTATCGACCAGCATATGGGCTTTATAAAATTCGGCTCACGTGTCGATCTTTATTTGCCGTTAGATGCCAAGATAAATGTAGAGCTTGAGCAAAAGACAGTCGGTAACGAAACCGTAATTGCAAATCTAAAGTAAACGGTCATGTATGTAAAGAAGCACATTCCTAACGCAATTACATGCTGTAATTTGTTCTCTGGCTGTATTGCTTGTGTAATGGCATTTAATGGTGCATTCGATTTGGCTATGGGCTTCATAGTCCTGGGTGCTGTGTTTGATTTCTTCGATGGAATGGTTGCGCGTCTTTTGCGTGTATCATCTCCTCTCGGTGTACAGATGGATTCTCTTGCAGATGATATAACATTCGGTATTGCTCCGGCAACAATCGTGTTCAATTATATGAACGATGTGCTTTATTACCCCGGATATTTGGGATGTTTTTCGGAAATAATACCATATATGGCATTCCTTATAGCTGTATTTTCGGCTTGTCGTCTGGCAAAATTCAATGTAGATACAAGGCAGACCAATACATTTATAGGCTTGCCGACTCCTGCCAACGCCCTTTTCTGGTCTTCGCTGGTTACAGGTGCAGGCCATTGGATATTCAATCTTAATGCTGGTTGGGTTCTTATTATAGGGCTTATACTGTTGTCGTCGTATCTGCTTGTATCCGAGATACCGATGTTCTCGTTGAAGTTCAAGAACTTCAGTTGGAGATGTAACAAAACCAGGTATGTATTCCTCGTTGTTGCATTGCCTATGTTGGTTCTTGGCTACCTTGCCCCAGTTGCTATAATTGCATGGTATCTGCTCCTTTCAGTTGTTTTGTATGTAAAAGGTACACGTCCTTGACCTTATAAGGAATAGAACATTTGTCTTGTTTTTTTCGTTAATAATAGGTTAGCTCCTATATTCTTATGATATATATATTCTTAGCCCTTTTTATAGCCCTCTTTGTGGTGATGTTGATATTGTCGGCTTTCTTTTCTGCAATATCCACAGTGCTTTCTTGGCTTGGACTGAAGCGCAGGAAGAATGTTTCAAGTTATTCAGATGTCTCAGGACAAGGTAAGGGGAATGGCAAAGAACAAGCTTCTCATGCTAAAAAGGAGAGAGGAAAACTTTTTGCTGATGATGAAGGTGAATATGTTGATTTCGAAGAAATAAAATAATTTCTTTCTAAACCCTTTTGTGTTAAAGGGTTTTATTGTATATTTGTCCAAAGTGTTAAAAAGTATATACAGATGTGTAAATTAAATAATTTTGTGTAATTCAAATATTATAGCTATGAAAAACAGTAAAATTCTCAAATGCTTTGTTATAGCAACATTGTTGCTGTCTGCTGTTGTTTCTACTGCACAGGAGAGCCTCAGAACAGGTTATTTCCTTAGCGGTAACTTATATCGTCATA
This sequence comes from Bacteroidaceae bacterium, assembly GCA_045591315.1. Lineage (GTDB taxonomy): Bacteria > Bacteroidota > Bacteroidia > Bacteroidales > Bacteroidaceae > HGM04593. Next base: position 22,978 of record JAZNSN010000066.1, read on the forward strand.
CAATAAATCCTGCATTGATGAATGACCAGAACTATATATCTCTGCCAATTCTAGGTGCAATGAATGTGAATGCCGGCGGTGATGTGGGCATTGACAATTTTGTATTCAAGAACCCAAAAGGTGGAGATAAGGTTACATTCATGCATTCATCTGTTGATGCCGATGATTTCTTAGGCGGAATAGACGACGAGAACAAAGTGATGGCAAACATCGATATGACAATAATGTCGGCTGGTTTCTCTGCTTTCGGAGGTTACAATACAATTGATTTAGGCCTTCATTCACGCATTGGTGCCAACATTCCATATGAGATGTTTGAGTTCATGAAAGTCCTCGATTATAATAAGGACTATTCAATACGTGATGTAAATGTGTTGACCCGTAACTATATTGATCTTGCATTCGGTCACTCCCGTAAGATAACCAAGGACCTTACCGTGGGTGCACGTCTGAAGTTTTTGTTCGGTCTTGCATATGCCGATATAAACCTTGATAAAGTAGATGTGACTGCGAACCCAGGTGCTGCGCATTGGACAGTAAAGACTCAGGGATATTCCCATATGGCATTAGGAGGAGAATATGAATATTCCAAGGAACTTTCGAAGAACGGAAAGAAACGTGTTGACGGATATAAAGATCCTTCTGCCGGTCTCAACGGTTTCGGTATGGGTATCGATTTGGGTGTAACTTATGATTTGAGCAATGTGCTCACAAAAGGGCTTGTTGTATCTGCTTCATTGACCGATTTGGGATTCATGAGCTGGAAGAAAGTTGCAAAAGCCAGTGTGAGCCAGGATGACCCGTTTGAGTTCGACGGTTTCGAATATGTTAAGGAACATAATGTCAAAGCCGAAGATATTGATGACCAGTTCAACTCTTTGAAGGATGACTTGGAGGATTTCCTTTCATTCGAGGATAATGGTGAGGGCAGTGAGAGTTCAGCTCTTGCAGCTACATTGAATCTTGGTGTTGAGTACAAGATGCCTTTTTATGACAAGTTGAGTGCCGGTCTTTTATATACGAACCGTTTTGATGGTGACTATTCTTTCTATAAAATGTCTCTTATGATCAACTACGCACCTGTTAAATGGTTTGATATGGCTCTGAGCGGAACAACTTCAACATTCGGAGCGGGATTTGGAGCAATGGCAAATATCCGTTTTACCGGTTTTAACTTGTTTGTCGGAACTGATTGCTTCTTCAGCGATCTTGGTGAATACAGCATTCCAGCTAACGATATGAATGCCAGTTTCTCTATTGGCGTGAACATTCCTTTCGGAAAAAGACGTTAATGAGAAATAATGCATATCAACAATGAGGGTGACCCAAAAGTAAGATTGGGTTGCCCTCTTGCTTATTATTAGTTCAGCTCCTACATTTCTGCAGGATGATAAAAATATAGCTATTCCTTTGATAAACATCGGAATAGCTATTGTTTGTTTGGAGAATAT
>JAZNSN010000067.1:0-2448 GCA_045591315.1 Bacteroidaceae bacterium
CGAAGCCAATGCCGACCTTGCCGCCGTCCTCAAGCAACAGGAGAAGGATGCCGAGTACCTCTATCACCTTTACACCATCTCCCTTGCCCGTTTCGACAACGAAAAAGCCCGTTTCTACATTGAGACACGTGCAGCGCTTGATACAACGAATGCACAGTGGCAGTTGGAAGCAGGGGTGTTTGTTTCAGACTATTTCGCCGATTACGACAAAGCCATCACTTATTATAACCTTGCATTGAACTCAACCCTTGCCAAACATGGCGAGCATCATCCCGATGTTGCAGCGAGTTATAATAACATAGGTGGCGTATATTATAACCAAGGCAATTATTCCCAAGCCTTGGAATACAATAACAAAGCACTTGAAATCCTGTTGGTAGTTTTTGGCGAGCAACATCCGGATGTTGCATCGAGTTACAATAATATAGGTACTGTATATTCTAGTCAAGGTAACTATTCCCAAGCCTTGGAATACTATAACAAAGCACTTGAAATCCGGTTGGCTGTTTTTGGCGAGCAACATCCCAATGTTGCATTGAGTTATAATAACATAGGTGGCGTATATTATAGTCAAGGCAATTATTCCCAAGCCTTGGAATACTATAATAAAGCACTTGAAATCCTGTTGGCTGTTTTTGGCGAGCAACATCCCGATGTTGCATTGAGTTATAATAACATAGGTGGCGTATATTATAGTCAAGGCAATTATTCCCAAGCCTTGGAATACTATAATAAAGCACTTGAAATCCGGTTAGCTGTTTTTGGCGCGCAACATCCCGATGTTGCAACCTGTTATAATAATATGGGTAATGTATATGATAATCAAGGCAATTATTCCCAAGCCTTGGAATACTATAATAAAGCACTTGAAATCTGGTTGGCTGTTTTTGGCGAGCAACATCCCAATGTTGCATTGAGTTACAATAACATAGGTTTTGTATATTATAACCAAGGCTATTATTCCCAAGCCTTGGAATACTATAATAAAGCACTTGAAATCCGGTTGGCTGTTTTTGGCGAGCAACATCCCAATGTTGCAACCAGTTATATTAGCATAGGTTTTGTATATTCTAGTCAAAGCAATTATTCCCAAGCCTTGGAATACTATAATAAAGCACTTGAAATCCTGTTGGCTGTTTTTGGCGAGCAACATCCCGATGTTGCAACCTGTTATAATAACATAGGTGGCGTATATTATAGTCAAGGCAATTATTCCCAAGCCTTGGAATACTATAATAAAGCACTTGAAATCCTGTTGGCTGTTTTTGGCGAGCAACATCCCAATGTTGCAACCAGTTATAATAACATAGGTGGCGTATATTCTAGTCAAGGCAATTATTCCCAAGCCTTGGAATACTATAATAAAGCACTTGAAATCTGGTTGGCTGTTTTTGGCGAGCAGCATCCCGATGTCGCAACGAGTTATGCCTATATTGCTGCTATATTGTTTAGGCAAGGAAATTATCAGGGTTCCTTGGAATATTTAGAGAAATCGTATAACATTCTAAATGATTTATTGCCAAGCGACCATCCTGGACTGCTTCAGATACAGAAGACTTATGAAATTGTTAAATCCAACATCAGCGAGTAAACGCATCACTCAACTATGAAACATTTTCTAATATCACTTTTTCTCTTGCTTCCTTTGTGCGCCATTTCCCAGGTACAGCAGGGCAATGTGCGCACGCTTGAGCGCCCCGCTATCGCATCGGTTCCGCTTCCCGGTGTAACCCTTCGTGCCAGCGGTGACCATAGCGCCGTGATAACCGACGAGACAGGCTGTTTCGCCCTGACACTCCCCGGCCTGAAGAACGGTGAAGCCTACAGCCTTCAGCAAGTGCGCAAGGAGGGTTATGAACTCGTCGACCCCGGCACCATCGGCCGCCGTTACGCCTATTCCGGCAGCTCACCGCTCAGCATCATAATGGTCTCCACCTCGCAGCTCCAGGCCGAAAAGCAACGCATAGAAGATAACGCCTACCGCGTGGCAGAGGAGAACTACAAGACGCGTTTAGCCGGGCTCGAAGCCTCCAAGAAGAGCAACGAAATAACGATAGAGGAGTACCGTGCCGAGATAGAAAAACTCTACACCTCTTTCGAGAAATACCAGTCGTTGATAAGCTCCCTCTCCGACCACTATGCCCGTGTCGACTACTCGCAGCTCACGGAACTCGAGCGCGAGATAAACATCTGTATCGAGAACGGCGAGCTCGAGCGTGCCGACTCCCTGTTGCAGCTCACCTTCAACCCTGCCGAATTCATAGCCGGACTCGACAGCCGCATTGCCCAGGCCGAGGAGATAATCAACGAAGCCAATGCCGACCTTGCCGCCGTCCTCAAGCAACAGGAGAAGGATGCCGAGTACCTCTATCACCTTTACACCATCTCCCTTGCCCGTTTCGACAACGAAAAAGCCCGTTTCTACATTGAGACACGTGCAGCGCTTGA
>JAZNSN010000068.1:0-47462 GCA_045591315.1 Bacteroidaceae bacterium
GAGAGGCATGTGTCCTAACCCCTAGACGAAAGCGCCGTGCAAAAATAAGCGGAAGCTGGGGGATTCGAACCCCCGGTACGGTAACCCGTACGGCAGTTTAGCAAACTGCTGGTTTCAGCCACTCACCCAAACTTCCATTTGTTATGGCTTACCACCCTTATTTTGCGTTGCAAAGGTATAACCATTTCGCGAAATATACAAGCAATAAACCGATTATTTTTCAAAACAGCCCTATTTTTCTTTTTTCTCAATCTGATGCAATAATATTATATATAGAAAAGGTATTGCATATACAATATCAGCAAAAACCGCAATCTCTTCTGCCTGCATATCAAAGCAAGCGAAGATTCCGGAATATTCAATACATGGAATAATTCCCGCAGCCGGTACAATTGCCATGAGCCCAGGTATGGAATATACGAAAGTTCCGTTCAATGAATATATCACATCCATCACCGAACGGTAATTGCCATATATGAAACCATAAGCCATTGATACAAACAGGACCGAAAAAAAGAAAAGTATCAGCCAGCCGTGCACTAAAGGAGAACCGCTAACGCCTCCGCTTACTCCCAACAAGAGATTCCATGGAGACATTATCGACACTACAAGAAGCAATAGTGTACAAAGCAATGCAATCATGGCATACATGAAGGCTCTTTTCTGATTGCCTGTCACTTGTTTCGGACCAAGCATGCGAGAAAGGGCTTTTTTAAGCCCAGAACCACGCAGTAGCCCTACAATGGAAATTACAATGATTATAGTTCCCCACGGCACTTCATTCAAGGAGACAAGCGAATTGCGCACAGCCCAACGCACTCCTTCGGAACTTACAAGGGGATATATTCTCCAATCATTTTCCACGAACACGTCAACTACACCGGCAACCCAAGACAACAGCCACACAATGAGAAGCACAACGGTATATGCGATAACAGGATAAAAATACGCTCTTTTGTCACTCATCTGCTTCAAGATTATTTATATCGATAATATTCAGTTCTATCGCCCGCACGACGAGACGTGTTACATTTATTCCACGCTGTTCGTTGTCGTTAAAAAGACGCGATATAAGGTCGGCCTGACGTTTTTCGAGCGACTTGACACCAAAAGGCATAGTCTTGAGCGAAGAAATCATCTCTTTGGTATATCCTAATGCCAGATGTCTCAAGAAACACTCGTCATAACGGTCAATATCGTAACGGATAAGCGACTTTCTGTATAACGACTCACGTGTTACACTTTCACAGAAACGTGCAACAATCTTCTCCAATATAGGCTGGTTGAAAACGTTGCGCTTACCGGCCATAACGCTGTAGATCTCATGCTTTGTCAATAATTCTCCGGTCTTTAGCGCAATACCGTCAGCACCAGCATTCAGGACATCAACCCAAAGCTTTTCATTCAAAAGTTCTCCTGTAAAGACAAGTATCTTTATTTCAGGATAATCTTTCTTGACATTAGTGCATATATCCACACCGACGGTGGTAGAACCTCCCAGACCCAAGTCAAGCAGAAGCAAATCGGGCACTTCAGACCGAAGCAAATCCGAAAGTTCATCTTCATTTGCGGCAACGCCTATTATCTCTGCATCAGGAATATCTGTACGGAAAATTTCCTCAGTACCTTTAAGTTCCAGACGCGCATCTTCTACTATTATAACCGTAAACCTATTTTCCATATTCTACAACTTTGGCAAAGTAAAAAGTATAATTGTTCCGGCAACATCGGAACGTGCCTCCATACGCCCGCCGTACTTCCCGGTAAAATCCTCATGTAACCTTACAATCTCTTTTGCTACAAGAAATTCCATACCGGCAACACCTGAAGCCGTTATATTCCTTCTTGTAGGCACGAAAAGGTCGGCAATTTCCTCACTTGAGAGAACTGTCCTATTATCGACAAGTTCAATACACACGGTATCACCCTTGTCCGATGCACGCAACAATAGGGTCCCGGCCTTGCCGTTGCCGACAACGGCATCAAGCAACGACTCGAACAAGCACGCAGCCATATCCTCATCCACACCCACATACAGCTCATTAGTTTCATATCTCAATGAAATGTCATAACCGTTTTTCCTGCTCAGACGCGAGACATAACGTACAGCATCTTCAAAAAGAGCACGCAACTCCACTCGCACTATCGAGAAACTCATATCATTCAGCTCACGCATAGCGCAATTGCTCAAGACACCGAATATAGAGCTGTAATACCCCATAAGCTCGCGCATATTCTCTATAGACGATGCACGGTTGCTATTATCAGACATAGCTACAGCCGCAAGCTCACGAACACGGCTTGGGTAATATATCGTTTCATGTTTAATTACAGACAAGCAATTATCCATGACAAGATTCTTGACATGCAAACGGTTCTCCTCGAATTTCACACGTTCAGTCTCCTCTTCAAGCTCCTCCAATGCAACATAACGGCTCTCTACCCGGACAACTGCATGATATGCCACAGAGGCCAGATAATCGGCAACAAATTCAAGCGACACGACTTCATTCTCCCCTAACGGGCGTTCCGTAATCACTTCTAAAACACCCACCACATACGGTTCCCCCGATTGTACAGCACATAAAGGCATGACACGTATCAAGCCGTCGGCTGAGATATACTCTTCACCACCTTCGAGCACGCTATTCATATAGATATCGGCCCTGCCATGCAAACTTCCGTACGGCTCCTCGGCTATTACCTGCAAGAAGGAACTGTCGCGAAGCAGCAATGCACACCTCTCCATTCGCATATTCTCGCCGACACACAAATAGAACTCATGTAACAGATTGCCAGCCAAATCCTGCAATGACACACGTTCATCACCAGTCGCCACAGCCAAAAGACGCTTGTTCACATCGGCCACCATACTCTCGCTCATCTTCTCTATCACATTGAAACGGACATAATAGAGAAGCAGATATACCAACATCAGCACAAGAAGAAAAGACAACAACGCTATAGCAACCTGCCATAGGTCAACGTTCTGCTGCATGATTTCATAACGTTCGGCAATACCGGCATCTTCATGGACAAGCCGATACAAAGTCGAGTAAATGTAATTGTTGTACCTGTACGAGTGCCAACGCTGAAGAGCAAGAGAGGCCACAGCCAACTCATTGCGTACATCAAGAATATTGAAGAAAATATCCTCTTTAAGTCCTTCACCGAAAAGTTCTTCGCGCCACCATTTCAACTCCGCGGCATTTCCACTGTACATTTCAAGCGTATCATCTCCACCTATACAGGCATGATAGTAATCATTAAGCAACCCTATTGCCGCCTGAGCCTGCAAAAAGGCCTCTTCATGATTGCCGTTAACATTACTCATATATACAGAATCAACACTTTCTGCAAGACGTTCAAAAAGTGCATCATCTGCATACAGACAGGAAGGCAAAAGCATCATAAGCACCGCAATGCACCTCAGCACCCCTTTGGGAAGACGGAAAGAGAAACGGCTGCCACGTCCCTGACAGCTAGTAATATCCAAAGAACACACTGAAAAAACCTCATCAGTCTTTCTGTATTTCTCTATTATTCCCTTGCAATTCATGAGCCCGAAACCACCGCCTTTACTCTTGGGCTGCAAGAGACCATTGTCCCGGCCTATATGTGACGCATTATATACTTTCTTATGCAATATACAATCAATATCCGTTTGGGAAAGCCCAATGCCTGTGTCTGAAACATACAGCTCGACATAATTTCCGCCAGACTCACAGCCAACTGTTATAACCCCTCCGGCCGGAGTAAACTTGAAAGCATTGTCAACAAGAGTGTTCAGCATAAACAGCGTCAATGCCTTGTCCGCTTTTACGACTTCGTCCTCAGCGGCAATTCTCAATGATACGCCTCGTACCTCAAGCAACTGTCTGCTTTTCTCAATTATAGCAAAGAGGTCTGACACTGCAAAATTCTCTATATGCAGGTTCAATTCACCATGACGCATCTTTATCCAACGCTCCAGAATAACATTCAAGTCATCCAGCTTCCCTGTCAGTTCGTCTATGTATCTCAATTTCCTCTCTTCATCCTCAGGAGAAAGCGAACCGGACAATGCCGTCAGTTCCTTTATCAGCCGGTCCATATAAGGCCTCATCGCACCAACTACAGAAAGCGACACACGCTTCTGAAGATTTTCCCTCTTATGTTCTGCAAGATACAAAGCATAGGCCCTACGTTGCTCTTCAACCTTCTCCTGCTCCTCACTTATACCGGCTATACGCATACCTTCCTCAATAGCTACTGCCACGTACGGCACCACCATTTCCAACAAGGAGAGTCTCTCTTTCGAGAGCGGCAGAGATGTCGTAACCTTCAGTCTGTCATTTGAAGGGATATTCATATAATTCACATCCAGGAAATACGCATTCTCACATGAAACATCACCATTATTCTCCACTATTTCAAAAGATGTCGCACCGGAGAAATCACCAAGCGAAACATCGAGAATCTCCTTTACCGAAGAACATAAAAGTTCTTTCTCTACTGCCTCATGCGGCAAGGAAGACATCAGTTTACGGCTTACCTCCTGCAAACGCTTCCTATCGACAGAGTATGTACGCTCATAACGAACACGCCAACGACGAAGAAGAGCGACAAGCACGATTACAGCCAACAGCGCCGACAGCAAGACCCAGACCCACAGACGCATGTGTGCTGCTTCAGCCTCGGCCGCATGCGTACGGCTTTCCAGTTGCTTGTTCATTCTAGTCGTGCGGAGAAGTTCAAGATACGCTTCCCTATTGATATCAGAAGCAACCTTGTCACGCATGCCAGCATAAGCACTGCTAGCCTCACGACGTACACTCAACAAGCATTCAGGTATATTATACATTTCATTCTCCGCATCAGTAACGAAATCGGAACTTTCATCATATTCAAGCAGAGAATTCGCTCTTAAGGCATCCAAATCCGGGTAATATGTACTATAATACCCATTTACCTCGGCCAAAGCACTGTCGAGCAAGAGGATTGCTTCCTCATACGCTCCGGACTGTGTCTTGCACGACGAAGCGACGACCATAGCCTCAATCATCATATACGTATCACCGAACTCCTCAAAGTCCCTCTTCGCTTCATAGGAGAGAGCTTGCGGTATATCATCCAGAGGAAGAGTATGCAATGGGAACATCTCAAACCTGTCATTCAACTCGTTGACAAGAATACTTCTCTGCACGCTGTCACGCAATGTAATCGCAAGCAACAGCTTATAATTGGCTTGAAGCCACTTCAGATCGTAGTTCTTCACCACATTCAAGCCAAGAAGAAGGGAAGATAGACGCTCCTTCGGGTCGGAGTTATTGTTCGCAACGATCATTCTGCCATATATCCTCAAAGGAGTGCTTTCTACCTCTTCCATATCCGATTCAAGATATTTCAGCACCCTCTCTTTCTCGCTCAGCATTCCCAGATTTGCAAAATAGCATATTGACACTATGCAGAACTCAATTCTTGCACGTTCGTACCTCTCTCTGTCACTGTCTGACAAATAATCGGCATCCTCATTAATGCGTTCAATCAGTTCAAGAGCCTTTGCCCTGTTATCGAAGAACCTTCTGTTCGCCGACACGCGATAATCGATAGTCATCAGGCCTACAGCTGCCACCAAACGCTCTATTCCACAATCAGACTCTTCGTAAACCGTTTCATACATTTCATAAGAGCCGGCATAGTCCATTTTCATCATCAGGGAATAAGCCTTGGCATTTGACGCAACAGATTGCAGTTCCTTGTCACCGTCGGAAACTGACAGAAGTCTCCTTGACAAACTGTCCAGAAGCATCACGCTGGAATATCGCGCACTTGAAATACCGGAACAGATGGAGTCGATAGCCACAGATTGCTCCGCGCCACCCGAATACCTGCCGCAAGCACCAGACAAGCCCAGCAAAACAGCAAGCACTACGATATTAATGCATTTCAATACCCCTTTCATAAAATGTCAGCTTAAACAAAAGTAGGAATAATTTATTAAAAAGAAAAATCATTTATATACAAAGAAGCATACCGCACACAGAAAGGGATACAGCCACAGATCACCCCCCTCAGCCACATACGACAAGAGGGAGGTTCTAGAACCTCCCTCTTGTCGTATCATAGCATAAATCAGTCTCTTAAGCGAAAGCCCAGAGCCTTGGCTATTATCTTGGCCTCCTGACGACGCGTCATCACGAACGCAAGAGCATTGGCTGCCATAGCCGCTAGCGGGAAGAACATAGCCTTGTCCATATCTACAGCTGCCTCATTTACAAGAATAAACGAATAGACAAGCAATAGAATATAGTATCCCGCCACAAGAAGCATCGAAAGCACAAGACTTCTTTTCTGCAGGCCGAAATTACTGAATAATGAGACAAACAGCGCGAAAACATCTACTGCAACCGCAACTATAAGCACCACGCCCAACGCGACAACGGAACTCGACTGCGAACCGTCAGGCATTGTATATTTGAAGTTATCCAGCAAAGATGTTGAGCCGTCAAACGCTATAAAAGAAGCGATATCCCCGGCAAGAGCCATCACCAACAGTGCTATTGCCACAACATACAATAACTGATATAGACGAAATTTCATGATTCAGCACTTTTGTAAATCAAGCCTCTTCGTCATCCTGCTCCTTAGAAGGATCACGGAAATAAATCTTGTCATCAAGGAACTCCTGAGCGGCAATGAGAGTAGGCTTAGGCAATCTCTCATAATAGCGCGAAATCTCAATCTGCTCATGGTTCTCAAACTGTTCCTCAAGATTATCTGTAGAAGAAGAGAATTCATTCAGTTTCTTAAGCAATTCCTCTTTCATCTCAGCAGCAATCTGATTAGAACGCTTGCCGATAATTGCAACCGATTCATATACGTTGCCTGTTTCATTTACAAAATCTGCCATATTTCGTGTGACAGTATTTGTAGGAGCATTAGTCTTTTTGTAATCCATCTCTATATTTTTATTCTTTGTTATTCTCTACAAACTTTGAAGCTTCATTATAGTACTTTTCAGCCTCCTCAAGATACTTGCTTTCAGGAAACTCCGTCTTGAAAGCATAATATTCATCTACCGTATTGCGGTATCTTTCAACTTTCTTCTCAAGGACACTGCTGCGTGCCATTTTGTACCTTGCCTTCAGAATAAGCATTGAAATATCCTCACGAAGGGCAGTATAAGGAAAATCCTTCAAGGCATTCTGAGCTGTTATTATACATGCCTCATAGTTATTTCCCATATAGGCCATGTAGTCTCCAAGATCATAATAAAGCTTGGCCGACAGGTATTCTTTCTTCACAAGAACATCCTGCATCTTAGCAATCAGGTCCTGTGCCTCGTCACGGTACTTGCTCAATGGGAAATACTCCATAAAGAGCTGAAGTTCATTAATTGCGACATACGTCCCCGACTGGTCAAGTTCCGGTTCCGTTATATCCATATAAAGCGATTTTCCGGAATAGAATCTTGAATATTCGGCATATTCGCCACGAGGATAGTTGGAGTAATGCAGCTTGAAGTACTGAGATGCCGTTTCATAATCCTTTGAGTTATAATAGCACATGGCAAGCAGCATGATCGACTCCTCAGCCTTGTCACCACCCTTAAGCATAGTAACCATAGTCTCCAGCAAATCCGAAGCCTTATTATAGTTACCGTCAAGATAATAAGCCTTTGCAGTCTCATACATGTAGTCAATATCCATATCCTTATACTCATTGCCTAATGAGTTGGACGAACGGCACGATGATACGACAAGAGCTATTAAAAGATAAATATATACTATATTTTTCATAATTAATTCCGAAATATAGCTTTTACACCGCTTGTACAAAGCAAGCCAAAAATTGTAAAATCTTTGCAAAGATAGTGCTTTTTCACCGAAAATACAACGAAAAGCAGAGCATTATTGCTTACAAACCGGCAAATAATGTTAAAATCAAAATGCAGTAAAGACGGTGCGGCGTAAAGGGCGCACCGTCTTTACTGCATATCAGCACATATATTATTTCACCAGCACCTTTGTTCCCTCAACTAAATACGCACCTCTGGAAAGGAGAAATACATAAGAAGCATCGACATAAGCCTCTGCAACCTTACGGCCAGCGATATCATATACAGCAACACTCCTAGGAGCCGGAACTGTTACAGAGACTCCACCATCAACAGCGCTGACCGCTGCATTGCAATCCTCGTTGACACTTACAACCCCGACCGTTCCCGCAGTATTGCGCATACCCTTTGTCTGATATACACGTACCCAGTCGAAACGTGTCTCGTACGTGTGCGAAACATCGGCATCCTTCGCCCATGAACCATTGCCTACACTCTGGTTCAGAATCAGATGGAAATGCTTGTCATAAGGCCACTGTCCCTGATTCAACTGAGAAGCATTCGTGGATTTTGCATAACGGCCGACCTCCTTGCCATCGATGTACCATATAAGCGTACTCTCGTCCCATTTGAGGCCGTAGGTGTGATAACGGTCATAAGAGACACCTGTATTGAAGCTTGACTGAGGATTATTCTTGTAGCCAAGGTCATAGGTCCAGTTGCTATGGACGGTATGGTATGAACGGCCATCGGTGTCGATAGCCTCCCATATGTCGATTTCTCCGCAATCGGGCCATCCGGCACTCTGGTCTTCAGGCATCATCCAGAATGCGGGGAAGTGTCCAACCCAAGGATTGCTGAGGATACGTGCCTCTACATATCCGTATGTAAAGCCGAAACGCCCGTTGCTCTTTATACCGCCTGTTATCATAGGCACCGGATCGCTCTCCTGGTCGGGATTAGGTATTGCACGTGTGACAAGATCACCTCCCTGCAGATATACAACCTCCTTGCTGTTGCTGAGCCAACGGTTCCAAGTGGAGCCATAACGCTGGCAGCGCATCCACTTCTCATCCAAAGGCTGTGAATAGTCCTCCGCATTGAACTCATCGCTGAACACAAGTTCCCATTCACTACCCTCTTCGGGTTCAAATGTCGCATAAAGAGCCACATTTCCGTCAACAAGTGCACCGTCAATAGCAACGGAACCATTTGAAGCACTCACCACCGTTTCATTCCACTGGCGGTTGCCGTTCACGAACTGCTCGCCTGCGAGGTTATGGCCATGACGCACTGTAACCTCACTCGCAACAAAGCCAGGAGCACCGCGCAATACCGCATTGAAGCCATTGCCTGTTGCAATATTCAACGGCAGAGCCGAATAGCCGGCTCCATCGATACTTCCGTTCACTGTATGTAGAGAAAGAGGACTATTGCTTCCTGAAACATTCAACAGGAAGTCAATCACCACACCGGAGTTTTCGGCAATGCTTGCCGAACCGTCGGACGAAATATTATCTGCATCAAATTTTACACGTGCACGATACACACCGTTCGGAAGAGAAGAAGAAATCTCATAGGCAGGGACATTCAAAGGCATGCTGCCGCTTACAGCATCCCCATTGCTCATCTTGCCATTATGACACGAGAATGCCACAAGCTCGCTCGACAAAGCCGGCAAGCCACCCTTATCAAGCAAGGCTACGAACTTCCCGTCATTGTCAAGGTCGATATAAAGATAACCTGCATTCACTGCCTTAGAGAAAGAGAGAACGACATCTCTTGTTCCGTTCAGTAGAACCGGTGACGCAGTAAAGTCGTGATAGAGAGCATTGCCTTTAACCTCGAATACAGTTCCGTTTAACGTTATCGCAAAATCGTGCTCTGCATCTCCGACAGCATCTTTCTCGAACGAGAGCGCATAACCCTCGCCACCAACACCATCACCACAACTTACGAATGTGGCTGTCATTCTCAAATCGCCGTCAACCATATCGGCCGGGATTGTTATCTTGCCCTCGTTCACAAGATTGCCCGAAATTATATCCTCACGATACTGCTTTACACCATGGATTACCTTGTCACCATCAAGATTATGACCATGCAGCACTTTTATTGCATCGAGCACGTAACCGGATTCAGGCAAAACAGAAAGCACCAACGGCTCACCGAATGACACCTTTTCCGGCAACACACTGCCATCGGCAGCAAACAGTTCACCATTATCGGTAATCACCGAAAGAGCACCCTCGGCGGCATGCACATTGAGAACCACATCACATATAGCACCGCCATTCTTTATTATTCCGTTACCATCCTCTGCACGGCCTGCCGGGTCAATCGAAGCCCAATCGACCTTGTAGCGCATGCGGTAGAAACCGGGTACAAGGTCAGCCGGCAAGGTAAATGCAGGCGGATTGAGTACATTTGCATTATTCACTCTCTCGCCATTACTGTTATAACCCACACCGGAACCCACATTAGGCTCTGCATACGAGAAAGCCATAGCATCACTGTTCTCAGATACCGTTCCATCACTGTTGAGAACAACATCGAATGCACCGTCCATACCACGGTCAAGATAGACAAAACCATGCATCCAATCACCCGTAAAGCCGAAAGAAGGAGTGAGCGACTCGCCCGGAACAGCCTCAAAGCATCCGCTTGTTACATTGCTGTACACCTTCAACGGTACAGGCAACTGCAATGTCTGATTGCCAAGAGAAACGCTGTTCAGGCGACGGCTGCCATGTGTATAGTTCTGCTCCTTGTCAAAGACTATCGGATAATCTTCTACTGCATTCTTATTTACGACAACCATGCGGTCGATGTCACCCATATATGCGTTCTCATTGAAAAGACGTACGACATTCTCGCCCTTTTGGAGCACTACGTCGAATTCAGCACATCCGACACTGCCCCATCCGCCGGAGTTGCCTGTATATGCAATAGCCTCCCCACCGTTTACATTCAGTTTCATGGTGCGGTCCTCTCCTGTAATGAAATATATACGCAAAGTATATTCACCGCCCTCTTTGCTGAAGACATTTCGCCATTGCAGGTCGTTCTCTTCGCTACCGCCGAGCCAACCGGCAGCCATACCACCGGAACTTATACTGCTCTCGGAATATATTGCAGTGCCATAGACCTCGTTATTCTTCAATTCCTGATAACAAGTGAGCCATGCAGTCTCAGCCTCATATACTGTACGTTCAAGGCGTTCGTCAGCCTCAAGCTTAAATATGCGAGTGCCATGGGCAGGAATGTTTGCCGACAAAGAGCCCTCATAAATACCCTTATCGGCCTTTGCGAACAGGTCGCGCACCTTTACCTCACCTGCAAGATCGAGCTGAGAGAAATCCACACTCATTTCTATTGCTGCGTCTGCAGGATTATAGAACGCAACGACACGTTTGGTGCCATACTTCTCCTCTACATCCTTCACAAGCACATATCCACCATTCTCACGCTTTACAACATATGCCTGCAAGCCTAAAGGGTCCTGATCAACAGCAATAAGTTCCTTGTTCTGCATCAGTTCAAGAGCATTGCCCTTTATATCGTTGAGGTCGCAGCCTATAAGAAGCGGAGAACTCATCATACACCAGATACCGAAGTGAGTCTTGTCCTCCTCAACAGTAAGCCCGCGGCCTACCTCAAGCATATCCATATCATTGTAATGACCTGGCGATGTATATGCCGAAAGATAAAGACTCTGGTTTATGATACTCTTCACCGACTCCCAGCCCAAGTAAATATCTCCGGTAGTACGCCATGAGTCGGCAATATCGCACACCCATGTACCTGGGAACGCCCAACGGCAGATATTCCACGTGACATCAGTACGCCCTGTAGCCTTTATCGCTTCAGCAATCTCCTTGTATCGTGTCTCTACATCAAGGTCAAGGCCATCGGCATTGTTGTTCGCATCGGCACCGCAGTAATCTACCTTGATGAAGTCAAAATCCAATTCATTGAAATAGAGTGCCATATCCTCAGCATCGTGGCCGTAGAGACCCACGCCTATACCGATTGTATCCTTAGGATTGCCCCAATACGACGCACATGTATTCGCACCGGCATCGGAATATATACCGGCCTTCAAGCCCTTGCCGTGAATGTAATCGACAAGAGGACGAAGACCGTTAGGGAAACGTGTAGGATGAATCAACAGTTTGCCATTTTCGTCGCGGCCGCCGAAGAAGCCGTCATCGATGTTTATATGGTTATAGCCGCAATCCTTGAAACCGAACTCAACCATAGCATCGGCCTGAGCCTTTATTACAGAATCATTGATTTGGAAACCATAGGTATTCCATGAGCTCCAGCCCATCAAAGGCGGATTGTCGGCGGTTGCACTCAAAGGCAATGCCAACAACAATGCATAAAGAAATCTTTTCATATAATCAATTTTAGAATCATCTTGAATTCATTAAAAAACACATAATTATGCAAACATACAAAAAAAACGAATTTCAACAAAGTATTATAAAAATCATCACCAGCAATTATCTTGCACATATAAACGAAAACAACTATTTTTGTCAAAATGGCTAAGAAATTCATTTTTCAAACAGATTCTAAAGCATGAAATTCAAGCTAGTATCGGACTACTTGCCTATGGGCGACCAGCCAGAGGCTATAGCACAGCTTGTACAAGGCGTGAAAGACGGCATTCCGGCACAGACCCTGTTGGGTGTTACCGGGTCGGGCAAGACCTTTACCATGGCAAACGTGATAAAGGAGATTAACCGCCCTACCCTGATTCTCAGCCACAACAAGACTCTTGCAGCACAGCTATACAACGAGTTCAAGGGATTCTTCCCCGAAAATGCAGTGGAATACTATGTATCGTACTACGACTACTACCAGCCGGAGGCATATATCCCATCGAGCGATACATATATTGAAAAAGACCTCGCAATAAATGACGAAATTGACAAGTTGCGGCTTGCCGCCACATCGGCACTGCTGTCGGGCAGGAAAGATGTTGTCGTAATATCATCGGTTTCGTGCATATACGGTATGGGAAATCCAAGTGACTTCTACAACAACGTAATAGAGATACGAGTAGGTGACAAGATTGACCGCAATGTATTTCTGCGCAAGCTGGTCGGAAGTCTATACACACGCAATGACATAGACCTGTCGCGCGGAAACTTCCGTGTAAAGGGCGACACTGTCGAGGTGAGCCTTGCATACAGCGACCATGTGCTGAGAATTACCTTCTGGGACGACGACATAGAGAGTATTGAAGAGATTGACAGCGTTACCGGAGTGCGAATAGCCACATTCGACGACTACAGGATATACCCTGCAAACCTGTTCATGACAACAAAAGAGAGTACAGAGCGTGCCATTATTGAAATAGAAAAGGACCTTGCCGACCGTGAAGAATATTTCCGCGAGATAGGCAAACCGCTCGAAGCCAAACGGCTTCATGAGCGCGTGACATACGACATAGAGATGTTGCGCGAGCTTGGGCACTGCTCAGGCATCGAGAACTATTCGCGTTACTTCGACGGCAGAGAGGCCGGGACACGCCCATACTGCCTGCTCGACTTCTTTCCAAAGGAGTTCCTGCTCATCATCGACGAGAGCCACGTAAGCGTACCTCAGATACATGCCATGTACGGAGGAGACCGCGCACGAAAGACAAATCTTGTAGAATTCGGTTTCCGCTTGCCGGCAGCATTCGACAACAGGCCGTTGAGATTCGAGGAGTTTGAGGAACTGACTCCGCAGACAATTTACGTGAGTGCCACACCTGCCGACTATGAGCTGTCAAAGAGCGAAGGTGTTGTCGTAGAGCAGGTCATAAGACCTACTGGACTGCTCGACCCGGTAATTGAGGTACGCCCTCTTGAGAATCAGATAGATGATCTGATGGAGGAGATACAGATAAGAGTAGAACGCGAAGAGCGTGTCCTTGTCACGACATTGACAAAACGGACCGCCGAAGAGCTGACCGACTATCTGCTGAAGCACGGGATAAGATGCAACTACATACACAGCGACGTTGATACACTTGAGCGCATACAGATAATGACCGACCTTCGTGAAGGATTGTATGATGTACTCATAGGAGTAAACCTGTTGCGCGAAGGCCTCGACCTTCCGGAGGTATCCCTCGTTGCCATTCTCGATGCCGACAACGAAGGCTTCCTGCGGAGTCACCGTTCGCTGACACAGACCGCAGGACGTGCAGCCCGCAACGTGAACGGTCTTGTAATATTCTATGCCGACAAGATAACCGACAGCATGCAACGCACTATGGACGAGACAAAACGCCGGAGAGAGAAACAGATGCGCTACAACGAAGAGAACGGAATAACACCTACACAGATAAAGAAAAGCATCACAAACGCCCTTGCACTGGAGAAGAAAGAGAAAGACGATAGAAGCCGTTCATTCTACAGCGAAGAGGAGAAGACCACCACGGTAGCATGCGACCCGATTGTAGAATACATGAGTGCCGTGCAGCTGCAGAAGAGCATTGAACGCACCCGACGTCTTATGGAGAAAGCTGCCGAAAAGATGGAGTTTGTAGAGGCAGCACAATACCGCGACGAGATGTTCAAGCTGCAGGAAATCCTGAAAAGGAAAGAAGCCGAAGAATAAGGAACTGCAAGCATTACGGCATAACATAAAGGAGGTGAGCAAATTTGCTCACCTCCTTTATGTTATGCTATGGCAACCCGTCAGATTCCCAAAGCCTTTTTCATCTCTTCGATTGTAGCATCAGCCTTTGCACAAGCGTCGGCATAGCAGTTGCGGCAACCCATCTTGCCCTTCGCCTCCATATAGAACTTAATCTTAGGCTCTGTTCCTGAAGGACGTACAGAAACCTTGTTTCCGCTTTCGGTGAAGTACTGAAGTACATTTGAAGGCTCCGGCATGTCTATATCGGTTACATTTCCTTCGGCATCGGTCTGCTTCATAGCCTTGAAATCCTTGTAGCATACGACTTTCTCTCCTGCCATCTCCTTTATCGGGTTGGCACGGAAATTCTCCATCATCTGGCGAATCTCGTCTGCACCGCTCTTGCCCGGCTTTACCACGTTGACTGTAACCTCCTTAGAGAAACCGTACTCGACATATATATCCATGAGAAGCTGATAGAGACTCTTGCCGTTATCCTTGGCCCATGCAGCAACCTCCGCAATAAGGCTGCAGGCAGAAACAGCATCCTTGTCACGGCAGAAGTCCTCGGCAAGGAAGCCGAAGCTCTCTTCACCGCCACCGATATATTTTGCTATGCCCTCATTGTCACGTATAACCTTTGCAATCCATTTGAAGCCTGTATAGCAATCGTACATCTTCAAGTTGTTCTTCTCGGCAATGTTCTTGATAACCTCTGTTGTAACGATTGTCTTTACAACAAACTCCTTTCCAGTCATCTTGCCCAACTTGGTATATTGGGTAATGATGTAGTAAAGGAACATCATACATGTCTGGTTACCGTTGATTATCATCCAGTTGCCATTGTCGTCCTTGCATGATATCGCAAGACGGTCGGCATCAGGGTCAGAAGCCATTACAAGGTCGGCGTCAATCTTCTTCGCCAGAGCAATGGCCATTGTCATAGCCTCGGCATTCTCAGGGTTAGGAGAAACCACTGTAGGGAAGTTGCCGTCCTTTATCATCTGTTCCTCAACGCAATGGATATTCTCAAAACCCCATTTACGAAGAGAAGCAGGAATAAGAACGCGGCCGCAGCCATGTATCGGAGTATATACAATCTTCAGGTCCTTATGGCGGTCGATTACCTCCTGGTCAATAACAAGACCATGAACAGCATCAAGGAATGCATTGTCAACATCCTCACCGATAACCTCGATAAGTGCAGGGTTGCCTTGGAACTTTACATCCTCTACTCTTACATTCTCTACATGCTTGATAGTGTTCACGTCATGCGGAGCAAGCATCTGTGCACCGTCGTCCCAATAAGCCTTGTATCCGTTGTACTCCTTCGGGTTATGGCTGGCAGTGATATTGACACCACTCTGACAGCCAAGGTGACGTATTGCAAAAGATATTTCCGGAGTAGGACGGAGGTCCTCGAACAGATATACCTTGATGCCGTTTGCTGAGAATATGTTTGCTGAAATCTCGGCAAAGAGACGGCTGTTGTTGCGGCAGTCATGGCCTACCACAACAGAAATCTGCTCCAAATCCTTGAAGCACTCGTTAAGATAGTTGGCCAAGCCCTGTGTAGCCTTGCCCACTGTATATATGTTCATACGGTTGCTTCCGGCACCCATAATTCCGCGGAGACCGCCTGTACCGAACTCAAGTTCACGATAGAATGCATCTATAAGAGGGGTCTTGTCCTCGTTGTCAAGCATTGCCTGTACCTCTTTGCGAGTCTCTTCGTCATAAGCCGGAGATAGCCACTCTGTAGCTTTCCCGGTCACCATTTTAATTAATTCCTGATCCATATTTAGTTAGTTAGTGATAATTCGACAACAATGCAATAAAGCTGCGCTTTAATCCAAAAACAAACATTTCATTGATTTTAGCGCGAATATAGCCATTAATTGCAAAAATACAACAACAAATCCATTATTTTGTGCTTGGAATAAGATAACGCTCGCCGGTCTCCTCTACCACGCGTTTCAGATACTCTTGCGGATAACCCGGACGTTTCACCTTGCCGGCAAGACCTGTACTGCCACGCTCCACCTTTCCGTTCTTCTCGCCCTTAACGACAAAATCGTTGTATTTTACGATAATCTTCTCGCCGAACGACTTCCATGCCGACAAAGTCTCCTCGGCACTGCTGCATGTGAATTCGGTAAGAATCCTTGCAGCATACTTGGGCGATGACTCCACTACGGCTAGCGCATCGGCCTCAACGCTCTTGCTCTGCTCGAATATTCTTGTTTCCAAAGAACTCTGCACGGCACGCATGTCGTCAATAACCATAGAATACTTCGGATATATCATGTTCGATACCCAGTTGAACACCCAGAAAGACGATTTCCATGAGAACTCTACAGGGTCGGCATAACACTCCTTGTAGCAATCTGGCACTTCGGTAGCGCAGCAATATACCGGGGTGAATACAACCATATTTGCATCGTCTGTACCGAACCACATCACACCGCCTACTGCATCGGGAAGGGATGAACGCAGCTGCGCCACAAATGTGAATGCTGTCTGGAATGTCGATATCGGACGCTCATTGAAGTACTCCTTGCCATCGACCTTGAAGCTGAGAGGTGACAGACGGTAAGGCATATTGAAAGGACCTGCGCCCAAATCCCCTGTAATGTCAAACGGAGTGCCCTCGTAATGGTCACGCATTCCGGCCTGCATATCCTGTAATGTAACAGGAGCCTTCGGCTTCATGTAAAGAGGCATCGGTTCAGCTGTAGGGTCACCCTGCGCCCACTTGAGATACTTATTCATATCCTCTGCTCCGAACATGTTGAAGAAGCTCCACACACGTGCATCGCAATAGCGCAAAGCGCCGAAGTCGGCAGGGCAATAAGCTGCAGCAAAATCAAAATCCTCATCCTTGCCGTTGAAATAACCCATTTCACGTGCAAACTTTATTACATCTTTTGAATATAGCACATTCTCCTTGTCCTTCATATCGAACTTGCGTATGCGCGCCTGGTTTGCATGAGCCGAAATACAATCGTCGGGAATGCGTACAGCAACCCAGACAGCACCTTTCTCCTTGCCGGACTTGCCCACCATCTCAAGAATCCATGCCTCGTTCTTGTCGGCAATGGAGAAACTCTCGCCGCTGCTGCAGTAACCGAACTCAGCAACGAGCGAAGTCATCACATCGATTGCTTCACGGGCAGTACGTGAACGCTGGAGTGCTATATAAATAAGATTTCCGTAATCGATAAGGCCCGTTGTATCGACAAGCTCCTCACGGCCTCCGAATGTAGTCTCGGCAATAGCAACCTGATGCTCATTTATATTGCCTAATACATTGTATGTTACGCGAGCCTCTGGAATTTGTCCAATAAACCTGCCTGAATCCCATTCATATATGTCGCGCATTGTGCCTTCGGGATTAATTGCAGCCGGGAAATGAGCGACAAATCCGCTCATGCCATAGCTGTCGGCACTGTACGAAATGAATACTGAACCGTCGGCCGAAGCTCTCTTGCCGACAATGAAATTAGTACATGCATTGCCGGCTGCAGCAAACAAGACCATTACCAGCAACGACAAAAAGAATCTCTTCATAGCAATCAATTATTTAATAAATTATTTCCTTTTCAAAAACTGCTTCATTTCCATATTCATCAACAGCAACTACTCTCAGTTCATGAGCTCCACGGCATATATTTTCCTCCTTCATATCCAGTGTAAGACGGCCGCTCTTGCTGCTGTACCTGAACAGCACGAATTCGCCGTCCAGAGTTCCCTTGAACGAAGATATTGTCGTCTCCTTGTCGGCAAGCGAGAACACAATCCTGCCGTTCTTGCCCCACATTTTCTCATTCAGAGGCTTCAAGACCGGAGACACGGTATCTGCCGCAAGCTCATATGTCCCCAATATGGTTATCTTGGCCCTTACCCAGCCGTTCCTGAACTTTCCGCCGACAGAACGGTACCCCTTCTTTGCCACACGTCTTATATATAGCTTTTCCGGATTCACCTTAACCGTATCATCAACTCTTATTGCAAGTTCCGCACCATGCCACACCGGATACTCCTCGCCGCCAAGTCTGTAACGCGGAGAGAGCGGAGTCCCATCCTCAATGGCAAGCGAAAGAGCCGCATTGCAGAAAAGTTCGTTCTTCGGGACATTGAGTCTCATGCCCATATAATCGAGAGTATTATCCTGGAACCAGTACAATCGGTGTGTCATAGCCCCGTCCTGTGAAATTTCACATTTCTTTCCACGTACCACGAAACGCAGCACGCTCATATTGCCATGATAGTCACTCAAACGGCATTCCATATTATAATAACGTTCCTCATCGATATTTAGCCAACCATTACCGGCATCGGCTTCCAATAAGCGGAGAGGCACATTATCGAGAACATGCAGCCTCTGGTACCATTCTCCCGACCGTATATATCTGCCATAATCGACCCAGGCATTTATGAGTCTTGTCTCGTCAAAGGAGAAGTTGTCCATACAGCTTGAGAAGAGCGTCACATCATCGGCAAGCAGTTCCATGTTGCGCACTCCGTATTTATTGTTGGTGCCGTTCATGTAATCAAGAGCCTTCACGCCAAATCCGATCAGCCCCCACGCCTCTATGGTATCGTGCACTGCTCCGGCCTCTACAGGAATAGTCCGCGACAGTGCAGAACCTTCAACAGCTCCACGGCCCTCACGGGGATAGATAGCCAACGACGAAGCCTTTGGCGGAACTGTGTCATTGAGCCTCGTTGCATAGAAGCGCATAGGGTCGTACAATTCGTTACCCGAAGAGTCACGCACTTCGAAATGAAGATGAGGGCCAAATGAGTAGCCGGTATTGCCTGCATAGGCAAAAACCTCTCCCCTGCAGACCCTGTACTCGCAACTATCGAAAAGCAAATTCACATTGAACGTCTCGTTTTCGTACTGATGCTTGCGTATTCTTCCGGCAATCCTTTCGGGAAAACGGTCGAGATGCCCATAAACCGTCATATACCCGTTGTCGTGCATTACATACAAGGCATTGCCGTAACCTCCGGGCTGCACGCTTGCCCGGCATATATAGCCGTCGGCGACAGCACGTATAGGCTTACCGACAACTCCCTGCGTCTTGAAGTCGATACCCGAATGGAAATGATTGGAACGGAGTTCGCCGAAATTTCCGCTCAGGACAAGAGGAAAGTCAAAAGGCACGCCGAATGTTGCTGCCGTACCCTGCGCATAGGCTAATGCAGATGCTATGCAGACGACAAACGACAGAATTATTTTCTTTAAACATTTTTCCATATCAACGTCTCCCTATCAGCCTTTTATATATTTTGTTCAGGAGGTCATTATGACGTGAAAGCATATACAACGATGCTATCGCCGAAACGCTAACGGCACATATTCCCACGCTCCATGAGACCATACTGTTGCCGGACAACAGAACAGAACAGAGTACAGCGGCAAACAGCAATATTTCAAAAAAGAAGCTCATTATTACTCTCTGCGAGAACATGAATCCGTATTTCACCCTGGCAATGAGACATACCACGGCAAAGTCAAGAATACGAAGCACGAACATCGCCACTCCAAGCCCAAGAAGTCCGAAACAACTGTAACCGTACACCACAAGCAGCACAAAAGCAGTGTTGTATATCGTTTCCTGTACAATGAAAGTCAAGGAGTCGCCCTTCGAAAGCGGCATGAAGGAGACCGGATAGGCAACGACATGGAACAGCATACCCAACATAGCTATCTGAATCATCTGCAGAGCCGGAAGAAACTCTTCGGAATAGAACAACGGCAACAGCTGGGGCAGAAGCACGACAAAACAAAGAATGAGCGGAGGCTGCACTAGCAGATGCACCTCTATCTGTCCGTTCACCATTGCATTGCGTTCCTCTTTGCGCCCGAAAACACCCGAAAGACGCGGGTAATAGTCGGAGTCAAGAGCTGCAAAAAGCATTGTAGGCAACATTGTTATCAGCACAAGAGCCGCCGAGAAATAGCCTGTCAGCTTGTCGCTTGACACATCAGCAAGGTAATTGCATAGAAACCACGCCGAGAAGGAGGTAAGAATCGAGGAGTATATATACCCGGCACCAAGCTTTACGATATCCATTCCCTGACGTAATAAGCTAAGGGAGAATGGCGATATCCGGTAACGGTATCGCCCTGCCGAAAGATAAAGAGCACCGGCCATTTGCGCGAAAGCCACCAGGAATATCGAAGGGAATATGCCGCCCAGCCCTCTCAAATAAAACAAAGGAACTGATATTACGACCGAACACACAGCCGTCCACAAGGAATACGCCGCAACCTTGTTGAGTTCACGCACTCCGCGCAATATTGCAAGCTCGCCTCCCGAAACAGCCATGAAAAGCACTACGGGGGAAAGCATGAGAAAGCGCCTCATATAATATCCCTGGTCATCGAACACCCAGTTCGAGATAAACGGGGAGAGCAAAAAGAAAAGCAACATGCCGGCAACACCGGTTAGAAATGCCATACTCCGCACAATCCTGATATACTTGAGCAAAGCCTCCTCGCACTCGTTTTCATAGGCATCTGCAAGCTTGCGCACAGCACTGAAAGAAAGGCTTAGATTGGTAAAGTCGCAGAACATCTGTATTGCACGGTTATACAACGCCATAAAGCCCAACCCGGCAGCACCGAGCAACACCGAAGCAGCCTTGTTCCTCACCATCGAGAGAAACAAGGAGATTCCCTGTGCACCGCCGAATATTCCCAAGTTCTTTATAGTGCGTCTGTATTCCGATTTATCGTTAAAGGCACTTCCGCTCATAACCTTCTTATTTCCAAAATGCGAAGATAACAAAAATCAATTAATTTCAAGTCTTGACCGGCAACAAAACAGACAAGAACAAAAAGATTTTTTCCATGCATATAATCGCATCGCTTGAAATATTATTACTATTTTGGGGATAAAATCCGAATATTTTCTGCTGTCGCGGTGAAAAAGTCGAAACGAGTTTCACTTTTTCGCTCGTTTGTTTGTATATTTGCGACAAGCACGAACATAGCTATCGGAACAAATAGAGAACATCAATGAAACTGAGCATCATAGTACCCGTTTATAAAGTCAGGAGATACCTGCAACGATGCATAGAGAGCATCCTGCAGCAAACCTACACCGATTATGAGCTCATACTGGTAGATGACGGCTCACCCGACAGCTGCGGAGCCATCTGCGACCGCTTCGCACAAGAGTGCGACAAAGTGAAGGTAATCCACAAGAAGAACGGCGGATTGTCATCGGCAAGAAACGCCGGACTTGCCGTAGCGCAGGGCGAATACATCACCTTTGTTGACAGCGATGACACAGTAGCATCGGGCACCTACTACTACAACATGAGAATATTGACATCGAACCCCGACATCGATATTCTTGAATACCCCGTCATAGAGCACTACGAATCGCCAAGAAGCAGGGTCGTTTCATTCTCACCCGAAAAGGTAAGCGGAAACGAAAACATTTTCCAAGACTGGATAAAACGCAAAGGATACGAACATTGCTATGCCTGGAACAAGATTTACCGTGCCGATCTGTTCATGTTCGTACGTTACCCCGAAGGAGAGGTGTTTGAAGACACGTTTGTCACCCCTATGCTTTACGGAAGCTGCGAGAACATCTACTACTCCGACTGCGGGTTCTACTACTATTACGACAACGAGGACAGCATAAGCAAGAGCTATTCGTTCAAGTCGCAAAGATTCCTGTACAGAAACCTTGTCACACTTTACAAGAAGGTCCGTGACGAATACAAAATGCCCGAAGAGGCCAACGGCATCCTTCTTAGATGCCTTGACAACCTCACCGACTTGTTCCGATGCAGCGGCGGTGAAAAGGAGGAATACAAGAAAGCCGCCGAAATGCTGAGCGACAGCCACATCGACATCAGGACCCTCTACAAAATGGACTTGACTCCACAGAACAAAATCAAATACACGCTGTTCTCCTTAATGGGAGCATACGTGCATGGCCGCATTCTGTCACTCCTGCACAAAAAACTGTGTTAAGCCATGTTCCTCTCAATAGTAATACCGCACTACAACATTGGCCGGGAACTGCTCGAACGATGCATCGGAAGCATTATCGGACTGAGCATAAACGAAAGCCACGAAATCATAGTCGTCGATGACGGTTCCGCCGAGCCGCCTTCATGGATTGCAGATACCTTCGGCCATGCAAATGTCCGGCTTATAGAGACCGTGCACGGAGGCCCTGGGGCTGCACGTAACCGCGGCATCGAAGAAGCTTGCGGAAAATACATCATGTTTGTCGATGCCGACGATTTTCTTATAAACGACGGAGAGATAACCCATTGCATAGAAATACTGAAAAGCGAGAGACCACAGATTCTGCGTTACAGATACCATGTAACCGACAACCCGGAAAAACTGCCGAAGAGAAGCGGCAAAACAAGAAGCGGTTACACGATAAGCGGAGCCGCATACATGGCCGGGAACAACCTCCCCGGAAGCCCGTGCCTCTATTTCTTTTCCAGAGAATTGGTTATAAAAAAGGGAATAAGGTTCCCCGTAAACTGTTTTCATGAGGACGAGGAATTCAATACAGTGTTGCATTTCCACGCACAGAGTCTGATTGAGACCGATGCATTATTGTATTGCTACTGCACACGACAAGGCTCTACTACAGCAAACAGCGATGCAGCTTTTGAGGAAAAGCGTATAGAAGACATGTTCAATGCCATAGAGAGGATTTCATACTTTCGAAGCAGTTTCTATGAGAAAAGCAACAGCGTACAGAAAAAGGCTATAGACCGCAAACTGAACATGCTGGCTGTTGATGCAATACTCAACATGATGCATACCGGCATGAGCGCAAGGAGCATAATGAAGAAATGCAACGAAAGACTTTCGCCATTGTCGCTGTACCCGATCCCAGCGGCTAAATACTCTTACAAATACAGAATATTCCGCTTGCTTGCGAACAGCAGCGCCGGAATGAGAATACTGAGAACCGTTATATCCAAAAAGAAACCAAGAAAATCATGAAGATTCTGCTCATTGGAGAATACAGCAATGTACACTGGACACTCGCCGAAGGACTGCGCATGCTGGGACACGATGTATGCGTTGTAAGCAATGGCGACTTCTGGAAGGGGTACAATTGCGACATATCCCTCATTCGCAGCTATAACAAAATTGGAGGAATATCTTATTTAATAAGAGCTTACGCATTACTTCCATTCTTTCGCGGCTACGATGTAGTACAGTTTATAAACCCAATGTTCCTCGAACTTAAGGCAGAGCGGATATTGCCCTTCTACCGATATATCAAACGACACAACAAGAAGGTATTTCTAGGCGCATTCGGCATGGACGCCTATTGGGTTGAAGCATGCACGAAAAAGCCGCACATGTTCCGTTACTCCGACTTCTACATTGGAGACAAGCCCATTGTAAACGACTACACAATAGAGCAGGCCACCGGCTGGACAGACACGCCCAAAGCCAAACTGAACAGAATTATGGCAGAAGAGTGCAATGGCATAATCGCCGGAATGTACGAATACTTTATGGCATACAGGGAAAAGCATGCCGGCAAGCTAACATACATACCTTTCCCTATCGAGCTCGAAGTTCCCAACATAATGTATTATAATCCAAATATTAAGATACGTTTCTTTATAGGGATACAGAAAAAACGCAGCATATACAAAGGGACCGATATAATGTTGCGTGCAGTTGAGCGTATTGCAAAAGACTACCCCGACGACTGCGAAGTGATAAAAGCCGAAAACGTACCGTTTAAGAAATATTCAAGAATGGTTAACAAGTGCGACGTTCTGCTCGACCAGCTGTACGGATACTCACCCGGAATGAACGCACTTCTTGCAATGTCAAAAGGGAAAGTTGTCGTAGGAGGAGCCGAAGAGGAATTCTATAATCTAATGTGTGAAAACGAATTACGACCAATGATTAATGTAATCCCTGATGAAAATGATGTTTATAGCAAACTCAAATGGCTAATAGAGAATAAAGAAACTATTTTTGACATGCAGGAAGACAGCATCGAATTCATAAGAAAGCACCACAACCCCATAAAGGTTGCTGAAAAATATGTCGGTTTCTGGAATTCAAAGTAACACCAGCAACAAGAGGATTGCCTGCAGACAGCAGCAAAAGACAAAAAAGCAGCAGCGGAATTAATACCTTACACGACAGAGCCTTACCACGAGGCTCTGTTTTTTATCACTATTTTCCTTATTAAAAATAAGCAAAATTCTTTTCAAGTTAACATTTTTTTCATCATCTTTGTACCTTGTTACATAATATCCCCGAAGGGGCCTGATTATACATTAAATTATTATAAATTATGGTTAGATTTTCAAAGTTTGCAGCACTCCTGCTACTATGTCTTGCTGGAACAGCAAGTAATGGTGTCCAGGCTCACGGAATGTCTGCTTCCTCATCCGACCAAGACAAGGAAGGTCTTGTAAAGCAGCAGCCAGCCCGCATGCTTTATGCCGACACCTTGCTTTTGAAGGAAGCGAACGAAGTGAGCAACATCATCACTATCAGCGATGACAACAACGAGGCGTACACATTCTCCGAAGGCCAGCTTGGCGATGATGACGACTACGCCGGAACAACAGCCATGGTATCGTCAAACGACGACTACTTCCTATCCGAAGTCGGCTACTTGTTCAGCCCTATGCGATTCCGTATCAGAGCATACGAATCGATGTACAACAACGTATATGCCAACGGAGTCCTTCTCAATGATGCGGAAAGAGGACAGTTCAGCTATGGCATGATTGGCGGCTTGAACGACGCCACCCGCAACAAGGAGGGTGCAACAGCATTCGAGCACAACAACTTCTCTTTCACTCCGGTCGGAGGCTCAAGCAACATCAACCTTCGTGCAAGCCAGTATGCAGCTGGGCACAAGGCATCACTTGTAGGCTGTAACCGCAACTATCTTGCAAGAGCCATGTACACCTACTCTACCGGTCTTATGCAGAATGGCTGGGCCTTTACAGGTTCTGCCTCTTACCGTTGGGCCAATGAAGGTGTAATCGAAGGAACATTCTATAACTCCTTCGCTTACTTCCTTGCTGCCGAGAAGAAGATTAACGACAAGCACAGCATCTCTATCGCCACATGGGGCTCACCTACAGAACGCGCGCAGCAGGGTGCTGCCACAGAAGAGGCTTACTGGCTTGCTAAATCGCACTACTACAACCCCAACTGGGGATACCAGAACGGCGAGAAACGCAATGCCCGTGTCGTAAACTCCTACGAGCCCTCTCTGCTCTTGACCTGGGACTTCCAGATAAACGACAAGACAAAGCTTACGACATCTCTGTTCGGAAAGTACTCCATGTACAGCACAACAGCTCTCGGCTGGAACGGCAACGCAGCCGACCCGCGCCCTAACTATTACAAGAACCTGCCGAGCTCGGCATATGATGTATGGGACCTCGACTACACGCCTACAGAGAGTGAGTTGGAGAACTACACAAAGCTCTTCAACTATTGGAGAGAGAGCAAAGCAAACCGCCAGATAAACTGGGACTACATGTACTATGCCAACCAACAGGCCAATGCAACAGGAGGCGAGTGTCTCTACTACGTGGAGCGCCGTCACAACGACCAGCTTGCAGTAAACCTCAGTTCGGTGCTTAGCATTGAGTACGACAAGCGTAACAACGGCACATTCGGCATAAACCTCGGAACGACAAAGGGTATGCACTACAAGACAATGGCCGACCTCTTGGGGGCAAAGAAATATACCGATATCGACAAGTTCTCGGTAGGAGACTTCGGAGTAAACAGCAGCTACGTACAGAATGACGTAGATAACCCGAACCGTCAGATTGGCGAAGACGACAGATTCGGATACGACTACGACATCTATGTCAACAAGGCAACACTCTTCTACCAGCACAATTTCCGTCATAACATTTTCAATCTCTTCTGGGGCTCTCACATAGAAGGTACCACAATGGAGCGTTACGGACACATGCGTAACGGACGTGCCCAGCACTATTCAAAGGGAAGCAGCGGAACCGCAAAGTTCCTGGGCGGAGGAACAAAGTTCGGCTTTGCATTGATACCTAACGCAAACCACACTCTTGCATTGGGATTCGGTTACGAGAACCGCGCTCCAATAGCCTACAACTCGTTCATAGCGCCCCGCATGCGCAATGACTTCGTACATGGCCTCACAAACGAGACAATATTGAACGCAGAGGCATCATACAGGCTCACATTAGGCCCCGTCACAGCAAAGGTAAGCGGATACTACACAATGTTCAAGGACCTTACCGAGCAGAGCGCATTCTACAACGACCTTCAGTCGCAGTTCACATACCTGACTATGACACAATTGGAGAAGGTTCACTACGGAATCGAGGCTGCCGTCGTATATAACGTGACATCAGCTCTCTCATTCAACGCAGTGGCTTCGGTAGGCAATGCCGAATACACCGACAATGCCAACGGCTTCCTTATCAGCGAGAACGAGGAGGTTGTCATGAACGACAAGGTATATATGGACGGAGTTAAGGTTGACGGCACCCCGCTCACAGCACTCAGCTTCGGTGTAGATTACAACACCAATGGCTGGTACCTCAGCGCAAATGTCAACTACTACAACAATATTTATATCGACGCATCAAAGTACGCACGCCTCGGAAGTGTTGTTTCCGACCCGGACATAGACGCTACAACAGGCCAGAAGAAACTGGGTATTCCTTCGCAGTATAAAGGGAAAGGCGGCATCATGGTTGATGCATCAATAGGAAAGAGCATAAACCTGAGAGGCGGAAAGAGACTCAACATAAACCTCAGCCTGAACAATATCCTCAACAACCAGAAGATGGTAACTGGAGGTTACGAGCAGAACAGAGGTGACGTTTATGCCGACGGAGATGCACGTACATACAAGTTCTCCAAGAACCCGTTCCTCTACTACGCCAACGCATTCAACGCCTACCTGAACATAGGCTTGCGTTTCTAACACCAACAATAAAGGAACAGAGCTAAAAAAGAATGAATATGAAAACATTAAGATATCTAACGTTACTCACACTGTCGCTCATCATGGCAACATCGTGCATGAACGACCACGACGAGCCCGAATTCAAGCAGCCTCCTTATGGCAACAACAATATCGGGGAAGCCAATACCACAATAGCCGAGCTCAAGGCAAGCTACTCAAAGACGATACTTAACAATGGATATGAGTTATTTACAGAAGACAAGGTCATTGAGGGTGTTGTCGTAGCCAACGACGAGACCGGGAATGTCTATAAGCAGTTTGTAATCAATGACGAAACCGGTGCTATAATCGTTGGCGTTGACGATGTAGGCCTCTACGCTGTATTGCCAATAGGAACACGTGTACGCATCAGCTGCAAAGGATTGTATATAGGCGGTTACGGCAGCCTGGCACAGATTGGAACAAAATACTTCAACACCAAATACGGTGAGTTCCAGATTGGCCGTATCGCAAAGCCCGATTTCCAGAAACATATCAGAATCGTAGGAAAGGCTGCAAACAGCGAGCCGGAGATGACACCTATGGAAATTACTGAATCGTTTCTTGCCAACAGCAGCAACAAGAACCTGGCACCGTTCTTTGTAGAGTTGAAGAATGTCTCTTTTGTCGAAGCTAACGGAGAAAAGAAGTATGCTCCTGAAGAAGAGCAGATAAGCGAGACAAACACTGCCGTTGAAAGGAATGTGTTCGTGGGCAGCCAGAAAATCATTTTCCGATTGAGCACATACGCCGATTTTGCAAACGAAGTTATCCCGACAGGCAAATTCGACATTACCGGCGTTCTCACCAGATACCGCAACCCAGGCGACAGCAGCAAGGACTATTGGCAGTTCCTTCTGAGTTCAACAGATGACCTCAAGCCCGTTACAGAATAATAATTAAAAACATATAATCATGAAAATCAAGAATTTATTTTTTGCAGCGATGACTCTGTTCGCGTTCGCAGCGTGTACAGAAACACCTGATGCGCCATATGCATTCCCAGGCGTAGAAGAAGAAGGTACAGGCTCGTCGGCTAAAGGCAACCCTTACATCAATGAGACATTCGAAACCGGTCTTGGCAACTTCACAACTCAGCAGACCGTAGGCAATTTCCCATGGAAATGGGAGGAGTACAACGGTAAAACTTATGCTAAAGTTTCCGGTTTTGCCAACAGCTCAAGTCAAAATGCCGAAAGCTGGCTTATATCTCCATCAATCGACCTCAGCAAAGAGACAAAGGCATTCATCTCTTTCGACTATGTCATAAACAAGGGAGACGTAAATGCAGCGGCCACCAACCACAAGGTGCTCATAACAGACAACTACACAGGAGATGTTAAGACAACACAATGGACCGAGATTGACTTCGGTGCTATAAACGACAACACATGGGCATTCAAAAGCACAGGCGAAATTGAGTTGCCAGCGTCTGTGATAGGCAAGAATAAAGTCGTAATAGCATTCAAGTATATCTCGACAACTGCCACATCAAGTACATGGGAGATGAACAATCTCATCGTGAACGGTGAAGTCGGTGCTCCTGAAGGAGAAAAGGAAGATGAGAATGACAAGAATGAAGAAGGCACCTATATCAATGAAAGTTTTGCAAGTTCACTCGGTGTATTCAAATCACAAGAGACTGTAGGAAACTACCCATGGGTTATTGAATACAGTACAGCAAAGATAACCTCTTACGAAAGCGACACCAAGACAAACAACGATGCTAAGAGCTGGTTGATTTCATCGCCTGTAGATTTCAGCAAAGAGACTGAGGCTTATGTGGAGTTTGAATACATCATTCAATATGCAAATAACAGCAAGCTCGCAGAATATCATCAGTTGCTTATTTCGTCAGACTATACCAAAGACGCAGCAGCAGCAACATGGGTTAACATACCTTACGGTGTCACACCTGGCGGCAAAACGTCTGAAGGAAAGGTTGACTGGCAAACTTTCTCTAAGGCAAAAGTTGCTGTCCCTGCAGAGTTCATCGGCAAGAGCGGTGTTACATTCGCTCTCTGCTATACAGGAACTTCGGAAAAGGCATCTACATGGGAGGTAAAGAACTTTGTTGTTGCCCATGGTGCAGCAACCGGCGGAACTCCCGAAGAGCCGGAAACACCTAATACACCGGTAGTTCCTAGCGGTGACAACCTGCTCGCCAACGGCAGCTTCGAGGACTGGAACGACAACAAGCCTGCATATTGGGCTACACTCGCAACATCAAATGCAACAATTGCTCAGAGCAGCGATGCACACAGCGGAAGCAGTTCTGTTGTAGTAAGCGGCACAACAAGCAACAAGCGCTTTGCATCACAGAGCTACGTTCTTGCTCCCGGCACATATACATTCAGCGCATATGTAAAAAACAATGGAGCTGAAGCAGGACACTGCCGCTTGGGTTATACCAAGATAGTCAATGGCATAGCAGCTGAATACAATTACGAGACTCCGGCAGCTTCTGAAGGCGGAACTGAATGGAGTGCAAGAGTCTATGAATTCACTCTTACAGAGCAGACCGAGCTTGCGCTTGTCATAATGAACAACAAGACCGGCAACGGTGCTTCGTTCCTCGTTGACGATGCTTCATTGACAACAGCCGACGGTTACATCGTTGGCGGTGACGACAATGAAGGCGGCAATGACTCAGCAACAGGAGCTGAGTACCTCAACGAACCATTCTACGACACATTGGGTTCATTCACAACCAAAGAGGTTATTGGCAACTATGGCTGGAAAGTCGATGCGAGCTACCATTATGCAAAAGTATCAGGCTTTGCAAACAGCGCAAGCCAGAATGCCGAGAGCTGGCTTATCTCACCGGCAATAGACCTTACAGGCGAAACAGCTGCAAATATTGCATTTGACTTTGTAATAAACAAGGGAGATGCAAGCGCTGCAGCAAAGAACCACAAGCTGCTTGTAACAAGCAACTATACAGGTGATGTTACAACTACAGAGTGGGTTGAAGTTGAATATGGTGCAGTAAACAATAATAACTGGACATTCAACAATACCGGCAATATTGCACTTCCGCAGTCGGTGATGAACAAGGGTGCAGTAGTGGTAGCATTCAAGTATATGTCAACTACTGCAAATTCAAGTACATGGGAAGTAAAGAATGTTGTTGTTTCAAGTGCAACGAAATAAGAAGCATAACCCTTGTGCAAACAAAAAAATGCGATGGAATTCCATCGCATTTTTTGTACTCTAAGCATTCACTTCTTGTCCTGAAGACCGAATAAGGGCCATTGTTCAGGTGCAAACGATTGCTTTATAGGCATCTTTGAAGCAGTAAAGATATCTTTCAGCTCTTCGAGAGCAACATGAGCCGCATCACGTGCGTCCTTCAATCTTGCCTCTGCTTCGTCCTGCAGAGTACCTGCATGTTCCAATGCTCTGCACGCAGCTGACAACTTCTCGGCATCAATGACAATGCCGCTCTTTGCAAGCACATCTGCCTGCTTCCTGATACCCTCGGCAAGAGCATCAGCCTTTGAAATAGGATCCAAATAAATCTTGTTCATAATTTATATTATTAAATCAGACATACATCATAGAGCATGGTTTAGAGTGCCCAACTCATGATTTCTCACATAAAATTAATCAAAAAAAGCGACCCTTCAAAGCGCTATATAGTTGTATATAAGCGCCATACACAATCATAAAAGACTAAAAGCCAACGAGTTGAAAAGATGTTATTTTTTGTTAACAAATAAGTGATATCATTGTCAAACAGATATATTTCAACTGCAGATGCATAAAATTCAATACAAATGGTTATCTTCGCAATAACCTATAAACAACAATATCATGAAACTTTTGGAAGGCAAGACAGCTCTTGTAACAGGAGCAACAAGAGGAATAGGCCGCGCAATAGCGGTGAAGTTCGCGACAGAAGGAGCAAATGTTGCATTCACTTACAGACAGATAAACAGCAATGCCGAGGAACTTGTCAAGGAGATTGAGGCATTAGGAGTAAAATGCAAGGGCTACGCAGCCGATGCTGCCGATTTTGCAGCGACAGACAATGTAGTCAAGGAGGTTGTTGCCGATTTCGGACGCATAGACATTCTTGTGAACAATGCAGGAATAACAAAGGACGGACTTATACTCCGCATGACAGAAGAACAGTGGGACGCAGTCATAACCACCAACCTCAAGTCTGCATTCAACTTCACACGTGCCGTGGTACCCGTAATGGCAAAACAACGTGGCGGCAGCATAATCAACATGTCGTCGGTCGTAGGCGAGAACGGCAATGCCGGCCAGTGCAACTACTCGGCATCGAAGGCCGGGCTGATAGGACTTGCAAAGTCAATAGCCAAGGAGATGGGCCCGCGTGGAATAAGAGCCAACTGCATTGCACCGGGATTCATTGTTACAGACATGACATCTGCCATTCCGGAAGAGATGCGCGCCGAGTGGGCCAAGAGCATACCGCTCCGCCGTGCCGGAACCCCTAAAGATGTCGCGAATGTCGCGCTATTCCTTGCCAGCGACCTGTCGGCATACGTAAGCGGCCAGGTAATAAACTGTTGCGGAGCAATGAGCTGCTGATTACATACCGTTCAATAAACACTCATATAAAAAGCAACACGGAACAGCCTTGGCTGTTCCGTGTTGCTTTTTATAATCTTAAGATTACCCCTTGCGTGCTACTACATTCTTTACGAAATCCATTACAACGGGTGACGGATGCAGCACTGTACTTGAGTACTGAGGCTCATATATCACACCCACGTACCAGTCGCAAGCAGTAAACTCAACAATATCCACGAGGTCGCTTTCGGGGTGGATACCTGTGCAAGCCAAGCCGGCTTTCACAAGCTCGTCACGATACTCAATATTGAGTTCATAGCGGTGATAGTGACGTTCAGTAACTCTCTCTGCACCATATATTGCATGAGCCTTGCTGCCTTTCGCAATCACAGTATCGTAACCGCCGCGACGCATAGTACCGAAAGGATTGCCCACACTCTTGAGGTCCTCCATTATATCAACGATATTATGCTTTGTCTGGTCGTTCATCTCATAGCTGTTGGCATCGGCAAGCCCCATAATGTTGCGTGCGACCTCAATAGCCATAACCTGCATTCCTAAACCGATACCGAGAGTAACAAGATTGTTCTCACGGCAATACCTGGCTGCAATGACCTTGCCCTCGAAGCCGCGCGGACCTACACCAGGGCAAATGATATAACCGTCCATGCCCTTCAGCATCTGAGCCACGTTCTCTTCGTTTATCTTCTCGCTGTTTATGAAGTGAGGCTTTATCTTGCAGTCATTGTATGTACCGCACTGGTAAAGGCTCTCATGAATGCTCTTGTATGCATCCTGAAGGTCGTATTTTCCTACAAGACCGATATTTATAACCTTCTTCGCGTTGTTTCTGCGCTCCACGAACGAACGCCATGGCTTCATCTCAGGCGTTTCGCCCACCTCTTCGCCTGTAAGACGCAGAATAGCCGCATCAAGACCCTGCTCCTGCATCTTGATAGGCACCTCATATATCGAAGGTACATCAAGACTCTGAACTACACAGTCAGGCATCACGTTGCAGAAACTTGCCACCTTCTTGCACAGACCTGAACTCAGTTTGTGTTCAGCACGCAGCACAAGACAGTCGGGCTGTATTCCCAAGCTCTGAAGCTGCTTTACAGAGTGCTGAGTAGGCTTTGTCTTGAGTTCACCGGCAGCCGAGAGATAAGGAACGTATGTCAAATGAACGCATACCGCACGGCGACCGAGCTCCCACTTGAGCTGACGTATTGCCTCAAGGAAAGGCAGACCTTCGATATCGCCTACAGTACCGCCGATTTCTGTTATCACAAAGTCGAACTTCTCCTTTGTGCTGCCGCGCTTCATCTTGCGCTTGATTTCGTCTGTTATATGAGGGATTACCTGCACAGTCCTGCCGAGATACTCGCCACGACGCTCCTTTTCAATAACCTCGCTATAGATACGTCCTGTAGTAAAAGTGTTCCAACGTGTAGTCTTGATATCGGTAAAGCGTTCGTAATGACCCAGGTCGAGGTCAGCTTCATGACCGTCGATAGTTATATAACACTCACCATGCTCCTGAGGATTCAGTGTGCCCGGAGATACATTTATGTACGGGTCGAACTTCTGGATTGTAACCTTGTATCCTCTCGCCTGCAAGAGCTTGCCGATAGATGCAGAGATGATACCCTTTCCTAGTGATGATGCAACACCACCGGTAACGAAGATGAATTTTGTTTCAGCCATATAATTGGTTTTTATTACTCAAAACAAATAATGTCCAAAACACTCTTCTTTGGACGTGCGAAGATATAGCAAACTCTTGTCACGTCAAAAAAAATGACTGTTTTTTTTTGAACAAAAATAAAAAAACTCAACACTAAAGAATCTTCTTCAACTCGCTATATAGCCTCTGCACCGGCAGCCCCATGACATTGAAATATGAACCAACAATGTTCGACATGCCTATGTAGCCAATCCACTCCTGCGCACCGTATGCACCGGCCTTATCCATCGGCCTGTATTTTGCGATGTAATAATCTATCTCCTCGCCGGAAAGAGTTGCAAAAGTAACATCGGACTGCGCCACAAAGCTGAGCTGTACCTCTTTTGTCGTTATTGCAACACCCGTAAAGACCGAATGCGTCTTTCCCGACATGTTGCCCAGCATTCTGCGGGCCTCATCTTCGTCTGCAGGTTTACCCAAAGCCACACCATCGAGCCACACAATGGTATCGGCTGTTATCACAAGTTCATCATCGGCCATAAAAGGGCGATAGGCATCAGCCTTCTTCTTTGATATGTACAGAGGAATATCACCGCCCTGTAACGTATCGGGGAAAGACTCATCTACACAAGGCAAGGCCCGCACCTCGAACTCCAAATCGAGCCCTTGCATAAGTTCCTTTCGGCGTGGTGAAGCCGAAGCAAGAATCACTTTGTATTTCTTTATATTGTCAAGCATAAAAAGTAAATTATTGACCGTTACCCAAAACAAGCACAACGCAACAGATGCCTTTATACAACCATAAATTTTGTTCAATAAAAAGTGCAGATGCAAGGCCTGCGAAGTTTTTGGGGAATGGGAGTTTAGTAAGCTAAATGACCGTTACCCAAAACAAGCACAACGCAGCAGATGCCTTTTTAGTGAACAAAATTACCAGCCAAAAGCATTAGATTCATCCATCCACTTCCCTTGCGCACGCATCACCTGCTCTATAACATCACGTCCGCAGCCTTCACCGCCGCATATCGGAGATATGTATTTGGAGAGCTGCTTGATTTCCATTGCAGCATCGGCAGGGCATACAGGCAAGCCGCATATTTGCATAACTTCATAGTCGGGTATATCATCACCCATATAAAGAATCTCTTCGGGCTGAAGCTCATACATGAGCATCAGTTCTTCGAGACAATCTTTTTTTATGGATGCACCGGTATATACATCCTTAATGCCCAAACCGTTGTAACGCACCTTTACAGCCTCGGTACGCGCTCCGGTTATTATAGCCACATGAAAGCCAGCCTTTACCGCAAGCTGCAGGGCATAGCCGTCCTTTATGTTTACGGTACGCATTGGCTCGCCGCTGGGGTACATCGATATTGTCTCACGGCTAAGGACGCCATCGACATCGAATATCAATGCCTTTATCTTCTTCAAATCGTAGTTTATCATAAATTCTTCATTCTTTTCATTATATAGTTGCTCATTGCGGAGTATATTTCACGAAGGTCGTCATCAAGCATCGCCTTGTGCGACTCCATGACGTTATGGTCCTCGCGCTTTGCCGGGCCTGTCTGAGCATCAAGAGGCGACATAAGATGTACTTTGCGCGCAGCCTCGTCGATGAGAGGCAGCATAGAGTCGAAAGGAAGACCGTTAGTCACAAGCAGTTCCGATGCCATGTGATACACGGCATTGGGGAAGTTGCAGGCAAATACAGCCGCCACATGCAGGAAGCATCGCTGTTCGCTGGTCGCGCGCACAACTTTGCTGCTCAAGCGGGAAGCAAGATTCTCGACATAGAGAAGAGACGAATCGTCACCGCCCTCGACAAAGATTGTAACATTGTCAAAAGGCACGATGTTGCTTTTGCTCATTGTCTGCATGGGATAGAACACGCCGTATCGTGATGCGCCTGCCTCGCGGAGCGCATCCATAGGGATGCTGCCGGCAGTGTGCATTACAAGCGCATTGGGATAACGCGATGCCACCGAACGTGCCACTGAATGCAATGCACTGTCAACGACAGATATTATCACGACATCGGCATCGGGCAAAGCCTCGATTTCACATGTATATCCGCACCCGACCATTCTGCCAAGAAGCTCGGCCGACTCCTGCGTACGGCTCCAAACGGCAACAGGAGCATTTCCGCTTTTCTTAAGAGCCATAGAGAGCGAGGTCGCCATATTTCCGGCTCCAACAACCACTATTCTGTCATTCGCCTCCAAAGCTGCCTATATGTATTTTGTTCCACTGCATCTTTTCCTCGTCGAAAGGCTTTGCCTCCCGTGCCTTGTGCCCTACCGCCACAATCGAAAGGACTGCGTAGTTGGACGGAATGCCAAGAATAGCGCGCACGTTATCCTCTGCGCTGTTACCGTCGGCATCGGAGCGGCGACGTATCTGCACCCAGCATGTACCAAGCCCCATGTCCTCAGCTGCAAGCTGCATGATTATGGTTGCTATCGAGCAATCCTCTATCCACACATCGGTCTTCCCGGTGTCGGCTATTACAACGACAGCCATTGCCGCACCTTCGAGAAGCGATGCTCCATGCTC
Source organism: Bacteroidaceae bacterium (assembly GCA_045591315.1). GTDB lineage: Bacteria > Bacteroidota > Bacteroidia > Bacteroidales > Bacteroidaceae > HGM04593. The sequence goes on from JAZNSN010000068.1 coordinate 36,251, forward strand.
CTTGCTCACCGACAATGCCTTGAGGACATTCTTGTCCTCGACCATAATGAACTCCCAGGGATTGATGCGGTGCCCCGAAGGCGACATAAGCGCAGCCTTCATAAGGTTGCATACCATATCCTTGTCAACCGGCTCACCGGTAAAGACGCGCGAACTGCGACGTCTCTTCAACAGTTCCAAAAAATTCTCCATAACAATAAATGCCGCATTTGCGGTATCATAGTGCGAAGATAAGACTTTAGAGCGAGATGTCAAAAGGAGAAATGTGAGTAAATGGATAAATTATACAAAAACAGAAAAGGCAGAACGAACTATAGCCCGATGCTGTTGTTCTAAAAATAAAAAATATGGACGATATTCTGAACAAGAAGGCACTGGAGTACCACTCGATGTGGAAGGCAGGAAAGACAGAAGTTACCCCGACAAAGCCGTTCGGCACGGCGCAGGAACTCTCTATGGCATACACCCCAGGTGTTGCAGCACCGGCAGCGGAGATAAACGAAGAGCGTTGGAAAGCCTACCGCTACACCAACAAAGGCAACCTGATTGCAGTCATCTCCAACGGCAGTTCCGTACTTGGGCTGGGCAATATCGGAGCATTGGCATCGAAGCCTGTAATGGAAGGCAAGGCCATGTTGTTCAAGATATATGCCGACATAGATGCATTTGACATAGAGTTGAGCGACGAAAAGCCCGACAAGTTCATTGCAACCGTACAGGCATTGGCACCCACCTTCGGAGGGATAAACCTCGAAGACATAAAGGCACCCGAATGTTTCTACATTGAAGAGAAGCTTCGGAGGTTGCTTGACATTCCGGTACTTCATGACGACCAGCATGGAACTGCAGTAACTATTGCAGCTGCTTTCATCAACGCATGCGAGGTAACAGGAAAGGAGATCGGGAATACAAGCATCGTCATCTGCGGTGCCGGAGCCGCAGCCATATCCACCGCACGTATGCTGTTGCATATTGGAGTGAACAAGGAACAGATTACAATGGTTGACAGCAAGGGTGTCCTTAACAGGAACCGTAACGACACCGAGGGGATAAAGAGCGAATTCGTCTCGGACAACAAGGCTACGACGCTCAAGCAGGCAATAAAAGGAAGCGATGCCTTCATAGGGCTCTCGCGCGGAAATCTAATCGACGAAGAGGATATCAGAAGCATGGCTGCAAAGCCTATAATATTCGCACTTGCGAACCCGGTGCCCGAAATCGACTACAAAAAGGCGAAAGCCACGCGCCCCGATGCTGTCGTTGCCACCGGAAGAAGCGACATTCCGAACCAGATAAACAACGTGCTGGCATTCCCCTACCTCTTTCGTGGTGCTCTCGACACGCTTGCCACAAACATAAACGAGGAAATGGAGATAGCTGCAGTACATGCCATAGCCAGGCTTGCACATGAGCCGGTACCTGAATGCATGCAGGAGAAATATGAACAGGAACTATCGTTCGGAAGCGACTACCTCCTGCCCAAGCCCGGCGACAGAAGACTGCTGACCGAAGTCTCGTCCGCTGTAGCAAAAGCAGCCATGAAGAGCGGAATCGCCCGCCGCAATATCTTATCCTTCAAGGAGTATGCAGACACCCTGCTTGCAAGAATCGACAACGGGAACTTCTTTGCACGTGAGAGCATCCGTCACAGGAGCCATAGCAGAATGCACCCTCATACAAGAAAAAAGGAATTTTAGGTGACAGGTTGCTGATGAGCTGGTTCTATAGACACATTCTGATATACTGGTCCCTTGACAAGGAGACTGCAGAATATGGCGACGACGATGACGAGGAGATTGTACCGGGGTTGGATTATGACTACGGTGATGAAGAGAATATAGAGGCAGGACATTATATCGATGACGAGTACGATGATGAAGATGAAGAGGTATAAGTCTGTTTGACGCAGACAAGAGGAAGCAAAAAATATTTTGCACAATTTTGTCAAAAAAGATACCGCCGAGAGCTTTCATTTACTAACTTTGCAGTTGCGGGCAACCGCAATGATTATGTAATAAACGAAGAATAACATAATATGGTACAGAGTTGGTTTGAGTGCAAAGTCACTTATGAGCGTGCAGGCGAGAAGGGCCTGAACACAAAAGTAAATGAGGTTTATCTTGTACAGGGTTTCACCTTTACAGAAATAGAGAAGCGCCTGACACAGGAACTGCAGCCGCAGGTAACAGGCGAGTTCAACATAAACAAGATGGAACGTACAAAATACAACGAGCTTGTTGACAGCAACAGCGAGACTGCCGACAAATGGTTCAAGTGCAAGATAACCATGGTTACCATCGACGAGGTCTCGGCAAAGGAGAAGAAGTCGTCTGTCGTTATCCTTGTTAAGGCAGAGGATGTTACAAACGCTGTAAAGAACCTCAACAAGCACATGGAGGATTCTATCATGGACTACAACCTCGCATCGGTAAACGAAAGCCCTATAGTGGATATTTTCCATTATGAAGGATAACGGCTGCATAGGAAGAAGAATAAAGGAGATAAGCGCTGCACTGCCCGAAGGTGTAACGCTTATTGCCGTATCGAAATACCACCCGGCCGAAGCCATTGAGGCTGCATACAGTGCCGGACAGAGAGATTTTGGCGAGAGCAAGGCTCAGGACCTTGTAAAAAAGCATGAGGAGCTGCCCAAAGATATAAAGTGGCATTTCATAGGGCACCTGCAGAGCAACAAGATAAAGTACATAGCACCGTTCGTGCATCTCATACACAGCATCGACAGCTACAGGCTATTGCAGGAGGTTGACAGGCATGGAGCAAAGACCGGGCGCAGGATTCCTTGCCTGCTACAGATTCACATTGCCTGTGAAGAGACCAAGTTCGGGCTCACGCCCGAAGAGTGCCTTCAGTTGCTGGAGGCAGAAGAGTGGCGTTCCTTGCAGAACATTGAGATACGCGGGCTCATGTGCATGGCAAGCAACACGGATGTAAAGGAACAGATAGAGAGGGAGTTTGCCGCAGTACACTCATTGTTCAATGAGATTAAAGAGAGATTCTTCAAGGATAACGGCAGTTTCGATATCTTGTCGGCCGGAATGAGTGACGACTACCCTATTGCCATAGAGCATGGCAGTACTCATATAAGGATTGGTTCAAGCATATTTCAAGCATAACAGAAGGCTGGAAAATTCCAGCCTTCTGTTATGCTTGAAAAGTACGCATCAGCTGTTTTTCCCTACAAAGCGCTTCTCAATATAAGCAAAGAAATTCTCCTTGTACATCTCCCCTATCGGAACATAGACATCATTGTCATACACTATACGCATGCGCGATACCTCCTTTATCCTGTTCAGGTTGACAAGATAGGAACGGTGAACCCTCATGAACGAGGAAGAAGGCAGGTTCTCCTCGATCTTCTTCATGCTCAGCAAAGATATTATAGGCTTGGGATTACCCTCTACATATATACGCACATACTCGCTCATGCTCTCTATGTACTTGATTGAATCTATAGGAACACGCAACACACGGTAATCGGATTTCACAAAGAGACAATCGTGCTGCACCCCGGCCTCGTCCTCCACAACAGCAGGCCTTGACCCGTTCCTCATGCAATAGAACTCATAGAGTTTATTGGCAGCCTTAAGGAAATCCTCAAAACCAATAGGCTTCAGCAGATAATCAACGGCATCGACCCTGAAACCTTCAATGGCATATTCGGAATATGCAGTTGTGAACACCACAAGCGGCATGCTGTCGAGCGAACGCACCAGTTCTATTCCATTTACGTCGGGCATATTTATATCGACGAACATAGCATCTACCCCACCTTCGTTGATGGCATCCACTGCTTCAACCGCGCTATGGCACGACTTGACACATGTCAAATAAGGTATTCTGTTTACATAGCCTTCCAGCTGCTTTACAGCCAACGGCTCGTCATCAACAATAATGCATTTTATCATGGCTTAAAGGTATTTTGAGTTCTACATTATAATTATCTTCTTCACTCTTTATACTTAACCTGGCATTGTCGCCATAAATGAGATTCAATCTTTTCTTTGCATTCTCCACGCCTATACCGGGATTTTCTTCACCCAGTTTCTCTTTTTTCCGGTTAATTGTATTCTTGCAGGTAAAGACAAGTTCCGAATTGATGCTATCGACAAATATATCGACATCTATAAAGGACTTATGCTTGTATGTAACACCATGCTTGAAAGCATTCTCTACGAATATCACAAGCAGAAGCGAAGGTATCTGCACTCCTGCCACGTTACCGCTGAAGCCGAAATTTATGACAAGATTGCTGGTATAGCGCAGACGCATCAGGTCGATATAGCTCTTGAGGAAAACAATCTCCTTTTCCAACGGTACTAGCCTTGATGTGGCATCGTACAGCACATAGCGCATCATCTTGGAGAGCTTGAGCACGGAGTTCTGCGCTTCGTCCTTGTCTATTTCTATAAGTGCATTGATATTATTGAGAGTGTTCATGAAGAAATGAGGATTTATCTGATACTTCAGATAATCCAGTTCGGCCTTAGCTTTCTCCTTTTCCAGCTCATTGAAGAGCTTTTCCCTGTAGAGGGAAAAAAACGAGAGTCTTATGCATATATTGAAGACAAGCACGAAAATTGCAAGCAGCACCTGCATGCTGCCCGGATTGGAGAACATCATCAGCACTCTTCGGTCGCCATCCTTGGGCCTGCGCCTTACCTCATAAACATTCTCGTCGAAATATTGGTCATGTACCGTCCTTTGCCTTCCGTGATAAAAGGGAAGAACCTCTTCACGAGGACCGCGAGGAACCTTCTCGTTCAAGACATCTCCAATACGATGATGCGGCGGACGTCTCTCCATAAAGTGCCGGTCACCGGGCTTATCCTTGCCGAAAGGCTTACCTGCCTCAGGAGAAAAGATATAGACAAGACAGCATGCCGTGACAATGCAGAGGATATACAACAAATAATACCTTCCCTTCTTTTTGTAAAGAAGGAAAGGCATAAAGACATTGTTGTTCAGAATGAACAATATTGCTATAGGGATAAGATATATCCAGTATGTGAAGACATGGTCCCACTCATACGTAAAGGCCGTGCCGTTTATTATATCTCCTATGAAAGGAGACATCAAAAGCACCCCCCAGAAGATGAGGTAAACCAAATACTCTACCGACCTCTTGCTAACCCCTAAAGCCATTTGTTTGTTTTTTGCAATGCAAGTTAATAAATTATACCCGCATAGCTAACTAAATTCGGCAGATGGCACAAAATAATCTGCGTACCGTCACTTGACAGCCTTGAAGCTCATGTCAAGCCCTTTGACAGAGTGGGTCAATGCACCTACCGAAATGTAATCGACACCGCACAATGCATAATCGCGCAATGTATCGAAAGTTATGCCGCCCGAAGATTCTGTCTCGAAACGGCCGGCAACCATTTCAACAGCCTTGCGTGTCTTCTCTGTATCGAAATTATCGAACATGATGCGCTGTACACCGCCCAAATCGAGCACCTGCTGCAGTTCTTCAAAATTACGTACCTCTATCTCAATTTTGAGATCTTTGCCGTTCTCCTTGCAGTATTCCTGTGCACGGGTAATAGCCTGCTTGATTCCACCGGCAAAATCGACATGGTTGTCCTTGAGAAGAATCATATCGAAAAGACCGATACGATGGTTCACACCGCCACCGATGCGCACTGCCTCTTTCTCCATTATTCTCATGCCCGGAGTTGTCTTGCGGGTATCAAGGACACGTGTGCCCGTGCCTTCGAGCTCACGGACATAGCGGCGTGTCATCGTTGCAATTCCGCTCATGCGCTGCATCACGTTCAGCATAAGGCGCTCTGTCTGCAGAAGAGAGCGGACACTGCCTGTAACATACATTGCGATATCGCCCTTCTTGACTTCGGCACCGTCTTCAATGAGAACCTCTACCTGCAGGCTCTTGTCAAAACGTGCGAATATACGTTTTGCCATTTCCACTCCGGCGAGCACGCCATCCTCTTTAATAAGCAACATGTTCTTCCCCATTGCTTCAGCAGGAATTGAAGACAATGTCGTATGGTCACCGTCGCCGATATCCTCGGCAAAAGCTAAATCGATAAGCTTATCGATAAGTTCATCCTTTACGTTCATAACAAAACAATTATTTCTGCGAAGATAGACAATTCTGCCAATTAGTGCAAAAGCAACGGCTTTTTATTGTATCTTCGCCGGAAAGAAAAAAAACTGATGAGAATAACGTTACTTGTTGTAGGCCGCACTGTTGACACAAACATCATAGCCGGCATTAACGATTACACACAAAGAGTGAGCCATTTCACACAGTTCGCATTGGAGACTATTCCGGAGCTGAAAAACGCGAAGAAACTAAGCGAACAACAGCAGAAGGAGATGGAGGGAGAGCTTATCCTCAAGGCACTGCAGCCGGGAGACCGCGTTGTTCTTCTCGACGAAGGCGGAAAGGAGTACCGTTCAACCGAATTTGCAGCATGGATAGAACACAAGCAGAACATCTCAACAAAAAGGCTTGTATTCATTGTCGGAGGCCCTTACGGATTCGCACCGAAAGTCTATGAGGCAGCACACGAAAAGCTGTCGCTATCAAAGATGACATTCTCGCACCAGATGATACGCTTGCTCTTCGTAGAGCAACTTTACAGGGCATACACAATCATAAATCACTTGCCGTACCATCATGAATAAAGCGAAAGAGAAGGCCTCTTTCGCTTTATTCATGATATTGAAAAAGAAATCACTCGACAGTCTCTTCGACAAACTGATAGCACCCGGCATCGGCAACAGAGTCGGGACGCTCTATTCCATCGATATCAAACTTGAACATTTCGGCATACACCTCCGATGCTATCCCTTTTGCTGTTGAAGAACTTGAGAGGTGGAAATCGTAAATGAAGTTATCGTGGTCAATCTTGCGGAAATGCGCTGCACCGAAAGGCTTCTTTCCCGATTCGTCAAAAACATTGTTCACAAAACATGTGTCACCGTCGGCCACTGTGTTTATCAAAGAGTTCTCGAAGCGATAGTTTCTTGCATCGGGAAGAGTATCACCGTACTCCTTAAGATATCCCATTACCTCATCTTTCTTTGAACCAGCTATTACGCAGTTGGCAAACAGAGCGTTATGCAACGGTGCGGGCTCACCGTCAAGCGTGTTATGCAACGCCAATGCTACATCACGCTGTTTCCACACGTAGAAATTGGCTATAGTGCAATGTATAAAACTGACATCGCCTCCAACGAGCTTCACGCAATTGCCTTTAGCATTGGCCAACAATGAGTTTGTGACCGTAGCCTGTGAATTTACAAGTTCAAGCGCGTTGCCATGGAAGTTATGTATTTTTGACGACTCTATTGATATTCTTTGTACTTCCGTATCGCCGGCCTCAACTTTAACACCGTAATTGGCACTATGAATATCACAATATACAAGTCTGTTGCTGTTGCTTGTAGAAGCGAATGTAACACCTCCCCACTGGCCTGGAACACGGTCATATGGAAGATACGGGAACATCTTGTCCGTCCTGTACCCTCTCATCACGACAGGTGCATGCAATGTTCCTACAGCATTCAATGTACCATAGACCTTCATTTGTGCCTTGTCATGAAAGTACAAGGTCGTACCGGGAGAAAGTCCGAGGGTAACATTCTCTGCAACAACCAGGCTGTCACTCACAACATAATGGCCGGGAGCCACAATAGTGTCTTGAGACATACACACCCCCTTCATTATTATCACGTCCCTGCCGTATGCCATAAGAAGAACCTTCTGCTGGACACCGCTCTCAAGATTGAAAAGAAGCGAATCAGTAACAAGAGCCGGAACATTCTTCTCATTCTTGTCGATATGTGCCGATACAAGCACAAAAATACTGTCCTTGGCACGCACCTCCAAATCGCGCATGTAATCGCCGTATTGTCCGTCAACTATCACGCTGAAGCCCGAAGCACCCCCACTGGCCAGCTGTACACTGCTTATACGTATTCCGTCTCCATGACGATTATGCACTACCATTTCGGCCGACGGTGAGTTCACATCGGTAAAGAGCGTGTCGAACATTATCGTGTCCTTTGAAAACTCAAGACGCAAAGAAGGATCTGCAGAAAAGCCCTCCTTGTCCTCACAAGCCGCAAAAGAGAACGAAAGCAGTATCGCAGACAATAGTATTGAAAAGTATTTCATCATGTCAATAATATAAACACATTATTAACGGAGACACTCCGTTTTTATTGCCAGCCTACAAATCATTTCATCGGTGCTTTCTCAAGCAAAAGCAAGAGATGACGCCACCAGCGCTCTGTTGAGGCGATATCGAGTCTCTCGTCAGGAGAGTGCACGCCACGCATTGTCGGTCCGAATGAAATCATATCGAGGTGAGGCGCCTTCTCAAGGAAAAGACCGCATTCAAGACCGGCATGTATCGCCTTTATCTTTGCATCTGTACCGAACAGCTCTTTATATGTGTCACATGCCACTTTCAGTATATCGGACTTCATATTGGGCTTCCACCCTGGATACTTGCCCTTTGTGGTAACCTTTGCACCGCCCAGTTCAAAGGCTGCACGCACTGAATCGGACACATTGTCGCGAGCCGACTCTATAGAACTTCTCTGGCTTGTCGTTATAGTGAGGACATTGTCGCTTGTACGCTTTATCGATGCAAGATTGCTGGATGTCTCTACAAGCCCCGGAACATCCTGGCTCATAGCAAACACACCATTGAACACTGCATGCACGGACTTAAGCAGCCTTTTTGTCATTTCCGGCTCAATAGCACGGTTTACCGGGTCGGTACTCTGCAATGTGAAGCGCATATCCGGTTCTGTAGCAGAATACTCGTCCTGTACCTCTGCTGCAAACATATTGAAATCGACACGTACGGACTCCTTGTCGGCACTCGGCACTGCAAACACAGCAGAAGCATCACGAGGTATTGCATTATGCAGGCTACCGCCGCTTATATCGCATAGGTAGAACTCATATTTCTCGGCAATACGGCAAAGGAAACGGTTCATCAGTTTGTTAGCATTTGCACGTCCCTTATTTATATCATCGCCGGAATGGCCTCCTGTCAAGCTGTTTATATCAACTTTCATATAGAACATTTCTCCAGATATTCTTGTCCAGAAATGTTTGAATTCCGCATAATTGCATACACCGCCGGCACAGCCTATAAAAATCTCGCCTTCGTCTTCGGAATCAAGGTTAACGAGTATGTCACCTTGAAGCAGCTCCGGAGAAAGAGCCTCAGCACCTGTCAGGCCCGTTTCCTCGTCTATAGTAAACAGACAGTTCACAGGACCGTGCTTCAACGACTTGTCAGCCAGGACCGCCATTGCCGCAGCAACGCCTATACCGTTGTCGGCACCGAGTGTAGTGCCGGTAGCCTTAAGCCACTCGCCATCAACTAATGGACGTATCGGATCTTTGGTAAAGTCATGCTCAACGTCGGGACGCTTGTCGCACACCATATCCATATGGCTTTGCAATATAATGGTCCTGCGGTTTTCATAACCCGGATAAGCAGGCTTCTTTATCAAGACATTGCCTACACTATCGGCTACCGTTTCGTAGCCCTGCTCCTTCCCGAAATTCTGGAGAAATGCCGATATCTGCGCTTCATTCTTTGAGCCATGAGGAATCTTGCATATCTGCATGAAGAAACCGAACACTGATTCTGGTTGTAAATGAAGATTTTCCATAATTATATTGTTTAAAATTGTTAATTACACACCTGTTTTTCTAAAATATTATTAATTGTTGTTTTTCACTGCTCTTTTTTACTTTTTTTTGCAACGATATATCCCGAAAAGGCAGACAAAAAGCTATCTTTGCAAACAATTTGGCCGATGTGGACGCATATTGCATCTATAGGCCAAATCATTACAAAGATAATGGAAATATTGAAAACTCTGCTTTTAACGTTGTTAATAATTGCAATAAGCTTTTGCTTGCTTGCCAGTACGATAATTATAAAAAAGAACGGGAAATTCCCGAACTTGCATATAGGCGGCAGCAAGGAGATGCGTAAAAGGGGTATCAAATGTGCGCAGTCGCAAGACAAAGACGCACGTAGAGACAACCACATGAGAGTTAATGAAACGAGTAAAACAATTTAATAATATTATGAAAACCATCAAGAAGTTTACATTCATCGCAACAGCAGTTGCTTCACTTTTTATCTTTGCACAGTGCAATAGCGACAAGACAGCACAGAATACAGAGACACCGGCTGTTGCCGTTGAAGGCACAACACAGTTAAAAATTGTATATGTTGACCTCGATTCACTTATGAACAAGTACAACCTTGCAATGGATATCAACAAGGAGATGATGCGCAAGGAAGAGAATATCAAGATGACATTGAGCAAGAAGGCCGACGAGATGAAGAAAGAACAGGCCGACTTTGAATACAAATACAAGAACAATGTATTCGCTACACCAGAACGGGCTCAGGAGGAGTACAACCGTCTTGTAAAGAAAGAGCAGGATATCCTGAAGCTTGAACAGCGCCTTACTCTTGAGTTCGAACAGGAAGGCATTGCAAAGAACAAGGCACTACGTGACTCTATCAGCAGCTTCATCAAGGAGTACAATGCAACAAAAGGTTATGATTACATTCTCACAAGACTTGGCGACAACCTGCTGTATGCCAATGAGGCTTTAAACATCACTCAGGAGATTGTTGACGGACTCAACAGCAAGTACAAGACAGCAGAATAATTATACTGGAATGATATAAGAAAAGCATGGCAGCCTTTGAATGGCAGCCATGCTTTTCTTATATCGTATTATTCGGCAGATTATCTTCGGAATAGAAATCCTTGATGTCTCTTGCCGCAGGTGGGGGCGGCATTCTTCCTGGAGGCGGAAGCATGCCTTTGCCGTCCGGCGCAGTTCCGGGAGGAGGCGGAAAACCGAATCCTTCCATGCCACAGCCCGGAGCAATATGCTTTACTCCACCCTCCATGCCTAATATAGATATGCCATTTTCGTGAACGAACAGCGCACCGGAAATGCGCTCATGCACTTCACCGTCATAAACAAGTCCGTTTCCAACCGTTTCACCACTGCTTATAGAGTCGGAAAGAGGCCGAGTCAAAAGTAATTTTGGCTCGGTCTCTGTTTTTCGGTGATTTTTCCGTTTTTGCCTGCAAATTCGAAAAAATATCATTTTTGTACGCATAAATCCTTCATGCCGCCCGACAACATTCCCAATATGCTCCA
>JAZNSN010000069.1:0-2053 GCA_045591315.1 Bacteroidaceae bacterium
GATGGCGGGCACAACTGGCGAGTAACCAACGCCACAGGCGGCGGATACGCTCTAAAGCCCGGTTTGAACGTGATAAACTACACCGAGGCTACAGGAATGTTGTATGTCTGCTATAATGTAGATACATACAATCCCGATGGCACAGATGATGCTACAAGATTCCCTCATAAGCTGTCGGAGTATGCTCCATTGAAAATCCACATCGAGGGCGGTGCAGTCAACGGTTACTATAATGCGTGCGGTGACTTCCGCGCAACTGCGCAGGATGGCTCGGATAATCTTTGGAAGACTATAAGCGGTGCCAATGTCGATTGCGATGAGGATTGGGTGTATATGGAGACACGTGCAAATCTCAATGTGTTGCCGGTGCTGGGGCACCGCCAGATACTGTTGTTCCATCTGGAGGATTGGGAAGGCAACAGGGGAATGAAAACCCTGCTTCCCGATTTGGTTGATGTCCCAACTGAGCCATACAGCAATGCTGAACTCTGGAGCGAATATGAGGGTATGGGCTTGGATGCATCAACAGGCAAAATCAATATCATGATGGAGGCTTGGGATCGCATTATGTACTCCGAGCTTGCAACGATGGGTCTTGTTAGTGAGGCTACAATGAAGCGAATGAATGAGCTTTATCCGCGTTGGGAGAATGATTACACGGTCAAGCACGAGATGTATGACTATGAGAACAAGTCTTCTATTGACGGAAAGGATTACCTCGAATTCTGCGGTGTCGATTACAGCGATGTGTTCAATCATCACGGTGTCGCATTGGGTACCGAAAGCGGTTATATGTACGGCGGCTGGGACCATTGCGGTTATCATATAAACACATACGGCGGAATCGTTCAGAATATGGCAAACAATGCAGGTTCTACATGGGGCCCGGCGCATGAGATTGGTCACCAGCATCAGGCATTGCTCACACTGAACGGTCTTACAGAGGTTACCAATAACCTCTTCTCAAATATTGCACTCTGGTACAAGGGTATGTCCACATCGCGTTACAATGGCAGCAACGGCTCGTTGGAGAGCGTGCTCAATGCTTATAACACCGAGGGCAGCGATATTTACACAAACAACATTTGGGCCCTCACCCATTTGTACTACCGTTTGTGGCTCTACTATCACCTTGCCGGCAATAATACGCAGTTTTATCCACGTTTGTTCGAGCTTCTGCGTCACGAACCAATGCAGAAGGGCTACAACGTGTCGGGTGATGTTTCTACGCTGCATTTCTACAAACTCGCTTGCCAAGCTGCAGGCGAGGACCTCACAGAGTTCTTCCGTGCTCATGGCTACTTCTCTATAATGGACGACCGCCTGGTGGGCGACTATAGCAATTCGGTATATGAGGTTTCGCAGGAGATGATAGACGAGGCTATTGCCGAGGTAAAAGAGATGGGCTACGAAGAGAATCTTGCCATTATATTCATTTGCGACGATGATGAGAATGCTACATACGTTCAGCACGATGGTGTATCAACGCGCGAAATTTATGGCGAGACAACCTCCAACTCCGACTTTGGCTCTGTTTCCGATTTTATCAATGGTAATGTATCGGTTGAAACAGCCTACACAGCAACAGTTTCGACCGACGGAGTTGTTACTATGAGTGGTGGTGAAGGTGGTGTTGGTTTCCTTGTGCTCAACGAAGATGGCGAAATTGTTTCATTCAGCAATAAATCTACCTTCGCAATATCCGACGAGGCTGCATACCTGCTTGCCACAGGCAAGGCTTCTGTAGTTACAGTAGATACAGAAAGCACCACCACCGAGGCCGAGGTTGATGTAACCGCAATGCGTTTTGCACTATTGCAGGAACTTATTGAGAATGCAATAGCCCTCACCCAAAATACCAGTGAAACTCGCGTGGGTTTCTACAAGTCATCGGCAGTAGAGAACCTTCAAGAATATGTAACAATGGCACAGGAGGTTATTGCCAACGGCGACCTTGCCAACTTGCAGGCTGTTTACGAATTGCTCTATGCCGAGTATAATGCTGTTGTTGCCAATGAGTTCTCACGTGTACCTCTTGTTCCTGGCAGCAAGT
>JAZNSN010000070.1:0-33463 GCA_045591315.1 Bacteroidaceae bacterium
AGAAAATAGCGTATTAGAATTGTTATTTATATATATATTTAATAAATTTGCTTGTTTTAAAGTAATTAGGTGAATTGTGTACACTTGCCTAATTACAATCCCAAAGAAAACATAAATGGAGAAATACTTCGACATACGATATGAGTTTGACGTACCTACCGTGCACAAATCCATTGAAGAGCAAGTTGCCAGCGGCAAGCCGGGCTATATATGCGTTGCCGACGGGAACATACTCACAATGGTATATAAAGACGAAGAGTACCGCAAGGTAATCGACGGCAGCATGTTTTCCATCTGCGACAGCAGTTGGGTGCCCAAATTCGTCAAGTGGATATACGGTCACGAGCGCAGCCATTATTGCGGAAGCGACATATTCATAGACATTGTGCGCCAACGCAAATACCGCATGATATTCCTTGGCACAAAGCAGACCGTGCTCAACGCCCTGCAGCAGAACCTCGCCAAAGAGAACCCCGATGTTACAGGAATGACATTCAAGGAACTTCCGTTCTGCACCGTTGACGAGTTCGACTACAAGGGCATTGCAGAGATGATTGAGCATGACGGTGCCGACATAATTTGGATAGCCCTTGGCGCGCCAAAGCAGGAACAGTTCATGAACCGCCTGCAGCCATACCTAAAACACGGTGTGCAGATAGCCATCGGCGCAGCATTCAACTTCTACAGCGGCCTGGCCGATGCACCGCAACGCTGCCCGGCATGGATGCGCAAACTGCACCTTGAATTCGTGCACCGTATATTCAAAGAGCCCAAGAAACAGATAAAACGCTGCTGGGGAATTGTGACTACTCTGCCAAAGATATTCAGGAAAGAGAAGAATGCAAAACAAAATAAGTCCATCTAATCACAGTACCTTCAGAAGACTTATTTTAACAATATAATACCTTGAATGTACTATGTCAAATATAATCAAGAAGATTAAAAGCAAGTTTCTTTCAGGCAGCGAAAGAACGGTACTGATAAAAAAGAACATAATGGCATCATCAATGCTAAGAGCAATAAGCATACTCATTTCATTGATGGTGGTACCTGCAACTATAAACTATATCAACCCAGAACGTTACGGTATATGGCTGACTTTGAGTGGTATTATCGGATGGCTATCATATTTTGACTTTGGTTTTGCACATGGGTTCAGAAACAGATTCGCCGAAGCAGTTGCAAAAGAAGACAACATGCTTGCCCGCAAATATGTAAGTACCACTTATGCAGTACTGTCAATGCTTTTTGCCGCACTAATGCTGATCACATCGCTTGCGAACCAGTTCATTGACTGGAGCATCATTCTAAATGTTGATGCATCGTTAGACAACGAGCTAAAGGCAGTATTCCAGATACTCATTGTATTTTTCTGTATAAACATTGTTGCCGAGATATTTTCTACTATGCTTACAGCAAGCCAACGCCCTGCGGCGGCAACTGCAATAAAGACTGGTGGTAACTTTATTTCTCTAATTGCAATTATTATACTCACATACACCACAAAGGGTAGCCTTGAGTATTTGGCAATAGCATTCTCAGGCATCCCATGCCTACTCACAATAATTGTATCCATAATTATGTTCAGCAATGGACAATACAAAAAATACGCGCCCTCGTTCAAACAGGTTGACTTTTCACTTACAAAAAGCATTATTGGAATGGGAGGGCAGTTCTTCCTTATTATGATGTGTATGCTGTTGATATTCCAATTCACCAACATCATAATATCAAGGGAACTTGGGCCGGGATCGGTAACACTCTACAATGTCACATTCAAGTTATTCCACATTGTAGAAATGGTTGCGATGATTATATTAGCGCCGATATGGTCAGCTTATACCGATGCTTACACACGCAAAGATTTTGCATGGATGAAGCGTTGCGCTGCGAAGCTTGAAAAGATGGGATTAATGACTTTCCCAATTCTGACACTGCTTACAGCAATGTCGCCGTTCATCTTCAAGTTATGGTTAGGCAACGAAGTAATAACTTCAATACATGTTTCAGCAGCAATGGCGTTCTTTATTTTTTGCAAGATAATGGGAGCCATATATATGCACCAGATTAACGGAACCGGGAAAGTACGAATACAACTTTTTACATACACTATAATTGCTGTATTTGCAATACCTATCATGACTTACAGTTGTCGCCAATGGGGGCTTGTAGGAATTGTAATAGTACCATCAATCGCATTCTTTGCGCAATTTATGATATGTAGGATACAGCTAAAAAAGATCATTAACCAAACAGCTAAAGGAATTTGGAACAAATAAAATAATTATGATACGTTTATATTTGCTATACAAAAGAATTACAAATAAGATACAACAAATTCTGTATCAAAAAAAAGCCATATACCAATTAAACAGGGCAAAAGTAGCTTTTCATGATGATATAGTTTTCACGGGGTGTCACACCTTGAATATTAGAGGCAAGGTGTCTATAGGCAAATCGTTTATCTGCAGGACAAGTCCAGAAGGTTCTCCAAGAATCGTAGTTAATAAAGATGCAAAACTTACTATTGGTAATTTTTCTGGTATAAACAACGTTACGCTTCTATGTTATAATCAAATTGATATTGGGAATTATGTAAACATTGGTAATGGCACATATATTTATGATTCAAACTTTCATAGTTTAGATTGGAGGAAACGTGAGAATAGATTAGAAGACATTGCTGATGCCAAAAGTTCTCCTATAAACATAGGCGATTACGTTTTCATTGGAGCACGTTGCGTTATTGGCAAAGGAATTACAATTGGGGATAAATCAATTGTTGCAGCAGGCAGCGTTGTAACAAAAGATATTCCTTCCGGCGAAATTTGGGGCGGAAACCCCGCTAAATTTATTAAAAAGATTGAATAATGACAAGCCTCAACACAATAACCAAAAAGCGAAGAAATATCTTAAAATATTTCATATTTGTCTTTTTCATAATACCGACAATTCAGACTAGCGGATTAATTCAAGTTGTAGGTAGAGTTATTCCAAATCCATTGGGTTACAACCTGCTTGCATTTATATTGTCATTGCCTTTGCTAAGAAGTTATAGCCAAAGATATGGGAATCTTAAAGGTGTTGTTTTTGTTATAACATTGTTAATTTCATATATATTTATCACATTTTTCTCAACGATTACCAAAACATCACTTTATGAGACAGTAACTGTTTTTAGATACAGTTATATGCAAGCATTGAACCTCTTTATTTTGCTACCTTTTATGTTCACCTTAAGCAAGGAAGAGATAAACTATACTCTCAGGAACATATTCAAGTGTCTTATAATTTTCATTTTGCTATATCTTTCCAACAACTTAATTTACGACTGGATGGGAGTAAAAGGTAATCTTATTGAGAATGTAGGAGGAGCCAGCATGGATAGAAGTATAATTGGCTTGCCGCTATTAGACCCGATATGGAGCGCTTTGCTTATTATGTATGCTATAATGAAAGTTCCAAAGGTAAACAAATATCTTGCATTAATCCTGCTTGCATTAATAATATCATTTACAAGAAACATTTTATTCTCTACAATTATTATAGCGGCAACAATTATGTTGCTAACAGCATTAAAGAATCCCAGGAACATTGAACGCAGCTTTAAAATAACATCATTGCTGTTAATTGTAATTGCAGCTATTGCCGTTTTAATGCCAGATGCAATAAACTTTTGGATAGCCAAGATTTCAAGCACATTCAATGATGACTTGAAACACGACATAGGAACATTTGCTCTCCGAGAGCGACTTATAGAAGATGCCATATATGCCATAAGGCATGATCCCCTGTTTGGACTCGGTTATGTACGTGACGTTGCAAAAGGCGAATATAGCATTGTAATGGGTGGAGATACATATATAGCCCCTATACTATGGTGCGAAGGATGGATAGGACTGATATTACGAGCTCTCCCATTTATTTTACTTGGACTGAGTGCATTTTCTAATATATTTGTAAGAAAAAGAGGCTACTGGTTAGACATTGTAATTATTGCATCTATTGTTGCGACATCAGTCAACTATGTGCAAACAAAAGCCTTGACAAACTATCCACTTATACTTGGAATGTTAATATTGCTTAAAATAAAAGACAATCATGACAAAAGAACTCAAGATTTCGGTAATCACAGTATCATATAACCAAGGACGCTTCATTGAAGACAACATCCTTTCTGTACTGAATCAGAAATACAACAACTTTGAGCATATCATCATTGATGCATGCTCAAAGGACAACACATTGGACATATTAAAGAAATATGACCACCTTATTTGGACATCTGAGCCTGACAAGGGGCAGAGCGATGGCCTCAACAAAGGATTCCGCAAAGCGACAGGTGACCTAATTGTTTGGCTCAATAGTGATGACGCAATGTGTGACGGCGCTTTTGAGGTGCTCAATAAGTTCTTCACCGAAAACCCGGACAAGCACGTTGTTACAGGCAACCAGGTGTTCATCAACGGCAATAGCGAAGTTGACCATATTATAAAAGCAGAACCTTTCACTTACGAACGTTTATTGAACACACGTTACTGTAGTGTAATGCAGAACTCTACAGTATTCCGCAAAGAAGTGCTTGACAAAGTTGGCTTGCTTGATGAAACTCTGCATTACACTATGGACCTTGACCTCTTCATAAGGATTGCCAAAGAGTATAAGTCTTATACCATTGATGCTGACATTGCAAAATTCAGGGTTTGGGAAGATTCAAAAACAACTACTGCCCAAATAAAATTCTACAAGAATATACTTGTACTAAAGAGGAAGCATAAGGCACGAATATTGTCATCAGGAAATGTTTGGCTCATTTGGCAGTTTATTAAGTATCCAATAAAAAGAATGTTTAATAAATAATAATACAGTATGAATAAGTTCTAGGTTTCGTTGCAGACTCTTATTTATCTGCAATAAAACGATATATTTTAATTATAATATCTACCATCTAGGCAAGCTATTAAATTATCGATCTTACTATATAAGCAAAAGTTTATAAAACATAACGGAAATATTATAATAACACTTAATAAGATGAAGCGCAAAATCCTATATTTACTCACATCACTAGACACATCTGGTGGTACAACATCAAAAATAAAGTCAACACTAAAGTACACCAAATATAAGGTATATATAGGAGCATGCTATGACCCTAACAACTCGGAACTTATAAAAAGTTGGAAGCAAGGTAATGACATTGAAACTATTAGTATACCAACAAGAAGCATTCTGAATATATTTATATCAGTAAAAATCCTAAACAGGTTGATAAAAAAAGAAAATATTAGGATTATACATGTTTTTTTTCCAAGCGAGACTTTCGTTGCATATTTTCTTAAATTACTTAATCCGAAATTAAAACTTATACGTTCTTTTGAAGGTAATGTAAAAAGGTCATTTCTTATACGTATTGCATCTAAAATCATATTGCCTTATTTTGATAAAATTATATATATATCCCATTATGTAAAAGACTTTTACGAGGATATTACAAAAAAATGCAAAAATAAAGTCATTATTGATAACGCCGGTAATCATATATGTGAATACAAGACGCGTAAAAAAGGTTCAATATGCAATATTGTATCTGTTGCAGGGCTTAATGAAATGAAAAATGTTTTTATGTATGCTGAAATCGGGAAAAAACTAAAAGAAAAAGGTGTTAAATACTCTCTAAAGGTGGTTGGTAATGGTCCACTATACAACCAGCTAAAAGAAAAGATTAAGAGTTACAGCATAGAAGACTATGTAAAACTTGAAGGAAAGCAGATTAACCCCAAGCCCTACTATGAAGAAGCTGATATATATATACACCCCGCCGATAAGGAAGGATTCGGAATAGTTGTTCCAGAAGCGATGTCATCCGGTCTACCAGTTATTGTATCCAATAAAGGAGGGCTGCCAGAACTTGTAAATAATATGGAAGATGGAATTATTGTTGATGCATATAACCCAGAAGAATGGGCAAATGCAATAATAATATTATATAATGACAGAATTCTTTATAATAAAATTTCAAAAAACGGATACAGCACATATTTAGCACGATTTACCCCAGAAAGGTTCACAAAGAATCTAGATTATATATATGACGAGTTGCTTCAAGCACAATAGAGTTTGAATATAGAGCAACATTTTATTAATCATCATTTAAACATGAATCCCAACTAAAACAGCACATTTATCATGAAAAGAGAGAAAGACTTTTTAGTTTCATGGTTTTCAATATTAAACCACAACAATATTAGATATGCGATCCTTCGTAACTACCATACATTACCAGAAAGTTGTGGAGGCAGTGATATTGATATATGGGTAAAAAAAGAAGACTACAAAAATTTTGTTAGAATAACGAATGATTGCGCAATAGCAAATGAAGGTGTATTAGCTTCATACATTCCAGATGATACTTGCCCACGTATAATATACCAGGCCTATGGTTGGGGTATACAATTAGATGTACACATTGGTGTTGCAATACATAGAGGAGTTCCATACATTAATGATAAAATTATTGAAGAGCACGTCGTCGAATATAATAATATTAAAGTCTTGTCAAAAGAAATTGACATACTCATATCATTTCTCAAAGAAGTTCTAAATAACAAGAAATGCAAAGAAAAATATTGTATCCAGGCTGCAGAACTAATAGACACTACTAACAAAGCAGATATACATAATTTTCTAAGGGCATTTTCACAAAATACACGTTATTGCATCATAGAAGTACTTAAAAATCGAGATTTTTCAAAAGACACAATTCAAAAATTAGGTACACTATGTTCAAAAGATATACAATCCTTGGAATCAAAGATTAAATACTATATTTCACAATTTAACAAGCTAAAACGTCTGTTCAAACAACCTGGATATACAATAGCCTTTCTCGGCACGGACGGTTCTGGGAAAAGTACCATAATAAATTCTATTACCCCAATACTTAATGAGGCGTTTCACAATGGGATACGTTATGAACATATGCGCCCCAACCATATCCCATCGCTAGCAGTATTTTTGGGAAAGAAGAAGTCTGACGAGCCAGCACAAGTATGTAGTAATCCCCATGGCTCAAAACCGTCAGGTTTCGCAGGTTCTTTGATGAGAATAAGCTATTATATGATAGACTATACCTGGGGATACTTCAGAAAGATATTTATGGACAAGGCATTCAAGACACATGTATGGATTTTCGACAGGTACTATTATGATTATCTAATTGACCCTAGAAGAGCAAGAATCTCATTGCCTAAATGGATACTGAAATTCTTCGGTTTCTTTGTACCTACGCCAGATTTGATACTTTGCTTGGGAGGCGACCCAGAAAAAATATATGCACGCAAACCCGAAACATCCCTTGAAGAGGTTACACGACAAACTAAAGTTCTAAAGAAATTCTGCGACAGTAATAAAAAAGCTGTATGGGTTGACACGACTACTACACCCCAAGAATCAATTGATACAGCAATGAAAGCGATACAAGAGATGATGAGAAAGAGATTTGCCAAAACTAGATTATAATTATGAAGATACTTATTAATTGCTACGCTTGTTCGCCATACAAAGGTTCAGAACCTGGCATGGGGTGGAATTTTGTCAGTTCAATGGCGAGATTACATGAACTTCATATAATTACCGAAAGCAAGTTCAAGGATGACATAGACCGGTATTTCTCGGAGAATCCAGATGAAAAAGATTTATATAAATTCTATTTCATTAAGAGGGAGCGCCATAAAAAGTTGAGAAAAATTTGGCCACCATCATACTATTGGTACTATAAGAAGTGGCAGAAGAAGGCATACAAGCTTGTACTTCAGCTGAATGAGAAAGAGAAATTCGATATAATACACCAACTCAACATGGTTGGCTACAGGGAGCCTGGTTACCTCTGGAAAATACAAGACGTACCATTTGTATGGGGGCCAATAGGCGGTTTCAATATAACTCCATGGAACATGTTGTCATCAATGGGATTTTACGGTATGGTATTTTATGGAGGTAGGAACACACTGAATCTGTGGCAAATGCATACTATGCAACGTGTAAAAGAGGCTATGAGACGTGCAAATGCAATTATCTCTGCAACCCAAGACTGTCATGATACCATAAAAAGATTATACGGTAGGGAATCTATTATTATCCCAGAAGTTGGACTAGTAGAACTGACAGAAAATAATATAGTCACACGTAACAATAATGAGCCACTAAGAATTTGCTGGAGTGGCCAACACACACCTGGCAAATCACTAAATCTGCTAATTGAGGCTGTAGCAAAGATTGCAGACATGAATGTAGAACTTCATATCATTGGAAAAGGAAGAGAAACCCTTAAATGGCAAAACAAAGCAAAACAACTTGGTGTAAAGAATATTATTTGGCATGGATGGGTAGAACGTTCCACTGCTATTGACATAATGAACAGTTCGCACGTGTTTGTAATAACATCTATGTGCGACTTGACTTCTACAGTTATATTGGAAGCTCTATCATTAGGACTGCCTGTCATTGCAATGGATCATTGTGGTTTCAGCAATGTTATAAATGAATACTGTGGAATTAAGATTCCTGTTACATCCAAATCACAGATAATAGATAAACTTGCACAAGCAATATGCAAGTTGGAAAAGGATGAAGAGCTCAGACTAAGGCTAAGCTACGGAGCATTAAATAGAGCTAAAGATTTTTCTTGGAAGGAAAAAGCAAAAACACTGGATAATATATATAATCAAACAAAGAAATGACTAAACTATATAAGTTCCGCACCTTCACAACATCATATTATTTTCCTAAGGTAAAAAAAGAGACAACATTTCTATATGGGTTGTATAGCCCATTTGGCGGCATATTGTCAAGAACATACTGGTACCTATTCAAGAGATGCCATATAGTTAGGTTTCTTACAGGGACAGACTCTTGCAATGTCGATTTTCCATATGAAAAGATAAAGGCTATTGAAGGACAGGATTCATTAATGTCATTTAATATGGGTTCTCCTGGCGTTGAACAGAAGATTTCCATATTAGGTTGGGACAAGAACTTAAAAAAAGAGTTCTTTGCAAAATTCTCGCAAAAGCCTAAAGCCATAGAACTTACGAAAAATGAGATAGCAGTGTACAAATTGTTATCGGGAACCGGTCTTGTCCCCAAACTGTTACAAGAGAAGATTGGAGACGGTTTTGCGTTTCTAAAGACAGAGTTCGTTAAAGGAGTAAGACCCAAAAGTACTGATCTAACGGATGAAATTATAAACTTGAGCATTAAACTGAGCATTTATCACCTGACAAATACAAAAATAGACGATGAAGGTTTGGTTATAGCTCTCAGCCATGGCGACTTCTGCCCATGGAATATGCTTGTGCATGATGGTAAAATAAGATTGATTGATTGGGAGTTAGCAACAGACCGCCCATTAGGACACGATTTGTTTACCTACATTATACAGGCCTCACTGCTACTTAACCCCGAAAAGAACCTAAACGAGGTTATAGTATCGAATAGCGACAATATAAAAAAATACTTTGTAGCGTTTGGCATTAAAGAATACATGCCATACCTTAAAGCATTTGTTGACGAGCGCAAACAATATGAATTTAGCAAAGGGAACAAAGAGAGAGCAGAACGATTAAACGAAATTGTAATAAGATGAAGAAACCACACATACTTTTCATTACCCCACTGCCACCGCCTGTACACGGGTCAGCAATGGTGAGCCAATACATAAAGGATTGCAAAGAACTGCAAGAGGAGTTCGTGTGCGATTTTGTAAACTTATCGACATCGCGCAACATCGACGAAATTGGCAAGAAATCGCTGATGAAATACATACGTTTCATTGGGGCCTACTTCATTACATTCTGGAAACTGCTGACAAAGCGTTATGCTCTATGCTACCTTGCAATAACATGTCACGGAATGGGATTCTTGAAGGATGCACCTTTTGTGTTGCTGTGTAAGCTTTTCTGCAGGAGGGTTGTCATTCACCAGCACAACAAGGGAATGAGCAATTGTGTTGATAAACAACCCTACAAATGGCTGTTGCCACTTGTTTACAGAAATACAAAGGTCATTCTACTTTCGTGGTACCTATACCCCGACATAGAAAAGGTTGTAAAGAAAGAGCAGGTAATGATATGCCCCAACGGCATACCTGAGATTTTTGAAAGCGAGCCGCATTTTGAACGCAATAATGAAGTTCCGCATCTGTTGTTCCTGTCAAATCTTATCCCAAGCAAAGGGGTATATGTGCTGCTCGACACCTGCAAGATACTCAAAGATAAAGGATACAATTTTATTTGCAATTTTGTTGGTGGAGAGAGCAAGGAAATAACTAAGGAAATATTTGAAAAGGCTATTGAAGAAAGAGGACTAAATGATTACGCTATATATAATGGTGCTAAATACGGTGAAGATAAAGTTGCGTTTTTCTCAAATGCTGATATTTTTATACAGCCAACATTGAATGATTGTTTTCCTTTAACTCTATTGGAAGCTATGCAGTATCAACTGCCAATTGTATCTACAAGCGAAGGAGCTGTCCCGGATATTGTAAGTGACGGCAAAAATGGTTTTGTATGTAAAAGAGAAGATGCTGCAGGCACGGCCACAGCTATTGAGACATTGCTAGGAAACAAAGAAAAATGCGCCCAAATGGGAGAAAACGGATATAAAATATTTAAAGAGAGATTTACTCTTAATATTTTCAATGAAAACATAACCAATGTCTTGAAAGGGATTGTACAATAATATACGACAAAACCAATAACCCGAACAATGCAAGAGAAGCAATCAAAAAAATGCAATGTAAAGAACCAGCATTATGTTCCACAATTTTATTTGAAGAACTTCTCAAAAGACAAAAAGAATATTGGAGCATTTGTTATTGAGAACTGTAAATATGTAGCTTCAGCTTCAATAAAGCACCAATCAAGTGAGGATTACTTCTATTCCGAGAATCCCGATATTGAAAGAGACCTTGGAGCATTGGAAAGGGATGCTAAAATTGTCATTGACACCATAAGCGGGAACCCTAAAGTAAAACTAAACAGCAAAAATGCATATACACTATATCTGTTTACAATGATACAGCAGGGCAGGACACTTGCTAATGCAAATTTTGTCCAAAACCACATAAATGCTACCACACGCGAGATTCTAAAGATAAAGAATAAAATTGGGGATACAGAAGAAACAGAAGGAGTTGACAATTTTGATATTGACGGACTTAATCTAAAAATAGAGCATCCAGCAAGGTTGTCGCTCGCAGCACAGGCGGCACTTGCAAACACATGTATAGATCTGCATAGAAAAATTATTATAAACAATACTCAAAAGCCTTTCATTACAAGCGATAACCCGGTTGCAATATACAACACATTTATTGAGAGAATGAATACAGGAGTGTATTCATTGGCATCAAGGGGATTACAGATATTCTTACCTCTGAATCCCTCGTTGGCATTGTTTCTTTACGACTCCAAATGCTATAAGATTGGAAGGCGCAAAGACAGTTTCATTGAATTGAACAACAGCAGTGATATAAATGAGCTGAACAGGCTAACCGTTTTAAATGCTGAAAGAACATTGTATTTTGAACAGGATTCAATAAAAGAATCAGAATTGTCGGCACTGGTAAATGAGAACGAGAAGTACAGAGTTAGGCAATCAGCAAGAGCATTTAGGGAAAGAATTGAAGAGGATAAAATTGCTGTAGTAACATATCATTTACCTATATTATGTAAACTATCATTATCATTTATAAAGGAGCTAACTGCATATAAAGCTTTGAAACCTACAGAATTCAACCACGACAAGCATTGTTACAGGGAGATTGCATATCATAGGAATGAAATTATTGAAGCAACAATTGGCAAGCAATTCTTCCAAGAAATCTTTAAACAGAGATAAAAAATATATGCTGTTTCACAATTGGGTACATTCGTTTTCCAGAAACAGTTTTTTAATTATATAACTAGAGCAAATGTAACACATAACAAATTCTTAGCTTACACACATCCATTTCTATAATAAAATTTGAGTGTGCCGCGTTATCGCAACGGGGCACACTCGGTTTGATAGATTTTCTGCTTTAACATAAATGTATAACACTGCAAATATACAACACAAAATAGCTGTTTGCAAGTGTTTTTTGCAAAATTTTAGCACATAACGGCTAACTTACTTCATTTATCGCTTGAGCATGAGCAATTCTGAGGCCCTTAGGCCGAAAGAGATTGCATTTTTCTACTTCTCACCCCGTAAGGGGCAAAGTGGATAACCAAACTCCCTCCGCTGCACTATGTTACGCTCGTCCCTCTATTAAAAAGAGGGACAGTAGAAACTAAGCAATAACTACAAAAACAAGATAAACAAAAATTAAGCTACCATTGCTTGATTTTGTTTCCAAAATGCTCTATTTTTGCAGCATTACGGAAACAAATAATTGGAAGCGGCACAGACGGGGAAACAAGCCGTTACAAAACATCATCGGCTAATCTTGGTATAGACGATATGGTTGTTTGGCACGGCAAAATTCCAAATGCCGAGGTACAGAGAATTATGCGTAAAAGCGACATATTCCTCTTTACAAGTATAATGGAGGGTACACCACATGTTGTTCTGTAAGCCATACAGAATGCCTTGCCTGTCATCTGTTTTAATGCCTGCGGACAGAGCGGTGTTGTCAATGAAACAATCGGAGTAAAGATTCCTCTTACAAACAATGAGAGAGTTGCAGTTGATTTCTCGAATGCAATAAGAAGGCTGTACAACAACACTGATGAACTGAAACAGATGAGCATCAATTGCAACCAGAGACAGAAAGAGATTAGCTGGGATGGCAAAGCCAAAACGATGGTAGGAATATATGAGAAAGCGATAAAAGCGAAATAAGAATTACTTATGCAAAGAATTGACAGTTTTGATTATATAAGAGTTATTGCAGCATTTGGAATTGTGTTGTGCCATTGTTGTTTTGGAATTGAAGATTTCTCATTCCTAGGTAGTTTCCTTGGAAGCACATTCAATGTGATATTCCTTACAATGTCAGCATTCCTCTTAGGAATGAAATGGGAAGCAGGGAATTACAAACCATACAAACCACAATTATTGACTAAAAGGATTGTAAAACTAACGTACTCTTACTATCCATTCTTGTTGGCGATGTTTATGTTTCTTGTTTATGCAGGATACAAAGTTAGTATCAAAAACATTGCAATGCATTTAACATTTTTGCCTTGGTTTGACAAATTACCAGGTTTTGGCCATCTGTGGTTTATAACAATGATTGTATTCTGTTATATTGCCATATATCTGTTTACAAATATGCCAAAAGCATTTGTTAAAATATGTAAACAAAAAAAGGGGGGGGTGTTTTTGGCATTAATATTAGCAGGAACTTCGCAAATAATTTTCGGCAAGCTTAACCTGCCAAATTACGTTTTTATCTACTTGATTGCATATATACTGGTTTTTATTAATGCAAACAGGATTCTATACTTCTTTAACAAAATACCAAGATTATACTTGACAGTAGTTGCATTTACAGTTATACCAACAACAATATATCTGTTCAAAGAAAATACGTTTAATAATTACACATATGTTTGGATAGGAATAGTTAACGCAATTGTTATTTTCTCTTTTCTGTATCGCCTGTTAGAGAATGTGAAATACAATAGAATTATTGCATATATATCTTCTATCACTTTTGAAATATATCTTGTTCATCATGTATTCTGCTTTGGTAAGTATTCAATTTATAAACTAATAAATAACCCGATACTAGGAACATTAGCAATATTTGCCATCAGTATAACGTTGGCTGCCATACTAAACTACATAAGCAATACCATAAAAAAACTAATAGAAAAGAAGAAGAATTAAGATACAAACACCACAAAGAATGCTAGTATTATACGCAACCTATAATACTATAAAGTGTGCCGAGTTATCACAACGCGGCACACTCCTTATAATATCATGCCTCAAATTCCTTCTCTTGCTGTTTCTTGTACTCTTCCCATGCTGCCAACTCTATGGTTGTAGCCTGTCGGTAGTTCTCACTTGTGGCACTCACTCCCTTGCCCTCACGGAAAAACACACGTTCCTCTATTGGCAAGTTCTCTACGTTTTGGGTGTAATATACACCATCCTTTTTTTCTAGTTTATTCATGGTTTTTTAATTATTAAATTTGCAACTCCAAGCACCAGCCTCGTTTCGTGACTCTTGTCATTACAATACAAATGTTAGGGTTACAATTATTTGTTAATGTTATCAGAGATGTCTCACATACGTTCGACATGACATATTTCGCGGTTTTTGCCATCTCGACAGAGCATTGCGACGGAGAGATCTCTATCCGCGCGATTTTGAGATTTTTTCGGGCAAAGCCCTCAACAACACGTCTCCACTTCGTGTTATTCGCAAAAGGCTCATCGAAAACCTCTTTTAATTTTTCTCATTAAGGTATGGCCGAAATGACAGGGTACCTTGAAACTGAAAACTGAAAGCGGAAAATAGCTTATCTCTTTGCTCTGTTATCTGCACTCTGTTATCTGTAATCTGTACTCTGTTATCTGTTATTTCGTTAGGCTGAGACTAACGAAATCAACGGTTGTGCTTCCAACGCTGCAACAACATCGGCATCATCGGCAAGGCGAGAGTATGCATCAGGGTGCAGGGTTATTGTTACCGCAGATATTGGAGAAGCATTTTCAATAAGATACACAATGCTTTCTTTAGAGACTATAGCGGATTGGCTCATTTTAATATTTGATTTAAGATTATAGAAATTAAAACCAACCAAAGCGCGACAATTTTTAAGTTCTATTGTAGAACATTTTTCGAGACTTAACACGCCGACAATATATCGCAAAGATGATGTATTATAGAAACTATTTTCTAATCCTAAAACAACAATCTTTACAGCATTCTTTGTATGATTAATCATTAATACTTCTATCATGGAATTCCCATAGCAAACTGATTCAAGAGCAAGTACCCCATTGCTACCAATACCGGTAAACTGATTTCTATTTCTTAGATTTGTACGAGCTGCAATATCAGTATCAATCTGTATCCTAAATGCTTTTGTAAAATCTGTGGCAATATAAAGTGGATATGTCTGTACAAAAATAACTTCCATCTGCTCTTCTGTAATATCTCCAAGCCCATTAAGATAGTAGTGCCTTGCCTTGTGAGTCACAGTCTCGCCCCAGGGTGCTGTCTTGGTCTTGTCTGCGCCGGTATCGTTATACTCTGCTCCGGCTGCGATGTAAAGCGGGCGCAATGGGTTATCCACTTTTTCACGCACATCGGCACTGAGTTTCTGTGCTGTAACTGCGCCGTCCTGCAACATTGCTGTTGTTGCCCCATTAAGGTCGCTCCACTCGCCCCAGCTTATTCCGGTATTGCCCTGCCCGCTACGGCTTCTGTAGGTGAACGTGCCGTCAAGGGCAAGCGCGTACTTGAACTGGCTCACGCTACGCACTTTGCCGTTTGCACCGGCAACTGCATAGTTGTTTATAACAACCATGACAAATGTTTCGAACTGGCCATCACCATTGACATATACTCCGCTGTACATTCCGTTTTCGATATAGCCATCGAGCGATGTCACTTGCCCGACCTGCACGTTCTGCTGTAGTTTTGCCCACTGCTCCCAGCCATAACCGCCGGCAAGCAGGTTCTTGCTGGAAGCACGCCCGGTGCGCACGTAAATCTCACCGTCACCACCGGTACGGTTGCTAAGGGTAAGTATCTGCGTAACACACTTGTCGTCGTCTGCTCCGTTGCCGCTTATGGAACTGTCGAGCACAACAAGCTTTGCATTTATTGTGTGCCCCGCTGCCGCATTGGCTATTGGCAAGCCATCGGTTGAAACCGTGCGTTCTCCCTTGATATTGTATGTTCCGGCTGTCACAAAAGTATCGGCATGTGTTCCACTGCCCCACACTACGCTCTTTCCAAGCCCTGTACTCACCTCACTAAGCTCTCCGGCACTAGGGAAACGTTCCCAACTGTTCCATGCAGGGCCATTCTTAGCAAAAGTACATTTGCGCGTAAATCTCTGCAATGTGCCATCGGTGCAGTTTGTAAGCACCAGTGTCTGCCCGACAACACGCCCCTTCTGCAGTTTATCATCTGTCCCGCTCTCTGTAATGAAAAGATATGCAACCATGTAATGTTTGTCTCGGCACACATCGCTATCAAGTCCAAGGGCTTTAACATCGTCATGCGAAAGGCGTACTTTGTAACATCCGGTATCGTACATATCATCAAGTCCTCTTGCCGAACGCCATTCACTGCCGGTATCATAGGCCAATGTTTTGTAACTTAATCCGTTTCTTCTGTTTTCCATAATATTTCTTGTTTATAGGTTGGTCAAAGATTCTTTTAAATACAGGTGCTGCCCTTGAAAGATACAAACACTGAAAAGAAAGCAGCACCTGAAACATCGAACACCGATAATCGACAGCAAAGCTAAATAGCAAGAAGGAACTTAAAGTTGCTGTTTTGCCATTTAGGCAGGATTGCCTTGAAGAAAAAGGAATCAGAAAATTGTTAACACAAGTTAAATAACGCAGTTTTTATATAGTTTTGATAAAAAAATCAAATTTTACAAAAACAAAACGCGCTTTATGGTTGTTATTTTACAAAGCAGAAAAACTTTTAAAAGATACAAGCGTGAAAACAACAGAATTCAACAAAGAGCTCATTGATGCGCAGAGCGAATTAAGAATTATTGCCTACCGACTCACAGCAAACAAGGACAAAGCAGAAGACCTTGTTCAGGAAACATTCCTGAGAGTACTGGACAACAGGGAAAAGTACAAGGACAATACGAACTTCAAAGGATGGATATTTACGATAATGAAGAACATCTTCATAAACGAGTACCGAAAAGAGAGCCATAAGGCCGATATCATCGACTTTGAGAACAAAGCGAGCATGACTGAATACGACTGTGAGTTCATTTGCATAAACACGGAACACAATCTGTACAACAAAGAGATACATGGTATTCTGAATGCGCTGGCTAGGTATCATAGACGACCGTTCCTGCTTTATGTATCGGGATACAAATATCACGAAATAGCCCAACGCCTGAAGATTCCTATCGGCACGGTAAAGAGCCGCATATACTCAACGAAACAACTCTTGAAAAAGCAACTTCGCGATTTCAGAAACTAGGATAGTAAAATGAGTTACTTAGCAACAGCCCCGTACGCAGTACATATACTGCATACGGGGCAAAAAACATAGATTAGCTGGCATTATTATGAAAAATAAGCATTATCTTTGTATTATTATACTAATAGAATAACAATAATCCAATAATAAGACAAATGACAAAATCTACGTTTTTCGCTTTGCTGCTTATGGTATCGGCAGGCCTGACAAAAGCGCAGACACTGACCGAGAAGCAAGAGATTACCGGAGCTTTCGGCGGCGGAGAATTCGCGCCTATGTGGCACATGGCCAACCGCCAGGGACTGAGCAGTGAGAAAGAGGGTTCAATTTTCACCCGAATGGGTGTAGGTGGAAAGCACAAGTTCAGCAAGAGTGGCATAGGCATTGACTGGGAACTTGATATTGCAGTTGGCAGCAACCTCACTTCGAGCATTGTTCTGCAACAGGCGTATGTTGATCTGAACTGGAAAAAGGTGAGGCTGTCGGTCGGCCAGAAGGAGCGTTGGCAAGGAGTTGTCAACCACCGTCTTTCTTCAGGTTCGCTGACCGAAAGCGGCAATGCACGCCCTATTCCTCAAATCCGTTTCGAATTGCCCGAATATTGGAACATTCCGGGGCTTGGTGGTTGGATAGGCATAAAGGGACACATTGCATACGGTGTGTTTACCGATGGCGGGTGGCAAGAGGATTTTGCAGCAGATAGAACAGAATATGCCAAAAATGTACTCTACCACTCAAAAGCCGGTTTTATGCGTATCGGTAACGAAGAGAAATGTCCTCTTACAGCCGAATTGGGACTGCATATGGTCTCACAATTCGGCGGTTCAACTTACAATTCGAGTGAGACATACGGCAACAACCACAAGAACCCGACTCGCATAAAAGACTTCTGGACAGCATTTTTCCCAACAAGCGGTGACGATTCATACGATGCAAGTGACCAAGCGAGCGTTGCTGGTAACATGCTTGGAAGTTGGATGGCTGCAATTACATGGAACGACAAGGCATGGAAACTTCGTGCTTACTATGAACATACATTCGAGGACCATTCGCAGATGTTCATGGAGTACGGGCTATGGACCGAACAGCTTGTAGGGATTGAACTGGAACTGAAAAATTTCAAATGGGTAAAAGGCATTGCTTTAGAGTACTTCAACCTGAAGAACCAGAGCGGCCCGATATACCATGACACCACAAGCGACATTCCCGACCAGATAAGTTGCCGAGACGACAACTATAACCATGGCAGATATCCAGGCTGGTTCAACTACGGCCAAATGATAGGTACTCCTCTCTGCTCATCACCGATATACAATAAAGACTTGCTGACATGCCTCAATAACCGCGTAGAGGCATTCCACATGGGTGTAGAAGGTAGTCCGCTCGATTGGCTCGACTATCGCATGCTGCTCACAAGAAGCAACAACTGGGGTACATACGACCACCCTTTCAAGGATATAAAGCAGAATGTTTCCGGTTTGTTCGAACTCACATTCAAGCCCAAAATGCTGAAGAACTGGAGCATAACAACTTCGTTTGCATTCGACAGCGGAGACCTTTACGACAACAACTACGGTGGCATGATATCGGTCAAGAGATATGGCGTGCTTGATTTCAAGGAAATTAAAAAGATGTTCAAGAAATGAAGAAGATAATATTTTTACTTTTAGGCATTACCGTCTTCGCTTCGTGCCAGAAGGAAGATGACAACGGAGACCTCGGAGGCAACTGGAAGCTTACACAGATAGAGGACTTTGCAACAGACAGTATCATAGACAAGAGAATGGAAGACCGTTTCTGGGCCATACAGCTCGACCTTATCCAAATAGGCAACGGCAAAGGAAGGTTCCAGCATGTGAACGACTCACTGTTTGTACAGATGATACGCAAGACCGATAAACCGGAAGAGTACGGTCTTTACGACCAGGAGAATGCACGATATGGCGTCGAGCACTTAAGCCGGAAAAGCATGGTTTTGCGTTCGAAATACGCAGAACTGAAGTTCCGAAAATTCTGAATAGGCTAAATAATCGGGAATGAACCTCGAACTGTTTATAGCCAAAAGGTTATATGGCACACGCAAGGGGGCGCGACGAATATCGCGCCCTGCTGTTGCCATAGCCCAATGGGGAGTCGCGATAGGCGCTATTGTCATGCTTGTATCGATATGTATAATAGTTGGGTTCAAACAGCAGGTACGCGACAAGATAATTGGATTCGGAGGACATATACAGCTCCTAAACTACAGCACAACGACAGACGGGGAGCTTCCATTGACTGCAGACAAGATTCTTTTGAAAGAACTGAAAGAGACTGAAGGTATAAGCCACGTACAATGCTATACCAGCAAGCCTGGCATGATTGTTGCCGACAACGAATACGAAGGTATTGTGATAAAGGGTGTTGGAGCAGACTATGACCTCAAATTCTTCAAGCAGCATACAGTTGAAGGGGTTATACCGCAGTTCAATGACAGCACTGCCTCAAATCTCATTGTCATCTCACGTCTCATAGCCAACAGGCTCGAAGTGAAGACCGGAGACAAAATAAATATATACTTCCTGCAGAATGGTATTAAAGCCAGACGAATGACTGTTGCAGCAATATATGAGACCCACCTTCACGAAATGGACAATGTCATCGCCATTTCAGACATATACACTACCCGCAGGCTCAACAACTGGAATAAGGAAGATGTTACAGCCATAGAAATAACAGCAACGGATTTTAGGCAGCTATACGAAACACGCGACAAGATAGCAGCAACAGCAACAGAAGCTGCAAACAGGAACGAAGAGACACTGTACACTCCGACAATAGAAGAGATGTATCCTGCACTGTTCGGCTGGCTCGGAATGCTAGACCAGACTGTTTGGATAATACTTATACTTGTACTATGCATCGCCGGCTTCACAATGGTTTCGGGATTGCTGATACTAATTCTCGAAAAGACAAGTCTGATAGGAATACTCAAGGCCATAGGCGCCAGAGATATTTCTATAAGGAGAATATTCATATACTACGCATGCATCATAACAGGCAAAGGGCTCATAGCCGGAAACATAATAGGTACTGCACTGTGCCTCATACAGCAGCTGCTGAAGCCAGTTGAACTCGACCCGGAAATGTACTATATGGACCGTGTGCCAATTGAATTCACATGGTTGCTGATACCGATGAACATAGGCATATTCATTCTGTCGGTCGCAATGCTAGTACTGCCCTCGATGCTTGTATCGAGAATCGAGCCGACAAAAGCAATAAGGTTTGAATGACAGTAGCTTCTCAAAACAGACCGATCCCCTATGTATGCATTCCAGAAATGCTTCTCCTCTCCTTTATCCATTTCTTCAAATTTACAAAAACGTATGTTGCTATAATCGGAAACAGAATCATTGCTACAAGCGCAAGGACACTGTTTACATGTCTAAGAGATTTAGACACCTTAACAACATTCAAGTCAATAAGATGGAAACAGAGTATATACAAAGTGTTCTGCCCAATCCATATCATGCATTTAGAGAGCACACGTATTTTCTCTATTTTCTGAGAGAGAAGATATACCAGCAATGATGCAGTTGTTGCACCTATTACATCAATAAAATACAATTCAACCATAGGCCTTACAAGCGACAAACGAGAAAACATCAATGCTACAATCCAGCAAGCGATGCCAATCGCCCAATGTATTGGCTTTATTCTGTTGAACACCTTGAAAGCATCTCCTATTGCGAAGAATATTATTGCAG
Source organism: Bacteroidaceae bacterium (assembly GCA_045591315.1). Lineage (GTDB taxonomy): Bacteria > Bacteroidota > Bacteroidia > Bacteroidales > Bacteroidaceae > HGM04593. The sequence goes on from JAZNSN010000070.1 coordinate 20,941, forward strand.
ACAAACCAGACAACACCGAGAATGGTATAAATATCAAATATCGCCCAACGATTGTTGCAACAACAAATATTACAGACGAAATCATCAATCTTTTCTTTAGAGAATATGACTGTAAACAATTGTATGTATTCTTGCAGACATACAATGCCGGAAAAAACCATATCGCACCTATAATTGGCAATCCCGACAAGAACATGCAACTATGAGACGAACCGGAGCCAATGAAAGAAGCCTGAATGTAATATATTGTCCTATCCCAATAATCTTCCTTGAAAAGAGACTTTACAAGACAAATTCCTACGATTGCCAAACATGTATATAAGTACGGCAGCATCAAACGAGACAAGTCTTTTCTAAGAGAATCTTTTATATCTTTAGGTTTAGACAAATACCCGGCCAACAAAAAGAACAAAGGCATGTTGAAAGAACGATAGGACATTTGAGGTATTATTTTGCTATGATACACAATCACAAGAACTATACCAATGGCCTTTGCAATATCAAGAGCATAATTTCGGGTTTTCATAGTAAAAGCGATTTTACAGTTTCATTAATAATTTCTTTTATAAATCAGAGAAGAAAGACAAACTTTAAAATTTATGATTGCTGCGTCAGGAAACCAGACATCCGCTTCTTGATACACATAAACAAATATGTTGCCAATATTGGAATTGTTATCATTGTCAACATTGTCAACAGACAGCCTGCAGGCTTCATCATACGGGAAATCTTCAGAACATTCTCATCTAAAACATGAAAACACAATATATATAATGAGTTCTGTCCTATCCATGTCAATACTTTTGAAAAAAAGCCCAACTTATCAAGCTTGACTGACAACATATAGATCAATAAGGTAGCAGTTGTTGCTCCGATGACGTCAATGAAATAGTAATCGATTATGGGTCTAACAAGGGTTACACGTGAATATATTAACGATATAGCCCAACAACCTATACCGATTACCCAATATATCGGCTTTATTCCGTTCACATGTTTGAGTACATCTCCAATAGCAAAGAATATTATCGCGGTCAGGGCAGAGAGTACAGAGAATGGAATAAATATCACGTATCTTCCAAGAAGTGCAGCAACAATAAATATTAGACAAGAAGCCAAAAACCTTTTCCTCAAATCCAATGACTGCATGGAGTTATATACATTCTTGCATATATACAATGCAGGCAAAAACCATATCGCACCAATATTAGGCACTTTAGCCAGATACATGCAGTGATGTTTCGAACCGGAACCGAGAAATGAGGCTTTAAGGTAATGTAGAGCCTTACTCAAATACGCATTATCGAATAACGAGAACAAAAGGCATATGCAGATAATCGCCAGACATGTATATACATAAGGTAACATAAGTCGAGATGCATCTTTTCTCAACGAAATCTTTATATCCTTGCACTTATACAGATAACCGCTTATTATAAAGAAAAGCGGCATATGGAATGAATATATAACGTGTCTGTAAGGTCGATACGGCAAAAGTGCGCAATGCCCTAGAATCATAAGAATTATACCAATAGCCCTTACAATATCAATCGAATTATTTCGTGTTTTCATAGATGGATATACTTCCTATTACCCTACCGGTTATAGGCAAGTAATTATAAGTCAATGGAAAATACAGCCTTAGGTATCTCACGGCAGTTGTACCCGAATGCCATAGCCTCGCCATAAGCGCCAGCCGAGCGTATTGCCATTATATCTCCCCTCTTTGTCTCAGGGATACAACGGTCCTTGCAGAATACATCGGAAGATTCGCACACCGGACCTACAACGTCATATACTCCGTCGGGCTTCTGCGATGTAAGGTTCTCGATACGGTGATAGGCATCGTACAGAGCCGGACGCACAAGGTCGTTCATTCCTGCATCAAGAATTATGAACTGCTTGCATGTGCCTTTCTTTACATAGGTTGCACGTGCTATGAGAGCACCGCACTGAGCAACTATGCTCCTGCCAAGCTCAAAATGCACCTGTTGCCCAGGATGCAGTTTCAGGTTTTTGGCATAAGTGGCAAAATATAGGTCAAAATCGGGAATAGGATACTTGTCGGGCGCATCGTAACGTATGCCCAAACCACCACCGACATTGATGTGGGGAAGAACAATGCCTCTCGTCTCATGAAGCAGCTCCTGCAATTCGTTTATCCTTCCGCACAAAGCTATGAAGTCGTCCATTACGAGAATCTGAGAGCCTATGTGGAAGTGCATCCCTACCAGCTTGATATGCGGCATCGAGCAGATGAAATCAATGACCTCATCTATCTGTTCATAATTTATTCCGAATTTGTTCTCGGCAAGGCCTGTTGTGATGTTGGCATGCGTGTGCGCCCCTACATTAGGGTTTATGCGCACTGCAACCTGGGCCACTACTCCACGCTGGGCTGCAAGCAGCTCAATAGCCTCAACCTCAGGAACAGACTCTACATTGAAACAGAATATACCGGCATCAAGGGCCAGTGCAATCTCCTTATCGGTCTTTCCGACACCGGCAAACACTACCTTTTCAGCAGGAATACCGGCATCAAGTGCCGCACGCACCTCGCCTCCGCTTACACAATCGGCACCCATACCCGACTCTGCGACAATCTGCAGCAAACGAGGGTTGAAGTTTGCCTTTATGGCATAATGTACGTGAAAGCCTTCGTATCTTGCCGCTTCGCGTTGCGCTGCTGCAAGAGTCTCCTTCAACAAATCTACATCGTAATAGTAGAAAGGCGTTTCAATGGAAGAAAATGCTTCTACAGGGAATTTCATTGCCATGCCTTTAGTTTTTAGCATCAAAGATTGAAGCACTCAGAGCACGTAAAGCCCTTACCTTATCCTCTTCGCGCACAAGGAACGATATATTGTAGTTGCTGCCGCCATACGACACCATGCGCACCGGAATATCCTTCATGGCCTCCATTGCACGTGCCTCAAAACCGACATTCTCCCAGTTAAGGTCACCCACAACACAGATGATGCACATATTGCGGTCAACAGTGATTGTGCCAATCTTCTGCAGTTCGGCAACAATGTCATCGAGCCTCTTGTCATCGTCGATTGAGACAGAGACACCGACCTCTGAGGTACAAACCATGTCGATGGATGTCCTGTAGCTCTCAAATATCTCGAAGACCTTGCGGAGGAAACCGTATGCAAGCAACATTCGGCCGCTCTTTATCTTTATGGCAGTGATATTGTCTTTTGCCGCAATGGCCTTTATCTCGCCCGGACGAGTCAAGTTGTTGTCAATTCTTGTACCCTCGGCTGTAGGGTCCATTGTATTGAGCAGACGTACCGGGGTTCCTGTAAGCTTAGCAGGAAGAATACATGTAGGGTGAAGAATCTTCGCACCGAAGTATGCAAGCTCGGCACTCTCCTCAAAATGAAGATTACGGACAGGTGATGTATTCTCGACAATACGCGGGTCGTTGTTGTGGACACCGTCGATATCGGTCCATATCTGCACCTCGTCGGCATTTACTGCAGAACCTATCAATGTTGCAGTGTAATCGCTGCCGCCACGCTGCAGATTATCGTAGCTGCCCTCATGGTTCATGCAGATAAAGCCCTGGGTGATGTATATCTTGCCCTTCTTCTCAAAATCGACAAGCGGAAGAAGATGCTCGCGTATGTAGCCGAGGTCGGGCTCGCCGTTTACTGCAAGACGCATGAAATCGAGTGCATTGAGCAACTCGACATCATAACCCTGTTCCTGCATGTATATTGTTACCATGTTGGTAGAGATAATCTCTCCCTGGGCAACAATCTCTTTCTCCAGTTCATCGTTCAAAGGCTTGAACGCAAGGTCGCGAAGATGAGCGAATATCGCATTCACCTTGTCTGTTGCAGCCTTGGCACCGGCCTCAGTCTCGTAGAGGTCCTTGATTGTCTGCATGTACTTCGACAAAAGATATGTCGAATGCTCACAGGCTCCGTTCACATTACCGTTACGGAGATAGTTAGTGAATTCTATGAGCGAATTTGTAGTTCCCGACATTGCCGAAAGAACGACAATTTTTGATTCACCGTCAGTTATAAGCTTTACAACACCTTGCATGCGCTCGGCCGAACCGACCGATGTGCCGCCAAATTTCAATACTTTCATATATCTATATTTATTCTGATTATACTATATTGTTATTCTCCGGAACAGCCTCATCCGTAATAAGAGTCATATGCCTGTCCTTGCAGCGGTATGCTGTTCCTGGGTAATCCTTAAGCCACTGTTCGTTGTGGGTAATCATTAGCACAGCCATCTTCTCCTCACGGCATATTCGGTGCAACAGTGCCATGATATAGTCACCGGTCTCGTGGTCGAGATTGCCGGTGGGCTCATCGGCAAGCAGAAGGGCCGGGCTGTTGAGTATGGCACGGGCAATGACGATTCGCTGCTGCTCGCCCCCCGAAAGTTCATGAGGATACTTATAACCCTTTTGCGGCAACCCGACAAGTTCCAAGACACGCTTTATGCGTGCCTCACGTTCAGTGTGCTCGCTCCAGCCTGTACTGCGAAGCACAAAGTCGAGATTATCGTGTACATTACGGTCGGTAAGCAGCTGGAAGTCCTGAAACACAATTCCTATATTCTTCCGCAACGACTGCAGTTTCCGGTTCTTTATTCCGGACATCTCATATTCTCCGAATACCAGCAGGCTTCCTTTCGTTATATCCACCTCGCCGTATATTGTCTTGAGCAGCGTGGACTTTCCCGAACCCACTGCACCTATAATATAGGCGAACTCACCCATCTCAAGGGACATGTTTACATCTTCAAGAATTCTTTTAGAATCAATCTCGATATTTACGTCGGTAAACTTTATTATTGACATGTTTGTGCCTTTTGCTCTTATGATACGCAAAAATAGGGATATTTTTTCAAAAAAGAGGTTTACTTATGCATTAAATAGCAAAACAATGGCACTCTTTCTCATATTATATCTTTTTTTAGCTTAATATGTCAAAAAAATGCAAAGTAGTGCAAATACGTCTTCGGGGATATTAAAAATTTGACTAAATTTGCAATAAAGATGGTAGCCATAAGAGCATGGCTGCCTAAATATGCGTTTATGATAGAATATACATCGAAAATATACAATAAGGTTCCGAAATACATGCTCGAAAAGAGAAACCAGATATCAATGGTTCTTTTCGTATCTCTTTTCGCCATTGCCTTTATAAACATCTTCAACCCCTTTGATTCAAAGGCATGGATTAAGGATACAAGCATCACCGAAACAAAATACTTTGCATGGTCGTCACTGCTTGTTCTGATCGGAATGGCCGTAGTGGCTTTAAGCCGTATAATAATGTATATGCGTTCAAAGAAGCCCGATCACAACATAACCATAATCAGATATATAATCTGGGTGTTTGCCGAAGTACTTCTGCTGTCAGGCTCGTTCACGCTCCTCGCACTCATTGTACGCAACAATCTGAACCTTCCGACAAACGATCCTATAGAGATTTTCGTAACGGCATTCAAGAATACATGTGCCATTATAGTCATCCCATACCTGATATGTATCATGTACTTCTCATACCAGGACCGTTCGGCCAAGCTTAAGGAACTCATGGGAGAGAATATCGGCTTCAAGTCGAGCAACCTCATATCGATACGCGATTCAAGAGGTGTACTGCAGTTATCAGTTGCAAAGGAGAACCTTCTGTACATTGAATCGGCCGACAACTATATATGCATCTGGTACCAGAAAAACGAGATGCTGAAGAAGCAGCTGATGCGAATAACAATGAAAGAGATAAGCGAACAGCTTGCCGATACAAACATCGTGCGCTGCCACCGTTCATATATGGTAAACCTTGACCTTGTAAAGGTCATGCGCCGTGAAAAGGAGAACCTGTTCCTTGAGCTGGGAGTGCCTAACATAAAGGAGATTCCAATCTCAAAGACATACGGCGAAAAGGTTCTGCGCCGCCTTGTACCTATTTCGTAAAAACACAAACAGCATACAGGAGATGAAAAACATTGCCATTCTAGCATCGGGCAGCGGCTCTAACGCCGAGAATATTGCCAAGTATTTCGAAGGGAGCGACTACGCCAGAGTTTCGTTCATCATAGCCAACAACCCCGAAGCATACGTGCTTGAGCGCGCCAAGAAGCTCGGAATTGAAGCTGCAGTTGTAACAAAACAGCAGTTCATGGAGGCCGACAGCATTATTGCAATGTTGCAGAAACGCAACATCGACTTCGTAGTACTTGCAGGATTCCTGTTGCTCGTACCTCAGAAACTGATTCAGGCATATCCAGGCAAGATTGTAAACATACACCCCGCCCTGCTCCCTAAACATGGAGGAAAAGGGATGTACGGCGACCGCGTACACAAGGCTGTGGTAGAGTGCGGAGACAGCGAAAGCGGAATAACCATTCACCTCATTGATGAGCAGTACGACAAGGGAACGACATTCTTCCAGGCAAAGTGTCCTGTGTTGCTGACAGATACCCCGGACGATGTTGCAGCGAAGGTACATGCATTGGAGTATGAACACTTCCCACATGTAATTGAAGAGATAATGCACACTCTTGACTGATATACAAGATACAAAAGCAGAGGAACTTCAATTGTGAAGTTCCTCTGCTTTTGTATATATATGTACTCGTTCTGCATTAAGCCAAATCCTTTACACCGGCTGCTATATTCACAATAGTCATCACAGCCTTTTCCATGACTTGTACAGGAACAAACTCATAACGGCTATGGAAGTTTATTCCTCCAGCAAAGAGGTTAGGACAAGGCAAACCCATGAACGAGAGCTGAGCACCATCGGTACCGCCGCGTATAGGCTTCACCAGAGGAACGACACCTGCCTTTTCCATCGCACTCTTTGCAAGCTCAATGATATGCATCTTAGGCTCTACCTGTTCACGCATATTGCGGTACTGCTCCTTGAGTTCCAATACAACTGTTCCTTCACCGTATTTCGCATTCATTTGAGCCTCAACCTCCTTCATGAACGCCATGCGCTTTGCAAATACATCTCCGCTATGGTCACGTATTATATACGAAACAGAAGCATGGTCAACACCTCCGTTTATACCCATAAGATGATAGAATCCCTCATAGCCACATGTACATTCGGGCGACTCAGCCGCCGGAATGACTGTTACTATATCCGTTGCAACACGCAGCGCGTTAAGCATCTTGTCCTTTGCATAACCGGGATGGACATTGCGGCCTTGGATAGAGAATGTCGCAGCACCGGCATTGAAGTTCTCGAATTCCAGTTCTCCCTCACTGCCGCCATCTACAGTATAGGCCCATTCGCAGCCGAAAAGAGGAACATTGAAGTTATGCGCTCCACGACCAATCTCCTCGTCCGGGTTAAATGCTATACGTATCTTGCCGTGCTCGATTTCGGGATGCGCCTGAAGATAGGCTATAGCCGAAACAATCTCTGCGATACCGGCCTTGTCGTCGGCACCCAGAAGAGTGTGGCCGTCCGTTACAATAAGGTCGAGCCCTTTATAGCTCTCAACTTCTGGAAAATCAGAAACCTTAAGAACTATATTTTCTGCAGCATCAAGCACTATGTCACCGCCTGCATAGTTCTCAACGATGCGTGGCTTGACCTCCTTGCCGCTCATATCGGGGCTTGTGTCAAGGTGTGATATGAAACCTATTACAGGCATATCCTTGCTGCTGTTAGATGGCAATGTAGCATAGAGGTAGCCCTTCTCGTCAAGCACTACATCACTAAGGCCCATAGCCTTGAGTTCGTTCTCAAGGAAGCGCGCAAAAACGAACTGCCCTTCGGTTGTAGGGACCGTTGTCGCATCGTCGCACGACTCTGTATCGAATGTCACATATTTCAAGAAGCGTTCAAGCATCTTTTCTCTAATTTCGCTCATAACTGTATTGTTTTATTATTTGATTATTACCATTGTGGCACCGAATCCGTACTTCTGGAACGACGCATCCTGAGAAAGACATCTGGGGTATTTTCGGCGCAACTCCTGAGAAATGGCATTACGCAGCACGCCTTCGCCTTTGCCATGTATAAAGACAATCTTCTTTCCTTTATACTTCAGGTTCTCGTCGATAGTCTTGCGCACTACATCGAGCTGATAGTTAAGGATATCGAAACTGTTCATGCCGGCCGTAGTCTCAAGCAGTTCATTTATATGAAGATCCACTTCGAGTATATCTGTTCCCTTTGTAAGCTTAGGCTGAGGTGTTTTCTTCTGCCATTCATCGCCTTTCTTCTTCTCAAGGATAACCTTGGTTATCTCTTCGGCATCAGTGAATATCTCCTTAGTGGGTTTGTCATCGAAAACAAGGTCGTATATCAATGCACCCTCATCAAAGAACGGATTCTCACGGAAAAGATGCAGCTTGTAGAACTTGACGGTATCTATACGGCGTTCTATATTCATTGCCGGCTTAAGGGCAAAGGGTTTCTTCTCTTTGAACGGCAACAGCTGCACGCACACATGCTCCATGTCGTTCAGTTCCTCACGCCCGAACTCTTCAAGGAACATCTTGGAATTAGGCTCCAAGATACCGTTTGCACGCACAGCCCAACTGCGGCCCTGCGCCGAAAGATATGTAAAATATAGCCAGTAGTTGCTGTCGTTTATAAGGTAAGCCTCAAAATTCGAGTTTCCAAGAGACTTCTCGTCCATCGGCAGATAGGCCAGCATAACGTTCAGCCTCTCCCCTTCGGGACGTTCAGCCGGGCGGTATGTAACAACAGGCTCCGGCTCCTCATCTTCGACAAAGTTCCTCAACGGCTGTTGCGCTATAGGCTTCTTATGTTCAGGCTCTTTTGGAGTGACACTCTTCTTCACGAAGTTATATTCATTTGTATCTACCACCACGCACTCACGTACCTGCATGGGAATCTCAAAACCGTTCTTGTCCTCTACCAGTACAATATCCTTTCCACGGAATCCAGTGACAATACCGCCACCGCTCTCGTATATAAAGCGCACCTTATCACCGATCTTCATATTATCATCTTTTTATCGTTATTGCGAAGATAATGAAAAAAGCGATACAGACATATATCTTAAAGCAGAAAAACAGAACGGATAACAGATGTAAAGAACTCAAAAGAGACTAATATCCATATTCCGGACCATGACGGAGAACAGGCATGCCGTTATACCTTAGCAAAGTTGCTTGAGGAATTCTGACAGCACCCTCCTCCCACATTATGCCGCCATTGTGCTCTTCGACATAGAGAAACATCAGTTCAACAATGGAATCGTTTTCTGTTTCACCAATGTCATAACGGATATAAGGCAATCTATTTCTTTCTCTTGCGGTTTCAACACTCCATAATGCCGGCACATCTTCAATAGAATTGCCATATTCAGCCAAATGTTCTCCTTCACAGCAAGGGAGAAGAAAAGCAAAGAGAAAAATATAACACAAGCGGGCCATTATTCCGTTTCAATATAACAGAACAACAACCCGGCTTAAAATTTGTTTATGCTGGTTTCTTTATGCCAATTCCTCTACATTACCGAACTTTTCCCAAATCCGGGCAAATCCATACTCTCCTACCATGCCTTTAGGAACAAGAAGGAGCGTACGCGAATAGACATCGGCATCGGCAATATCGCCCGAACACATAGGAGCTGCATTACACATCACACACAGTCGCTTCAACGACTTGCAGCTGCGGAATGCCTGTTCACCGACACTTACGACAGCAGACGGCAACTCAATCTCCTCAATTGAACTGCAGTTATAGAACGAGCCATATCCTATGCCGAGCACACCTTCGTGAAGAGTTACACTCCTTAACGAAGTACAATTGGCCAGGACACCTTGGTCAAGCATATTCACACCTGCCGGAAGAGAAAAAGTTTCCAAAGATGAACAGCCCCAAAAAGCACCTTTCTTTATTGCAGCCAATGATGACGGGAAGCCTATCCTTTCAAGTGAAGAGCAGTCGCGGAAAGCCCACCCTTCAACAGACAGCACTCCTTGTGGAAGTTCAATCCCGCCCAGTGACGAGCAACCGCAGAAAGCATATTCTCCGACGCTCTCTACCATGCTACCTACAGAGACACGCACCAGAGAACTGCAGCCGTCGAATAGCGAAGGCTCAATATTTATAAGATTATCGGGCAAATATACATACTCAAGCGAACTGCACCCCATGAATGCAGCCTTGCCGATGACAAGCACATTTGCCGGCAACACAACCTCATCAAGCGACGTACATCCTTTGAAAGCCTGCACGCCTATGACATGAAGTTCATCGTTGAAAACGACTCTTGACAACATCGTACAACCCTCGAAGGATGAGATACCGATACTGTCAATATTTTCACCCATTACAACGGAGCGCAATGCAGTACAATCCTTGAAAGCCTCATCGAGTATATCCGTTACGGTATATCTCCTGCCGGCACTCACGACCTCAGCCGGTATATCAATATCACCTGAGTACGGAACGAGAGCCCTTGTAACTGTAGCCGATGACTTGGCATTGTCGAGCAGGTATGTAAGTTTTCCAATATTCGCAATCATATACAAAGTTTCAGTTAAGGAATAAGCAACGAGCTGTCACCGTAGCTCAAGAATCGGAAGCCGTTGGCAAGTGCATAATCATATATCTTTCGCCAGTTTCCGCTGACAAAGGCCGACACAAGCAGAAGAAGAGTGCTCTTCGGCTGATGAAAGTTCGTTACAATAGCCTTTACAACACGGAAATTGTAACCCGGAGCTATCATTATCTGAGTGTGCGAATGGACTGTATGAAGATTATTCCTGTCCATCCAGGCAACGAGCGAGCGCAACGCATCAACTACATCAATGGAGTGTTCCCTGTCATAAGGTGTCCACTGGCTAACGCGCAACTCCTCTTGCAAAATTCCGGGATTCTCGCTTACAAGCTCGCCAAGGAAATACAAGCTCTCCAGCGTGCGGACAGATGTTGTACCTACAGCAACAGCAGAGCCTCCGGCCGCTATAAGTTTTTCCAGCAGCTCCCTGCGCACCTCAATATACTCTTCATGCATCTCATGGTCGGCAATCAGTTCACTCTTCACAGGCTTGAACGTACCGGCACCGACATGCAATGTAACTTCGTCGCAATCTACTCCGTCACCTGCAAGGGCCTCCAGCACCGCAGGCGTAAAATGCAGGCCTGCAGTAGGAGCCGCAACAGAGCCTTTTACTTTTGAATATACAGTCTGATAGGTACGGGTATCGCTCTCCTCAGTACGGCGATTGAGATATGGCGGTATCGGCAACTCGCCCGCAGCCTCAAGAAGCTCTGCAAACGAACAGCCGCCGTCCCAGAAGAAACGGATATGATTCACCGCAGCAGCATCTCCTATGCGCTCAACAGAAAGAGTCACCATCTTTCCGGCAACCTCTATTGCCTGCGACAGCACTCCACTCTTCCAACGGTTGGAATTGCCGACAAGGCATTGCCAAACACACTCTTCCGTTTCCAGAAATATCTGCTGATAATCACATGGCCTCTCCGGTTCAAGGCAGAACACTTCTATTGTTGCTCCAGTCTCCTTGCGGAAGCGCAAGCGGGCCTGGATAACCTTCGTATTGTTGAAGACCATGAGCGAACCTTGCGGAATATACTTCGGCAAAGCGGCAAAGGTATCTTCGTCAATCTCGCCACCCCTGTAAAGCAACAGTTTTGACGTATCACGCTCTGCAAGAGGATATTTTGCAATCCTCTCATCGGGCAGCGGATAATCGTACTCCGCAATAGCTATTTCCTGAATGTTTCTCTTCATACACAAATTGCATTGCACCATAGCCAATGCCATGCAAAGATAATACAAACAGCCGAAATACCGGCATAAAACAAGGGGTGACTACAAAATGTCACCCCTGTTGAGCTATTAATCCGTCAGTTCTAAAAGTGCAATGCAAGGCTTGCGAAGATTTTGGAAACAGGAGTTCAGTAGCCTAAAGACTGTTTACAAAATTGAGCGTTACGATGCAGATGCCTTTTAAAAAAACAAATTATGCGAGCTTGTTATCAGAACCAAGCACATTCACAATCTTGTGGATGTACTGCTTCTTCATGTTCTCACGAGCAGGACCAAGATACTTTCTTGGGTCGAATTCTGCAGGATTTGTTGCAAATACCTCACGAATGGCAGCTGTCATGGCAAGACGGCTGTCGCTGTCGATGTTGATCTTGCAAACTGCGAGAGATGCAGCCTTGCGGAGCTCCTCTTCAGGAATACCGATAGCATCCTTCAAAGCACCGCCGTACTTGTTGATAGTCTCAACCTCTTCCTGTGGAACTGAAGAAGAACCGTGGAGAACGATCGGGAAGCCAGGGAGCTCCTTCATACAGCCTTCGAGAACGTCGAATGCCAATGGAGGAGGAACAAGTACACCCTTCTCGTTGCGTGTGCACTGCTCTGGCTTGAACTTGTTGGCACCGTGAGAAGTACCGATTGAGATAGCCAAGCTGTCGCAACCTGTCTTTGTAACGAAGTCAACAACCTCCTCAGGACGTGTATATGTGTGGTGCTCTGCAACTACGTCATCCTCAACACCTGCGAGAATACC
>JAZNSN010000071.1:0-15628 GCA_045591315.1 Bacteroidaceae bacterium
CAGCACTGCAAACATAGTAAAGATGTGAGGGTGGCTCCTACTTAAGTAGGACCCAACGAAAAAAAACTTGACAACAGCGTCGAATTGTGCTATGATAAAGTCGGAGGCCAAGCGGTCTTAGGAAGACAAAATATCTCTCCAACTCCTTGGCTCACAGAACGACATGGCTAGATCCGACTTCAGCACTGCAAACATAGTAAAGATGTGAGGGTGGCTCCTACTTAAGTAGGACCCAACGAAAAAAAACTTGACAACAGCGTCGAATTGTGCTATGATATAGACAATGAGTAAGCTCCTACTTAAGCATGAAATCCTACTTAAGTATGAACTCCTACTTAAGTATGAGGTCCTACTTAAGTAGGAACATAGGAGGTGATTAATATGGCAACCCCATCTCGATTCTATCGTCAATTCTTAACCGACATTGGCGTTGACCCTACCCAGTACGCTACCATTGACAAAGCAAAGGCCACTCGTGCCAACTTCTGGTCTCTCTTTAATAAAACCGCGCAAATGTTCGAGTACGACAACCTCCCCTACACCCTCCCGGCAATCGCGCTCGAACGCATTCTCCAGTTCACTGGCGGCGCGACAATCGTCCGTATCAACAACGAACCCGTTGGTTACGGCCCCTCGTTCACCTCCTACTTAAGTAGGAATACCGAACCCGATAACGCTGACATCTCCCCTCCCCTCTATGCTTTCCCCGTGAATTTCGCTGACGCGCCCGACCCGTATAACGAACCGTATAAAGTAATCGTTACGTCTCCGGGTTTCTCTCCAACCGTATCAGAAACTTACGAGATTAACAAAGACGCAGTTGTAATACGGTCCGATACCTACATGCGCGGGTTATCCCGCTTGCACTGGAAATACGCCGCCTTGCTCACGGAAGCGGAGATATCGCTACAGTCCACGCTCGTTACTCTCCGTGACCATATGACATTTGTAGTTCGTACCAACGCACAGAAAAAGGCAGTTGACCAATATCTACTTGACCTTGCCGATGGCAAATACGGTGCAATCATGTCCGCTGATTTAGGTTCCCCGTTAGAGCCTATTACGCATGACGGGCGTTCAAACGCGGTAGAGTTAGCAGTCAACGGCATTCAGGCTATCAAGTCTGCGTGGTATAACGAAATAGGGTTAAATCCCTCGTTCAGTCTCAAGCGCGAATACACTTCCGCTCAAGAGATTGATACCAATACGGACCTTTTGCTTCCGTCCATTGACGATATGTATGAAAACCGGAGAATCGGTGTAGAGCAAATCAACGCTCTCTTTGGTACTAACATTTCGGTACGCAAATCCTCCGCATGGGCAGTGAAGCAGAAGGAAACCGAATTAACCCTTGAGGCGCAAGAGAAGGAACAACAGGAAGGAGTGGAAGAGGATGTTCCTGCCGATGGACACGTCGATGGTGAATAACGCTTGCTCCTACTTAAGTATGAGCAAAACCACATCCCTTCTCGACCTTATGCCCGAACCCACTACAGATAACGGGATATTCACCTATCTTGCGGATTTTCCTTTTATCGAACCTGCTTATAATAATCCGGAATATCTATATAACCGTTCTGGGGATAAGGTTCCTTCCCCGCTTGTAACTCGTCTTGCTGACGGAGATACTTTAACGCAAGTATCTTTGCAGTCACTCGCTAACATTATCAAAATGCGGTTCCGGTTTAAATGGAATCGGTTGTGGGAAACATATACTGATTCTAATCCTTTATGGAATACTTTATCTATAACCGAATCGCAGACGGATAGTGGTGTTACTTCCGATACAACAACGGATACCTCCTACTTAAGTAGGAGTTCGGCTGAGAGCAAATCACGTGACACAACGGATACCACAGTTCTTACTGGTGGCCATAGTGATACGTCAACTGCAAGCGATACCAGTACTTCTACTCGTACTGGGTCTATGCTGGAAGCCGAGGGCGGAAGTACAATAGAAGCGAAAACTACATCCGGTCAGACAGTTACAAATACACAGCATTCTGGAACAATAGGTGATACAAAATCCTCTGGCGGGGAAACATCCCGTTGGGGTTTCAATTCTACTGTTCCAGTAAATGTTACAGCCGAAACTTCTGCTGATGGTAATCTCCGTACATTTGGTAATAGCGATGTCACAACTGATTCACCGAATGTTGGAGAGAACAAAATTACGGCGCACGGCAAGACCAATACAACGTCGTATAACAATATTCAAGACGGAGTTAATTCAAATACGGCTGGGACGACCAAGCGTGAATACAACAGCGAGACTTCGACAACTTCCCGTACAGGTTCGGATACGACGACAAAATCCGATTCGGGGTCTACTAACCGGAATGCGACTAAATCCGGTACCTCCTACTTAAGTAGGAGCACGGAAACGTCAGGTTTCAATATCCGTCATCTGTCTGATAAAACAGAGATTATCAAACTCTTGTTTACAGACCCGTCCTTTTCTGATTTCTGGGAGGTGATTTATTCCGATATCGATGATGTATTAACATGCCCTATCTTTGTATGAGGTGGTATTATGAAATGGCGTGTAACCTTTACTGATGGCAATTTTCTTGCTGACGCTATTTCAGCGTCTAATCACGAGTTAATTGCCGTTACTAATGATAGTAGTTATCGCATTCGCGTAATCCCGATTGAGAGCGTGACTTCTATCGTTCCCGTAACTCCTACTTAAGTATGAATTGAGGTGCTATAATGAAAGTTGAAGACGCCAGCGTATTGATTAACAACGCCGCTAAAAACTTCTCTGGTTTGGAAGCGACGGTTAATCAGGACTTGTCCAATATCGTCGATTTCGGGCGTTCCCTCGCGGATATGAATCCGTGGGGCACTGACGCTTTCTTTGGCAAGCTGGCCGACCAGTTCAATACCATTAAGTTCTGGTCTCGCCCTTATGTTTCGTTTGCTCCGTCCGTCTATGTTGAGTCGGAGCGTTTCGGCTCTATCCGCGCTATGTATCGGACGCCGTATCTTGATTCGGAACCGTCTCCCGTCTACAATCTCCAACAAGGACAGTCGTATGACCAGTACGTGGTCAACAAACAGAAGGTAGACGTTCGTATGTGGAACGATAGATTCTCTTCTAAGGTGGAGACTATCACTCTTCCGCATGAGCAGATTGAATCGGCGTTCCGTTCTGCGCCAGAAATGATGTCGTTCATTGGCATGCTGGAAATGGCGCGTGATAACTCCCACCGTCGCGCATGGGACGAACTTATCATGTCTTTGTTCCAAGGCATTATCGGTATGGCCGTTAATGCCGGTGGAATGCAAGATATTAAACTGTTAACAGAGTACAATGCTATGTCTGGGCAATCGCTTACCGCGCCAAACGCCTTATATAATGAGGGCTTTATCAGATACGCCATTTATCGTATGGGTGTCATCCGTGACCAGATGTCCCTCGTTACGGGCATGTTTAACACGTCCAATTATATGACTGCTACTGCGCCGGAACGTCAGCGCGTTGTTATGCTCTCTGACTTTGCTCGTGCCGCCGGGGTATACCTCCATGATGCCCCGAATCAGTTTAATACGGGGAATTTAACGATTCCCAAAGCTGATATTGTACCCGCGTGGCAGGGCATGGGCACGACTGGTTCGTATACAGACCGCGCCGCTATCAATACTACGATTGTTATTAGCGGTAATGAGATTACGTCTACAGCTAATAACATTCTGGGTGTCGTGTACGACGAGTGGGCGTTGGGAGTGTCGGCGCAGAGGCATGAGGTTACAACGGCGTATAATGCCTTGGGGCATTATACGAACTACTTCGACCAGATGTTTGGCGGGTTCTTCGTGTCGCCGGACGAAAACGTCGTCGTATTCCGTATGGCGTAGTTCCTACTTAAGTAGGAGGCCGTATGGTTATCTTTCTGCTTATGATTATTGGCGTAGTATGCGCTACGGATTTAGTTATAAGTCAGTTAGGTAAATAGGAAGGAGGTGAAAATATGGCATCTCTGAAGATGACGAATGTTATTGTCGATATGTCGATGTCTACCGTCAGCGAACTTTCTAATGTGTTCGACTATGATATCGAGAAGTCTCTTGAAGGTGCAACGGCTATCACGATTCAGAATATCAATTTGGCCGAAGTCTATTATCAGGCTGTGCCGGGTTGGTATGACCGCACGAATAAGCGTCTTTACGCCGCTAATATCTCCGAGCACTATTGGGCGGTTGATGGGGATAAACTGACGTACACGTAATTCCTACTCAAGTAGGAGGTGGTGAAGTAGTTACTTAACCTGCAGTGAAACGACTACTTTTAAATGAATGAGCGAACATTAACAGCCACCTTTATTGAGGAGATTCTATGGTTATTATATTTGCGCTGATTGTTATATTCGCAATCGGTCAGATATTAGGCGGTATTGCACATACTGCTGATGATAGTTTTCCATGGGATGATTTTCGTCACATGTGATTCCTACTTAAGTAGGAGGACTAACCTTCCGGGTGAGAGGCAACGGGCGGGTATATGAAAGGAGGTTTTGTTATGGGTTCAGTTTATACTATTCCCTATCTTAATTATAGCGGAATATCAATGCCCTCCGGAGCTTTTAAGATTGGTAATTGGCTAGTACCTTCAAGTCCTGATGTGGTAAGAGAATTTGGGTATTGGACTACAACTAGTAGCCATACTGTTGTTGCCACATTTTATCAGGATAGTGATGGGAAAAAAATATACGGATTATTTAAATCTGAAGTCGCTGCTAGAATTTATCATGTATATATTGGTATGAATAGCGGCAATGATACTTTACAATATGTATCTTCAGTCGATTCGTATTATGCTCAACTTAATAGTACTGTAAGTTCGAATAATGGTACATTTGAGTGGTATATCGACATTTTCCCTGATTTTCAGTCGGCGTACAATGCTTTGTTTTATACGCCTAAACCATGGAAAATTGTCTATGAGGGCATAAATTGCTTTCTTAATGGCCCTGAAGAAGCGGATAATTTAGAGCAGGTATCTGTTGATATATCACTTAATTCGGGTATGTCATTATTGGAGCCGTCCCAAGGTAAGTCAATTTCAGTATATTATGACGGTGGTTATATTGATTTTGGTTATACCGAAAATCAAATAACATTTACTACGCCGTCAGATGAGTAGTTTCCTACTTAAGTAGGAAGTTGTAATGAAGAGGGTATTTATATGCCGTCATTTCTTAAAGATTATGGCGCGCCGTATGCCAATAACATCACTATATCAGATAATCAAACTGGTTTGCCTTTCACTGCAAACGCGGTAAAGTTACTGGATAATAGTAGTGATGAGGCCGTCTATTTTGCGTCTAATGCTGATGTCGGTTCTGTTCGTGTATTCTTTAATGCAACGTATATGGCATTTGTAGGGTTTATTAATCCTGATTTGTCTAACGTGCATACTCTTTTCGGATATACATGGAGAACAGGTGATAATACAGTATCACAGTGGGAACTTTATCCCACAACTTATCCATATCAAAATGGCGTTCTTCAATGGCGACGTACTGATATTGCTCCTACTAATTTAGGATTTGTATATCCTTTAATGTCATATACTTCACTTGAAACGTATATTGCGAGTGCATGGGCACAAACGGCACAAGGCGGCTCGGTGAATCCGTCTCCGGTGGTATCTGACAGTAGTATTGAGCAGAAGACTATAGTTGTTCGCGTTACTGCTATGCCTTCTGATACTAATGATGAAGGCGGCATAAGTGATTATGCTGGCGGTGATGGGACTTTCGATGATAATAGTGATAACGTTCCGTTGCCGAATATGCCTACCATTAGCGCGGCTAATTCCGGACTTATATCAATCTTTCGTCCTTCATTGAATGAACTTAAATCATTAGGTTCATATCTTTGGACTAATATCGGAGATGTTCCTGATAATATTAAAAAGCTGTTTTCTAATCCTATGGATTATTTTATAGCTTTTCACATTGTTCCATGTTATCCGGATGTTGGAGAATCACGAACAATAAAAATTGGTCTATGGGATACGACAATTTCCATGCCGCCTGTATTGTCGCAATGGCAAGAATTAGATTTCGGTAGTATTACAATACCTCTTTATTGGGGTTCCGCTCTCGATTATGCGCCGTATACTAAAATATCGATGTTTCTGCCTTTTATTGGTTCTGTTTCACTTAATACCGATGAGGTTATGAATCAGTCGATTTCTCTTAAATATCGCGTTGACCTTGTTTCAGGTCAGTGTGTTGCATGTATTTTAGTAGGCAATGACGCGTTATATCAATTTACGGGTGAGTGCTCTATATCAGTACCGTTAACTGGAGCTGATTGGAGTAGAGTTTATCAGGCTATTGTCGGTGCCGGAGTATCTGTTGCTTCTGGTACCGCTATCGGTTTAACAAATGCGGCTGTTGGCGCGGAATATTCTGCCGCCGCGACTACTGCTGGACAAATGGCGGCGTCAAATGCGGCTAATCGCGCTAATGCGATAGCAATGGCAAATATTACTCACG
Organism: Bacteroidaceae bacterium; assembly: GCA_045591315.1. Classification (GTDB taxonomy): domain Bacteria; phylum Bacteroidota; class Bacteroidia; order Bacteroidales; family Bacteroidaceae; genus HGM04593. The sequence continues at coordinate 6,510 of JAZNSN010000071.1, forward strand.
GTATAACAAATGCTGTTAGTAATGTTATATCCGGTAAACAACAAATACAACATTCGGGTAGTATATCTGGTTCTGCCGGGTTGTTAGGAAATAGAACACCTTATGTGTTAATTGAATATCCTAATCAATCTCTGCCGAAAGACTATAAGCATTTCATGGGATATCCTTCTAATGTTTATGCGCGTCTTTCAGAATTATCCGGTTATACTGTATGCGAGCAAGTTATCGCGCAAGGCATTCCTTGCACTGATAATGAGTTGGCCGAAATAATCGAGACGTTAAAAGGGGGAGTTTATCTATGATACTCCGCCTTATGTGGCAGACAGAGCCGCCTAATAAAGTTTCTAAAAATACTGAACTTGTTTCAGAATTGGAAGGGACTTTAAGAAACCCGTCTTCATTAATTGACCCTGTTATCACTATTGAGCGCAATTCTCCTACTGGGTTTAATTACGTTCATATCCCTGAATTTAATCGCTATTATTATGTAAAGAATGTAATTAGTGAAAATAATAAACTGATTACTATCTATTTACATGTTGACGTATTGATGTCGTTTGGGTCAGCAATTCGTCAATGTGATGCGATTATATCACGTCAGGAAAATAACTATAATCTTTTGCTTGATGATGGTTCGTTTAAAGCGTATCAAAATACAAAGCATAAGATTATTAAGTTTCCTACTTCCGGCTTTTCCTCTTTCTCTTATATTCTCGTTATCGCCGGAAATTCCGATAACGGTTCATAGGCGTCTGACCTCGCCATGGGCATAAAGAGAGCCACCTCCTACTTAAGTAGGAGGTGGCTTTCTTAATTAGAACGGAGGATAATGAGGAGGATAATGCGGAGGATAACGAGGAGGATTACGAGGAGTATTGCGATTGCGGTCGAGGACGAATACCAGAATCAGCAGGGCAAACAAAGCGATAGCCCACATGCCGTCCGACACGCCTTCAGGCGTAATAGGGAGACTGTTAATCACTTCCCACTGGAGCATATCAAGTCGGCTCATTTAGCACCTCCCGCGTTAAGAAGACCGGATACCCATCCCGCGAACAGGACGATACATACGAAAGTGAATGCTTCACCGATGCCATTGATTTCCATATTAGAACCTCCAGTAATGGCGCAAAGACGCCTGAATAATGCTGTTGCACATAGTGCCAACTGCCATGCCGATTACGGCGGCAACGAGGGAATTGATAACCAGTCTGTAGTTAGGAGACTTACCAGACTGTCCGCATGAATAAAGGTAGAGGACGTTAAACCAGCCCGTAAGGGCTACCGTCCACAGTGCGAGAAGTACGAGATTGTTCATACTACCCACACCGCCTTAGAGTAATAGTTCACTTCGACGATAGTATATCCGCGCCACTTCATTCCTACCACGGGGGTGAAGTAGTCCACGGCAATTACACGATTCTGATAGATGATGCTAAACATAGCTGACCTCCTATGTTGCGCTCCTACTTAAGTAGGAATAGGTGTATACTTCGTACTGAACATGAGATAGGACCGCAAATATTCGCCAACTGTATTGTTCTGATAAAACACACGGCCTTGTTTAAGACAGGAAAGGATAAACCGGCTGTAGTTGTCATTGTGCTTTGTAATGCAAAACTTACAGTTGATATACGGGTAGAACATATCCGTGTATACAATGCGGTCCTTATAACGCCCGTCCATACCGTTTTCGTCAATAAGTTTACGTCCGTTATCGTAAACTAACAACACCTCCATTCCGTCGGGCGTCATAGCTGGCATTATCTTGATAGTCCATTCGTCGATGGACTGTACATAGCACGGGATACCCTTTTCCCAATCTCCTACTTGAGTAGGAATACGGGGATAATCGGCGGTCTCCCATACACCGGAAGTTATCATTCTGGAACGCGGATTATCATAGTTGAAATACACGTCAGACGCTTTTGTACCCGCGTGTTCCGCATAGCATACAACAATCTTACGTTTGTTGTCGCCAGATTGATACGTTTGAAATGTGCCCTGCTCCATTTCACGAATGTGATTGAGACCCCATTCGCGGAAATAGGGCGCAGTCCATGATACCGTATTAGCAAGCATGATAACTTTTGCGTTAGCCTCTTCACGAACGATAGAGCTGATTAGATTCTCGAACATAACAGGCTCGTCCGGAAGATATGCGCCGCGAGTAAGAAACTCGTCGAATATAATGGTACCCACATTAGGAATAGACGCGCCTTTTGCTGTTTCCCATGTAGAGATAGCCAATGTATATCCACACGGCTGCTCCATGCGAATTAACTTACGCTTTTCGTCCCGTACCATGGGCCAAAATGCGGATGAGTAGTAACCTATATCGTCTATCCCCAGCTTCTTGAGTTCGTTCTGTAGCGCGCCAGTTTTACGGTTACCCGTAAACAAGTTGCGCATGTACGTCATACGAACCATTTCCGCTAAACGGCGGACGTACACGAAATGCTTGCCGTTTTCCACGAACTCCTCAATGGCGTATTGCAACGCCGAGTACGTCTTGCCGTTTGAGCGTTCGCCGAATACCATGTAAATATGCGCGTCAGGTACCGCGTTCAAGAGGTCCTTAATGTTGAACCACTTCATATTTAAGTATGACCTCCTTACGTGGCAAGGCAGAGTTTATGACGCGGACAAGACCACTTCCATAAGGCCGCACGAACATTATGCGGCTCTATATGGTACATACGTGCAACCCCGCATGAGTAAGATACTCCGTTATTGCGACCACGCCCGATACCGCGCACAATAGGCACAGGCTTCCAGTTCTCAGCCACGAGATAATGGCACTTGAGTTTCTTAAACTCACGGCGTTTATGCGGGAATATGAATGCAGAATAGAAGCGATAAAAGGAGTATTGCGTTATCGCATACATCTTACCGCTGGCGCGTTCCCCGACTACCATGCGCGTCTGCTCGTCGGGCAGTTCGTTTAAAAGTCCCTTAATGTTGAAGTATTCCATACTATTTCCTTTCTCCCCGTATAGCCGATAGGACAGCTTGCTCCTACTTAAGTAGGAATTACTCTTCGATTTCCCCAGTATCCGATTCAGATTCACCGAGAATGCGCATAAGTTCAGTGCGCAAGTCTTCAGTGAGATTGAACGTATACGGTGCGGCTACCATGTGAACCCCAGACGGCGCGGAATAGAAAGCGCGGTTGCCGAGGTAGTCAGTCATATATCCCATTTGCTCTTCGTCAATGTAGGTTGCTACAAGACGTTTAGCGTACTCTTTGGGGATAATGAGATTGTCGTCAAATATGGTATATGGAGACTTCCCAGTTTCTTTAGCTACTTTAAGAATATATTCCAAAGTAGCCGCCTTATTTGTCCCTGCTACCGTAAGGTGATACTCGTCGCCGATATTATACATATACCGCTTTGCGCCGAGCGTCTTGAAGTTATCCGCGATATACTCTTGTTCCCATACGCCGAGAATCTTAGTATGGCCTTTAGGGTCCTTAGGCATAGTATACTCCGGCGGTAAATTAAGTTTACGTGTTATAGCGCGAATTTGTTCCTCCGCTTCCTTATTGACGCGCTGGAAATACTCAAACCGGGATTTGTCGTACTCTTCCCCCATGAGTTTCCACTTAACGCTATCGGTATCGCAATAGACAAAGCGATTGCCGACGGCATAGATTGCGTCATACAAACGGTGTCTTGCCCATGCGGTCACATATACGCCCCATGGGTAATATAACACGCGGTCCCGCTTTTCATTGTACGCCTCTATTTGTTCCACATAGTCAATATCATCACGATAAAACTTATCGCCGACATAAAGGAATTTGGGACGAATAGGACGCTCTACCATCATGCCGTAAATGGAATTTAACATGTTTTTTGAAATCATGTATTCCGATTCACGGCCCTTAACACCGTCAAGAGTAGTCTTCTTGTTGAAAAACTCAAAGACCGATTTAACGATTTCCGGCGGAAGTCTCCCACCGGGATACACGCGCATGTGGGTAATGTAGCTGTTATCATCAATCTCATAGAACTTCCGGAAAGTATCATAATCCAGTTCTGTGCACTCGATTGATAAAGAGGCGGCGTACTGTACCCGGTTGGATACGATTTTCGCGCCGATAAGTGATATGCACTTATCTTGCGAAATCGGAAAGCAGAAGTCATTCCACTCACGAGGACGTAAATCATGCACATGCAAGCGGAATATAGTGTGATAGCCCTTCCTACTTAAGTAGGAGCGGGCATCCTTATTCTGTACCGGGATGGGTAGTCCCATGGGAAAACTTTGCGTGACCATGACGTAAGGGTAACTTGACTTAATATCGTAAGATACGACATTATCACATACACGCCCTACCTTGTTAATGTTGGGGCCAACCGCCCCTCCAACAAACGCATGTTCGCACTGTTGATATGCTCCCGGCGTAAGCGTCAGATTGTCCATCATAGAGCGATACGCATTCGGGTGTTCAGACAAACACGCGTTCTTGACGTATCTTCTAACATATCCCGTGTTCGTATACGGGATTTTGGTTATATCCCCTTCTTCATATATCTTCTCCGAGATATATGCGTTGAGAGTGAGAATATCGCGTTCGCAGTAACCGAGTTCGACGTTAGTCAACGGAGTTTTAGAGTGTCGGAGTAACGAATAGTCCAAATCACCTTCCGCTTTAGTGACAGAGTGTGACTTGAGGTGTTTGCCGATATACGCGAGAGAGCGGCCACCGGCGAGGATAAGACTGTCCCGAAACTCAATATTCCCGAATCTGGCATAAAGAGGATTGCGCTTTGCCTTCATGAAGACGGTATCCCATTTGAAATAAGTGCGAATGAACTGGAAATCGTACTTCATGTTATGAATATACGTGATAAGACGATAGTTGCGCACACGCAAATACTCGTTGAGAGTGTAGATAAACTCTTGAAACTCATCCAGCGTGCGACCGTATACAACTGCGTCATCGACACCGAACATCCAGACGTATACGAGTGCCACCTCTTCACCGAGAACCTCAGTGTAGAACGACGTAACCTCTGTATCGAAAGAAGACGCGATATTAAGAATGCGCTTCTTACCGATAGGTACCGCGCAAATGATTTTGCGTATAATCGACTCGAAACAGTTTTTATCGCCAGACTGATAAAGTACCATAAATACCTCCTACTTAAGTATGAGCTACCAGACGAAAACATCAGAATCTGCGCCGTCGTCTTGGTCCAGCTGAATAGGGTCCAGCGATTTACCCGGCTTATGCTCTGGAATGTCACTGACTGGTACCCCGTTTGATTTCAACGCGGCAAGCATTTCATTCATCATGCCGGTTAAGTCGCTGAAATTCCATGAGTTATCTTTGAGTTTCTCGCGCCATATACGAGTGAAGCCAGTTTCGCGCATTGCTTCAGAATCGTAAATGGTAGTTTTGCCAGACTTGCGGATTTCCTCAAAGAGTTTCCAGAACATTTCACGCTCTTTCTCAGTCATTAAGTGATTGAGAACAATGCGGGAACCGCGCTTTGTATTGTACTCTTTATATCCAAAGAGTTTCATAGATTCACTGCGGATAATCTCACGCCATCCTTTGACGGTTGAAGATTTCGCGCTAAAGAAATCTTGAAGTTGGACGATATAAGAGGACAATTTCGCGTTAGGGTTGTCAAGTGAAGCGTATGCCGAGCCGAGAACATGCTTACGTCCTTGCGTAATGACTACAGGGGAGTTGAAGTCGAAATTGTATCTGGAGACTTCATTCAACTCCTTAAAGTCTTCTTTCAATTTTTCGTAAGCATACGGGTGAGAGTACGCTTTTGCGCGCTTGTACGAGGCGACGCGCCGTTTTAATTGAGACTGGAGAAAGCTGGCAAGCTCTGCGCGTTCATGAAGTTTCATGGTATTCACTTTCATGAACGGCACTTGAATTGCCTCTTTTAATGTCCACTTGTGTACGCCTTTGGTTTTCCACGACATTTCCATCGGAAATCACCTCCTTACCCCACCTCCTACTTAAGTAGGAGGCGGGGCTTTAGTACTGACTTACGCCACCGTCACGCGGATATAGCGGCGGTTCTTGCCCTGCTTCCACTGCATGTAAATGCGGATTCCTCCGCATTGCGCAAGTTCAGCGTTAGTCAGCGGCAGATTCGGCGATTCCTCCGGGTTTTCGCCCATTTCCACGGCCCAGTCAGCTACCATCTCCCCGGCGATTTGGCCGAGGTTATACCAGCGGTCAGGGGCCTCCGCAAACACGACGCACGGGTACATCTTTTGCGACAACCCGGTTTCGTCGTTTTCGTCGGGAATGTGCGCATAGGACACGGCGATAATGGTCCACACCTTGCCCACAACCTCATCTGTGGTCAACTGGTCGCCCGCTTGAAGGACAGAGGTGGAGTGCCCCTTTTCGTGCGCGTTCCGGGCAAGGCGGGACATTTTTCCGGATACGGCGTCGTGACGGAAGTCCGTAACGGACAAGTGGGAGTAAACGTCGGGTACGGATTGCGCCGGGGATACGGTCTCGACGAGTTCGCCAGTGTAGGTGTCAATGGCAGTGTTTTTTTCAGTAGACATAATGCTGACCTCCATTATTTTTTCGCTAACTCCTACTTAAGTAGGAGATTAGACCACAATGTGGGACCATCCGTTAGATTCGGGGATATCGTCAATAATAACCTCTTCCGACGCGGCGGAATTTTTCGGAGTGATATCGGGTTCCGGCGTGAAATCAGGTCCCGACGAGGTGGTATTTTCCGGAGTGGCGGTGTTTTCGTCGTCCGAAACGACGGCGTCGGCTTCAATGACATCGTCGAGGGAATTTGCCATGGTAAGCGCGGAACGGTTGTACAAATCGTACACCGTCGTTTTTACCGCGCAATCGTCGCAGACGACGATTTCGTTTGCGTTGCTGGACAAAGCGTCTGTAAAAGCAAAATACTCGTCGTGCTCAGAGAGCACTTTACCGCAGATAGTGCACATGTTTTCGTATACGTTCATGATATTCATTCCTTCCTAATTCATAATTCCTACTTTAAGTAGGACCGGGTTTCCGGTCCTACTTTAAGTAGGAATGTATTATTTGGTCTTCTTTGCGAACTCCCAACCTTCTACAAACGGGGTACCCGGCACGCCGAAAGCCTGAATACGATATTCGCTAAAGAAACCGGGGTTATTATCAATAACAGCGTTCCACTCATCCGCAAGCTCAAAGAGCTTGTTAAGAGCTTTTATATATTCCTTGTCATTCATAGTATTAGTTCCTTCCTAATTGATAATTCCTACTTTAAGTAGGACCGGGTTTCCGGTCCTACTTATATAAGGTGTATTAACGAGCCTTCTTTGCAAGCGTGTAGAGCGTATCACATACCGCAAGCGCGGTGTCCTTATCGTCACGCGCTTTAAGAAGCAAGGACATGAAGTCCTTAACATCCTTTTCAAGCACGATAGACGTAAGGTCACCTTCTTTCGGGTTGTCGCCGTTGTAGACGAAACTTATCAAATTAGACAGCACGACGGAAGTAGAGCCGCCAGACAATTCGTCGGCGATAGAACCGGCGGACGGCGCGGAATCGCCCGTTTTGGGGCTGGATTCCGACAGGGACTTAACAGCGGACGTAATAGCCCGTTGCGACAGTTTGCCGTTGTTAGCCGCTTTCGCCTCTTTGAGGGCCGCCGGGAGACGCTTCCGTTTGTCAGCGTCCTTTATCGCGTTCAGGAGAAACTTGGCGTTACTCGGACCCAAATCCCCAACCCCCGGCAAATCGTCGAGTTTACCTTGCGCGGCGGGGATATATACAGTTGCGCCCACGTCCGCATACACCGATACTGTAGACGTTGCGAACCCCGGCAAAATGCCTTTGAGGAAGGCATTTTCGGATTTAAACGGCTTCCCCGCGTCATCCTTCTCAAACCGCCACGTTTCCGCCAACCGCATTGCGCCGGCAATGTAGCACGCCGTCTTAATGTGGCTATCAGCGGTAGACAGGGAGGCGTTGATACGTTCCGCCGCAAGCACGGTAGTGTCAGTCAGATTGGCCGACTGCGCGCCATATGCGGTAAAGAGACGCTTGCGGGCCGCTTTGACCTTCCCAATGTCGAGTTCAATACCCGTATTCGCAAGGGCCTCTTCCAGAGTGACGGACGGAACGGTAACAGCAGTATTATTGTTGGTTTCCATGTTGTACTCCTTCCATATTGTGTTCCTACTCTAAGTAGGACTTCATACTTAACTATGAACTTGTTTCAACAGTGCTATTTAGATTATGGCATAATTATACCACGATATAATAACACTGTCAAGTGTTTGAGCTTTACATTAAACCTTATTCAATTTACAAGGTGCACGTCATACGCCGTCTCTGTTGCCCGTCAGCGTATACGCCCATAAGGGCATTCGCGGGGTAAACCACCTCCCATAGTATACGCGCCTTTGCGCGTTAGGTATCGCGTGCGTGTGTGTGTTTGTGTAGGTGCATGTAACTTTATTCAAATTACAGTGATACTATAGCATATAGAAATCCAAATTGCAATATCAGATATGTATTAATATGCTATACAAATCCAACAAAAAATAATTAAAACTTTTGCGCAAAGAAACTCATACTTAAATATGAATATAGACAGTAATTCCTACTTAAGTAGGAAGTTTACTTTAGGTAACGTTAGTTCCGAACATTTGTTCTTGTATAAAACAACGAACGAAAAATGCTGATTTTACAACTTTCGAGTAGGTTTACTTTATGTAGAGTTAGCTAAAGACGTATGCTTGAAATCGAAATTTGCAACTTTTTGAGAAGTTTACTTTAGATAAAGTATAGTAATTGTAATAATATTGTTTACTCTATTACCAGACTGTAATATATTTGTTACGGAATTGTAACTGACCTCACAACTTTTTGATAAGTTTACTTTAGATAGACAAAGCAAACTGTAATAATTTGTAATACATTGTTACGATATTGTATTCTGATTGTAACCAAATTGTAACCTGTTATATGTCTTACATACTACTTCATACTTCATACTTAATTATGAAGTATGTCCGACATACAACCTCCTACTTAAGTAGGAATCGAACACGTGTTCTATTTTTTTCTTTAGTAAATATTTTTACTATTTTTGTGTGCTAAAAGCAACCC
>JAZNSN010000072.1:0-5155 GCA_045591315.1 Bacteroidaceae bacterium
ATAAGGAGGCAAGGAGAATGCTCGAAGATTTATAGCGGAGTTTCCGATGTATATTATTATACCTTGCAGTGCCCCCTAAGATTACTATTGTTAACCCTCAAACCTTTAAATTTTGTTGAAACAATCTGAAACAGCGCACAATATGTATCCCAACCGCTTTGTGCCGCTCTATAAGCAGTTCAAGATATACAAGGCACAAGGCGATACGGCAAAGATGAAAAGCATAGGCAATGAAATCCTTACAAAAAAGATAAAGGTACACTCACGTAAGATTGACATAATACTCAATAACGTGAGATACGAGTTACAGAAGTTTAAAGAGAGTAATATCACAACTATATAAACAATTTTAAAACAAAAAAACAAAAATGAAAAGAGAAATTATTTTTACATTCGCGTGCGTTATTGCACTGATGTCAGGATTTGTATCCTGCACAAACGAAGACTTTGAGGATTGTATGTCTGTTGCAGAGATGCAGAAGAGTGCAAAGACAAGGTCTGTTGGTGGAATGACAAAGGAAGAGGTTCTGGCAAGACTTGATGAACTTGGCGAAAAGTACGGAACAAACATAAATCTACTATATGTTAAGGATTATTCAGAAGTAACAGAAAGTACGTTTGAACAGATAGAGCGACAAATCATAAAAGAACGGAATTCAACAAATATAAATAAGACGTCTATAAGAGATAATGTTCTGATTAATGACAATATAATAGACGAATATGACATTGCAACACTTAACAGTGAGATTGAAGAAATCCCGGACTATGATAAGACTGCATACTTTTATCTATCTTGTTATAAATATAATACATATCCATATGTAAATTATTTCTATGAGATGGGATTTAACTTTAAGGTTATAAATGGAAGAACGAGTGTTGAAGCAGGTTTTCATGATATTACAAGTTATCCAAATGCACATGGAAGTAATATTGATTTTTTCAGTCATGACGTCGTATCAAACAGTAATGATAGAATCATGTTTGGTTTCAGTTTCTTATTTACAATAAACTATGAATATACGAAAAATGGCGAAGAAGTTTATATAGATAAAAGAGCATGGATAAATGGTTCATATGACAATGGAGTAAACTTGTTATATACGACAGACAATGATATTAGATTGGAACTTAGCCATTAACTAATAGTCCTCATAAAGATTCTTACACATGAGAATCAATATTAAGACATATATCATATTATGCCTATGGGCATTTACATTTAGTTGTTTTGCCCAGACACCCACCGACAGCGCAGCACTGCGTGCGTTGCAGGTGGGTTATATATTGCCACCGGAGAGGGTATATCTCCACTTCGACAATACAGCGTATTTCCTTGGCGAAACAATATGGTTCAAGGCTTTTGTAACCAGCAATAACGATGACCGGCCAACCACCCTCAGCCGTGTACTGTATGTTGAATTGGTCGCACCCGAAGGGTATGTTGTAAAGACGAATAAATACAAGATTGACGACGATGGCACTTGCAACGGGGATATATATATGGACCCGCTATATCTGTCGGGATATTATGAAGTTCGGGCATATACACGCTACATGCTCAACTGGGGCGACGAGGCTATATTCAGCCGCGTGTTCCCGGTTTTTGACAAGGTAAACAACGGAGACTGGGGATTGCGGAACATACTTGACAGGGAAAGAAAGATATTCAAGGACGGACGTTGGAAAGACAACAGTGACAACCGGATAGGCCTGACGTTTTACCCAGAAAGCGGACACCTTGTAAATGGTATTGAGAGCCGTGTCGCGTATGAACTGCGTAATACTGCGAGAGATAACATCAATAAAGAGATTACCATAACTGCGAACGAGGAGCCACTGCTGAAAACCACGCCTGAACATCTTGGAAAAGGTGTATTGACTATAAAACCGGATATTGATACTGATTACAATGCGGTAGTGGAAACTATGAACGAGGAAGGAAAACGTCAACGATATGTCTTCAAACTACCCAAAGTGGAAAGAGAAGGAGTGGCAATAAGGCTCTTGAACGATAAAGACAGTATACGTATATTTGTGAACAGCAATTATAACGATACAACAGGATTAGGCTTTGTGCTGATGCACAGAAGCAGTATGGGATTTTACAAAAAGATAAGGGGTAGGAGAGATTCAATAAGCATTGATAAGAATGAGATTCCAGAAGGTGTAAATCGTGCAATTGTATTCAATGGCAAAACACCGGTAGCCGAAAGGCTTTTCTTTGTAAGACATAATACACTGCAAAGAGGAGATCACGGTTATGCAAGGTTGCTTGTAACTGCAAACGGACAGGAGTGTAATACATACGAACCGCTCCCTCACGAGAAGATCGTTCTGAGGATAGAACGTGAAGACGGAAAAATGATTGACGATAACATGGAATTTGCGGTATCTGTTTCTGACGGATACAACAGACACACAACCTTTTGGGGACATAATCTTTATACATACCTCCTACTGGGGTCGGAGCTGAAAGGTTTTATCCCTGACGCATGGCAGTATTTTGACCCGAAGAATCATAAAAGAGATGAACATCTCGACCTGATTATGCTCACACATGGGTGGACTGCATATGAGTGGCAACAATTGACACAAGAGAGCTTAGAGAACAAGGTTGACCCAGAGGAGAAAATAACAATTCGTGGAAAATTCTACCGACGCAACAAAATAAACAAGATTGGCAAAAAAGGCTCATACAATATCATAACTCTTCCATACAATCAAATAAGGCTCGATTTTGCCGATAATGGTAAAGATGTCAAGACCTCTGCATTCCGCACCGACAGTATGGGTGATTTTATTATTGAATTCGATGATTTCTATGGCAAAGAGGTTGCTGCACTCTCACCGACAACATTGTTTAAGCAAAACGATAGAATCAGTTACGGCTTTGCGCTTGACAAGTATTTTTCGCCTCAGCCTAAGAAGTATTCGCTATGGGAACTTGCTTCAGACAGAAAAAATGAGAAAAAAGATAGCGTAAATGGGATATTAACGCGACTAGGAGTTAACGAATATCAATTCCCTGAGATTACTATAAAGGCAAAACGTGAAGACATGAGACTCTACATCAATCCCATTAGCGAACTTAGACTGGATTATCTTGACGAATGGGAATATGCATCAGATGTAACATTCCTTAATGGAATATGGGATGCCGGAATGAACGGAGAATACCTTGAGCAGTACAATAAGATTGTTGTAAACAAGAACACAAACAGCATTGCGCGGTTGTTAGGCAACAACGGGAGCAGTCAAAGATATTGGGATGAAAATCATGAAAGAAAAGAGTTATATCAATATCAAGCTATCCTAACAGCAGAAGATGTTATATTCAGTGCACATCTGCGTCATGCACTCGGTCATAGTTTCTGGACTCATTTCGTGATTACCGATGGGGAATATCATAAGGATTCTGTCCCGCTCATAGACGAAAACTATCTGCATGGTATTGATGTAGAGAAAATGACAAACTTCAAGGAGATTATTATAACAAGCGACAGAAAAAAACGGGAACTGATTGAAGGGAACAGTCTGGCTTTCTGGAAATTCAAGGAAAATGCACACAAGAACAAACTCAAATACAAGCACTTTTACAACGGCTTCTTATCGCCACCGGCTCTACCTTTTATTCCCGGCGACAAGGGGAATTATGCCTATCGTGAACTTATAGAAGAGATATCTGAACAGGACAAGAATACAGAATATGGTATGCATGTGCCCGACACTGAAACTGAATCCAAGATGAATAAGGTTGCGAATGGGTTGTATAGTACAGAAGGAGCTACTGAAAAAGAGAGCGGAAACAAGAAAAAATGGAAGAAAAGTCATCAAGTCAATGATATGACAAACGCACCACCCATTGAGAATCCAAATAGAGTCGTATTGTTTGTTCCGCATGAAAAGGAGAATGCAACTAAAACGATTCAGCCCGACCTGAGTAGTAACGGCACACGACGCTACACATCGGTACAGGGATATACTGCATCAAAAAAGTTCTATTCGCCAGACTACTCAAACATGGCCCCGGAAAGCATTGTAAACGATTATCGTCGTACACTTATGTGGTCTCCCACCGTGAAACCCGAAAATGGCAGACTAATTGTGGAGTTCTACAATAGTTCATTATGCAAATCGCTGTGTGCCGACATAATAGGCTATCACAATGGAACTATTTTATCAAACAGTGAACACCTGCCCACCATAAACAACGTACCGGTAAAAGAATATAAGGAATTTTCATTGTCACGACATAAAGATATTTTCATAAAGGATTCTATATTTTGGGAACAATGTAACAAAGAATTTGAGAATGCCGAACTATATTACTTGCAGAAAAGATATGGCAAAGTACTAAACACATATATCGAGTTAATACAATATGGATATTCTGCTGCATACCGTAGAATTGGAGAATACTATCGTCATGGTTTACTGATAAAAGCTAACCCAAAATTAGCTGTAAGATTCTTTAGCAAAGGTGCTGAATTAGGTGACATTGATTGCTATTACGAGCTGTCGGAACTTTATCGTGACGGCATTGGTGTTGAACAAAACCGTAACGAAGAAATAAACCAATTGCAGATAGCAGCCAAAAAAGAACATCCAAGTTCGTTGGCGAGGCTCGGGAAATATTACAATAGAGGTATTGTTGTCGAGAAGGACTCAATGGAAGCAAAGAACCTTTTAAGAAAAGCTGCTATGTTGGGAAATACCGACGGATTGTTTGAATATGGTATCTGTCTTCATAATTTTAATATTGAAAATGATTCAGTTTTAGGTACATACATTGATTGTATTAAAAGTGCTGCCGGCATGAAGCATATTGAGGCCATGCAGTGGATGATGAGACATGAGGAGAGCAATGGTAATCAAGAAGAGGCATATAGGTATGCAAAAGAGTTGTACCTGATGAAAGATATTGAGGGGACAATGTTTTTGGCAGGATGTTACATGAATGGATATGGATGCAAACGCAACAAGAGGCTTGCAAAGGACCTCTATCGCGAGGCTGCTGCTGCAGGCAATAAGGAGGCAAGGAGAATGCTCGAAGATTTATAGCGGAGTTTCCGATGTATATTATTATACCTTGCAGTGCCCCCTAAGATTACTATTGTTAACCCTCAAACCTTTAAATTTTGTTGAAACA
>JAZNSN010000073.1:0-40584 GCA_045591315.1 Bacteroidaceae bacterium
GATCTATATCTTGATTGGTATCGGCATTGGTGCTACGATGCACGGCTATGTGCCCGAAGGCTTCTTTGAGCAATACCTCTCGGCAGAAAATTGGTGGGGCGTGCCACTTGCTGTGGTGCTTGCCGTACCGATGTATGCCAATGCTGCGGGCATTGTGCCCATCATTGAGGTCTTTGTGGCAAAGGGCATCCCGCTTGGAACGGCTATTGCCTTTATGATGGCTATCATCGGGCTCTCCATTCCCGAAGCAACGATGCTCAAAAAGGTGATGACTTGGCGATTGATAGGTATCTTCTTCGGCGTGGTAACATTGTTGATTATTATTTCTGGCTATCTATTTAATTGGATTCTGTAAGATAGTACAAGAACATGATAATCTTAATGTATCATTACTTTAATTTATCCGCATTATATATATGCGGATGATAAAGTAAAGTTATATGTTTAAAGGTAGGGAAAAAGAAATTATATATTATTCTTTCCCTACCTTCTGTTATATATTTGCTGGCCAAAAGAAAAATATGACTTCTTTCTTTGCCTTGCCGAAATCATGCTTTTGTGACACTCAAGTGACATTATTTTCTTTTCACTGCAAATTTACACTCCTCAAAATCGCTACTAACACACAGATACAAAGACAAATACAATCATATTGTTATTACCTGTAATATTGTAGCCTAATACCCCGCCCATTGAAAATGAGCGAGGGACTATCCACTTCGAAACGGCAAGCCGAGTGGAAAAAATGGCTGAAAAAATACAAGATTTTGCCGTTGTGTGCCTTTAAATTTTGACAATCGCAATTGTCGTTTTGGGTTCTTTGAAATCTGTTGAAACAAAGATGATTTTACCGAAAACTCATAGAATGAAACGCGTACCGCCGATATAAGCCAAAAAAAGTGAGACATGTCCCACTTATTTGGAAAATCAACATTAAGAGGGCGGCTAAAATTGAACTTCAGCCGCCTTTTATACCTTAGGAATTAAAAATGACACTATTCTATTATCTCCCAGAAACCACCCTTGTCAGGTCCTACACGCCGGATATACTTATCTCGCATTGTTTTTATATTACTACTGATAGCAGTAACGCTAATGCCGATGGACTTAGCCAAATCTGATTTAGAAATATAGGGATTCTCTGCGATTAGACGCAAAATGGCAATTCTGTTTTCTGTCAACCTTTCACCATCTTCTATAGCCTTTTCTATCAACTTTTCTATCAACCTATCCGTGTTTTCTATCAACTTTTCTGTTACCCCATCTCTATTTTCTATTAACTTTTCTGTTCCCCTTGGGACAGAAACCTTCAAAATAAAGTCTTCAGTATGGAATGAAAGAGGTGCTGCACCATTCACTTCCAACTCGCGATACATACGATCAACGCCTTCACCATATTCCTTGACATAGTGATAAGTCTTCAAGAATGCAGCAATCTTAGGATTACGCGAGAAATGGGTGTTGCGAATATTCGATGGTCTTACCATTCCAGGCAACTTACCTGGGCTTTCAAATACGATACGGTCATCAAACATTTTAATTTGAATCTCTGTACCCTTTATATTATAGGCTCTATGGCAACACGCATTCACTACCATCTCTTGGATAACAAACTTGGGGTAATCTCTGCGTGTTATAAACTTACCTGATTGCTCCAAATAAGTATGTTCGGCAACTTGTGTTTCCAGATACTCAACTGTCTTCTCCACTTGCTCCAGGATTGTGCCTTCAAAGACAACATCCTTGATGACATTCATTTCAGCACCAACTTTCTCTTCAACTCCATTAAAGCGTATGAAGCGTGTACGAGCGCGAGGTAGATAGCTCTGAGGTTTATTTCCGAACAACAACATACAAGCGACACTAACAACTTCTTCTCCATTCTTGTCAGCGGTTACGAAATGGTTGTTCTCTTTCAGATACTCCATTGAAGATTTACTGTATCCAAGCAGATTCACATACTTAGCCACAGCATCCATATTTAGGTCGTTAGCTGTTGCTCCATAAACAGCAGTATCTTCAAAAGAGCGTTCACCTTTATCATACATCAATTGCACACGTTCATCAAATGTCAGTTTACGACTCTTGTCGCCTACTCGCATGAAAGCTTCATCTGCCTGATTGGTATGAAGACTTGAGCTGGCAGGAATATGCATCAACAAAATGCGATTTTCATTACCATCCTTATCCGTACAAGGCTCATAAGTACATGTAACAGAAATTGATGGGTTACAAAAATCAAACGGAACGCGCAATAAATCATTCAGCTTTTGGGTGTCTTGATCTACGCCTTCAATCGTTCGCGTCTTGTCAGATACGCCAATAGCGATTACGCCACCATCTGCATTGGCAAATGCTACAATTGGGATTGCCAATGCTTTGGGATCAATTTGAATGCTCTTACAATCAAATGTCTGGTCTTCTTTACGGCTTTGTATTTCTTGTATGGTCATAATTGATTATTTGAAACGTTTTTTACCGTCATCTTTCAGCTCTATCTTGCCCAAAACTTTAGGCTGTGGTATAGATACTTTCTGCTTCTCAATGCTGTCACAGAATTTTTTCAACTCAGGAATATAAGAAAATCCTCTTTTTATATAGTCTATATATTGAGCTAGACCACCCATGAATTTAAAATAATAGAATGATTTAAGAGGATATATTCTATTATATACAGCTAATTCCCATTCATTTTGAGTGTTGCCTCGATGATTCATATTTCTGCATTGATAGATATCTGTCAACAAAGATGTAAACTCAATAAAAGAATTGTACTCTCCACTTTTCATCATAGTCTTATAGCCTAAAAAATATACAAGTATTCTCATTTTATCACTTGCATATTGCACTTGAAGTGCTGATTGCGATTTTTCAATTGAATTTAAATTGCCAGTTTTTTTGTTCTGACCAGGAAAAATAAGATTAGCAATAGAAAAATCCCCCTTAATACGAACAGCCATGTCAATTGGAATATTCTTTTCCTCTTTAACATAAGCATGGCAACCCCACATTTTTGATACAATTTCAGACAAATTAGGATCTTCGCATAATTTATTAGTCATACACTCTATTTGCTGATATAGAGAAAGGCAGAAATCTCCGAAATTATTTTTGCGTCTAAAATACTCCATTCGGACAAAGTCTTCTATAAGAACGGGAACTATTGATTTCACGGGGAAATCAGCATAAAATTCTTCTGCTTGTTTACGGATTATCTTTTCTATACAATACTCATATATTTGAATAATACGTTCATCGTCTATAACAGCAGAATTTGCGGAAGCAACATTCAGTCGCTTTCGCAATTCAGTATCAAACTCAGTATTTTGCTGAGCAAGCTTGATTATTTTATCCAATGTGGACATTATCTTCTCGTCCATATCATGTTCTTAATAGTGAATCCAAATCATTATTTAATTCGTCTATGTCAACTGGTTTTGATTTATAAACCGTCACTTTATCAGCTAAATGTATCTGCCAAAACTGTTCACTCTTAGGACTTCGACACAGTGAAATGGCTAGTTTCTCTTTATGCAATTCATCTTCTGGGTTGATACTTTTATTCATGGAGGCTATCTGATTAACATCTCCAAGTTTGAAGGTGGCAAATCTTTTGTGATCATCTTTTTTGTTAATCGTAACGATTGTACTCTTTTCCTGCTCAAAATTCAGAAGAGAAAATGTTTCTATATATGTAATCCCATAAGAATTGGTTTTATTAGCGTCATTATCTTTAGCAACAAGTTCTTGAAACTTGTTGTAAAGTTTTGCATAGACGGCATCTGTATCACCTTTGACCATCTTAAGATACATAAGTTTTCCGTCAAGAACATTGGTCAAATTAGGATTGCCTTTCTTTATATGTCCTTTCTCTGCTTTATATTTAGGCAGGAATCGTGACATGGCATCTGTATAGCCATATCTTTCCCAGATATAAAGCAGGCTTCTTATTTCTCGAATATATTTTTTTGCGACATTCAGTCTGTCGCTGATAATGATACCAGTCACCTCCTGACGACTTCCAAATTTCTGCAATCTTGTTTTTGTATCATTGATAGTAAAACCTTGACTGCTGATAATACGGACAAGTTCTTTCCTAAACTCGCCATTTTCTGCATACACATAGTGCATGGAGCTAAATGTGATGTCATCTGCATAACGAGTATAATGCAGTCCGAATCTTTTGGCCAATCCAGCCAAGCGACGATCAAGGGTATCACATATCATGTTGGTAATTATTGGTGAAGTCGGCGCACCCTGAGGCAAAACATACCTAAACTGCTTGTCCAAATCATTTTGTTTGGCCTCTATAGTGTGTTCTCTTTTAACCCTCATGGAGCATAACCCAGAAATTAAAAGCGCAATCTGAGGTGAGAAGTTAAATGGTGCCAACGTCAAACGTTTCAAGACACGTCCTTGTTCCACACTGGGAAAGAAATCTTTCAAATCTATATTGAATACATAATTCTGCCCCTTATGTACAGCAGCGTTTGTTACCACAGACCGCTGCTCTGTAAATCCCATTGCATAGTCCGATGGACTATACATAGCTTTAAGGATCTCATTTACAGACTGTAGGAGCATAATAAAACTCTGGTTGCGCGGTGCCGTAATTTGACGGCAACCACCAGATTTCTTCTTTATCTTGAACTGTTTATAACGATGAAAGACATGATTAGGATTACAATAATATAAAAGATGCTTCATCGTGAATGGATAAAATTTATCAGCATCAAAACCCAATTCACGCACCTCGTCTTGTTTGATGCGATTGAGCAATGCCAGCAAATCTTCTCTTGTTGACATCTGTGATGCGATATGTGCTATTTGCGTTTTATCCATTTCTGCTATTTTTAATATAAAGGCGGTCTTGAAAGTCTGGACTGAAACTCCTTTTCTTTATGTAATATACAACATAAAACATAGAAAAATAATATATAACAATAATAGTAAAAGTACAACGTACTATAGTGCAACACGTTTACGTACTAACATTGTTTATCTCCAGGATTCCGAAGAACGAGGAGACATCCGGACAAATACGCCGGACGAAATTCAAAATGCCGTTTCAGCAACCAAACTTATCAAAGACCGCCTTGTTTTGTTTTCTGATGCAAAGATATGTACTATTTACGAAACCTATGTTCGTGTGTCAAATGAAAATCATAAATATCACTATTTCCCCATTATTTCTATAGAAGTGTAAAGAGAAGAAAGATAACTATCTAGCTCTTCTTCTTTTACATTATCGTTGATGATGTTGGTTAATGTCTTTGGAATTGCAGCATATCCAACAATCGCTCCCCATAACATAAAGGCATATTGTTTTAATTGATACCCTCTATTAAGCATAAATCTGTCAATTTGGTCAAAACCTCTATGCTTAATCAAGAATGACATGATAGATTGCAATAGAGGAAGGTCGTTTGGTATGTCAAATGAGTCTGCCTTTTGATTTTTATACAACCAAAACGTTCGCAAGGTATTCATAATACGGATTCCCGTTTCTGTTTCTGACATATCTGTTTCGCCAAATTGTTTTCCAGCACGTTTGACAAGTTCAAGGATTTTGCTATCAGAAACAACTTTGTTTTTCTCATTAGGATTATATGTGACAAGGCGGAAGACTATGTTATATAGTACCCTTTCCTCTAATGAGACATCCTCAATCCCAATTTCAATGCAATCTTTCTTGAATGAAATGTTGGGGAGACACTCAGCTTCTTTTCTGGTCTTAACAAGACTTGATTTAATCAGTTTGAGAATGTCATTAATATTGTCACTAAACCTAATAAACAATGAAGATATTGCCGAATCATACTGAGTTACTCCCACAATAGTATATGACAATGAAGTCTCTATCGACTTATATTCTCTATAAGCCGATTTGTATTCTTCATTTTCTTCCTTGTATCGTTTTATCAACGATTTAAGTTCTTGCTTTCTTTCATGTTCCTTAGAATCTTTTGGAAAAAACTTGCGTTTTTTTCCTTCAAGTTCCCCCATTTCCACCTCTTTCCTTTTTATCAGATTGAGTTCCTCCTTTATATCCTTTATATTAGAGTCTTCCAGTTTATATAAAAGTTCTTCCAATTCAGCTTTCTTTTCTTCGAGTCTGACAATCTCGTACTTGTAAGATGGAGATTTCTGTTCTGCAACTTTTTGAAGTCTGAGTGTCGATAGAGAAATTATTTCATCCAAGATGTGTTTAAGGACTTCAAATAAGTTTGTTTTATCTTTAAATGGCGAACGGTTAAATTCCGCCTTAGCCTTAGCTAACGATATCTTATATGGCGCGTAGTCAATACTACTTTCTTCTCCCATCATTACAGTAGTATTTAACCCTGCAATCGAATTTTTCAGTGAATTTATACAAAGCATTAAGGACTGGTTTTCTACACTTGTTGAGGTTTTTATGCCACAAATATATGACATAACTCCACCTTTGACAGAATTATACATATTATCGGCCACTATATGGGCATCCTTGCCAAAAGGAAGAGAATCATTTCCACCTATAGAAGGCTTAATCTTCTTTGTGTTTGACTCGACAAAAAAATCAGAAGAATACTTCTCTATTGTCTTTACCTCAAATATTATTTTTGACTCTGCAATAAAAGCTTTAATTGAATCTTGGTTTTTAAATCTAAATCTCACTTTGCCCTTTTGGAAATATACAGTTTTGGGGTAAAGGAAGTTTTTCTTCTTTTTATTCTCAGACAATAGGGGGGTGTCAAGCAGAGAACCATCTAACTCAATAGCAAAGTCAGAAGACGGCTCTTCTGCGTAGAGAACCAGGTTGTTAAAGAGTTCTCCATTTTTGCTTATGTATCTTGTCAAATCATTCCCAAATGCCCTTTCTAAATAAAATATATGTGGAGATAGACTTTCTGACGTGAAAGTCTCCATTAGATTCCAAGAATCGATAACAATCCAATATTTCATACTTAAAGTTGATTTTTATTAGGTCTTTTACCAATCCAGGCATCCTCGGGAACATTGCGTTCTATGATGGTGTCTGGTTTAACATTTGTAAGATATTTAGTGATTTTCTTTGCAGAAAATGAAATAGTCAGACTATGCGAAGCACGAGTACATGCAACATAAAAAGCATTTCTATCTGGTATATCCGCATCACTTGCAAAGGGAACGAACACATTGTCAAATTCTGTACCCTTGGCTGCATGATACGTGAGAATGCAGGGCAAATCGTTGTTCGTAAAATCAAGTGTGTTGATTGTACGATAAGGTGGAATCTTCCCCGTTCTATAAAGAACCTGAGTCTGCATACCATTTTTAGAGAAGAACTGATGTACATATTTGACATCACTTTCTAATGGTACAAGTATAGCCACGTCATCCAAATCTTCCAATCGGATTTTATTTAAGATCGCCTCTAATTCTTTATCTTTTGACTCTTGCTTCTGAATGACGGGCTTCGGATACTGCGGATAGTCACTGTTTCCGCCATCTTTCATGTTGTCAGACAAAAGATCAATGGATGGGAATACAATATCCTGTGCCACCTTAGCAATAGACTTGGGCAACCTATAATTATATTTAAGGAACAATCTCCTGTAGCGTAGTGCCGCTGTTATAGTATCCATGCTCGCTCCTCGATTAGTATAGATTTTCTGGGCAGAATCCCCAAAAAGAGATATACTTTTATTAACTTTCGGAAGGAAACGTTGTTTGTAGTCTGAAACATCAAAATCTTGTGCTTCATCAACGATTAGATAATCAATTTTACCTTCAGCTTTCCTAAATAGCGTTCCGCTTGGTATCAGAACCATTTCTGGGTCAGTTATATCTATCCCATGTTCAACAGGTGTTTCTCTGAACCAAGAAACACGTCTTCCAAAGTTTCGGTAATAAGTGTCGGCGACCCAATCGGCAAAGTCAATGCTCACCAACAAGTCGTTAGGATAATTTTGCTTACCCTTATCATACGATTGTACTTTTTCAAATTGTCGTATAATGCCATTTTGAACTATGAAGACATTCTTGTTCGATATTTCTATGAAATAGTATATTTCTCCTTGTTGTGTTGAATTACTTTCGTCAACAATTTTCACATTGGTGCAAATAGAATACGAGCCCATGTCCCTTATAAATGAAGAGTTGATACCAGTTTCTAACCTTTTGTATTTACTGTCGATTTTCACGCCATCAACATTGACCGTATAGTTGCCTAATCTAGAACTTTCAAATTTGTACACTTTTTCGTTCTGAATTAGGTAATAGACGTGATGCGAATTCACTGTTCTTATATTTCCTCGACAATAAACATCACCTATTAAATCAAAGCCACGATGTTCCCAAGCCCAGTCATAGGCAATTCTTTCTTTATCAAGGCCCAAAGCCTCCAATCCATAAGCGACCATGCGTTTTAATGCCATTGTATAAACAACAAGGGCGTATGAATCGCTGAAAGCACTTGCTTGAACAGCTCGGTGTATCGCCAAGTTGGTTTTACCACTACCTGCAGAACCTTGTACAATAAGATTCTCATTTGGATCTCGGATGATAATTTGACGTTGTGAATCATCTAAGTTAGATATAAACCACTTTTCTAATCTCATATTATTCTGTTTTGTTGGTGCAAAGTTAAATCTCGACAGCGAACCCTATGTTCGCATTAAGGAATATCTATCAAACATAGACTTAATTCGATTATAAATATCGTCTTGAATGGATGATGGCGACAATACAACAAGTTCTTTCCCAAAGGAACAAAGTTCTCGGGTTAACTCATAGTTCGGAATGCAATCTATAGAGAAAAATGCTCCCTCATAAAGAGATGGGTATTTCCTACGGTATATTTCTTCACGTTCACCTTTATACTGACATTGAGAACCGTGAATGGGTTTAGTCTCCACATAGTCCTTAGAGCTATTGCTTACCCAAAACAAGATATGTTCAAGACCACGGTCTTCATATAGGGTTACTCCAATAATATCTTCAAAGCGTTCTGCCAAGTCTTCGTTACATGGCTTGTATTTCATTTCAGGAAAGGCCGTCACAGCATCAATTCTATCGAGGGCAAAATTGAGAATTTTGCCATCTTCATCTGCCACTCCTATAATATACCATCGATTATTGTATTGCTTAAGTAAATATGGATGAAATACGATAGTTTTCTTCCCTATGTCGGAAAACGTATGATATTCTAATTCAACAACTACTTGATTAGAGATGTAGTCGAACAAAACACCCAACAGATTAGAATTCTGTAAATATGGATTGTTGCTAAAGCTGATAACTTTCGGACGTTCTTTTAGTCCAAGCCCCATCTTGAAGCGCTCTAACCATTCAAAATGTGCTAGCCCATCAAATTGACCAACGGTATTAAGTACTTCAAGTATAAGATTACTTTCCTCGTTAGATAATTCTTTCTTAAATATTGAAAAAGATGGATCTGCATAGCGCAAACACCTTCTATTGCTAACTCTAAATCTCTCTACCTCTGCAAAAAATGGGTCATACTCTAAATAATGAATATCTTTTTCAATACAGCGTTGTGTAACTTCAGGCAATCCTGCCGCAATAAGTTTTTCATTGCATTTTTCAGTCAAATCATGTATGTCGTAGAAATGATGTCTGTCTGACAACATTTCGTCTAAAAACTTGTATCGCGTCAAAGCATTTTTATTTGTTGGCATATAACGTTTTTTGCAAATTTACCCTATTGAAACGAACTCAATGTACGCACAACTTTGTTTATTTTAAGGAAAGGATATATTGTTTGTACTCTCTAACGATTAACTCTTTTATATCAACCCCAAGCAAATCTGAGATTTTCAGCAAACTATTGAGATCGGGTTGCGATGAGTTTGTACACCATTTTGAAACAGTTGATGGGTTTACACCCAATTGCTCGGCCAACCATTTGTTGGTGCGTTTTTTCTCAACTAAAACTACTTTTATGCGGTTTATATCTTCCATAACTTTGTTCGTTTGTAACAAAATTAGTGATTTTATTTCACTTTAACTGCAAACAAGAGGATTTATTTTGTTTTTGCCATCTTTTTTTAGAACAAACCCTCGTTTCCTGCGTTCTCACTTTGGCGAAGTTTCTCCATAATTTTGTCGGCTATTTCGTCTGACGACAGTTTGATATAGTCAAAGAATGTGCGTTGGTCTTTGTGCCCACTGATTGACATCATCTGTACAGTATCGAATAGCCCAGTAATGTAAAGATTGGTGATTCCACTTCTGCGGGCTGTATGCGATGTAACTAAGTCATAGCGATATTTGATGACATCGCCATCCTCGTTACGCATAAATTCCGTATCGCCACGCTCTTCCATTTCACGTTCGCGCATGGTGAGTTTGGTGATCTCTGTTTTTTGTAACGATGGTACCTCTTCGGATAACCGTTTGAGTATATCCTTTATGTATCGGTTGAGAATGACATCCGAAATCTCAGGAATATTAAAGTCGTAACGCTCGGCAATGCGCAGTAGATTGTCGTTCATAATGGGAACAACAACCGGAGTACTCGTTTTCTTTTGTATCAAGCGAACAACCTTGTTGCCTCTTGCTGTAGTGGTAAAGTTATTGGCTGTAAGTGCAGAATAGTCACTATATCTCTGACAAGTGTAACAACCAACAAGGAACACATCGCGCACTTGTGCATCCAACCCCTCTAATGGCATTTCATACAAGGCCTGAAGCTCTGCATCATTCAAATAGATTTCCTTTGCTTTATCACATTCGCGCACACGGATTTTTGAGAAACACTTTTCGGCTACGGAATTGTTGTGCAGTCTGGCTTTATGGGCATAGCCAACCATTGCACGGAAACAAACAAGGTATTTGTTAATACTCTTGGGCATATAGCCATCTTTCTCCATCATAAAAAGAAACTTATCTACCAATCGTTGATCGATACTTTCCCAAGTGAATGGGTGCTTTTTGTGAAAGCGCTCAAGGATAAGTCTGAAAGACTCCCAAACTTTGCAAGTGTTGGCACTATAGGTGTTGCCATTGTGCTTGATGGAGCCCTCTCTGATTCCTGCAATGAAGTCATTGAGGAAAGTTCGTACATCTTTTTTACGAGCTTCCTCTGCAGCTTGTTTCCTCTGCTTGCGTTCTTCTTCCTCTTTGCGTTGCTGTTCTCTGATTTCGGCAAAGACAATAGACTCAACCGCACGGTCTATGTGTGTATCTTCAAATTTACCCTGACTGAGCAGTTCTTCCAATGCCTGGTCGATGGCACACATCTTACGATAAATAGTCTGCCCGTCTTTAGTTCGATAGAACTTCTCCAAGCTTGCAGCATCCTTATTTGCTCTCTCCCACACATTACGGTCAATCGCAATTCTCGTATTTACATTCTTGTCAATCTTAGGAACACGCTTCCTTATTCGAACGAACAGTGTAGCCTCTTTACTTGTACCTTTTCTCAAAAAGTAGTTGCCCATAACTTTTTTCTTTATAAATCCTCTACAAAGATATGGAAAGATTCTGATATTTATCACCACATTGTCACCACATTTTTAAAATCAGCTTAATATTGGCTTTTTAAAAGAAATTTGTAAGGTGTTATATTTCAATACATTTCTTATTTCTTTTAATTTTTGCGATTAAATTAAATAAAGAAAATGGAGTTCTGGTGGCACCACAAAAAAGGCCGCTAAATGCGGTCTTTTTTGTATTATACCAAAGGCTACGTATGTGAGAATTCTCGTATTTCGCAATATTTTTGAGATTCATTGATAATGCTGCCTTGCCGTAACCCACGCGGCACAAACTTCGTCTGTGCTTCGCGTGACCATTTACTACCAGCATTATCTAAACCTGCGGCTTTCGTCGCTATGCCCCATCGAAATGACAAAACATCGTTTTGTTATCGACGAGTTTTGCAGCAACAGGTCAAACGTAGCATAGCCGTAGGTTATGCCGTTCGGGTTGCGAAAGGCAAAACGAGTCAATGACAGTGCAAATATAGAATGACAGGTTCGCTATTTAAACAGATTTATATCGAACTGACATTATTTATAGCTTATCTGAAATTCTGCTCTATTATCAGTTGTACAAGACGTCCGCCCAGAGTCTGATAGTCACTCCAATGCGAGATGCCTCCCTTCACGCTGTCGGCACCGGCAAAGTCCATGAAAATGATGCCCAACGGACTCCTTTCCTGCACTTTCCGCTTGCTGAGCAAATCGACTAGAATCGGGTGCAAGGCTGCTGCATTCTGCTTGTACCCGGAAGTTGTTGCGACAGGACTTACTCCGAGCCATGTACTGCAGTAGCCACTGAGGAAGTTCACTGTCCACACATCTTTCTGCGCCTTTCCGGCAAGGGTTATGAAGTTAAGTACAGCTGTACATTTTGCATACCTCTTCTCGTCATCTGTAGGCGCATAATAGTCCTGTACCTGCAGACGTACACTCCCACCATTGGAATATGATGTTATGCGAGCATCGGAAGTACCCTTCTCATCATGTGTCCAGCCAGATACTACACCGCCTTTATCACTGTCCGAATAGGCATTGCGGCTGATGAACAGAATCTTTCCGCGAAGGTCGCCCACTGTCATTCCCTGAACAAACAATGCTGCTTTGTCACCAAGCGACTCTATGGCCTCACCAACAAGAGAGGGCCATAGTTTAAGACCGGAATTCTTCTCGGCCTCAACCTCCTCACGAAGGAATACAATTGCAAACTCGCTAGGGTTCTCATCTATCTTTTTGGCAAGAATCTCCAATGCCTTTCTGAATGTGACTTTTGTCTTTATAGTTCCGTGGAATATCCTGAGTTCCTTATTGTCATATGCGGGACGCAAATCAAAAGCACGTACGCCACGATCCCACATCTCCGAAAGCTTAAGGCTCTGAGTCTTTCCGAAACCACCGACAAACAACAGGCCTTCGCCTGTTCCGGCATCATGGGCACCAGGAATGGAGAGTTCTGAAACGAGACGGTTATCCTCTATAGAAGCCAGCCATTTGCTGCCTTCGAACGACTGCGCCGTGAGCATGGTGCTGAAGACGCATAACAGGAATAGAAAAGTAAAGCGTAGGTTTTTCATTGCAATATCAACGTTTTTATAACTCATATTAAAATGCAGAAGGGCATATCAGTCATAGGTTCCCTATTGTGCAAATATAATACATTTTATTCTAATCGTTGAGAGAGAATAGAGAATAACTTTTCCAGAATTTATGCCTAAAGAGTTTGTATTGTAAAAGCATGGTGTTATTTTTGGGAAACTTTTAAATACACGATATGTACAAACAGATTTTATTTATCCTCGCTGCAGCAATGATGCTGTCGGGATGCGAAACGAAGAAGGAGGCAAAGAGCGACCTGCAGAAAATGAACCTCGAAGGCAGAATCTCTAAAGTTGTAATCGCAACAAGTTCGGCAAGATTTGCAAAAGGCAGTGTAAGACTTGCCAAAACGACAACGGACAAGAATCACTACAACTATATAATGGAGTTCAACGAAGACGGGAATATCGTCAACAGCAGAACCATCAACCATAGGATGAAGACGGTAAATGAGGTTAATTACGAATACGACGGAAACAAACGTCTGATAAGCGAGACCCATTTAAATGGAGAAGGCATTGAGAAGAAGAAACTATATGAATATAGCGGAGATAACTTGATATATATAAGGACAGAGGACGGACACGCCAGCGAAATTGGCAGACAGGTATTTGAATACGATGGAGACAAGATTATAAAGAAAGAAGAGTACAAAAATGGAGTGTTGGTGTCAAGCGACACCCTTTTGAGCAAAGAGGATGGCTATGAAGCATGGGAACATTCAGATGAGAACGGAATAGTAAACCATGAATTCATCTATGAAAACGGATTCCTCAAAGAGGCTATATGCGGCGATGTCTCACACCTCTTCGAAAGAGACGAAAAAGGCAACATCACAAAAGCCTATAACGCATCGGCTTCACCCGAAGGTTACGATGTTCTTGAGAGCAAGTCAAAAGATGGTGTACAATCATATAAATACAAATTTGACAAGCGCGGCAACTGGAAATCAAAGATCGAATATTACGGTGAGGAAGGAGTAGTGAAATTTGTAATATCACGCAAGATATTCTACGAAGACAAGGACGAGAAGTAAAAGCAAAAAACCATTGCCTTTTACACTTGTTTTTCATGTTTTAAGGAAATAAATCAGATTTATCAATATGTACGATTTGGCAATTATTGGCGGTGGCCCTGCCGGTTATGTGGCTGCCGAAAATGCAGGCGCAAAAGGCCTGAAGGTAGTTCTGTTCGAGAAACGCGAACTTGGCGGTGTATGCCTCAACGAAGGATGCATACCCACAAAGACACTGCTTTACAGCGCTAAGATGTATGACCATGCTACAGGAGGCAAGAAATACGGCATAACCGCCGGTGAGGTTACATACGAGTACAAGAAGATTGCCGACCGCAAGACAAAGGTAGTACGCAAGCTTGTAGCCGGAATAAGGATGAAGATGGAAGCACACAACGTAGAGGTAGTACGTGGCGAAGCGTTCATCAACAGCGGGAACGAGAACTCGGTATCCATCAGTTGCGGTGAACAGACATACGAAGCTGCCAGACTGCTTATATGTACCGGAAGCGAGGCTTTCATACCGCCGATACCTGGTGTAGAGGGGAATACATCCGTTATTACAAACCGCGAGATGCTTGCGCTTACTGAGGCTCCGGAAAGCCTTGTAGTTATTGGCGGAGGTGTAATCGGCATGGAGTTTGCAAGTTTCTGCAATAGTTTGGGCATTCCGGTAACAGTGATTGAGATGCTTCCGGAAATCCTTGGCGGAATGGACAAGGAGGTGAGCGGGATGCTCCGTGCAATATATGCAAAACGAGGTATCAGGTTCTGCATGCAGTGCAAGGTTACACGAATTGAAGGCAACAATGTACACTTTACCGACGCTGAAGGCAATGAGCAACAGGCCGATGGTGACAAGATTCTTATGAGCGTCGGCCGCAGGCCTGTACTTTCGGGTTTCGGGCTTGAAAACATCGCGGTAGAGACAGAGCGAGGCATAAAAGTCAACGATATAATGCAGACAAGCATGCCTAATGTATATGCAGCAGGAGACGTTACCGGCTTTTCGCTCTTGGCGCACACTGCAAGCCGGGAGGCCGAAGTGGCTGTAAACAACATGCTCGGCATTGAGGACCGCATGGAGTACAATGCCATACCGGGCGTTGTCTATACCAACCCTGAGGTGAGCAGCGTAGGACTCACCGAGGAACAGGCCGAAAAAGCCGGCATTGAATACAAACTGTACAGGTTGCCAATGACATACGCAGGGCGCTTTGTCGCAGAAAACGAGGGGCAGACAGGTCTATGCAAGGTTATAGTGTCGAAAGAGGAGAAAGTGCTCGGCGTGCACATGCTAGGCAACCCTTGCAGCGAGTTCATCTGCGCTGCATGCATGGCCATAACGAACGGACTCGGCATTGAACAGCTGCGCCGTACAGTGTTCCCACACCCTACAGTAAGCGAAATTCTGAAAGAAGTTGTATTCTGATACAGAACATCAAATACCGAAAGGGCTGAAAAGCACAATTTTATATAAAAAGGAAGAAGTTCTTGCCAATTCCTTAGGTTTCTTCGATAAAAAGCAATTATTTTGCTTAATAAAAGAAAACTGCGAAGATGAGAGAGATAAAAGTGAAGCCGGCAAACGGCAAACTGGGTGTAATGTGCGTCGGACTTGGCGCAGTGACGACTACAACTATC
The DNA here is from genome assembly GCA_045591315.1 of Bacteroidaceae bacterium. Lineage (GTDB taxonomy): Bacteria > Bacteroidota > Bacteroidia > Bacteroidales > Bacteroidaceae > HGM04593. Next base: position 15,721 of record JAZNSN010000073.1, read on the forward strand.
ATAGGTACCTTAATGGCACGCAAGGGGCTTGCCAGACCTATCGGTTCATTTGCATGCGAAGGCATAATGAGATTAGGCAAAGGCAAAGAGAAATGCTACAAGGAGGTTAAAGACATAATTCCTATTGCTGCCCTTGACGACATTGTATTCGGAGCATGGGACATATATGAAGATGATGCTTACGATGCTGCTATCAAGGCCGATGTGCTCAAGCAGAGAGACATCGACCCGGTAAAGGATGAACTTCGTGCCATTCGCCCCTACAAGGCACTTTTCGACAAGAGCTATGCGAGCAACATAGACGGGCCTAACGTCAAGAAAGGCGGCAGCCGTTGGGAGCTTACAGAACAGCTACGCGAGGATATACGCAGTTTCAAGGAGCAGAACGGCTGCGAACGTGTAATCGTTATATGGATTGCAAGTACCGAGAAGTTCATTCCGCGCAACGACGAGGTACACGGCAGCGTTGCCGCATTCGAGGCTGCTATGAAAAATGACGACACGGCAAACATTGCCCCAAGCATGTGTTATGCGTATGCGGCAATGCGTGAGGGATGCCCCTTTGTAATGGGTGCACCTAACTTGTGTGTTGACATACCGGCAATGTGGGAGCTTGCCGAGGAGACCCGGACGCCAATCACCGGAAAAGACTTCAAGAGCGGACAGACAATGATGAAGACAGTACTCGCTCCTGCATTCTTCACACGTCAGCTAGGCGTGACAGGGTGGTTCTCCACCAACATTCTGGGCAACCGCGACGGTGTGGTTCTAGACAATCCTGAGAATTTCGAGACAAAAAGACGCAGCAAGACATCGGCATTGGAGAATATCCTCGACAGCGATGTTTATCCTGAGCTATATTCCGATATGTACCACAAGGTACGTATAAACTACTATCCTCCACGTGGTGACGAAAAGGAGAGCTGGGACAATATAGATATATTCGGCTGGATGGGCTACCCTATGACAATAAAAGTTAATTTCCTCTGCCGTGACTCCATATTGGCGGCTCCATTGGTGCTCGACCTCATACTGTTCAGCGATGTGGCACTGCGTGCAGGGGAATACGGCATACAGGAATTCATGTCGTTCTACTGCAAGGCTCCTATGCACAAGGACGGAGAGAAGCCGGTGCATGACCTCTTCAAGCAATTTGCAATGCTGAAAAACAAGATTCGGGAGTTTGCCGGATATGAGGCAGACCAAGAGCTCGACTAAAAGGATACAAGAATATGCAACAATCACCCGATTGTTGCATATTTTTCGTATATACACAAAAAAAACAGAATAAAATATAGGAATAATTGTTTAAATATACCTATTTTTGCAAGCCAAAAGAATAAATATGCAATTATGAAAATAAAGAACTCACGTCTTGAAGCTATCCGTCTCATTTTATCCACAAAAGAGGTCGGAAGCCAAGAAGAACTGCTGAACGAGCTTGCAAAAGAAGGATTCAAACTCACTCAAGCGACTCTGTCACGCGACCTTCACCAGCTGAGGGTCGTTAAATCGGTGGGAGTACAGGGCGGCTACCGTTATGTATTGCCGCGTTCGAGCCAATACAGGCACGATGGAGCACAAGGCGATGTTCGCCCGGTAACGCCACAGGCCGACATGACAGGCTACCAGTCTATAAAGTTTTCGGGCAACATAGCTGTAATACACACTAAGCCAAGCTATGCAGGCACGTTGGCATACAATATAGACAACTGCGATTTTGCAGAGATCATCGGTACAATCGCCGGAGATGACACCGTGATGCTTGTTATGGCAGAAGGGACAAGCAGAACTGCTGTATTGAGAGCGTTAAGAACAATTATACCCAATATTTGAAGCGGATGAAAGAGATTGATGAAATGGACGATGGCATAGAGGTCATCATCGCCAATGCTTCGCACGAGAAGTATGTCGATGAGATTCTCGATACCATAAGCGCAGCAGCAAAGGTGCGTGGTACGGGAATTGCCAAACGTACACATGAATATGTTGCGCAGAAGATGAAAGAGGGCAAGGCTATAATCGCGCTTGCAGGCGAGGAGTTCGCCGGGTTCTGTTACATTGAGAGCTGGGGCAACAAGCAGTATGTGGCCAATTCGGGACTTATAGTAAGAGAGAAGTTCCGCGGGCACGGCCTTGCAAGAAGAATAAAGAAAAGGGCTTTCAGGCTTTCACGCGAGAAATGGCCCGATGCAAAACTGTTCGGACTGACAAGCGGAGGTGCCGTAATGAAGATAAACACTGAACTGGGATACGTGCCTGTACCGTTCTCGGAACTGACCGATGACGAGGCGTTCTGGAAAGGATGCCAGGGTTGCGTGAACCACGATGTCCTGTTGCGTACAGACAGACGGTACTGCATTTGTACGGCAATGCTGTACGACCCGGCTGTACACGAGAAGAAGAACTGATTACATAACGAATATACATAGCACCATATATGGAGAAGAAAAAGGTTGTTGTTGCATTCAGCGGTGGACTGGACACTTCGTTCACTGTAATGTACCTTGCCAAGGAGAAAGGCTATGAGGTATATGCTGCATGCGCTAACACTGGCGGGTTCAGCCCGGAACAGCTGAAACAGAATGAGGAGAACGCATATAAGTTGGGAGCAAAGGAGTATGTGACAATTGATGTTACAAGGGAATATTACGACAAGAGCCTGAGATATATGATATACGGAAACGTGCTGCGCAACGGCACATATCCGATATCGGTATCTTCGGAGAGAATATTCCAGGCATTGGCTATCGCACGCTATGCGAATGAGATTGGAGCTGATGCCATTGCACACGGTTCTACCGGGGCCGGGAATGACCAGATACGCTTCGACATGACATTCCTTGTATGCTCACCAGGCGTTGAGATAATAACATTAACACGCGACATGACACTTACACGCGAGTTTGAGGTCAACTATCTTAACGAGCATGGCTTCAAGGCCGACTTTGCAAAACTCAAATACTCATATAACGTAGGTTTATGGGGAACATCAATCTGCGGCGGAGAGATTCTTGACTCTACGCAAGGGTTGCCGGAAAGCGCGTACCTGAAACAGGTAGAGAAGGAGGGTGAAGAGGAGTTGCGACTGACATTCCGCAACGGAGAACTCAAGGCTGTAAACGGCAAGGAGTATGATGACCCTATCAAGGCAATTCTGGCAGTGGAGGAGATTGGTGCGGCATACGGAATAGGACGCGACATGCATGTAGGCGACACAATCATAGGCATCAAGGGACGCGTAGGCTTCGAGGCTGCAGCCCCAATGCTGATAATTGCCGCACACAAGTTCCTGGAGAAATACACCCTTAGCAAATGGCAACAGTACTGGAAAGACCAGGTTGCAAACTGGTATGGCATGTTCCTGCATGAGAGCCAGTACCTTGAGCCTGTCATGCGCGACATCGAGGCAATGCTTGAAAGCTCGCAGCGCAACGTGACCGGAACTGCAATACTGAAACTGATGCCGAAGCATTTTGAGACCGTAGGTGTAGATTCCCCGAACGACCTTGTAAAGAACAAGCTGGGAGAATATGGCGAGGTACAGAAAGGATGGAGTGCAGAGGATGCCAAAGGATTCATCAAGGTTACATCCACGCCGCTTCGTGCATATTATGCCAATCACCCCGACGAGAAAATATAACTATATACCATTATGATAAAAGTAGGAATTATTGGAGGTGCCGGATACACTGCCGGCGAACTTATACGCTTGCTTGTGTGGCACCCCGAAGTGGAAATCAAGTTCATACATAGCAACAGCAATGCAGGTAACCGCATCACGGACGTTCATGCAGGGCTCCTTGGAGAGACAGACCTGATGTTTACGGATGAAATGCCTTTCGAGGAGATAGACCTTCTCTTTCTCTGCTCTGCACACGGCGATTCCCGAAAGTTCATGGAGAGCCACGCACTGCCCGACGAGTTGAAGGTGATAGACCTCTCTATGGACTACCGCATAAAGGGGCACGACCATGACTTCATCTACGGACTGCCGGAACTTAACCGCCGCAACACATGCAAGAGCCGTTACGTTGCCAACCCTGGCTGTTTCGCGACATGTATCGAACTTGGCTTGCTGCCACTTGCTAAGGAGCACCTGCTTAAGGGTGACATCTCGGTCAATGCCATAACAGGCAGCAGCGGTGCAGGTGCAAAGCCGACAGCAAACACGCACTTCAGCTGGAGAAACAACAACATAAGCATATACAAGCCGTTCGAGCACCAGCACATGCCGGAGATAATGCAGAGCATAAAGCAACTGCAGCCCGATTATGACGGCGAGATAGACTTCATACCGTACCGCGGAGACTTCCCCCGCGGCATATTCGCAACGTTGGTAGTGAAGTGCGACCTTGACATACAGACTCTCTACAAGCTTTATGAGAGCTACTATGAACGCGACTCGTTCACTCATATAGTAAACAAGCCTGTAGATCTCAAGCAGGTCGTAAACACGAACAAGTGCCTTATACACCTTGAGAAACATGGCAACAAACTGCTTGTAACATCCGTAATCGACAACCTTCTTAAGGGAGCGAGCGGCCAGGCGGTACATAACATGAACCTTCTGTTCGGGCTTGCCGAAACAGTGGGCCTGCAACTGAAGCCTTCGGCATTCTAACTAGAGAAAGAGATGAAGCTATATGATGTTTACCCGCTCTTTGACATTAACATCGTCAAAGGAGAGGGGTGCCGGGTATGGGATGACAAAGGTACAGAGTATCTCGACCTCTATGGGGGGCATGCTGTTATTTCAATCGGGCATGCCCATCCGAAGTATGTTGAAGACATCAGCAGACAGGTCGCAGAACTGGGATTCTACTCCAATTCGGTAATAAATGCCCTGCAGCAGAGAGTTGCCGGAAAGCTGGGACGCATAAGCGGTTATGAGGATTACAGCCTGTTCTTTATAAACTCTGGAGCTGAGGCGAACGAGAACGCACTGAAGCTTTCGTCATTCAAGAACGGCAAAAAGCGTGTAATAGCCTTTAGAAAGGCTTTTCACGGGCGTACTTCGCTCGCAGTAGAGGTTACCGACAACCCTGGAATAATCGCGCCTATAAATGCGAACGGCCACACCACATATCTGCAGCTCGGTGACATTGAAGGTGTGCGTTCAGAGATTGCGAAAGGCGACGTTACTGCTGTGATAATAGAGGGTATTCAAGGAGTAGGCGGCATACAGATACCTTCGGATGAATTCCTGCAGGAATTGCAGAGGACTTGCAATGAGACCGGAACTACACTTATACTTGACGAGATACAAAGCGGTTGCGGACGAAGCGGAAGATTCTTTGCACACCAATGGGCCGGCATAAGGCCGGACATCATAACGCAGGCAAAGGGTATCGGGAACGGTTTTCCCATTGGAGTCGTACTCATAAGCCCTAAGTTCAAGCCTGTATATGGCGAGCTGGGCACTACGTTCGGCGGGAACCACCTTGCATGCGCTGCTGCAGAAGCGGTAATTGATGTAATGGAAGAGGAAAAGCTCATGGAAAACGCGAACAGTGTGGGCAACTTCCTTATGAAAGAGCTTAGGGGCATTGAAGGTATCAAGGAGGTCCGTGGACGCGGACTTATGATTGGCATTGAATTCGAGAAACCGATAAAGGAGATACGCCGAAGGCTTCTGTTCGAGGAGCACGTCTTTACCGGAGTCAGCGGGACGAACGTCATTCGCCTCTTGCCGCCGCTCACGTTGACAATTGAGCAAGCTGCAGAATTCATCGACAGATTCAAGAGGGTAATATAAATTAAGCGGTCGGATGCCCGACCGCTTAATTTATATTACATGCTCAACCACTCTTCCGGATTGAGGGTCTTCTTTTCGAGACGTATCTGGAACAGCATACGCGGATTGCCGTCCTTGGCATCGGGTGCAATATCGCCTATAATATCACCGGCTTTTATGTTGCTACCGCCCTTAACACGTATGTTCTTGAGATTACAATATACCGAAATGTACTTTCCATGACGAACCAGGACAAAAGCATAGTTGCCTGAGCCGAATACGGCAGTGACCTTTCCGTCAAAGATGCAACGCGCCTTAGCGCCTTTATTGCCTTCAAAGGTTATGCCACCTGTATTTATCGGAACATTACCCTTGCCCGAAATGGCATTCTTTACGCCGAACCTTTCAACCAGAAGGTAGGGACCGGTGATAGGAACCGGCATCTTCTTCTTATTCTTTTCGAAAGAGCCGGTCATTGCAACAACACCTTCATCCTCCTTATATGCAGAAGTTCCCTTTGACGGCTCACTCTTGCCGGACTTCTTCGCAGCACGGCGCTTGGCCTCGCGCTCTGCAGCCAGAGCTTTTTCTATCTCACGTTCAATTGACTTGTTGAGTTTATTAAGGTCATTGCGCTTTTTCTTCAGTTCCTTTTCAACCTTTCTATACTCTTTCTGCAGTTCCTTTACAATTGCACGCTGTTTGTTCTCAAGCCCCTGCAGCTTGATACGTTCCGTTTCCAAAGCTGCAAGGCTCTCTTTCTTTGCCTTGCGCGTAGTTTCCAGTTCAGAACGTTTCTTCTCAAGGGCTCCGATCTGTACCTTCAAGTTTTCGGCAAGCTCCTTATGCGCATCCATATACTCACGTACGTATCTGTAGCGGCGCATCATTGTATTGAAATCATTGCCGGAGAAGATGAACATCAGTTTGCTGTTGAAGCTGCTATACTTGCGTGCACGACGAAGAGCCTCGGCATATTCACTGCGCGACTTGCCGACTTGCCCTTGAAGAGTATTCAGTTCTCTGTTAAGTTTCCTTATATCGTTGTTTATCAGCTTGACCTCATCATTGATAAGATTAATGAGCCTACGTCTGTCTCCGATCCTTGCAGTAACGATATCAAGATTTGCCAACTTGCTGTTTACATCTTTCTTGGACGAGAGCAGTATTTTCTCTTTCTCGGCAATATCCTTACGCAAAGAACCGGCCTTTGCACGCATATCCTTTATATCGGAACCTTGCGCACACGCAGTTGTTGCTGCAAAGAAAAGCAACATTGAAAAGAGAAATAGTCCTATTATACGTGTGTTCTTCATACCGGTATGCATTACTAAAATGCCTTATATCATATATTGCCCAATGATTTCAAGAAACTGGATGCATCAAGTTTCTCATAGCTTGACGAAACTTTACGGGGAGAGAAATCGAACATTCCTGAATTGACATTCCGGAGTTCAAGCCTCAACTTGGCAACCTTGCCCACACCGCCTAGGCTGAGAGAGATTACACTGGGAAACGGTGTTCCGTCAAGGTCCTCGAAATCCTGATATGAGCATACAACCTTTGCCCCACTCCTATATATACCTTCACTCTGCACAAGGTTAGATGTAGCCCTGTCAAAAAAGAACTTGTAAACCAGCCCTTTATATTCGGGGAAAGTTACTGTTATCGTATCTGCCCCCGCCTCAACGACACCATCTTTCAATGCTTCTGCTGCAGGTTTTCCGTCCGGTGAGAAAAAACGGTTCAGCAGAACAGACTCTAGCAGATCATAGTCTATTCCTGTACGCTGCAGAAAGTCAACATCAGAATATGATATCTCAGAATACTCCTTTTCTATCTTGTTTATGACACGGAGATTGGAGGGCAGGAATTCCAAACAAGCGATTTCCATAAGACCTAAGGCCATAACGCCTATCTGCACCCCTTCGTTGCCTTTTATGCGTATTGTACCGCGGGCAGACAATGACTTGCCGTCAATATCGGCCGAGAGACGTACATTGCCTGAAAGGCATTTCCGTTCGATTCTTGCCGAAGGAGAAGAACTGACAATATCAACTGATACCCGGTCAACTGCATGGTGAGTGGAAACACTCTTCCTCGAAGAGCATCCGACAAACACGACTGTAATGCAAAGGAGTATTATGAATATGCTATTTCCTGGATTTCTTATCATTGTAATAACGGCGTTTCTTTATCTTTTTTCTTAGCAACTTTGAATCATCACCGCTCTCGCGGGCTTTAATCCAGAACTCTACTGCTTTGTCCATATCACCACACTTGGCATATATGTCACCGCAATGGAGATACTCGACAGAACTCTTTTCACTGTCTAGTGTCATAAGTTTGTCGGCGTATGCACGGGCCTCCTCATATCTCTCCAGCATGAACAGAACCCAAGCGTATGTATCTACATATATCGGATTGTCCGGCTCTTCATCTATGGTTTTCCGGCTCATTTCCAAAGCACGCTGAAGGTCCCTTCCCTCCAGCGAGAGATAATAGGCATAATTGTTCAGAACATTGATGTTTGACGGATTATATACCAGAGCCGAATCATACGCTTGCATGCACTCATCCATTTTCCCGAATTCGTGGTACGTATCACCCAGTTGCATGAATACCGTTGATACAATCTCGTATGAACTCTCCTCAGAACGGCGTGCAAGTCCCTTGCTGTATATATCTATACACTCCTCTTTTCTACCCAGAAGATAGCATGCGACACCTTTGTAATAGTAAAGTTCCAGCAAGTCGGGAAGATACATCATAGCATTGTCGGCATACTTCACAACAGCCTCATAGTCATTTCTTTCCGCTGCAAAGACGAGCATCTGCAACATAGACGCTCTATGCTCTGGGTCAATCTGCAGAATCTTTTCAAGCACAGGAACTATACTGTCCTGAGGAGCTTTGCGGTAATTCATGTACTGCACGTAGAATTCAGCTAACTCCATCTGGTCAAAAGGCAGTTCTGTCATCTCCTTCAGGAAACCCATCATATATACCGTATCTGCAGCCTCTTTGTGACGGGTATAACCTAACAATGTCTCTATTCTACGCCTTGTATCAAGTTTTTCACTCCTCAACAGGCGCTCGACGACATTGCAATAAAGAGAATCATTGTTCTGCGCCTGATAAAGGCCAGCCAATGAAGAAAGCGCATATATGTCATCAGGCTCATTAGCAAGGACCGAAGCAAGAGCATCATGGGCCTCCTCGTACATATCATACAATACATACGTATCACCCAACAGTGTAACATAACGCATATCACCGGGATTCCTCTCCATGAGCCCACGTACAGTCTTGAAGGAGTGAAGCGTGTCACCCTTCATTACATAAAGGCGAAGTTTAAGCATCTCCACATCCTCGTCATAACCCTCGATGCGGCTATACTCGTCAAGAGCATCTATAGCCTTTTCGTACTGAGCCGTTTCTGTATAAAGGGTATATAGCGACTGGTATATCTCGCCCTTGAAACCCGACTTGTCAAGCATATCCTCGAAAACCTTGATTGCAGATTCCTTATCGCCGGTCTTGTAGTAGTAGTTGACCAGAACCTGATTATAATACTTGTTGGTAGGGTCGGACTCTACCATACGGTTCAACAGTTCATGAGCTGCACTGTCACGGTCAAGAAACATATAGAAAGAAGCCAACTCATACATTACAGCCGAGGAGTTCGGGTCCAGGGCATGACAATGCTCCAGCATTTCCATGCTTTGGTCAACACTGTCTTTCTGCATGAGCATCACTGACTGCATGAAGTAATACTCCACCGCACGGGCACGGGCAACACTGTCGGAAGCGGACACACCGCTCTGGGCATGAACAGGATTCATGCCAAACAGCAACAGCAGGGGAATTATATATAGGAACAACCGCCTCATTCCAATTATAGGAATTTGTTCTTATACACCTGTATGCCCGAAACCGCCGGCACCACGCTCTGTCTCGCCGAGCACCTCAACCTCACACCACTCCACCTGTTCGTGACGTGCTATAACCATCTGAGCTACACGCTCGCCATCGGTAATGGTAAACGGCTCGTTGGAGAGATTGACAAGGATGACACACACCTCGCCACGATAGTCGGCATCGACCGTACCCGGTGAATTGAGAACAGTTATGCCCTTCTTGATTGCCAGACCGCTACGCGGGCGGACCTGTGCCTCATAACCGGCCGGAAGAGCCATAAAAAGGCCTGTAGGGACAAGAGCACGCTGCAATGGCTGCAGTACTATAGGCTCATCAAGATTAGCCCTGAGATCCATTCCCGCAGAGAGGATTGTCGCATATGCAGGAAGCGGATGTTTTGACTTGTTTATTATCTCTACTTTCATAAATCCTTATCTATAAAAAACTCCGGACGAACACTATTGTTCCCGGAGCTATGTTATTATTTATTATTTTCGTCACCAGGAATGTAGAACACCTTGTTTGCGCCCGACGTCAGCCTTATGGCATCAGGATTCTCCTTGGCGAAAGATTCTATATAGCGCATTCTCTTGTCGTCGCACAATTCATCGACAGCTATGAGCAGACCGGTCTCCTCAACATTGCCGAATTCGGTGTTGACTGCCGTACCGAAGATCTTCATTGTAGGAGAAAGGCCCATATAGGCATTCACCATAGGAGGTATTGTCAGGCCGAACTTATGTACCTCCTGCTTAAGAATCCTGTAATCCTCCTTGAATGTATCCTTGCAGAATATTCCGGCAAGTTCATTGCGGTCAGTCTCTATTTCGAGCGGCGTTACAGGCTGTACAAGGTTATCATGGTCGGGAAAATGCTTCTTCAGGAAGTAGAGTATCATGTCACGTGCACGGGTAAGGTACGAGGGATACATCGTTACCTTTCCGAAAAGATACTTTACATCGGGGATTACCACCGTCAAGGCACCCAGGCCGTCCCATAGGTTATCAAGGGCAAAAAGGCTTTTGGAACCCATGCGGGTTGACTGGTACTCAAGCGCGACAAAGGCTCTTCCTAACTCAACGGTATATGGAAGGACCTCATCTAGGAATTTCTGTGAGAAATGGAACATGCCATGCGCTGTCGCCATAACCGGCTCGCCATTGCTGTCGATACGTACATCCTTTCCGTAAATGTAACGGTAACCGCCGATGATATCATCGCAATCGGGGTTCCATACAATAAGCTGCTTGTAAGGATTCTCCATTAAGTCAAACTCGTCAATGTCGAGCGACTTTCCGGTACCGCCACCTGCCGCGCGGAATGCAATCTCGCGCAAGCGGCCAACCTCGCGCATCACGTTCGGAGAGTCAAACGCGGTAACAATATAAATTTCATTGTCACTGCGGTGAGTGAAACGCAAGCGTTTGTCTTCAGTAAGTTCTGCCTTCAAGAGTTCACGGGGAACCGGAGCTATTATCTCTTCCATATTGTGTTTAATGAATCTATAGTGTATAAACCAGTTCCTTGACATACTGCGCCCATTCTACAGCACTTTTTGTATTGTCAAAGGTTTGCCAGGGTATAGGTTTTCCTATCGTAACCTTGAATGTCTTGTTCATGTTCTTGTACATCTCGTCGCTCAAGTACAGCATTGCTATGTTGAACTTGATACCTAGCGCCTTGTTTATGTTAGCAAGACGATAGAAGAACTTGGAGTTCTCTCCCTCGAAATGTATCGGCACCACATCGCGCTGCGTCTGCACGCTTTTTGTTATGAATGTCTTCTTCCAGTCGAGGTCACGAATGACACCTTTTGTCTTGCGTGAACATAGACCGGCAGGGAACATTACGATATGATTGTCGCTCTCGAACGCAGCATTTACCTGCTGAGGGAAATTCCTTGCCTGCTTTCCGGTCTTGTTTATAGGCACCCAGAACGATGCAAGCTGAGGTATGTTCATAAGAAGGTCGTTTACAAGGAACTTTATTTTTCCTTTATATACCGGCCCTAGAATATATGCAAGCCCCAAACCGTCCTGTGCACCGAGGGGATGGTTGCTGACAAATGTGCAACGTCCATCCTTAGGCAAATTCTCAAGCCCATGCACCTCGAACGAGTTGTTGAAGTATCTCATGAACTCGTTTATGAAATCAATGCCAAACTTATCCTTGTTGGTTGTAAGGAAATAGTTGACTTCGTCCTGATGAACTATCTTCTTGAGGTATGAAACAAGAAAACGCGGAACGAAACGAGCCTTCTTGCCTGCCTTTTCGGCAAGTATCGCATCTATATCTATCTTGAATGTTTCGCCCATAGCCTATTGACCTAATATAATAATATTCTGCAAAATTAGGTCTAAATATTCACAAAAGCAAAATATTTGACAACTATGTACAAACAGAAGAAAGGCATGCCAAAAGCATGCCTTTCTTCTGTTTGTATTATAACGGAGGATTACTCCTCTGTACCGTCTGAGAAGTCGAGTACAGTCCTCTTGTTGGCCTGTATGCGCTCGTAATCCTCTTTTGAACCTACAACAATCTTGTTGAATTCGCGCTGACCTGTTCCGGCAGGGATAAGGTGACCGCAGATTACGTTCTCCTTCATACCGAGCAGATTGTCGCTCTTCATGTTGATGGCAGCCTCGTTGAGCACCTTTGTTGTCTCCTGGAACGATGCAGCCGACATGAAGCTCTGTGTCTGCAATGCCGCACGTGTGATACCCTGCAGAATCTGTGTTGATGTGGCAGGCTGTGCATCACGTGAAACAACAGGCTTGAGGTCACGACGCTTCAGTGTACTGTTCTCGTCACGGAGCTTGCGTGCTGTGATTATCTGTCCTGCCTTGAGGTTCTCTGAATCTCCGGCATCTACAACCACCTTCTTGCCCCATATACGGTCGTTCTCCTCCTGAAACTGGAGCTTGTCAACAATCTGCTGCTCAAGGAAGCGTGTATCACCCGGCTCATCAATCTGTACCTTACGCATCATCTGACGTACGATAATCTCGAAGTGCTTGTCGTTGATCTTCACACCCTGTGAACGGTAAACGTCCTGAGCCTCGTTGACAATGTACTCCTGAACAGCGGTAGGTCCCTTGATAGCAAGGATATCCGATGGAGTTACAGCACCGTCGGACAATGGAGTACCGGCACGTACATAGTCACCGTCCTGAACAAGAATCTGCTTTGAGAGAGCTACAAGATACTTCTTGACATCGCCCACCTTAGATGTAACTACTATTTCACGGTTACCGCGCTTAACCTTGCCCATAGAGACCTCACCGTCGATTTCAGAAACCACTGCAGGGTTAGACGGGTTACGTGCCTCGAAGAGCTCTGTTACTCGTGGCAGACCGCCGGTAATATCACCTGCGTTACCGAACACACGAGGAATCTTTACGATAATGTCACCGGCCTTAAGCACATCGCCGTCCTCAACCACTACGTGACCGCCTACCGGCAAGTTGTAGTTGTGGAGTGAATTGCCGTTCTCGTCATTGATGTGGACTGTAGGAATCTTGTTCTTGTCCTTAGACTCGATGATGACAATCTCGTGAAGACCTGTACTCTCGTCAGTCTCAACCTTATATGTTACGTTCTCAAGCACCGACTCGAACTCAACCTTACCGGCAACCTCTGTAACGATTACTGCGTTGAACGGGTCCCAAGAAGCAATTACCTTGCCCTTTTCTACGAGCTCATCCTCAACAGCATACAGCTTTGAGCCGTAAGGTATATTGTGTGATGAAAGTACAATGCCTGTATTGACGTCAACAAAACGGACCTCGCTCAAACGGCTTACAACAACCTTTACAGGAGTACCGTCGGGCTCGATTGTGTCAACCGTACGCAACTCCTCGAACTTCAGACGCGAAGCATGCTTTGCACGGATAGTAGCATCTGCTGCGATATTGGCAGCGGTACCTCCGGCGTGGAACGTACGGAGTGTAAGCTGGGTACCCGGCTCACCGATAGACTGTGCAGCGATGACACCGACAGCCTCACCCTTCTCGACCATGCGGCTTGTAGCAAGGTTACGTCCGTAACATTTTGCACATACGCCATGCTTTGACTCGCAGGTAAGAACTGAACGGATTTCTACGCTCTCGATTGGAGAAGCCTCTATTTCCTCGGCGATAGCCTCAGTTATAAGGTCGCCTGAGTGAACGAGAATCTTTCCTGTTGTAGGATGAACCACATCGTGTACCGAAACGCGGCCCATGATGCGCTCGCCCAATGTAGCAATGACTTCGTCTCCGTTCTTGAGTGCTGTACATACAAGACCGCGCAATGTACCGCAATCCTCTTCGTTGATGATGACATCGTGTGAAACGTCAACAAGACGACGTGTAAGATAACCGGCATCGGCTGTCTTCAAAGCGGTATCGGCAAGACCCTTACGGGCACCGTGAGAAGAGATAAAGTACTCAAGCACCGAAAGTCCCTCCTTAAAGTTCGAAAGAATCGGGTTCTCGATAATCTGGGCACCCTCAGAACCAGCCTTCTGCGGCTTAGCCATAAGACCACGCATACCGGAGAGTTGACGAATCTGGTCCTTAGAACCACGGGCACCGGAATCGAGCATCATGTAAACAGAGTTGAAGCCCTGGTCGTCGGCCGAAATTGTCTTCATAAGGACGTTTGCAAGGTCGGCATTAACGTGTGTCCACTCATCGACAACCTTGTTGTAACGCTCCTTATCGGTGATAAGACCGAGGTTATATTCCGCAAGAATCTCCTCAACCTTCTCGTTACCTCTGCGTACCAGTTCCTCTTTCTCCTTAGGAATGATAACGTCATCGAGGTTGAACGAAAGACCGCCCTTGAACGCCATGTAGTAACCGAGGTTCTTGATACCGTCGAGGAACTCGGCTGAGCGAGCGACACCTACACGTTTGATAACCTCTGTAATGATGTCGCGAAGAGATTTCTTTGATATTATAGTATTGATGTAACCCATCTCACGCGGAACAATCTGGTTAACGATGATACGTCCTACAGATGTCTCGCGAAGAACCTGTACATAATCGCCGTTCTCGTCACGGTCCTCAACCATTACCTTTACAGGCGCATGTATCTCTACGCGTCCCTGGTTGTAGGCGATAAGAGCCTCCTCCGGGCCGTAGAATGTCATGCCGGAACCCAACGCGCCCTCGCGCAGCTTGGTAATATAGTAGAGACCGAGTACCATATCCTGTGAAGGCACAGCGATAGGAGCTCCGTTAGAAGGGTTAAGAATATTGTGCGACTGAAGCATAAGCATCTGCGCCTCCAGGATAGCCTCGTTGCTCAACGGCAAGTGAACGGCCATCTGGTCACCGTCGAAGTCGGCGTTGAACGCAGTACATGCAAGCGGGTGCAACTGGATTGCCTTGCCCTCAATCATCTTGGGCTGGAATGCCTGGATACCGAGACGGTGAAGTGTCGGCGCACGGTTAAGCAATACCGGGTGACCCTTCATCACGTGCTCCAGGATATCCCAAATGATTGGCTCGCGGCGGTCAACAATCTTCTTTGCCGACTTTACAGTCTTCACGATACCGCGCTCTATGAGCTTACGTATTATAAACGGCTTGTACAGCTCGGCAGCCATAAGCTTAGGCAGACCGCACTCGCCCATCTTGAGTTCAGGACCCACGACGATTACCGAACGTGCAGAATAATCGACACGCTTACCGAGGAGGTTCTGACGGAAACGTCCCTGCTTACCCTTAAGGCTGTCCGACAAAGACTTGAGAGGACGGTTCGCATCGGACTTCAACGCGCTTGCCTTGCGTGAGTTGTCGAAAAGTGAATCGACAGCCTCCTGCAACATACGCTTCTCGTTACGGAGGATAACCTCAGGAGCCTTGTTTTCAATAAGCTTCTTAAGACGGTTGTTACGTATGATTACACGACGGTAGAGGTCGTTGAGGTCGGATGTAGCGAAACGGCCGCCATCAAGCGGAACGAGAGGACGCAATTCGGGCGGTGTCACCGGAATAACGTTCATAATCATCCACTCAGGACGGTTATTGCCGTTAGAAGCAGCCATTGAAGAGCGGAAAGACTCTACAACCTGAAGACGCTTCAAAGCCTCGTTCTTGCGCTGCTGCGACATATCCGTATTTGCACGGTTGCGCAACTCGTAAGAGAGCGAATCGAGGTCAATGCGTGCAAGCAAGTCCTGGATAGCCTCGGCACCCATCTTCGCAATGAACTTGTTAGGGTCATTGTCATCGAGGTACTCGTTGCCCTGAGGCAGGTTATCCATGATTGTGATGTACTCATCCTCAGTGAGAAGCTGCATCTTCTCTACACCGTCGAGGACATTCTCCTTGCCGGGGATATCCTGACGTGTCTCGTCATCCTTGCGGGCCATTACACCCGGCTGGATAACTATATATTTCTCATAATAGATTACTGCATCGAGCATCTTTGTCGGAAGACCGAGCAGATAGCCTATCTTGTTAGGCAATGAACGGAAATACCAGATGTGTGCGACAGGCACTACAAGCTGGATGTGACCCATACGCTCGCGACGTACCTTCTTCTCTGTTACCATCACACCGCAACGGTCGCAGACGATACCTTTATAACGTATGCGCTTGTACTTTCCGCAATGGCACTCGTAATCCTTTACCGGACCGAAGATACGCTCGCAGAACAATCCGTCACGTTCGGGCTTGTATGTACGGTAGTTGATTGTTTCCGGTTTCAACACCTCTCCACATGAATTACCCAGAATCTCCTGCGGTGAAGCAAGACCGATGGTAATCTTCGAGAAATTATTTTTTGTCTTAGTTTCTTTTCTAAAAGCCATAGTTATATATTGACAAACGTGATGGATTATTATTCAAATGAAATACTCAAGCCCAAACCGCGCAACTCATGCAGCAATACGTTCAATGACTCCGGAATGCTTGGTGTCGGCATCGGGTCGCCCTTTACGATAGCCTCGTATGCCTTTGAACGGCCCGCAACGTCATCCGACTTGATTGTCAGAATCTCCTGCAGGATGTGTGCGGCACCGAATGCCTCAAGGGCCCAAACCTCCATCTCTCCGAAACGCTGTCCACCGAACTGCGCCTTACCGCCGAGCGGCTGCTGGGTGATGAGTGAGTAAGGGCCTATTGAACGTGCGTGCATCTTGTCCTCTACCATGTGGCCGAGCTTGAGCATGTAGCTCACGCCCACTGTCGCAGGCTGGTCGAAACGCTCGCCTGTACCGCCATCGTAGAGGTATGTCTTGCCATAGCGCGGGATACCTGCCTTGTCGGTCCATTCGCAAAGGTCTTCGAGCTTGGCGCCGTCGAAGATTGGAGTAGCGAACTTAACGCCGAGTTCCTTGCCTGCACGGCCAAGAACGGTCTCGAAAATCTGTCCGATGTTCATACGCGAAGGCACACCCAGCGGGTTAAGGATAATATCTACCGGAGTACCATCCTCAAGGAACGGCATATCCTCCTGACGCACTACGCGTGAGACGATACCCTTGTTACCGTGGCGTCCGGCCATCTTGTCACCCACGCCAATCTTGCGCTTCTTGGCAATGTACACCTTGGCCATCTTCATTGTGCCCGATGGCAGCTCGTCACCGATTGTGAGGGCGAACTTCTCGCGCTTAACCTCGGCATCAAGCTCCTTGTACTTGTGGATGAAGTTGATGATGAGGGCACGGATAAGGTCGTTCGTGTGCGCGTCGGCAGTCCACTTGCTCAGCTGCACCGATGTATAGTCGAGAGCGTCGAGCTCGGGACGTGTGAACTTGGCGCCCTTGGCTATTACCTCGGTACCCATGAAGTCCTTTACGCCCTGCGATACACGGCCATTGACAAGCTTCAGGAGCTTGTCGACAAGGATTGCCTTGAGGTCGTCTACCTTCTTCTGGAACTCGTCGTCAATCTTCGGCAGCTTGGCCTTGTCGGCCATCTTTGCCGAGCGTGTCTTCTCGGCACGCTGGAACAGGCGGCGGTCAATTACGACACCCTGGAGCGAAGGAGACGCCTTGAGAGAAGCATCCTTTACGTCACCGGCCTTGTCGCCGAAGATTGCACGGAGCAGTTTCTCCTCGGGTGTCGGGTCGGACTCGCCCTTGGGGGTAATCTTGCCAATGATGATGTCGCCAGGCTTTACATAGGCACCTACACGGATGATACCGTTCTTGTCAAGGTCCTTTGTAGCGTCCTCGCTGACATTAGGTATATCGTATGTGAACTCCTCCATGCCGCGCTTTGTCTCGCGGACCTCGAGAGAGAGCTCGTCGACATGAACCGATGTGAGGATATCCTCGCGCACAACCCTCTCGTTGAGCACGATAGCGTCCTCATAGTTGTAGCCCTTCCAAGGCATGTAGGCAACAAGCAGGTTCTTGCCCAGGGCAAGCTCGCCGGCCTGTGTCGAATAGCCCTCGGTAAGGATGTCGCCGGCCTTAACCTTCTGGCCCTTGTCACAGATTGGACGGAGGTCGATAGTCATGTTCTGGTTTGTACGGCGGAACTTAGGAATGATATACTCCTTTGAGGCTGGCTCGAAGCTTACGAACTCCTCCTCCTCGGTACGGTCGTACTTGATTACAATCCTTGAAGCGTCAACGAACTCAATGACACCGTCGCCCTCGGCAACAATCTGTGTGCGTGAGTCCTCTACGAGCTGCTTCTCGAAGCCTGTGCCTACGATAGGCGCCTCGGTGGTGAGCAACGGGACTGCCTGGCGCATCATGTTCGAGCCCATGAGCGCACGGTTGGCGTCGTCGTGCTCGAGGAACGGGATGAGCGACGCTGCAATAGAGGCAATCTGCTGCGGAGATACGTCCATCAGCTCTACCCTGCCTGGCTCTACTACCGGATAGTCGGCATCCTGGCGTGTCTTCACCTTCTTGAGGATGAAGTTGCCCTCTGCGTCAAGCGGAGCATTTCCCTGGGCGATAATCTTGCCCTCTTCCTCCTCGGCAGTGTAGTATACTACGTGGTCGTTGTTGATGTCGACCTTGCTGTCGGCAACAGGACGGTAGGGAGTTACAATGAAGCCGAGCTCGTTAATCTTTGCATAGATACACAAAGATGAGATAAGGCCGATGTTCGGGCCCTCAGGCGTCTCGATAGGACAGAGACGGCCATAGTGTGTGTAGTGAACGTCACGCACCTCAAAGCCTGCACGCTCGCGTGAAAGGCCGCCAGGACCGAGTGCCGAGAGACGGCGCTTGTGTGTAATCTCGGCCAACGGGTTTGTCTGGTCCATGAACTGCGACAGCGCGTTGGTACCGAAGAATGTGTTGATGACAGCAGAGACTGTCTTAGCGTTGATGAGGTCGGTTGGCGTGAACACCTCGTTGTCGCGCACGTTCATCCTCTCGCGGATGGTACGTGCCATACGCGCAAGGCCGATAGCGAACTGGTTGCTGAGCTGCTCGCCAACGGTGCGTACACGACGGTTGCTCAAGTGGTCAATGTCGTCGACAGTAGCCATTGAGTTTACAAGACCTATAAGGTACTTGATAATCTCTATGATGTCCTCCTTTGTCAATACCCTGACATCCATGTCGGTGGTGAGGCCGAGCTTGCGGTTAATGCGGTAGCGGCCTACATCGCCCAGGTCATAGCGCTTGTCAGAGAAGAAGAGGTTGTTGATTACCTCGCGCGCGCTTGCGTCATCGGCGGGCTCTGCATTGCGCAACAGGCGGAAAATGCAGTTGACAGCCTCTTTCTCGGAGTTACTTGTATCCTTGTCAAGAGTGTTGAAGATAAGAGAATAGTCGGCGCTGTCGGCACCCTCCTTCTCCTTGTGGAGCAGGATTGTCTCGACACCGCTGTCCAGGATAAGGTCAACCAGTTCCTGGTCAAGCACTGACTCTCTCTTTACTACAACCTCGCTGCGCTCGATAGACACTACCTCACCGGTATCGGCATCGACATAGTCCTCCTGACGTGTCTTTACCACGTGTCCTGCCATCTTGCGGCCGAGCACCTTCTTCATACTTGCCTTTGACACCTTGTACTCCTCGGCCAGGTCGAATATCTCAAGGATATCCTTATCGGTCTCAAAGCCGATGGCACGGAGAAGGGTTGTCACGGGCAGCTTCTTCTTGCGGTCGATGTATGCATACATGACATTGTTGATGTCGGTAGCAAACTCAATCCACGAGCCCTTGAACGGGATGATACGTGCTGAATAAAGCGGTGTACCGTTAGCGTGTACGCTCTGGCCAAAGAATACGCCAGGAGAACGGTGCAGCTGTGAAACCACAACGCGCTCAGCACCATTGATAATGAATGTACCCTGCTTGGTCATGTAGGGGATAGGGCCAAGGAACACGTCCTGGATGACGGTATCAAAGTCCTCATGATCGGGATCGGTACAGTAAAGCTTCAACTTTGCCTTTAAGGGAACACTGTATGTCAGGCCGCGCTCCAGGCACTCTGCTATTGAGTAGCGAGGCGGGTCTATGTAGTAATCCAGAAACTCCAGCACGAAGTTGTTCCTCGTGTCAGTGATAGGGAAGTTCTCTGCGAAGACCTTGTAGAGGCCGTCATTGACTCTCTTTTCAGGTGGAGTATCCAGCTGCAGGAAGTCCTCAAAAGACTTCAATTGTACTTCCAAAAAGTCCGGGCATGGCATTGGATCTTTTATAGAAGCAAAGTTAATTCTTTGATTATCAGTTTTTAACGACATTGTGGCATAATGTTTTAGAACTTACTTTTCTCTTTACGCACAAAAGGTTAAGAACCCACTTTGGGGGTTCTTAACCATTATACCCTTGTGCAGGGCCTGAGTGGGCTTACTTAATCTCAACCTCAGCACCAGACTCCTCGATAGTCTTCTTCAAAGACTCAGCCTCTGCCTTAGGAAGACCCTCCTTCAGCACGCTAGGAGCAGCATCAACAAGGTCCTTAGCCTCCTTCAAACCGAGACCACAAGCCTCCTTAACAGCCTTAACGACTGCGAGCTTCTGAGCACCAGCGCTCTTCAAAACTACGTCGAACGCTGTCTTCTCCTCAGCAGCAGCAGCGCCACCGGCAGCAGGAGCAGCAACAGCAACAGCTGCAGCAGCGGGTTCGATACCATATTCTTCTTTAAGGATTGTTGCAAGTTCGTTAACGTCCTTTACTGTCAAGTTAACCAATTCTTCTGCAAGAGCTTTCAAATCTGCCATTTTCGTATAAATTTAAATTGTTTTTACTAATTGAATCTTGAATATTATCTTTCACCGAGTGTCTTAAGAACTCCGTGGATGGTGTTACCACCTGACTGAAGAGCCGAAACAACGTTCTTGATTGGTGACTGCAGCAATGCCACAACCTCAGCGATGAGCTCGTTCTTGCTCTTGATGTTAACAAGAGTCTCGAGCTGGTCGGCACCAACGTAGAAGCTCTCTTCAGCATAAGCACCCTTAAGCGCTGGAATCTCGCCCTTGCCGGCAACATCCTTAATGAGCTTAGCAGGTACATTAGCTGTGTTGCAAAGCAACAGGGCTGTTGTTCCTTTCAAGCAGGGATAGAGAGGAGAGAAGTCAACCTCGGCCGCCTCGAACGCCTTCTTGAGAAGAGTGTTCTTGACAACAAGCATCTTAACCTCCTGCTTGTAACATTTAGCACGCATGGCATTTGTAGCCGCAGAGTTCATAGCAGTTACATCTACCAGGTAGAAGTGCGCGTATTCCTTGATAACATCGCCAATCGCGGCGATTACGTTTACTTTATCTTCCTTCTTCATAGTTCATCAAGATTAGTCGATAGACTTTGGATCTATGCGAAGACCCTTGCTCATCGTAGTTGACAGGAATACACTCTTAACATATGTACCTTTCGCAGTTGAAGGCTTGAGCTTGTGAATCATTGCCATGAACTCCTTAACATTCGCCTTAATAGCATCGGGAGTGAATGAGATCTTGCCGATAGAAGCGTGTACAATACCCGCCTTGTCTACCTTGGAGTCAATCTTACCCTGCTTAACTTCCTTTACTGCCTTAGGTATATCCATTGTAACGGTACCGCTCTTTGGGTTAGGCATAAGTCCACGGGGACCGAGCACACGGCCGAGAGCACCCAATTTACCCATTATGGACGGCATTGTGATGATGATGTCGATATCCGTCCAACCACCTTTGATCTTTTCGATATACTCGTCAAGACCTACATAGTCAGCACCTGCCGCCTTTGCAGCTTCTTCCACATCGGGAGTACACAAGCAGAGAACGCGAACCTCCTTGCCGGTACCGCTGGGCAGAGATACAACACCTCTGACCATCTGGTTTGCCTTACGGGGGTCAACGCCCAGGCGTACATCGATATCTACTGACGCGTCGAACTTTGTGAAGGTAATCTCCTTCAACAGCTCAACTGCCTCGTCTAGCAGATAGGATTTAGCTGTGTCAATCTTAGCGGCTGCTAACTTTTGATTTTTTGTCAGTTTACCCATTCTAGTCTAAATTTTTAATTGTTTCCGGGAAAAGTTCCACTTACACTGATACCCATACTTCTTGCTGTACCGGCAACCATCTTCATGGCAGCCTCTACAGTAAAGCAGTTCAAGTCGGGCATTTTCTCTTTCGCGATTGCCTCAACCTGCTCCCAAGTCACTGTAGCGACCTTGTTACGGTTAGGTTCGGGAGAACCGCCCTTAACCTTGGCCACTTCGAGCAGCTGGATTGCCACAGGAGGAGTCTTTACGACGAAATCGAACGACTTGTCTGCGTAGTAAGTAATGATAACAGGCAAAACTTTTCCGGCCTTATCCTGGGTCCTGGCATTAAACGCCTTGCAGAATTCCATGATGTTGATACCCTTAGAACCCAATGCAGGGCCTACTGGGGGCGATGGATTTGCTGCGCCACCTTTAATCTGTAACTTGATAAGTCCAGCAACTTCTTTTGCCATTGTAAAAAAAAATCTATAAAATTAACAACATTCGAGTGATGTGTGGAAGCCGCATCACTCTTTATCAACTTGCGTGTAGCCTAAATCTACCGGTGTAGAACGGCCGAAGATCTTAACCATCACCTTCAGGCGTTTCTTCTCTACATTAATCTCCTCAATGGTTCCGCTGAACCCGGAGAAAGGACCGGTATTCACCTTTACGACCTCGCCAAGCACGTACTCCAGCGCTGCCTCTTCGGGAACCTCCTGAAGCTCGTCAACTGTACCGAGGATACGGTTAATCTCGGACTGGCGTATTGGTGTAGGATTGTCCATACCGCCAAGGAAACCAAGCACATTTGGGGTATGGCGTAACATGAATGCGATATCGCCGACCAGTTCTGCCTCTACAAGCACATAACCTGGGAGATAAGACTTCTCCTTCACGATTCGCTTGCCATTACGTACCTGGACAACCTTTTCAGTAGGGATAAGCACCTGAGTCACCTTGTCGGTGAGCCCACGGAGCTTGACATCGGTCTCAATATATTCCTTGACCTTGGCCTCTTTGCCGCTAATGGCCTTGAGAACATACCATTTCTTATTGCTATCTGCCATCGCTGTTCTCAACTATTAAGGATAAATCAACTCCATTACAAACTGGAACGCCTGGTCCATGACAAAGACCAGGAAAGCAATAATCAGCGATGCATAGAGAACAAGAAGCGCTTGGCTCGTCAACTGTTTCATTGTCGGCCAAGTAGTCTTATGCACAAGCTCATTGTAAGATTCCTTACAGTAATTTATGAATTTAGTCAGCATAATCTTTTATTTATGGCACGGGAAGAGAGGCTCGAACTCCCGACACCTGGTTTTGGAGACCAGTGCTCTACCGACTGAGCTATTCCCGTAAGTACCGGTCCCTCGTGCGAGGGAACCGGATTTGTATTGAATTATCGTTATTATTCGATAACCTTAGTAATCTGACCAGCACCTACTGTACGGCCACCCTCGCGGATAGCGAATGTAAGACCCTCGTTAAGAGCAACTGGGTAGATCAGAGTTACAGTGATCTTCAAGTTGTCACCAGGCATTACCATCTCAACGTCTGCAGGAAGAGAGATCTCACCTGTACAGTCCATTGTACGGAGGTAGAACTGAGGACGATACTTGTTGCGGAAAGATGTGTGGCGACCACCCTCTTCCTTCTTCAGGATATAAACCTGAGCCTCGAAAGTAGAGTAAGGCTTGATCTGGCCTGGGTGGCAGAGAACCATACCGCGCTTGATCTCGTTCTTGTCAACGCCACGGAGCAACAGACCTACGTTGTCACCAGCCTCGCCCTGATCAAGAAGCTTGCGGAACATCTCAACACCAGTAACGACTGTCTTCTTGTCCTCGCCAAGACCGAGAATCTCAACCTCGTCACCTACCTTAACGATACCTGCCTCGATACGACCAGTAGCAACTGTACCACGACCTGTGATTGAGAATACGTCCTCAACAGGCATCAAGAAAGGCTTATCGATATCACGTGGAGGAAGTGGAATCCATGTATCACAAGCCTCCATAAGTTCCATAACCTTCTCCTCCCACTCTGCAACGCCGTTCAAAGCACCGAGTGCAGAACCGCGGATGATAGGAGTGTTGTCGCCGTCAAACTCATAGAATGAAAGAAGCTCACGCATCTCCATCTCAACGAGCTCGAGCATCTCAGCGTCGTCAACAACGTCACACTTGTTCAAGAATACAACAAGACGTGGAACGTTTACCTGGCGAGCGAGAAGGATGTGCTCACGTGTCTGAGGCATAGGACCGTCAGTTGCAGCACAAACGATGATAGCACCGTCCATCTGAGCAGCACCAGTAACCATGTTCTTCACATAGTCGGCGTGACCCGGACAGTCAACGTGTGCATAGTGGCGGTTCTCTGTCTGATACTCAACGTGTGCAGTATTGATAGTAATACCACGCTCTTTCTCCTCAGGAGCGTTGTCAATCTGGTCGAAAGACTTCAGCTCTGAAAGACCACGCTTTGCCAATACGGTTGTGATGGCAGCGGTCAAAGTAGTCTTACCGTGGTCAACGTGACCAATTGTTCCAATATTTACGTGTGGTTTGGAACGCTCAAATTTTTCTTTTGCCATAGTTTTAAGCTTTAATATAACAATATATTTACCTAAATATCTCTCTCAATCGCCTTGACTAGTCAAGACAAAACAGCTCTTCTCCAGAGCTGTTACCGAGACTTGAACTCGGGACCTCTTCCTTACCAAGGAAGTGCTCTACCACTGAGCTATAACAGCGTTGAAAAAGAGCGGAAGACGGGGCTCAAACCCGCGACCCTCAGCTTGGAAGGCTAATGCTCTA
>JAZNSN010000074.1:0-86712 GCA_045591315.1 Bacteroidaceae bacterium
GGTGTTGCACGCCAGCTCACTATGGACCGCGACCCGCACGGCAACGTACAGGTATCTCTTATCGAAACAGAGAAGCTATTGTCAGAAATGGTTGCAGGCAAGCTTGCTGCATGGAAGAAAGAGGGCAAGTATGTAGGCAAGTTCAACGCACAGCATCACTTCTTCGGTTACGAAGGACGTTGCGCAGCACCTTCGAACTACGATGCCGACTACTGCTACGCACTCGGTTACAACGCATCACAGCTCATCGCTGCCGGCAAGACAGGTTACATGTCATCGGTACGCAACACGACAGCTCCTGCTGCCGAGTGGGTTGCCGGTGGTATTCCTATCACCATGATGATGAACATGGAGCGCCGTCACGGTGAGATGAAGCCTGTTATCCAGAAGGCACTCGTTGACCTCAACGGTGCGCCGTTCAAGACTTTTGCAGCAAACAGAGAGCAGTGGGCAAAGGAGACATGCTATGTTTACCCTGGCCCGATCCAGTATTTTGGACCGACAGAGGTTTGCGACCAGACCACAAAGACTCTTGCCCTTGAGCAGCAGAAGTAAAACCCTACTGCAGATAATGGCAGAAAAGAAGAAGAATAAATACAGTTCCGGCGGACAGAAGGCAACACCTTCTGCCCGCCGTTCGTCATCATCACCAAAGAGGAAGCATATGCCGCACTGGCAGTATATTGTCATTGCAACAATAATAACAGCAATTGCACTCTTCTTTGCCTACCACCTTTTCATCAAGAGACTCATTTACACTATTACCCCATGTGAAGGGCTCAAGATCTTTTCGACATGTATTCCAAAAGGATATTCGGTTTACGGAATTGACGTATCGCGCCACCAAGGCGAGATAGATTGGAATACGCTGGCAAGCGAGAACAGCATGGACGCGCCGATAACTTTCGTTTACATGAAAGCGACCGAAGGAAGCGACCATAAGGACATACGGTTCGACTACAACTGGGAAAACGCAAAGAAACACGGATTCATGCGTGGCGCATACCACTACTTCAGCACACATTCCACAGGCCTGGCACAGGCAAATATGTTCATCAAGACCGTAAATGTCATAACAGGAGACCTGCCTCCCGTTGTCGATGTGGAGGAAAAACCCGACAACAAAGTACAGTTCATGCAGGAACTGAAGATATTCATCTCCAAGATACAGGAGCATTATGGCGTAAAGCCAATGATATACACATACAAGAAATACAAGGAGAGATACCTTGACGACCGGTTCTTCGACAATTACCCTACATGGATAGCACACTATTACGTCGATTCGCTTGCCGTCAGCAAAAATTGGACTATGTGGCAGTGCTCGGACAAGGGAGAATTGCCGGGCATAGGACACAAGGTTGACATCAACATATTCAATGGAGAAATCGACAAGCTTGAAAATCTAAGAATCAAATAGAACCGCAGCACTGCAGGATTTGTCACAAGAAGCTCTATTGCTCCATAAAACCGGCACTTGCACTCGAATAGCGACGCCATGCCTCAACCATAGAAACAAAATCATCCGGCAATTGAGAATCGAAGAACATCTGTTCTCCAGTAGCAGGATGAACAAATCCT
The DNA here is from genome assembly GCA_045591315.1 of Bacteroidaceae bacterium. Lineage (GTDB taxonomy): Bacteria > Bacteroidota > Bacteroidia > Bacteroidales > Bacteroidaceae > HGM04593. The sequence continues at coordinate 1,582 of JAZNSN010000074.1, forward strand.
AATGTCTTGGCATGCAATGCCTGTCGTGGGCATAGCTTGAAGCAATTGCGTACAAACTGGCTGTACTTGCTGAAGTTGGTGCCTTTAAGAATTTCATCACCGCCATAGACATCATCATTGAAAAGTATATGGCCTATGTGTTTCATATGCACCCTTATCTGGTGAGTGCGACCGGTCTCAAGGTTACATTCGACGAGGGTTACATAACTGAGCCTTTCAAGCACCTTATAGTGAGTGACTGCATGCTTTCCTATATTGTCGTCGGACGAGACGCACATCTGCAGACGGTTCCGGGGATTACGGGTTATGTTTCCTGTCACCGTACCGGCATCGTTCTTCATTGCCCCCCACACGACAGCATTGTATGTACGCTTTGTCGTCTTATTGAAGAACTGCTTTCCCAAATGGGCCTTTGCCATAAATGTCTTGGCCACCACAAGCAACCCGGATGTATTCTTGTCAATCCTATGGACAAGCCCTACCTGGGGGTCGTTAGGGTCGAAATCGGGATTCTCCCGCAGATGCCACGCAACTGCATTTATCAATGTTCCGTGAGTGTTGCCGCAACCGGGATGAACAACCATTCCGGCCGGTTTGTTGACAACCATAAGATCGTCATCTTCATACACGACATCAATCGGAATATCTTCGGGGACGATGCTGTTATCATACACTCTTGCATTGAGCGTTATCACGACCACATCACACGGCTTTACCTTGTAGTTGCTCTTTACGACCTTGCCATTGACAGAAATGGAACCGGCATCGGCCGCTTGCTGTATCTTGTTACGCGACGTATTCGCAACATGGTCAATAAGGAATTTATCGATACGAATAGGTGACTGGCCTTTATCTACGACAATACGCATCTCCCGGAAAAGAGACTCCTCCATTTCCAGCTCGTCCGCATTGAGCAGAACCTCGTCAAAACCGTTACTGTCAGAGAACTGAGACATTATCAGTCAAAATAAATTTCATCTACAATAATCTCATCCGGTTCAGGCTCATTCCCGCTGCCCATGACAATGACAAGGCCGGCGCCCTTAGGAACACTCTCGCCATTAGAAAGTTTCCTGCCATCATACTTAACGGCATAAACCCACTCTTTCTCTCCACGTATAACCTCAGTACCCAGCACAACAAAACCAGAGGACTTGAGACGCGCTTCCGCCTCACGCAAGGAACAGTTGTCAATAACACTTGGGATTATTGCCATAGGAAGGGCCGTACTGCTCATGGTAAGCATTATCTTACGTCCCTCCTTCACCTTGGAATTCGCAACGGGATTCTGCTCCACCACTTCGTTCTCGGCTGCTCCCTTCTTGTATTTATAGTCAACTATCTCAAGATCAAGATGATTGTCACGCAACAGCTGCTTGGCATCTTCGAGCTGCATGCCACAGACATCGGGTACTGCATAGGATTCACCATGATGAGTATAACTATCAAGCCACATAAGTACAAGATACGGTACAACAACTACCACGAGGGCCATTGCCAGAATATTCAAAAGAACTGTTCTTATAGCACCCTTCTTATTTATGTTATTTTTTGATTTGCCCATGAATATACGCTTTACAAAATCCAGAATTGAAGAACAAAGATAGTACAAGTTAGGAGTAATCACAAAAATAAGCATGTTTTTTTGAAGAGGAGTGCAAATGCTGAATACGCCGGCAAACATCACATGGGAATAATTCAAGAAGCAAGAGTCAAAAGCTTCAGCAATAGGATGAATAAACTTGTTTTCTTTTCAGTTTTATATTATCTTCGCAAAATGAACATAACAGGTAATATTAAATTTATATATTTATGAGAAGATTATTGCCAATTATTGCTTTAATGCTAATCTGCACTACAGCATCGGCACAGCTGTTCAAGAAGAAAGACCGTACCGTTGAGCCAAAATTCCAGACTGGCACCGTAAATGTAACCAACGGCAAAGTAACATTCGAAGAGACTATAAAGGCTGACGGTTTGACATCGGCCGACATAGAAAAAAGAATAAACGACTGGATAACATCAAGATTTGTTGAGCCTACTATAATTTCCGTAAAGAGGTTCGAAAGCGAGCAACCGGCAACAACGGTAATCAGAGGCGAAGAGTACATCGTCTTCAAGAACAAGTTTCTTGTTCTAAGCAGGGCCAGAATATATTACTACCTGACACTCACAGCAGGTGACGGATTCTGCAAGTTCAACATGTCACGCATTACATATTGGTATGATGACGAGGATGAGAACGGAGGCATAAAGATGAAAGCCGAGGAGTGGATTACCGACGAGCATGCATTCAACAAGAAGGGCGGCCTCAAGAAGTTCGAAGGAAAGTTCCGCAGAAAGACCATTGAACTCAAGGACCAGCTCATTGAGGAACTGAAACAAGAACTGAACAGATAAAACAAGAAAGGAATGAGAAAACTTGACAAGGCAAGGCTTATTATAAACACGCTATTCATAATTGCTGCAGCAGCAACGCTGATACTCTATCTGGTTGACAGCGATGGCCGTGAATACTTCTACACCGGAATCGCAGCTTTGTCATTGAAGATTTTCGAGTATATCTTACGTTTCGTGAATTAAGAACTAACAGCTACGACAATGATGAAGAAGGCAGTATTGCTATTGTTATGCATGCTATCCGCAACCTTGCCGGCACAAAACCTGCAGAGCCACCAGAGCGGAGGAGGAAATGTCAGCAGCGGATTCGGCAGCGGCGACTCTTTCAACCCCTTCAAGAAAAGCCGGAACGACTCGACAAAGGTAGATCTCATTGTTCCTAAGGAGATACACCAATGGCGCATTGAGGAAGAATCGGGAGACCCGATTCATATTGATGCAGACACGGCACAGTACATGTTTCAGAATTGGCACTTGACAGAAGGAATGAGAGGCGAATACAACTTTCTGGGAAGTATGGGTACGCCACGCCAGTCAAGAATATTTTTCGACAGGCCTACTGATACAAGTTTCGATTTTCTCCAGCCGTACGATTATTTTTACACTAAACCGGGACGCTTCATATTTACCGATACCAAATCCCCATACACAAACCTCAGCTACCACTCGTCAGGAGACAAGGTGGAAGGTGATGACCGTGTCAGAGCATATTTCACTACAAATGCCGGCAAGCACTTCGGTATAGGCTTTCTTTTCGACTACCTTTATGCCCGCGGACGATACGACAACCAGTCAAGCGCACTTATGAACTTCTCGCTATTCTCTTTCTACAGAAGCGACAGATACAATTATCACCTTCTCGCCAGCCGTTACCATATGAAACAGGCCGAGAACGGAGGTATTACGGACGACAGATACATCACACGGCCTGAGGAAACAGACGGTTCGAACAGCAACTTCGGAACTACAGACATTCCTGTAAAGCTAGAAAAGAACTGGAACAGAAATGAGGTTTACAATGTCTATTTCTCACATAACTACAACATGGGATTCTATCGCGATGAGGCAGTAATGGACAGCAATGGAATGGCAACGGACTCTCTTGAGAGGAAGTTCATAAAAGTCTCAAGGATTACGCATACATTCAAGATGACACGTGACAGGAGAGAGTACATAAGCCACCAATGGCCGACCAACTATTATGCCGACACTTATTTGCCACATGACTCTGTTGACTACGCCACAGGAACAACGATAGAAAACAAGGTAGCATTGTCGTTATGCAAAGGATTCAGCAGATGGGCATTTGCAGATATAACCGCATTTGCTTCATATAGCTACAACAACTACATGTTGCCAGATACCATCCCCGGAAAAAAGAAGGCGTACGAAAGAAAATACAGTGAACACATCATCAAGATTGGAGGTGCAATATCAAGCAATATCGGAAAATTCCTGAAATATCGGGTAGAAGGAGAAACCGCAATATCAGGTGATGAGATAGGAACATTCTCGCTTGACGGAAAGGCAGAACTGAATATGAAACTTTGGAAAAAAGATGTAAAGCTTACAGCCCATGCCTTTGCAAAGAACAACCGTCCTTCTTTCTACTACCGCCATTATCATTCGGCTCATTACTGGTGGGATAACGACAATCTTGACAATGAGCTAAGGACAAGAATAGAAGGAAAACTGGAAATTCCGGCATGGAAGACAAGACTCTCTGTTGGATTCGAGAACATAAAGGACTATACATATATTGCCAACGAGGCTATCAGCAATGACAAGGGGAAGACATATCTCAACCGCTTCAGCATTAAACAGAACAGCGGAATAAGAGTGTTCTCGGCAATGCTTGAACAGGATTTCAAGATATGGAAGTTCTACTTGAACACAGCCTTCACGTTCCAGACCAGTAACAAAGAGGATATTCTGCCACTTCCAAAATTGAATGCATATGCAAACCTCTTCATAAAATTCAAGATTGCAAAGGTCCTCAACACAGAGCTTGGAGCAGATGTAAGATACTTCACTGAATATTATGCGCCTGATTACGCTCCGGCACTTGGCCAGTTTGTTCAGCAGAACCCGCATGACAAGATAAAGATAGGAAATTATCCTGTAGCAAGCGTATATGCCAACTTCCTGCTCAAGCAGACACGATTCTATGTAAAATACTATCATGTGAATGAGGGTACCGGCAAAAGAAACTATTTCCTTGTACCGCACCACCCGATTACACCGGCCGTGCTCTGGATGGGACTGTCATGGAACTTCTACAATTAAAGATATTCGGGAAGTATGAACATCAACATCAAATGGGGATTCATCGGTTGCGGAGAGGCCACAGAAAAGAAAAGCGGACCAGCGTTCCCTCTTGTCAAAGGTTCTGAGGTTGTGGCAGTAATGGGACGTGACAGAGAAAAGACCAGGAATTATGCAAAAAGGCATAATATAACACGATGGTACACCGATGCCCAAGCACTCATAGACGACCCGGAAGTAAACGCAGTATATATTGCGACTCCTCCGTCTTCGCATGCGACATATGCGATAATGTCGATGAAAGCAGGCAAGCCTGTATATGTTGAGAAGCCACTTGCAGCGAGCTACGAGGATTGTACACGCATAAACCGCATATCACGAGAGACACAGGTACCATGCTTTGTCGCATACTATAGAAGATACCTGCCTTATTTCCAGAAGGTAAGGGAGCTGTTGCCTCAAATCGGCAATGTCCTTAATGTGCAGATACGTTTCTCGGTACCGCCACGGGACCTCGACTACAACCGCGACAATCTGCCATGGCGAGTTATACCTGATATTGCCGGCGGAGGTTATTTCTACGACCTTGCACCGCATCAGATAGATTTGTTGCAAGAGATGTTCGGATGCATTCTTTACGCAGAAGGCTATGCTGCAAACAGAGGTGGATTATACAAGGCTGAGGACACTGTCAGTGCTTGTTTCAAGTTCGAGACGGGAATTCCCGGTTCCGGTTCATGGTGCTTCGTATCGGACGAATCATCAAAAGAGGATCACATTGAAATATTCGGAAGCAAAGGCACTATCAAGTTCTCGGTATTCACATTTGAACCGATAGAGCTTCGTAACGAGAGCGGTACGACAACGTTCAATATACCGAATCCTCCATACGTACAACTTCCTTTGATAAGAAGCATTGTAGAACATCTGCAGAAGAAAGGGACCTGCACTTGTGACAGCATAAGTGCAACCCCCACAAATTGGGTTCTGGACAAAATTCTCGGTAAAATTGTTTAAATGACTGTAAGGAAGCACTCTAAAGGCAACTTTGTGAGATGCATTGTGACAATAGCCATGCTGCTCACAGCAAACCTCGCGTTTTCTCAGGACGAGGCGAACGGACACAATGGCATATTAAGCGGGTTTACACAGTTCATTACCAAGAATGCACACAAGATACTGGACAAGACCGAAGGAGTAATAGAGAAATACCTTGATACCAAAGACAGCATATATATAACCCCGAACAAATACAACTTCACAGTCATGCCACAATACTCATACAATTTTGAGTATTACAGGTTTTCGGCCGGCAATGGCAGTCAAGGATTTACACTAATGCCTGACATAAGCAGCAAGGCTGGATTGTATATCGGCTGGAGATGGCTGTTCATCGGATATAGTTTCAATTTAGACAAAGGTGCGCCACAAAGAGACTTTAACTTCAGCTTTTACACCTCAAAAATCGGCATAGACTTGTTCTACCGTAAGAGAGACAAAGGATTCAGAGTACGTAGCCACAAAGGCTTCTCCGGCGAAGCAGACAAATATCTGAATGAGAACAAAGGAATCGGGGGATTGACGGTAAGGCAGAAAGGAGTAAATGTCTATTACATTTTCAACAACAAGAAATTTTCCTACCCGGCAGCATACAGCCAGACCACAATACAGCGTATAAGTGCCGGTTCATTCATCCTCGGAATAAACTACAATGAGCAGTCATTCAGTTTCGACCATAGCAAGCTCTCGCCTGTAATTCAGAAACAGCTCGCCCCCGAACTGAAATTCAAGTATATAAAGTACAAGGACTTTGGAGTAAACTTCGGGTACAGCTACAACTGGGTCTTTGCACATAACTGTCTTGCAAACATTTCTGTAACTCCTGCTATCGGATACAAGAACACATCACTCAGGATGTCGGACAGCAACGAAATACTGTCAAACATCAACTTCGACCTGATAACACGCGCGGCAATAGTATATAACAATGGTAAATACTTTGCCGGCGCGTCTGTAATCTCACACACCTACTCCTACAGGAAAGAGGCCCTGTCAATACTGAACGGATTCGGTGTAATAAACATTTATGCAGGATTCAATTTCTGGCGCAAGAAACAGCGCTGATCAGAAACGTATTCCCATAGTAGCTATCACTGAACTGTTGGTATATTCAACATTTGCCGCAGGATTCTCATATTCGGTATCGTAGAATGGATAAAAATCCGCTTTCTGCGTCTGCAGCATATATGCAACATCGAAGTAGAAGTTCTTGTAACGGTAACCGCCTCCTATTGTAAGGATATCCTTCTTCAGTTTATTGACATAGTCTGTTGATGTATCAGTTATATTCGCATTATCCAGATTCTTGTATGCATCTTTTTCAAATGGAGAGGTATTGTGGCAATAACCGCTTCTGATGCTGAAGTTACCCAACTTGCATTCAGCGCCGACACGGAAAGTATGCTGTGCCTTCAAATTCCGTTCAACCTCTTGATTCTGCGCCTTTGAAACGGCTCTGCCGGAAGAGAATTCCATTGACGAATAATCGGCATATTCATATTCTGCGTTCAAGGCCAGAAACGTACCGAAAGTATATGACATTGAAGCATTCAAACGCCATGGTGTTGATACCTTATAGTCAATCCTCACCTCATCACAGAAACGCTCCGGATCACGAGTGTCATAAATATAGCCATCGGTAGCAGCTATTGATGAAGAATAGATATCTGTAAGCTTATACCAAGTAGGAGAATGTACAGCAAGACCGATCTTGAAAGGAGAATACTTGAAAGGACGTATAATAGCACCCAGTTTCAGGTTCACGCCATTTCCTTCTACCCTATAATTGTTTACGATTGAATAAATTTCGCCTAATTTGTCATTCTCAAAATAACAGCTGTAATTACTGTAATCGATGTTTGAGAAACCTAATGTCACACCTAAATACAAGAAATCGTTATAGTTCGCAGAAACATTAAGTTCCACGTTGTCAACACCGCCACGCTTCTCGCTGTAATATCCTATCTCGTCGGGAGCCATCAGCAACAAGCCGTTAGGATCTGTAATAAAGTCCTTGGCATCTTCATAGCCATAATAACCCTCTGCCATAAGAAGTGTCAGCCAATTGAAATTGAAGCCGGAATACATTTCCTCACTAAGACCGTCAATAGCAAAAGGATTACGGCGATAGATATCATCTATTATATACTGTTGCGAGAAACCGTCTGCCAGACCGGACATCTCAAAATCCTCTTTGAAGTTATTCTTCCTGTTATAGTTTATACCAAAGTTCAAATATTTCCAATCATTGTCGAAAATGGGATTTGAAAGCACAAAGCCGATATTGTCAAGACCTACGTACGAAACATCGCTTTTGGACTTTCGTGCAACATATTCCGCTTCTGACTTATTGAAATTCACACTCGCAGTAAAACTGAAGTCATTGGAACGGAACAGAGCAATTCCTGCCGGATTGGTTCCTATAACAGACACGTCTCCGCCCAAAGCGCTCATAGAGCCGCCCATACCTACAAAACGTGCAGTACCTGTAAGATTATTATCTGCTGCTGGAATCACATTATACATATTCTGCGATGCAAGACAACATGGCAAGAACAACAATGCATATAGTACTTTTTTCATAGCAAACATTTTATATTATTTATTCTCTATTGTTTTTCTCATATCACTATCGGCGTGAGCTACGTGAGCCTCCTCTTGATGAAGAACCGGAACCTGAGCTACGGAATGATGAGCCGGAGCCTCTGGAACTTGAGCCGGAACTGCGGAATGATGAGCCGGAATCCCTAGAGCTGGAACCTGAGCTACGGAACGATGACTCTGAGCCACCTCTAGAACGTGTCACGCTTGTACTGCTTGGACGGTTATAACTCCTTGAAGAACCGTTCCCATAACTACTCTCTTTACCTCTGCGTTGTTCACGTACACTCACACCCTCTACCCTACGCTTGTTGCCTCCATTGTCTGACGATGAAGAATAGCCATGGCGTTGCTGATTCCTGTCAACACTCTTTCTCTCGTTCTTGTTGCCTTTTCCGTTTACAGCCTTTAGTGAAAGTCCATTCCCACGGCTAGGCTGCTGACGGTATTTCTTGACCGATGTCCCAACGTTGTTATCCGTATTGTTCTTTTTATCATTTATTCTTAACGTACGGTTCCCGTCACGAAGGTCCATTCTTCTATCCGGCCGTTGACGACGCATTCCAGTACCGTCTCCACGTTCACCTTTACGGAACTTTTTGTCATTTGAAACAACCTTGCCGTCCCTTCCTCTTCTGTCTTGTTCTTTACGTATTGAAGCACCGCCTATCGCTATTCCAGGTTTGTTTTCCTTGTTTACGAATCTTGATGAGCCAGTACCTCCTCTACGCATTCCACGGTCTCCCCGGCCGTTGTTAACAACATTTGAGCCTTCCCTTCTGACATATCCGTTTCTTTTGTACATATTGTGGTTTACAGGGATATCCCTATACACCTTATGAGGCGGATTCCATGCCCTATACCAATAGTGGTTATGTCCCCATGATATATTATAATGATACCACCAGTCGGGACTGTCGTACCATGCAGGACTGAAACAAGCAAAATGATTGCTCAACCCTAGCCAAGTGCTTTTATAGGCAGCCAGATTCCATGTTCTATAGAAACCGAGAGAATAGTTGTATCTTCCCCAATGATACAATGGATTATTGACAGTGGGATATATATCTATGCTATATCCGTTATCATACACGAGCCAGTCATTTATTCCGCAACCATATACCAAGTCCCAACGGAGACTGCTGGAGTATAAACGGCCTGGACTGCGAAAACGTACAATACGTGTAGAGTAACTGTAATCATTGTCAAAATACAAGTCCGGATCATTCGTATATGATACACGCTCGGTCGCAGATACAAGATCGTCGATATTCAGAGTCAATGTATCTTCTTCATACACACCTTCTGCATATTCGTTGTATTCAGAAGCATCATTGGAGACATATTCTTCCGCATCGACAAAATAGCACTCTTCCGAACTCTTTATGACAACTGTCTTCTTCTCCTTCTTGGGAACGAAATAGACCTCGTCATACTGTGCCATTGAAACAAATGGAATCAAAGCCAAAAGAAACAATACTACCCTTTTCATAAGCCCATCTTTTATTTGTTACTATTTCTGATACAAAAATAGTAAGTGCCACGACAAAGAAATAGGGAAAAATCCTACAATAAACGAGGATTTTCCCTATTTATACACGCAAAGAGTTATAAGCACTCTGCGAATGCGATGAAATTACTCTACATCCTTTACCGGCTTACGCTTATAGTCTTCATTGAAAAGATACTCTCCAAGCACCTCTTGAGCAGAGCGCGGTACAGCCACACGACCGGACTTCACGAACTGCAGCATGCAGTTCTGAGCTACGAACTGGTCATACAGCCTTACGATATCATCAGTAGAACCGGTAACCTCCACGACAGTATATGTCGGATTCACCTCCATTACACGAGCATTGTTGTGACGTATGGTCCTTGAGACCTCGCTGTTCTCCAACATGACAGGAGTCGAAAGCTTGTACAGCGCAACTTCTTGGAAGAAAATCTCATTGTCGGTATAATAATCAGCCTTGAGCACATCCACTTTCTTCTCTATACGCTTTGTAACCTTCTGCACGGAATCCTCTTCGCCCCACAGAGAGATTGTATAACGGTGAACGCCCTCGACTGATGACGATGAAGCCGTTATAGTATCTATGTTCATCATGCGACGTGTAAACTCGGCTGTAACCTGATTAAGCATACCGGCTATATTCTCAGTATATATGATTATAGTAAACAGTTTCTTGTCCATATCCATTTATTCAAAAATCATCTCATTTACCGAAGCACCCGGAGGTGTCATCGGCATTACATTAGCCTCTTCCATTACTGCCACATGCAACAGGAAAGGTCCCGGTGCCGCAAGCATTTCTGCAATGGCATCATCGAGCTCATTACGCTCGATGACAAGGCGTGACGGAATGCCGTAACCCTGCGCAATCAGAGCATAGTCGGGATTCAGCATCGGAGTCCATGAATAGCGGTGATTGAAGAAGAGTTCCTGCCATTGGCGTACATTGCCTAGGTAGTTGTTGTTCAGAAGAATTATCTTTACCGCAGTACCCTGCTCCATTATGGTACCCAACTCCTGTATATTCATCTGCATACCTCCGTCACCGGTAAAAAGGCAGACTGTACGTTCGGGCATCGCAATCTTTGCACCGATGGCTGCAGGCAGGCCATAGCCCATTGTTCCAAGACCTCCGGACGTGAGTATGCTATGAGGCTTTGTATATTTGAAATAACGTGCCGACATCATCTGGTTCTGCCCCACATCGGTAACAAGTATTGCGCTGTTTGCTGTAGCCTCGCTCACTTTACGTGCGACCTCGCCCATAAGCAGAGGACCGCTTCCTGGATTCAAAGCCTTTACCGTAACTTTCTCATGCTCTATTGCATTATACCTTGCAAAGCTCTCAATCCACTCCTTATGCTCGGCCTTGTCCACAAGAGCCGTAAGAAGAGGCAGCACCTCCTTGCAATCGCCCACTATAGGTACATCCACTGTTACATTCTTGTTTATCTCGGCATGGTCAATATCTATATGGACTATCTTAGCCTGCTTTGCGTATGTCGAGAGCTTGCCCGTAACACGGTCGCTGAAACGCATTCCTACAGCAATAAGCAGGTCACACTCATTGGTATTGAAATTAGGACCATAATTGCCATGCATGCCTAACATGCCTACGCAGAGAGGATGGTCTGTAGGCAAAGCAGAGAGCCCCATGAGTGTACGGGCTGCAGGAATATCAGCTTTCTCGATGAAGGCCTTAAGTTCCTCATGCGCCTCACCCAATTCGACACCCTGCCCTACAAGAAGAAGCGGACGTTGCGACTCGTTGACAAGTCTTGCAGCCTCCTCTATGGCATTACGGGAAGGAGTGGGATAAGGTATGTAGCTGCGTACACAATCAACTTTTGCCGGCTCGTAGTCGAGCATCGCTACCTGAGCGTCCTTGTTGAAGTCAAGCACCACGGGACCGGGACGGCCAGTACCTGCAATATAGAATGCACGAGCAACAGCCCATGCTATATCCTCAGGGCGACGTATCTGGTAACTCCATTTGGTAATAGGCTGTGTTATACCAACAAAGTCAATCTCCTGAAATGCATCTGTACCCAACACCCCCGTACTTACCTGACCGGCTATAACCACGACCGGTGTACTGTCGAGCATAGCATCGCTTATGCCTGTAAGCGTGTTTGTTGCACCAGGGCCGCTGGTAACGATGCTTACGCCGACCTTTCCTGAGCTACGCGCATAACCCTGTGCGGCATGAACAGCACCCTGCTCATGGCGTACAAGCACGTTGCGGAAATCATTGCGATGATCGTATAAAGCATCGAAAACCGGCATGATTGAACCGCCGGGATAGCCGAATATAGTATCTACCCCCTCGTTTATGAGTGAGCGCAAAAGAGCCTCACTGCCTGTTATTCTCTCTTTTCCCATAGTTGTCAGTCTATTATTCTTATTCCACCCTTATCGGCCGAACTAACCATATTGGCATAAGCCTTGAGGCTCTTCGACACTACGCGGTCACGTGTAAGGGGGAACATCTCACGCGCGGCAAGTTCCTCATCTGTAAGTTTGACGTTAATTGTACGTGCCGGTATATCAATCTCTATTATATCACCGTCGCGCAGCTTGCCGATATTACCTCCGGCAGCAGCTTCGGGAGATATATGTCCTATGCTCAATCCCGAAGTACCTCCGCTGAAACGGCCGTCGGTTATCAATGCACACTCCTTGCCAAGATGACGCGACTTTATATAGGATGTAGGATAAAGCATCTCCTGCATTCCAGGCCCTCCCTTAGGGCCTTCGTATATTATCACAACCACATCACCGGCCTGGACTGCACCGCCAAGAATACCTTCCACGGCAGCCTCCTGCGAGTCAAAAACGCGGGCCTTGCCTGAGAAACGCCATATACTCTCATCCACACCGGCCGTCTTTACGACACAACCGTCCTGAGCTATATTTCCGAACAGTATCGCAAGACCTCCGTCACGCGTATATGCATGTTCCAAAGAGCGTATGCAGCCATTCTCGCGGTCGGTATCAAGAGTGTCGTACATACACTCCTGCGCACCCATTGTATTGCAGAACACATTGGCCGGAGCTGTACTGTATATGCGTTTCGCCTCTTCACCCACACACTCTCCTGTAATGGAATATCTTTCAATGTCACTTGCCAATGTAGCTCCGTTGACACGTTTGACTGCAGTATTGAGCAAACCGCCCTTGGCAAGTTCACCCATGATGCCGATGATGCCTCCTGCACGCCCGCAGTCCTGTACACTGTACAAAGGTCCGTTAGGAGCCAGCTTGCATAGACAGGGAACCTTGCGGCTGAGTGCATCTATGTCACTCATCTTGAAATCGACTCCAGCCTCCTGAGCTACAGCCAGAAGATGAAGTATCGTATTTGTAGAACCGCCCATTGCAATATCAAGCGTCATTGCATTCAGGAATGCATCACGTGTAGCTATACTTCTTGGCAGAACGCTCTCATCACCTTCGCCATAATACTTCATGGCATTCTCTACTATCTGCTTTGCCGCATCCTTTAGAAGCTGTACACGGTTACGGTGTGTTGCAAGTATCGTTCCGTTGCCCGGCAACGAAAGGCCGATAGCCTCGGTCAGCGAGTTCATGGAGTTTGCAGTGAACATGCCCGAACAGCAGCCGCAGCCTGGACAAGAGCGTTTCTCAATCTCTGCAAGTTCTTCATCGCTTACAGAGGTATCTGCAGCCTTTACCATAGCAATGACAAGGTCGAGGTTCTCGTTCTTCCATGTACCCTTCTCCATTGGGCCTCCCGAAACGAACACAGTAGGTATATTAAGCCGCATGGCAGCCATAAGCATGCCCGGAGTTATCTTGTCGCAGTTAGATATGCATACAAGAGCATCCACCTTATGGGCATTGCACATATATTCGACACTGTCGGCAATAATGTCACGCGACGGCAAGGAATAGAGCATTCCGTCGTGTCCCATGGCAATACCGTCATCTATAGCAATAGTATTGAACTCAGCCGCATAACAGCCGAGTCTTTCTATCTCAGCCTTTACAATCTGCCCGGCCTCATGCAGATGAGTATGCCCCGGAACTAGTTGAGTGAATGAATTGGCAATGGCTATTATGGGCTTGCCGAACATCTCACGCTTCATGCCGTTGGCAATCCACAACGCACGTGCGCCAGCCATACGGCGTCCTTCTGTACATTGCGCGCTTCTCAGTTGTATCTTCATAATTCATTAAAATAAAGAAGCCTCCCCCAATAGAGAAAGGCATGTTTCCTTGCAGATGCCATTGCATATAGAACTACATGCCATTCATGCTACAACTCATTTGCTACAGGAAACTTCCGTTTGAATTTAAGGATGCAAAATTAACCCCTTTTTTCAGTTTATACAAAATTATTTACACAAAAGAGATGATACCTTAGAAAATAGTACAAATACATGCAAGTACTGTGTTCATTTCCACAAAAGCCTGTCACGAAGTATGACATATATGATTACAGGAGCCCCGATAATTGGAGTTATAGCACCCAGAGGCAACAGACCGCCCTCTCCAGGAATCATTGTGAGAGAATTGCACAACAAGGCCATACAGCCGCCCAAAAGCATTGTAGCAGGCAAGAGCACTCTATGGTTATTGCTTCCGATTGACAAACGTGCCAAATGCGGTACGGCAAGCCCCAAGAAAGAGATAGGACCGCAAAAGGCTGTAACAACAGCTATAAGCAGCCCTGTTATCACTAAAAGAAGAAAGCGGGACAACCTTACATTTATTCCAAGGTTGCCGGCATAGGCATCACCAAGAAGAAGTGCATCAAGAGGCTTCATCATCAATAAAGAGCAGAAGATAAGAACCGAGAGCAAGAAAGCAAAAAGGGGTAACTGCTCCATTGAAACAGCACTGAAACTGCCCATTCCCCATATAAGATATGAATGTACCCCCTCTGCTGTAGCCACGTAGTTCAAAATGGAGATGACCGAAGAGGTAAGATAACTTATCGCGACACCGGCTATAAGCAGAAAAATCTTGTTCACGAGCAGGGAAGAGAGAAAGAGGACAACAGCTATTATAAGCATTGCTCCCATAAAGGCACCTGACAACATCGCTGCATGGCCGGCCATACCGAAATCCCCGATAGCGAATACGCCATGCGATAACAACATAACTATTGCAACACCAAGACCTGCTCCACCGCTTATTCCCAATACCTCAGGACCGGCAAGAGGATTCCCGAACAGAGTCTGCAGCATAAGGCCCGCCACTGAAATCGAAGCACCGGCAAGCAAGGCTGCAACAGCCTGCGGAAGACGTGTCTCAAGAATTATGTAGTTCCATGACTCACGTCCACTGTCGCCACCGGAGAGAACAGCAAGGACATCCTTTGCAGGAATATCGACAGCTCCCCATATCATGTTAGCCATAAAAAGGAGTATAAGAAAAATGAAGAGGAGCGGCAATGCAACTGTTTTCCTATCAGCGAAGCTTTTCATAATACTCTGTTTCATAATCGGTCATCAAATCGGGATAAAAAATTGCCACAAGTTCCTTAAGCAACCTTTCGGGATGGAAAGAAGTATTCTCAAAGATATTGTTCCTATGTGTATTGCATCCGAATACGCACCCATCTTTCAAAGGCTTGAAATTGCCATAGCCGGCAAACTCATCAAGAAGGGAGGATTTGCTCTTGTCGGTTGGAGAATTATACTTTATCAGCCATATATCTGCATCCGCTGCCTTATCCAGCACCACTTCATAGGAGAGAGGAACCGAACCGCTGCCCTTGTATGACGAGAAGAGATAATCGGCACCGGCATCCTTGTAAAGTTGCCCCATAGTGCTTTCTCCGGCAGGCACATACCATGCAGAACTGCTTTTGAGTTCGCACATCAGCGACGGACGTACATCTGAGCCATTGGCAATCTCACGCAGGTGTTCGTATTCGCTGCATATATGCATGAACAGAGAATCGCTTTCTTCGGCCTTACCGAAGAGACGGCCATAAAAACGCATCCATTCTGCACATCCCAGAGGAGAAGTCTCCATATAATCGGCACATTCAACCAAAGGAAACGGCAGATTCTCCAGTTTGCCGTAACCGCCGTTTTCGTACGGCAACACAAATATCGCTTCGGGATTTACCTGCACGACCTTCTCACTGTTCACATTCAGCGAGCTTCCGCAATCCGTTATCTTACCGGCTGCAATGCCATCCCTTACAGGAACTGAATACATATATTTCGCATCACAAACACCCGAAACGGCATCTACAGCACCCAACTCTTCGAGAAGCGATGCATGAACACCCGAAAACAGGATTACTCTCTCCAAAGGAACACGCAACAAGCGGCCTTCAGGAACATTTTCGGGAACCGCAGAATCACGCGGTACAAGAATATAACGCTGAAGCACGCCTTCGCCCCATGGATTTCTGACTTCGGCTACGGTATAGCCATCGCTCTCCACAACACGAAGCAATGACGAGTGAGAAAAAGCAATCTCGCTACCGTTCACATCCGCCGTAACTGCTTTGTTGCACGACAACAGACACATTTCTGTCAACGCAAACAACAGACCGAAGAAAGTTCTTATTCTCATCCGCTACTTTATATTCTTATTGATAATGGAGAGCTGCTGGCGTATGCTTTCCGAATGTATCGATTCAAAGATTGCCTTGAGGGCATCAGCATCGAGCTTACCGTCTGCTCCGCCCTTAGCACACCGCTCCATTGCCTCATTATAGCGGAACGGCTGGAATACCGTCAAGCCCTTCTCACGTTTGACCTCACCAATCTCACGCGCAATCTCCATACGTTTAGAAAGAAGACGTATGATCTCTTCGTCTATGGAGTCTATCTGCTTGCGGTATGAAGAGAAATCGGATGAAAGCATATCGGGAGAGCGGCGGACCAACTTTGAAAGAATCACTTTGAGTTCATCCGGGGTAACCTGCTGACGCGCATCGCTTAGAGCACATACAGGATTGCAGTGAGTCTCTATCATCAAGCCGTCGAAGTTCAAATCCATCGCTTGCTGGGAGAGCATCATTATAAGTTCTCTTTTGCCGGCAATATGGCTTGGGTCACATATTACAGGCAACAAAGGAAGACGACGACGCAGTTCGATAGGCAGTTGCCACTGAGGGGAGTTGCGAAAGAACTTCTCCCCATACGAAGAGAAACCTCTATGTATAGCACCCAGTTTCCTTATTCCGGAATTATACAACCTCTCAAAAGCACCTATCCATAGTTCTATATCTGGATTGACAGGATTCTTCACGAGTACCGGAATATCGGCTCCATGCAAAGCATCGGCAATCTCCTGCACTGCAAAGGGATTGGCTGTTGTCCTTGCACCTACCCAAAGCATGTCTATGCCGGCAGAGAGAGCCATTTCTACATGTTCTGCGGTAGCTACCTCAATGGCGACAGACATCGGATATTCACGCTTCACTCTCTGCAGCCACGGCAATGCTTCCTTTCCAATACCTTCGAAACAGCCAGGACGTGTTCTCGGCTTCCACACACCGGCACGGAATATGCCGATACCATTCTCCGAGAGCTTCGAAGCAACAGACATTACCTGTTCTTCACTCTCGGCACTGCATGGACCGGCAATTATGACCGGCGATTCAAAATTATCGAATATATCTATCCTTTCAATATCCATCATCCGTTTATTTTTGGAAAAAGGCGCATTGCATTGGCAGTCGTAACCTCCGCTACCCTTTCGACGCTGCAACCGTACAATGTTGCCAGGAACTGTGCTATATAAGGTATATATGAACTTTCGTTGCGTTTTCCGCGATACGGTACCGGAGGAAGATAGGGCGAATCGGTCTCAAGCACAATCCTTTCAAGAGGAACAGACGCCAACACTGCAGGCAAGAGCGATTTCCTGTATGTAACCACACCGCCAATGCCCAAATAGAAGCCATCGAACGACAGCAATTTATGCGCCTCCTCTTCACTGCCGGAGAAACAATGGAACACACCCGACAGACCTCTTGAACGGTAACTCTCCATTACAGAATAGAGTTCATCAAACGCACTACGGGAATGTATCGCTAACGGCAACCCGGTTTCGGCAGCCCACTCTATCTGCTGCACGAGAGCATCGGTCTGCTCTCTTTTGCGGGTATCATCCCAATAGAAATCGAGACCGACTTCACCTATAGCAATGAATTCACGGTTTTTTTTAAGGGTTGCATGCATACGTTCCAGCACACTTCGGTAATCATCACCGACCTCAGTAGGATGTAGCCCTATCATCGCGTGACAGATACCGGGATACTCCCTGCACATTTCCCGGATTGGTTCAATCGAGGATTCATCAATGCAAGGAAGACATAAAGTTCTTACTCCGGCCGACAATGCGCGTTCAACCGTTGCATTCCTGTCATCGTTGAACTCCTGAACAAACAGATGCGTATGTGTGTCTATGAATTCCGGCATTAGAATCAAAGCTCTTTTTTTGATTTGCGGTCGGGACGTTCATAATATATCACGCCATACTCCGCACACTTCTTTATACGTGCCTTGCCTTCAAAACCGGCAAACGCTTTCTCAATCTCGGCCCAGGCTTCAAAAATAATCTCATCGGCTTCAAAACGCATATCAGAAATATTATGCAAAGCATCCCCGGTCCTTTGCTGCAGCATCTGCTGCCTGTCATACATCTCCTTGAACAGTTCAAACACGACAGACACCCTGCCCATTGTAGGGTTATATACCGGCACACCGCCCTCGGCCTGACGGCGGCGTTCCCCTTCCATAATCTTCAATCCCCATTCCAACACAGCCGATTCAGAGAAAAGATTAGGAACGGTATCCTCATTCTCCGGCAGGCCGTAATATGGACGCTTGCTACGGGCAATCTCGCCACGCATTATAGACATGCTCAGAACCTGAATGAAGTGCGAAACATACATACGTGCCTTTTTCAATGCAGCCTCGTATGCTTCATTGCCTCGTTTTGAGGATTGCTCCTGCACACATCGCTTATACACACCGACTTCACGCGAAAGGTTCTCAAGCATATTCTTTGCACGGTAGTAGGTATTATGGGAAAGTACATTCGTGAACACACCATTATCCACACTGCTCTCTACAGCAGCTCTTAAGGCGCGTATGCGTGCCTGGTCGGTTTTAGGCAGTCGGCGGTAAGGCATTCTTTATTCCTTTGAATATTATAGGTTTCTGTTAAGAATTGAGTTGGCAAAAGCCTTAAGGTTCTCTTTTTTCTCTTCGGGGACAGAGATATTGGCTATGTACTCATCGCACTTTGCAAAAAGTGCCTGAATGCGATTCTCGCAAATTTCCTTTACACCCAAAGCATTATAGATGCCTGTAAAATAGGCAATCTTTTCGTTCTCGTCGAACTCCTCCTTCTCCATCCACTCCTTCATTTCGGCCAGTTGCTCAGGAGAAGCAAGATTCATGGCTGTTATAAGAAGGAATGTCTTCTTGTTACAGCAGATATCACCGCCTATCTTCTTTCCGAAAAGCGACTGGTCGGCATAGACATCAAGCAGGTCATCCTGCAATTGGAATGCCACTCCCATAGTCTCGCCATAGGCATATAGATTCTTCAGGTCCTCCTCAGGGGCACCGGCAAGCATACCTCCCAACTTAAGGGATGCCGCCAGGAGAACAGATGTCTTGAGACGAATCATTTCGAGATACTCCTCTTCCTTGACATCATTGCGTTTCTCAAAACCAAGGTCATACTGCTGACCGTCGCCAATCTCCTTTGCAGTTTCCGTAAAGAGTGCCAGCATCTCAGGAAGCTTTCCGGCCGGAACATGAGAAAAGAACTCGTATGCCAGCACAAGCATGGTATCTCCTGAAAGAATAGCTGCTGTATCGCCCCATTTAGCGCATACAGTAGGCTTTCCACGACGTATTGACGCACGGTCCATAACATCGTCATGTATCAGAGTGTAGTTGTGGTATGTCTCCATAGCCACTGCCGGATAAAGAGCCTCTTCTACACTCTCCTTATATATATTATATGCAAGAAGGAAAAGTACCGGACGCACTCTCTTGCCGCTTTGCGAGAGCGTATAGCGTATCGGTGCATACAATTCACGAGGGTTTCTTTCGAATTCAAGATTTTCGATAAACCCGTTGACGATATCTCTGAGTTCTTCCCAATTATACATAATAAAGCCTTTAAAGTAAAAAAAAGAGGCTGCGTCTGCAGCCTCTTTCATATTCTGTTTTCAATTACTGCAGTTTGAACACTACAGGCAGTGTAAAGTACACACGCACGTTCTTACCCGACTGACGGCCCGGCTTCCACTTAGGCATACCGCTTACCACGCGTACAGCCTCCTTGTCAAGATACATGTCACCAGAACTCTTGAGAACCTCTGTACCCTGGATAGAACCGTCGGTATTAACGACGAAGCGAATGAATGCTCGACCCTGTGAGTTATTGTCGCGGGACACACGCGGATAGTTGATGTTATCCTGAAGATACTTCATAAGTGCCTTCATACCGCCAGGGAACTCCGGCTGCTGCTCTACAACCTGGAACACAGTCTGCTCCTCAACAACCTCCTCAACTACGATGTTGGCATTGTCTGTAACCTCAACCACATCACCCTGCTCTTCGATAGAAACCAGATCGCTCTCTTCAATCTCAGCCTCATCATCGACAATCTCAAGAATATCGACAATCTTCTTTGCTTCAGGAGGAGGAGGAACAACCTTCTTCTCTGGAATTGTAAACGGAACCATGATATCTACCGGGATATCAAGATTCACCTGCTTAGCCTTCTTGGCTTTCTTGTCCTTAGGCTCAACTGTTGTCCACTCGAACACTGCGAATGTTGTAGAGAAGACGATAAGACAACCCACCAACAGCCACAAGAATCTGTGCTGTTCCAAATTGGCCTTGGCACTCTTCTTTTCTTCGAGCAACCCGCCATTAACCTGTTGATTTCTCTCTGTATTCATTATCGTATTTTATATATATTTTCTAATCGACAAAAATAAACAATATTTTTCAATACACACGATTAAAAACAATCTTTTTTTTATTTTAAAAAGATTTTCTTTGTCAAGCATAACATAAACATGCTTTTTCTCCGTTATCTATCTATGGAGAACCAAACATATTTGTCATTACTCTATAGTAATAAAATGAAAAAAAGATGTATCTTCGCAAAGCGGATATACATATCCGTTTACAAAACTAAACAAAATATCAAGAACGTGAAACTTAAGAATATATTTTTTTATTTTTTTATGCTATTGCCCCTTTTTGCAACAGCTCAAAGCGGTGACAACGCATTCAATTTCCTTCGTTTGCCCTACTCTTCCCGCGTAGCCGGACTCGGCGGAAGCAATATAACAGTGATAGAGAATGACATAACACTTGCAATGCACAATCCGGCACTGCTCATAAATGTCAGCGACAAGACAATGAACTTGAACTACATGTCATATATGAATGACAGCAAATTGGCCGGAGCCGCATTCAGCAAATCCTTCGGAGAACGCTCTACAGGTGCAATATCAGTACGCTATGTAGATTACGGCGACTTCGAGGGGTACACCGAAGACAACGTATATACAGGTTCATTCAGCGCAAAGGATATCGATATGGCTGTAACATACAGTTATTTGCTGAGCAACCATTGGAGCGGAGGTGTCAGCGGTCGTTTCATCTACTCAAAATATGAGACCCTCAGCGCCATTGCACTAGGCGTTGATCTCGGAATAAACTACTATAACCCGGACAAAGAGTTTTCGGCATCTTTCGTGCTGAAGAACCTTGGAGCACAAGTAAAGGCATTCGAAGATAAGAACGAAAAGCTGCCTATAGATGTTCAGATTGGTATAAGCAAGAAACTTCCTCATGCCCCAATACGCATCTCACTGACACTGACAAACCTGCACAAGTGGGGAAAAGACGATTTCTACAATGCCGACGGCAGCGAAGACAGTACAAGCGACATACTGCTAAAGCACATTGTAATTGGCGCTGACGCACTTTTAGGGAAGAACTTCTATGCTTCTCTAGGATATAACTTCCGTATGAGCAAGGAACTCTCCGCGGGCGACAGCAAATGGGACGGACTAAGCTTTGGAGCTGGCTTGAATATTAATAAGGTAAAATTCGGTGCCTCCTACAGCAAGCTGCATGTATCATCTTCGTCATTCCTTTTCAACCTCTCATATTCACTTTGAACAATTCAAGACAAACTATAAAATGAAAAAGATAACAATAGCTATAGACGGCTTCTCTTCTTGCGGAAAAAGCACAATGGCAAAAGCTCTTGCCCGAAATATCGGATACCTCTATTTCGACAGCGGCGCGATGTACAGAGCCGTAGCACTCTATTGTATGCAGAACGGGCTCATTAAGAGCGATACGGTTGACACAATTGCATTGCGCGAAAAAATCAATCAGATACATATCACGTTCGAGGCCGACCAGAACACAAAGAACTCCATAACGTTCCTTAATGGAGTTAATGTAGAACACGAAATCCGCACGATAGAGGTTTCACAACTTGTAAGCAAAGTCGCTGCACTCGACTTCGTACGAAGCGAAATGGTTAACCAACAGCGCGAAATGGGCAAATCGAAAGGCATAGTCATGGACGGGCGTGACATTGGCACAACCGTATTCCCTGATGCCGAGATGAAAATTTTTGTTACAGCTTCGGCTGAGGTACGCGCAAAGAGACGTTATGACGAACTTTCCGCACGCGGAGACAACCCCGACTATAACGAAATACTTGAGAATGTACAGCAGCGCGACCATCTGGACCAGACACGCGAAATCAGCCCACTGAAACAGGCCGAAGATGCCTTGCTTCTTGACAATAGCGAAATGACACGTGAGGAGCAAATGGAATGGCTTATAGATGTTTATAAGAAAATTGCCTCAGAATGCTGAACATAGAGATTGACGAGCACTCAGGGTTCTGTTTTGGCGTAACCACTGCAATAAAGAAAGCCGAAGAAGAACTGCAGAATGGCGGTACTCTGTACTGCTTAGGTGACATCGTGCATAATAGCATAGAATGTGACAGATTGAAACGTATGGGACTTGTCACCATCGACCATGCCACATACCGCAATCTGCACAATGCCAAAGTACTTCTAAGAGCACACGGAGAGCCACCCGAAACATACGAAATTGCAAAGACGAACAACCTCGAACTGATCGACGCCACATGCCCTGTAGTACTGAAACTGCAACAACGCATAAAGAAGAAATGGCTTGAAACATGCAACGAGGAACGGCAGATAATAATACATGGACAGGCAGGCCATGCCGAGGTACTAGGCCTTGTCGGGCAGACACACGGTGAGGCAATTGTCATCGAAGACACAACACAGCTCAGCCGTATTGCAAAAGACAAGGACACGTATATATATTCCCAGACGACCAAATCGCTTGAAGGCTACAGGAGCATTGTGAAATCCATTAAGGAATCCATATCAAATGAGAAACGATGCGAGTCATTCAATACCGTATGCGGTCAGGTTGCAAACCGCATGAATGGAATCGGCGAGTTTGCTAAATCGCACGACCTTGTATTCTTCGTATGCGGCAAGAAAAGTTCCAACGGCAAGATACTCTACAACGAGTGCAAGAGAGTAAACCCCTCCTCGTTCCAGATTGAAGGACCGGAAGACATCGACTTCGCCTTGACCGGAAGTGCAAAGTCAATCGGTATATGCGGAGCCACTTCTACTCCGAAATGGCTGATGGAGAACTGCAAACAGGCTATAATTAACTATCATAACAATAAATGAGATGAAAAACAAGATTCAATGTGTAGGCATCCTCACATCAGGAGGCGATGCCCCTGGAATGAACGCAGCAATCCGTGCTGTCACACGTGCATGCATCTACCACGGGATAACAGTAAAGGCCATATATCGCGGATATAAAGGCCTCATCACCGGCGAGATTCAAGAGTTCAAGACCGAGAATGTAAGTAATATCATACAACGTGGCGGAACAATCCTCAAGACAAGCCGTTGCGATGAGTTCAAGACAGAAGAGGGCCGTGCAAAGGCATACGAAACTCTGCAGAAAGAGGGTATCAATGCACTTGTTGTCATTGGAGGTGACGGTTCTATTACCGGAGCATACTACCTCGCACGCGATTTTGACATTCCATGCATTGCATTGCCTGGAACAATAGACAACGACCTCTACGGAACTGACACCACAATCGGATACGACACCGCTTTGAACACAATTATGGAGTGTGTCGATAAGATACGTGATACAGCATCGTCTCATGAACGTCTTTTCATCGTTGAAGTAATGGGCCGCGATGCAGGTTTCCTTGCACTCAACGGCACAATCGCAACAGGAGCCGAGGCATGCGTGCTGCCGGAGATTGACCCTGAGTTTGAGCGCATCAACCAGTTCATCGCAAACGGACTGCGCCGTACAAAGAGCAGCAGTATAGTTCTCTTTGCCGAAGGCCGCGAGAAAGACTACAACATCATGGAGGTTGCCGAAGGAATGCGTCAGCGTTTCCCGGAACTCGACGTGCGCGTATCAATTCTCGGATACCTGCAGCGTGGCGGCAGCCCTACTGCAAATGACCGTATTCTGGCAAGCCGCCTTGGCGTGGCAGCCATAGACGCCCTGCTCGAAGGACAGCGTAATGTAATGATTGGCTTGAGAAACAACGAAATCGTATATATTCCTTTCACAAAAGCTATCAAGGACGACAAGCCAATTGACAAGGAAACAGTCCGTGCTCAGGAGATTCTTGCATCTTAATAAAGAACACGTATTAATCAAATAGCAGTGAAAAATGATTTCACTGCTATTTGATTAATACGCAATCCATAACAATATCGTGTTTCTCACAGGGAAGGTCATCAACCAGCTGCGGAGGATAGCAGACACCAATCTTCAGTGCCCTGAAATCGGGATGCGACATATACTTGTCATAGAAGCCTTTTCCACGCCCCATACGCTTTCCCGAAAGCGTAAAAGCGACTCCGGGAACTACAATGGCATCAATCTCTCCAGGCTCTATACAAAGCGCACCCTGCGGTTCCATTATTCCAAATGCACCCCGTTTCATTTCTCCCACGCAATAGAACCTCATTACATCTCCCTCGATACGGGGAAGAGCTACCAGACGGTTTTTTGCCAGTTCCTCGACAAGAGACCATATTTGGGGCTCGTCAGGCAACGGAGAAAAGAGAGCAACGACACGTGCACCGCAAACCGAAAGATGTAACTTTATACTCCTGCACAAAGACTCCGAGCAAACCGTTTTCTCTTCCTGCGTCATTGCAGCAACCCTTTCACGTACCGACCGACGCATTTCTTTCTTGCCAATACTGCTCATGTTTTCTTATTGTCATAACTATCAAGAACAGCTCCTGCAGCTGCGAACGAAGTCATCTTCCCGGCATAGGCCAGCTGTTCATACTTAGACAAGAGTTCTTCCATGCCCGGAGCATTATAGAAACGGCTTTTAAGGCTCTCCTCTATAGTCTCGTACATCCAATACTTGAGCTGACTGTTGCGCCGTTCATCAAAAGCTCCATTCGACCTTACTGTATCGATATACCCCATGACCATATCCCAGACCTCCTTTATGCCAATATCGTAGAATCCCGAATAGGTAAGCACTTGCGGACGTAACCCGCTGGCCGGCATTGGAAAAAGCTGCAACGCATTACGATAATGCACAGCTGCACGTCGTGCCGCATCGGCATTTTCTCCGTCGGCCTTGTTTATGACAATTCCGTCGGCCATTTCCATTATACCGCGCTTGATACCTTGCAATTCATCACCGGCACCTGCAATCTGTATCAGAAGGAAGAAATCGACCATAGAATATACAGCCGTCTCGCTCTGCCCTACTCCCACAGTCTCGACAAAGACTTTGTCGTACCCGGCAGCCTCGCAAAGCACGATTGTCTCACGCGTCTTGCGCGCCACACCACCCAGCGAGCCGGCCGAAGCACTTGGCCGGATAAATGCCGAAGGATGCAATGAGAGACGTTCCATACGTGTCTTGTCGCCCAATATGCTTCCTTTACTTCTCTCGCTGCTAGGGTCAACAGCCAATACAGCCAGCTTGCCGCCATATTCATTGAGCAGGTGCATACCGAAAGCGTCTATAGAGGTGCTCTTTCCTGCGCCGGGAACACCGGTTATGCCAATTCTGACCGACTTGCCCGAATAAGGCAGACAACGTTCAACCACCTCCTGAGCAATAGACTGATGCTCAGGCAAAAGGCTCTCGACAAGAGTTACTGCACGGCTGAGCACAGTCACATCGCCACGCAATATACCCTCTACGTAATCATTGACCGAGAGTTCTGCAGCCCTCTTGCGCCTCATCGTAGAGAGATAAGGGTTTACCGAACCCATAGCCTCTACACCGTCATTAACTTTAAGGCCTTTATATGCCTTGTCATTTTCGGGATGTTCCATAATCTTATATCTAAGATATGCGAAGATAATAACAAACGAGCGAGAAATATCAAGCTTGCTTGAATATTTTTCAAAGCGAGTGCAGTATCAGCTACACTAAAAGTGAAGTAATAACAAACAAGCAATGTTGTGCAAGCGAGATTCTCAATTAAGCGAACATAACACAAACTTGTTTGATGTTATACAGCGAGCGAATAAGAATTCAACGGAGTTAATGGGTGAAATATGAATATGACAAGTAATTTTTAATCACAGTATAAAAATATGGGGCATAGACTCGCCTATGCCCCATATATCGTATTATATATCTCTATTAAAGAACTCCGTTCACTACAAGAGCCTTGACCAAAGAATAGAATTTCTCTACTGTAGGAATCTCGACACGTTCTGTCGGAGAGTGAGGAGACATTAATGTCGGGCCAAACGACACCATATCCATCTTAGGATAGTTGGTTGATATTATACCGCACTCAAGACCAGCGTGGATTACACGTACATCAGGTTCCTTGCCGAACATATCGGTATAAGCCTTCTTCAATGCTGCGAGAAGAGGTGAATTCACATTGGGCTGCCAACCGCTATAACCGCCGCTGAGCTCTACCTTCATGCCGGCCATTGCAAAACAGCTCGACAACTGCAATGCAAGATACTCCTTCATTGTATCGCATGAGCTACGCGCAAGAATATTGATTTCGGCCTTTCCCTCACCGATGCGTACTATAGAGAGATTGCTTGACGTCTCTACTGTATCGGGAATAGTAGGAATGAAACGGAGGACACCGTCATGACATGCAAGTACCACGTCAACAAGATTTTCCTGAATTTCCTCAGGAACTACAGTATCAGGCATTTCTGTCTCTGTAACAGCAAGTGTTATTCCCTCCTCTATCGTAGCATACTCGCTGTTATAGAGAGCCTCATACTTTGCTGCAATAGCCTTAAGCTCCTCAAGGCCTTCTTCGGGAAGAGTGAGGACAACCTCACAGCTTGCAGGGATAGCATTACGCATGTTTCCGCCGTTCCAGCTGGCAAGCACTACACCGCACTCGTCCATAGCCTCGCGCATGAAACGTGCCATTAGCTTGTTGGTATTGCCGCGTCCTGCGTTGATTTCAAGACCAGAGTGACCTCCACGAAGACCCTTCAACTGCACCTTGACAGCAACCTCGTCATCACTCTCTTCCTCCATGAACTCCATAGATGCAGAAATGTCGAGACCCCCGGCACAACCGATATACATCACACCCTCTTCTTCTGAGTCGAGGTTAAGAAGCAGCTCACCTTCGAGTTCGCCTCCCTTAAGGCCGAATGCACCGAACATACCGGTCTCCTCATCAGCTGTAATAAGAGCCTCTAACGGACCATGCTGCAATGAACTGTCCTCCATTATTGCCATAATAGCAGCAACACCAAGACCATTGTCGGCACCGAGTGTCGTGTTGTCGGCATAGAGCCAATCGCCCTTCACTACTGTTGTGATAGGATCGTTGATGAAATCATGCTTGCTATCAGGAGTCTTCTGAGGAACCATATCCATGTGAGCCTGCAGGATTATTCCCTTACGCCCCTCAAGGCCTGGAGTAGCAGGCTTGCGCATGATAATGTTTCCTGCCTCATCCTGCCATGTCTGCACGTTTATGCTTTTGCCGAAGTCAAGAAGGAACTTCTGGATTTTCTCAAGGTGTCCCGATGGACGTGGAACCTGTGTAAGAGCCTCGAAATGCTTCCACACCTCGCGAGGCTGAAGATCTTTGATTGTAATTGCCATAATTATAAGTTTTTATATTATTTGTCAAAACGCTTTTCAAATTGAAGCATCAGCAAGGCATATATGCCAAGCAATGCAACCAATAGAGTCTGCGTGCTATGTACTATCAACGCAAAAGCCTCTGCATCGGTTGAGCTTACACCGTACAAAAGCATTATGCTTATTATCGCGAAATGCCATGGGCCTGCACCGTTTGGGGTAGGAACGACCACGGCAATGCTTCCTGCCACGAAGAGCAACAGGCCTGCAAATACAGAAAGGCCGCTGCTGAACGGGAAACAGAAGAAACATAGATAGAACTGCATGAAATAGCAGAACCAGATGCCTACTGTCTCCACAACAAAGAGCCACCCGTTATCCATTTTCTTCAAAGATAGCAAACCTTCGGCAAACTGCGCAATGAACGACCTTATTTTTTTCCAGAAGTTCATCTTCCTTACAACGAAGAACAGCATCACAAGAAATGCTAGTACCGAAAGGAGAATTATCAGCCAGCCGCCCATTGAGGCCAGCATTCCGCTGTCAGCTGTCACGAAACCGGCTTGATTGAGGTAGCTGCAGAAGACAGGCCACTGTAAAGTTACGGCAGTAACAGTTATAAGCACAACCATCACTGTATCGATAAGGCGCTCGGATACAAGAGTTCCCAAAGATTGGGCAAAATGAACCCTTTCGTATTGTTCAAGAACGACGCAGCGCGAAACCTCTCCTATACGTGGAACAACCAGGTTTGCAGCATAGGCAATGAACACAGAATAGACACACACCTTGCCCGACGGGGCATATCCCAACGGGGCAAGGGTAAGTCTCCAGCGCCAGCCTCTGAGTACATGGCTCATAATACCGAACAATGTTGACAACATAAACCACGTCAGGTCCATTTGGAAAAGGTCGTTCCAAAGGCGTGAGAAATCAAAATCGGCATATATCATATACAGAATCAGCACGCCCAGCATAAGCGGAAGCAATGTTTTTAATGTCTTGCCGAAAATCTTTTTCACAACTTTAGGACTATTTTTAATACTTTTATTTACCTTTGCATCATTAGGGGCCACCTAGCACCGCATCCCGATTGTTTGAACTGCATAACCCGACACGGCTTTATGTTGCAAAGATAACAATATATTAAAGAAACCTTGTTTTTTTTCAAATAATTAAACAAAAAAGGCACAGTGACGATGAAAGCAGTTACAGCAAAGAAGAGATTGGGGCAGCACTTCCTGACCGACTTGAGCATCGCGAGGGAGATTGCCGACACCGTTGATGTTTGCCCAGGCATGCCGGTACTTGAGGTCGGACCCGGAATGGGAGTATTGACGCAATACCTGTTGAAAAAGGAACGCCCTGTAAAGGTTGTAGAGATTGACGAGGAGTCAGTTGCCTATCTTAGACAGCACTTAAAGGAACTCGGAGACGAGAATATCATACCCGACGACTTCTTGAAGATGCACCTTGACCGTATATTCGACGGCTCGCAGTTCATGCTTATAGGCAACTACCCGTACAACATATCAAGCCAGATATTCTTCAAGATGCTAGATTTCAAGGAGCATATACCCTACTGCAGCGGAATGATACAGAAAGAGGTGGGCGAACGTCTTGCCGCAACACCCGGTACAAAGGCATACGGCATATTGAGCATACTGGTACAGCTATGGTACGATGTAGAGTATCTTTTCACCGTAAACGAGAACGTATTCTCGCCGCCGCCGAAGGTAAAAAGCGCAGTAGTTCTTATGAAGCGCAACGGACGCAATGAGCTTGAATGCGATGAAGCCTTGTTGAAGAAGATTGTAAAAGGAACATTCAACCAGCGACGTAAAAAGATGCGCAATTCCATACAGCAGATCATAGGAAAGGAGTCACTGCTGCTCAATGACCCCATAATGGAGAAACGCCCGGAGCAGGTCTCTATAGAAGAGTTTATAGAACTGGCCTTGAAGGTCGAAAAAGAACTTGCATAAAGAATTGGCACGATGACAAAGGAATTCATCAATTACATAAAGGAACTTATCGAGCAGAAAGATTCAGTACTGCTGCATGAAAGCATTGCCAAGATGCACCCGGCCGACATAGCCGAGATATGTGCTGAGCTTGACCTCGAAGAGGCCCGTTTCCTTTACAGGCAGCTTGACAACGAAAAAGCAGCAGACACTCTTATCGAGATGGATGAGGATTTGCGTAATGAGTTGCTTGAAGAACTGCCTTCGGAAGCCATAGCCAAACGCTTTGTCAACTACATGGATACCGACGACGCCGTCGAGATTATCCGTGACATGGACGAAGATAAGCAGGAAGAGGTCCTTTCGCACATCAAGGATATTGAACAGGCCGGAGACATTGTTGACCTTCTCCAATACGACGAGGACACTGCCGGAGGTCTCATGAGTACCGAAATGGTTGTCGTGAACGAGAACTGGAGTATGCCCGAATGCCTCAAGGAGATGCGCCAGCAGGCCGAAGAACTCGATGAAATATACTATGTATATGTCGTTGATGACGACGAGCGTCTTTGCGGACTTTTCCCTCTCAAGAAGATGATAACAAGCCCTTCGGTATCGAAGGTAAAGCATGTGATGAGCACAAAGGTTGTAAGCGTTGATGTGGATACGCCTATTGACGAAGTTACGCTCCTTATCGAGAAGTACAACCTTGTGGCAATACCTGTCGTTGACAAGATTAACCGCCTTGTGGGACAAATCACCGTCGATGACGTCATGGATGAGGTTCGAGAACAGACAGAACACGACCAGCAGCTGACCGCCGGTCTTACCCAGGACGTCGAGACAAGCGACGGCGTGCTGTTCCAGAGCAAGGCACGATTGCCTTGGCTAATCATAGGTATGTTGGGAGGCATCGGTTCTTCGCTACTCTTGAACTGTTTTACAAACACACTTGGCAGCCACCCCGAAATGGCCCTCTTCATACCGCTTCTTGCAGGCATGGGAGGTAATGTAGGAACGCAGTCATCGGCAATAGCAGTACAGGGTTTGGCAAATAACTCATTGGATTCAAGCCACATATTCCGCCATATCGTCAAGGAAATGGTGGTCGCCATAATCAATGCCACAATCTTGTCACTTATGGTATATACATACAACTACTTCATATACGGAGCTTTGGACATTGTAACATTAGCTGTTCCATTAAGTCTGTTTGTAGTAGTATTGTTCGCATCTGGATTCGGCACGCTCATACCAATGGTACTTGAGAGAATGGATATAAACCCAGCTGTCGCAACAGGTCCGTTCATTCAGATTATAAACGACCTGAGCGGAATGACTTTCTATATGATAATTTCAATGGCACTCAGCTACATGATGTCTGCTGCATGAGCCTAAAAACAAGAAAAAAATGAGAAGATTGCTGTTTTTAATTACCATAGCACTTATGGTAACCGAAGGGTTGTATGCCCAAATAGGCGAGTTTAAAAACTGGCTAAAGAAGCCGGATGGTGAACTCTCCGCACAGAAGTTCGCAAAAGCCAAGCTCGACAAAAAAGAGTGTCAAAGAGCTGCAGAGATTGTGGATTCATTATGGCTGAAATCATCGGCCAAACGCTTAGGAGCAGACTGGAAGAAAATGATATTGAAGAACGACTCTCTGCAGCTGGCATGCGCTTGCCGGAATTTCGGCATGTTGCCTAAAGACGGATATAGCCTTTATATTTCGCTGCATGGAGGAGGAGAATGCCCAAAAGAGGTAAATGACGAGCAATGGATGAACCAGATATACCTCTATCAGCTTAACGAAGGGGTATATGTAGCTCCACGTGCACCATGGAACACATGGGACTTATGGCACAGGAAAGGACTTGATGAGCTATTGGAAGAACTGATTCAGGCATGCGTACTTTTCGAAGGTGTAAATCCCAACAAGGTATATCTTTTAGGATATTCTGCAGGGGGTGACGGGGTATGGCGCCTTGCACCGCGAATGGCCGACAAATGGGCTGCAGCAGCTATGATGGCCGGACACCCAGGTAACGTATCACAGGCAAATCTCCTGAACCTGCCATTCACAATATGGATGGGAGCAGAGGATGCCGCATACGACCGGAATAGGCTTGCAAAGGAGAAAGGAGAGGTATTGGACTCCCTAGCAGCAGCCAATCCTGGAAAGTACATTCACATGACAAATATAATCGAGGGAAAAGGACACTGGATGGACGGGCTTGACACTGAAGCAATAGGCTGGATGGCCCAATACCGCAGAAACCCCTACCCCAAAAGGATTACATGGAGGCAAGAAGAGGTTGTCCGCGAACATTTCTATTGGCTATCGGCACCTGCAGAAGAACTGCAGCATGGAAAAACAGTCGAGGTTAGAATTAAAGGCAACACCATTCACATCGACCGTTGCGACTATAAAAATCTTACAATATACCTCAACGACTACATGCTTGACCTCGACAAGAAAGTTGTTGTGCGTTACAAAGGCAAGAAAATTGCAAGCAAGAAATTAAGAAGAAACATTACAAATCTATACAATACACTCAATACACGAAACGATCGCAGCTATTCATTCCCGTGCGTTCTGAGAATTAAATTCAATTAGTCTTTTTTACATTTTTCTCTTATTTTTATTGCCATATTCAACATTTATTAGCAAAAAAAGCTATATTTGCAGAATCGAGAAAACAGAAAAAGAACAAAAAAACTCCAAATATCATGAAAGCCAGCATTTTTACGCCAAAGGCAATTTGCATGATTCTTATGCTGTTCTGCGCTACATCATCATTTGCGCAGAGCAATGCTGTTACAGGAACTGTCACTGACGACATGGGAGAACCGTTGCCGGCAGCTAGTGTAGCAGTAATGAACAACGGCAAGATAGTACGTGGTACAAACACAAACCTGAACGGTTATTTTAAGGTAGAGGTTTTCCTTGGTGAAGGCGACAATGAGATCCAAGTAAGCTACGTCGGTTCAAAGACAAGGTCAATCAAGTTGACCACTGAAAACCACGGCAAGCATTTTGAGGTAGTGATGCTGCCCGATGAAGAACTGCTCGAAGAGGTCACTATCGTTGAGGACGGATATGCACGATTGCCACGAAAGGACATGGTCGGTGCATTCACCACTGTGAAAGCAGACGACATTATGATGCCAGCCTACCAGAGCATCGACCAGATGCTGCAAGGAAAGGTAGCCGGAATGAGCGTTGTCAACTCTTCGGCACGTGTCGGTGCATCACCGAAGATAACAATCCGCGGAACATCGACAATCCTTGGAAACACCGACCCGCTATGGGTCGTAGATGGCGTAATTCAGGAAGACCCGCTTTCCATAGACATGAGTTCTGCCATAACGTCAGACATGAGAGAGCTTATCGGAAACCAAGTTTCATGGCTCAACCCTCAGGATATTGACAACATCACTGTCTTGAAAGACGCATCAGCTACAGCGATCTATGGTTCTAAGGCCTCGAACGGTGTAATTGTAATCACCACAAAGAAAGGTGTTCCTGGCCGTATCAGCGTAAACTACAACACGAACATATCGGTAAGAGAGCGTCCGACATACGACATGTACGACTTCATGAATTCTTATGAGCGTATCCAGTTCAGCAAGGAGGCATACGAAGCAGGTGTACGCTACCAGACCGAGCCACTACCACAGATATACACCTATGAGGGTCTCATGGCGATGTTCAACCAGAGAACAATCACAGAAGAACAGTTTGCAAAATATCTCCAGCGTCTTGAGACCGTAAACACCGACTGGTTCGACCTTCTTACACGTAATGCCGTAAGCCAGAGCCACAACCTTAGCGTATCTGGTGGTACAGACAAATACACCTACAATGCATCTTTAGGATATCAGGACAACAAAGGTTATGAGGTTGGCAACGAGAACGATCAGATAACAACCCGTCTGAGCATAAACAGCAATATCAATGATAAGCTCAGCATAAACGTACAGCTGAACGGAAGCATCAGAAATTCCGACGGTTATGGAGCTGGCGTAAATCCATACACATATGCAATGAACACCAGCCGTGCCATACCGGCATATGAAGAGAACGGTGACCGCGCATTCTACTCAAAATACTATACATACCAGTACAATACACAGTTGGGTGCCAAGAACCAATACTCATACAACATTTTCAACGAAATGGAGAACAGCTACTCTTCGAACAAGGGTACGAACTTCAACGCATCAGCAAATGTTTCGTATAAGATTCTCAGTTGGCTCACATATCAGGCAACAGCAAACGTCGCATACAGCAACAACAAAAGCGAAAGCTATTCCGGAGAAAAGACATCACGTGTAGAACAGCTCTACCGCGGCTATGCATACGGTACTGAGAAAGCGGGTTCCGACAGATATAATGCAGCTCTGATGCCTTTCGGTGGTGTACTCAACCAGGCAAATTCACTGAGTGTGTCATACAGCACCTCGCACCGTCTTGTATTCAGCAAGGAGTTCAATGAAAATCACCGTTTGAATGCTATGTTAGGTATGGAGGTCCGTACCAGTGAGAGCACAAGCGACGGCAATACAGTCTGGGGCTATGTACCTGAACGCGGTTCAAAGCTCGTTTCACCGACCGTGCCGGGAAACTTTAAGCCGCTAGGAAGCGATGTCCTAATCGGATGGGGCGCACTTGCACAGCTATACAACGGAGGATGGAGCAAGACCTCAACAACAACAAACTACATGTCATTCTTCGCAACAGTAGCCTACTCCTTGAAAAACCGTTATGTATTCAACTTGAACATGCGTTCTGATGCTTCAAACAGGTTCGGACAGGATGTAAACAAGCAATTCGACCCGACATGGTCTTTCGGATTCTCTTGGAAAATCGCACAAGAGCCATTCATCGTGAAGCATCTGCCCTGGCTTGACCAGTTCAACATACGTGTAACATACGGTATCCAAGGCAATGTAGTAAATTCTCTCAGCCCCGAAATGATTGCGAGGTACGAAGGATTGCTGCAGAGCTACAATGAATACTATCTCTCTATTGCAAGCTTGCCGAACAAACAGCTGAAATGGGAACGTACGAAAACGATGAACCTCGGTGCAGACATTTCGCTATTTGGCATAACAATGAACATTGAATACTACCAGAGGAAGTCCAATGCCATAATACGTCAGGATATACCTCAGGAATACGGTATGTCAAGCATGCCGCTCAACGGTGGCATGATTACCAACCGAGGTGTTGAACTGACCTTGAACTTCACACCAATACGCACTAAGGATTGGGTGTGGACATTAGGCATCAATGCCGGCAAGAACTGGAACGAATCGGCAACAGATGACCGTACAGCAAAAGCAGACGAACTGACCCACACGGATTTCCTCAATGGCAGCAGTGACCGTCCGCTGAAGAAAGGATACCCTCTGTCGGCATTCTGGTCATACAAGTTCACTGGTCTTGACGGCAAGAACGGATATCCGACATTTGAGCATGCGACATACGACACAGTAGAAGGTGACGGAAGCGTTGATCCAACCACCTTCCTCGTTTATTCGGGACAGAGCGAACCATACTTCAGCGGTGGACTCAACACACGCTTGCGTTGGAAGAACTTCCATATAGGCATGGACTTTGCCCTTATGCTAGGTTCTAAGAAACGTTTGCCGAACCCATATTCGACATTTACATACGGAAAGATGCCGGATATCTTCAGCAACCTGTCAAAAGAGCTGAACGACCGTTGGAAGAAACCCGGTGACGAAGCACATACAAACATTCCAGCACTTTATACATCGGTACGCGACCTATATAATCTGAATTTGCCTAACGGATTATACGACAATATATATTCAATGTGGGCGCAGTCTGACGCAAGAGTCGCAAACGCATCGTTCCTGCGTTGTACCCAGATTTCGCTTTCATACAGCATACCGCACAATATATGCAAGAAGATAGGCTTGACACGTATCCAGATTAGCGCTAACGTAAACAACCTGTTTGTTATTGCAAGCGACGACTGGAAAGGTTACGACCCCGAACTTGGTTACAGCATACAGCCAAGGATTTATTCTTTAGGTTTGAGTGTAGGATTCTAAAAATAAACAATTATGAAATTCAGACATAACATATTGGCTGTTACTGCTGCTTTCTTATTGACAGCATGCAGCGACTTCCTTGAACCGGATTCAGAGAGCGAGTTCGTTCCTGAAGATGCAGTATCACTCAACGAACTGCTGCTTGGTGAAGCATACATGCGTAATGACATGAAAGGGTTCAATATCTTCTTGGGATTGTTAGAGGACGATGTCGAAGCAGCCCCATACCAGGTACCGAACGAAGGATTCGACGGAAATCTGTATCTGGCAAGCTATACATGGCAACCCGACATGTACGAGATGATGATGGAGGCTGGAGCCGGACATATAAACATGTATGAAAGCTACTACGAACTGATACTTGGAGCCAACGCTGTCATAGACTATCTCCCCGAAGTAAACGACACCCAGTTGAACAAAGACAAGGTCAAGGCACAGGCGTACGCCCTGCGTGGTTTCTACTACTTCAACCTCGTTAACATATTCGGACAGCCATTCAACAGCAACCCACAGGCACTTGGTGTTCCCTTAAAACTGAGTAGCGGTATCGAAGAGAGCAACGACTATCTCAAAAGAAGAAGCGTAGAGGAAGTATATGCACAGATACTTTCTGACCTTCAGACAGCAGAAGAGGCCTATCTCTCCATGCCTAAGGAAGAACAATGGAGCGATAACTACCGTACCAGCCTACCTATGGTACAGCTGATGCTTTCACGTACATATTTGTATATGGAGAACTGGAGCAAGGCTGCAGAATATGCAAAACTGGTTATGGACAACGAAAATTTCAAACTTGTAAACCTGGTTGATGTTCCCTACAACAGATATGACGACGAAGGCAATGTAGTACCCAATTATGTGGTATATCCAACCTACTCATCAACTGAGACAATATGGCCATACGGCAATGTTGAAGACATGTTCGAATGGACCTACAGCGGAACTAACAATGTCAACTCTGTTACAGGAGAGAAAATGCATGCATATTTCCGGGCTTCAGAAGAACTGCTCAACACATACGTTGACTGGGACCTCCGCCTGACATACTATATAATCAACATCGCAACAAGCAATGGCAATGAGATGCCGATGGCATTCAGCAAGGTCAACACAGGAACAAGATACTTCTTGCCACAAAATGCCAATAACGTGTTCGGACGTTGTCTGCGTCTCTCCGAGGCATACCTGAACTATGCAGAGGCAAAAGCCATGCTCGGTGGCGAAGGTATTGAAGATGCGACTAAAACCTTGAACACATTGCGCGAACACAGATTCGATCCGGAGGACTTTGAAGAAGAGACATTTGCCTCACAAGAAGAACTGATAAATTTTGTCCGTGACGAGCGTCGCCGCGAACTATGCTTCGAAGGGCACCGCTGGTTTGATCTGCGCCGTTGGGGTATGCCGTCGTTTACTCATAAATGGCAAGTTGATGCAGAAACAACACATATCTATACTATCGAAGAGGGAGACCTGCTTTACACAGTTCCTATTCCAGACGAAGCATTGCAAATGAACGGAAGTCTCCAACAGAACGAATTGCCAGGCAAGCGTGTTCCAACTATTGAATAAGCATAAAAAGAACAGCACTATGAAAAAGTTCATCCAAACCGCAATAATCATCCTTGCAGGCATAACAATCTTTTCTGCATGCAAAGACAGTGAGGACGACATAACTCCATCAGGCAATTACTCCCCTATCCGTGGAGGATTCCCGCAAGGAACTACTGAATACGATTCTCTCATCAATGAGATAAAGAACGAATATGGCGTTTATCTTCTTTACAAGGACGTAACAGAAGAAGACCTTAACCGTGACTGGGTATCGGCAGGAACAGGCGACATATATGTTGCCGGCTACGACCATGAACGTGATGACCCCTCATGGAACTTACCGGAGGATCATCTACCTTTCTACGTCAATTTCTTCTATAACTACATCTTTCCTAACATAAGTAAGGAATTCGCAAATTCAACTTTTCCGGTAAAGATATATATGATACACAATCTGCGTACAGAGCCACGTAACTACGGTGAGGAAAGCGAGGACAGCGTAGATGTCGATGGAACGACTGTTGACCCGTCGAAGTCCATTAAGCTTGGCAATTTCGACAACTGGGCTATCAGTTTCAAAGAAGATGTCATCAATGGTTCCGATGCTGAGTATTCATTGAAGCAACAAAGATGCATGTTCATGATACAGACAATATACAATGCTATTGAAAAAGGTGAAATTGATTCGCCGGATGAGTTCTGGAGTGGATTCGATTTCTCCACCGACAAAAAGATGAACCACGTTGACCCAAGCAAGCCCAATTACAAGTACAAACTCGGATTCGTGGATATGATAAATGACAACTTTGGTACAGGAGCGCTACAACAAGTGTGGGCACCGGCCATAGCCAATGAAACCAGCTGCTATTATTGGGAAAAAAACAAGTATCCACACTACAATCTCTTTGCGACATATATAAAGAACATAATGTGGCTTACACCTGACGAATTCGAGACACGTTATCCATCAGGCAAATATCCAATGATAAAGGAGAAGTATGAAATTATTGTGAACTACATGCTTGAGACATACGGCTTGGACCTTGTAGGCATAGCAAAAGGGATTAAAGAATAGGTGTGATAGAAGTTTTAAATATGAAAAGCACACATCTCATAATGACAATAGCATCAATTGCACTCCTGGCTCTATCCTGCTACAATCCTCCGCAGGTTGATTCATTGTGGCAGAAAGAGTTCAATACAGCCCAGGAGATCATCAATACATACATAGCTATTGATGAGAAACTTCGTGAGAGCGACAAAGAAAGGCAGACAAAGAACCTTTGCCACTATATATGGAACAGTGGGGAATATATGTTCCAATGCCGTGGAAAGAACGAAGACATAACACTATTGCCGCAGAACATCGAGGATCTCGCTCTTGATGACGACATCGTAAGGTCGTACATGATTGAGCGTGACACGGCACGATTTGCCGACCATTACTTTACACTCAAGGCAATGAAGAGAGGCTGCAGTTTCGACGACTCCCGTGACGGAATTACAATTACAGTGTTCTACCCTATCCGTGGCATAAACGACAATGACTATAGTAAACTGCAAGAAGTCTTCTCGTGCAAGAATGACGCACTGCACATAGCCTATATGAAAAAGCTCAAGTTCCCGTTCAGGAACAGCGGATGCAATGAAGAGATGAACCGGATACGCCCGCTTATCGAGAAGAATGTAAAGGACAGCAAACTAAAGCAGGAGATAATCGAGCTATACGACCTTTACGGCAATATTGTTCCAGGGATGCCTGCGCCGAATCCGGTACTTAAGGACACCAAAGGCAATGAACACACGTTCGCAGAGTTCCAGGGTAAAGTGCTTGTCATTGATGTATGGGCAACATGGTGCAGCAGCTGTCTTGCAAAGATGCCTGACTACATGGCACTGCGCGAAAGCTATAAGGATAACAAGGATATAGAATTCATAACCGTATCGATAGATCGGAGCGATGCAAAAGTCACATGGCTCAAGAATATCGGCAAGCGCGGTATGGAAGGTATGCTGAACCTTATACCCGACTGCGAAGAGATGTCGCAGTTCGAGTGCGACTACCACATTTCGGGAGTACCCCGATACATAGTCATAGGAAAAGACGGCAAGATAGTATCGGCCTATGCTCCACCTCCTGGTGGCGGGTTGAATGAGATAATTTCTAAATTAATTAACAACTGATATGAAAAGAGTAATAATCTACGGTTCCGCACTGCTTGTTCTGCTTTGCACATGCGGAAATGTAGCAGACAGAACAAAGAACGACGAAAAGGTACAGGCAGAACAGAGAGTAGAAGCAGAGGAAAAGAAGCCTGAAGGTACTGTATTCTTCAATATATCTCTAGAGGAAGCATTGGCAAAAGCAAATGAAGAGGACAAATATGTTCTTGTCGATTGCCACACCAAGACATGCGGTCCATGCCGCAAAATGGAAAAGACAGTTTTCCCGCAGATAAAGTGCGGTGAATTCATAAATTCGCGTTTCGTGCCGATTATGGTGGATATGGAAGAAGAGGCAGGCATTGCAATTGCAGAGAAATACAAGGTAGGTATATATCCGACCTATCTTGTATTGTCACCCGACGGAAATAAACAGGGGGAAATAGTAGGTGCAGAATTCAATCTGAACGATTTCATAGCGATGTTCAAGAAAATTCTTCATGAAAAATGACATAAGTGAGAACACAGCATGAGGATGACCCAAAAGTCATCCTCTTTTTGTAGGAGGTATCTAAAAAGTAAAGTTCAAGGCTTGTGCAGCCTTCAAAACTGCAGTTTACTAAGCGTAAATGATGATTTT
Source organism: Bacteroidaceae bacterium (assembly GCA_045591315.1). Classification (GTDB taxonomy): domain Bacteria; phylum Bacteroidota; class Bacteroidia; order Bacteroidales; family Bacteroidaceae; genus HGM04593. The sequence continues at coordinate 41,976 of JAZNSN010000074.1, forward strand.
GAAGGCAAACGTAACACAGAAAATTTGTGCAAACGAGTTAAATGCAAAGTTTACTTTGCTATTTTACAACTAGTGATGCCAAATTTCGGGTACCAAATTTACTTTATAGATGCCTCCATATATGTTAAAGTTCTTAATATCACACATATATTGGATACTTGTCTTTCATAATTTAAGTAAAAAACATAACTTTGCAGACAAATCAGAAGCAAAACAGCTATTCATTGTACAATAATCTCTAAAACCAACAATATGAAAAGAATTTTACTCACAACCATCTGCCTTGTTGCAATGATTCTCGCAGCAAACGCAGAGACCTACACCCACACATTCAAAAACGGAGAACTGACAACAGAGGGCGGTACCGTAACACTCAGCGACCTTGAGTGGAACGCAACCTCTTCGACTTACATCGGCTGGAGTGCTCAGAAAGGCATCCAGATAGGAAGCAAGAGTACTGCAAACCCGACATACGAGCTAAGCACATCGGCACTAGCCGGATGCAAGATAAATAGCGTTACCGTAAACAGCAGTATCGCAGCCAGCAGTGATGCCAAGCTAACCATTAGCGTGGGAGACAATACTTCTGAAGAATATACACTCAAAACATCAAATGCAGCCTACACATTCAACAGCGAGGGCACCACAGGTGATATCAAAATCAGATGGACAGCAACACAGCGTGCATACTATGTAATGTCCATTACAATTGAATATACCCCAGACGCAAGCACCGTAATCGTACCGACCCCGGAATTCAAGACACCTGCTGTCGTATATGCCGACAAGGTCGAGAATGTAACCGTTGAGACCACAGACCAAAGCGCAGTAATCTACTACACGACCGATGGTACAGATCCAAGCTATGAGGACTACGTAAGTGACCAAGGCACAACCAAGTGCAGCAAGTACTATGTGATGTACTTTAACCTTACAGAGACAACTACAATAAAGGCTATAGCTGTTAAGGTTGACGGGGATGCTGTATTCAAGAGTGGTGTTGCAGAACAGACATATATTGTATCACGTACAATGCCATACGTTCCTGCAACAGGAATCGCTTCGGGCAACAAGTATGCAATTGTTGCTGCCGACAGCGCTGCAACATACTTCTACGGAGACAAAGCTTACGGCTACTTGCCTACAAAAACAGCAACAGACGTAAACGGCAAGTATATTGAGACTGTTGAATGTGCCGGCTTCACATTTACAACAGCAGAGGGCGGATATACAATCCAGGACGAGCTCGGACGCTATATTTACCACACTGGAACATACACAAACTTCAACTATGCAGCAGAGAAGCCTGCTGAAGGTGCTGTATGGAGCGTAATTATAGACAACGAAGGCAATGCAACTATCGCTTGCGACGGATATACAGTGTACTATTCAACAAAATTTGAGACATACGGTTGCTACCCTGCAGACAAGGTTACAGAGGAGCATGTACTCCCGAAACTTTATATGCAGCGTGAGTATCCTACATATACAGTTTCACCTGCAGAGGGCAGCACATTCGACAAGCTTGAGAAGCTCACCGTTACCTGTACCGAAGGAATTGCTGCAACAAGTGATTTCAAGGTAGCTGCAGACGGATTCAACACTGCATTCACTGTAACACAGACCGACAAGAACACACTTACACTCACTCCTGCAGAGCCACTTACAACATACAACAACATGGAGCTGAATATAAACATTACTTCTGGAGATATCATTCTCAGCCCGGATTTAATGAACATGCCAATTCCTGTACCCACAAAGTATGGTGTACGTACAATGGCCAAATATGTATTGACAGGAAATGCTCCGGCTGCAACTATTGAGGAGGTTTCACCGGCAAACGGTTCGACAGTCGAGGAGCTATCACACTTCGTCTTCACATTCAGTTACTATGCCGGACACAGCGAAGATGCAAGCCTACAGCCAAAACTATATGCAGAAGGCAAGGAGTGGACATATGCACTTGAGCAGACCCTTGAGAACAGTGACGGAAGTATGATCGGGATGATGCAGGCTGCACTCAAGACAACAGAGCCACTGCGTGGTAACGGCATCTATTACCTTGAAATACCGACAGGTTACTTCACAGATGCTAATGGTAAAGCAATTGAAGGAATCACTCTCAAATATACTGTAAAGAATGACAGTGGCCTTATAGCCGGCATCGAAGAGGTTGTTACAGAGAAAAATAACGGTTGGACTGTATATACTATAACAGGCGTAAAGGTTGTTGAGACCAAAGACGCGTCAATTATAGAGTCACTGCCTTCGGGGATATACATCATCAACGGAAAGAAAGTCTTTATCAAGTAAAAAAATAATACAACAAACAATCGGAGCGCAATTTTGTTGCGCTCCGATTGTTTTATCATTATACCAGGCTTCCCCGCATGTTTTGAAAAAACTTTTATTCTCATTTGCATTATAATCGAATTTTATTTTTATATTCGCAAAATAATGAGGTGAAAGCAGAAGTCGCACCGGTAAATGAATATGCCATTAGCATAGTTGTGTACCGATGTGCTTATATTGCTTTTTGTGTTCAACCTAAAAAGAAAAACAGATGAGTGAAACATTAAAACCGGATGTTCAGTTCGAAGAGCAGAACATTACGAGTACTCCTGAACAGGCTGTAGATGCCGCTACGACTGGGATTATTGAGCAGAACAGCATTGAAGAGGAGACTCCACAAGTGCAAACAGAAGATGCAACTCCCGCAGAGGAGAGTTGCGAAGACTCAAAACCAGCGGACAGACAGGAGATAATCGAGCGTATTAAGGCTATTGCCGAAAGCGACGATGTGCTCAACTGCAGACAAGAAGTTGAATCCCTCAAGGTCCTGTTCTACCGTATGCGTACAGCTGAAATAGAGGCTGCACATAAGGCATTCATCGCTGAGAATGGGGAGGAGGAACTGTTCGTTCCGCAAGAGGATGTGCTTGACGGGCCATTTAAAGCAGCTATGGAAATCATCAAGGCTAAACGCAGTGCATGGCTTGCAGCCCAGGAGGAGGAGATGAAAGCCAACTGCGAGGCAAAGGAGCAGCTTCTTGCACAACTGCAGACACTGGTTGAGAAGGCAGGTCAGGGAACACCGGAAGTAAACGAGTTCAAATCTCTCCAGGCAAAATGGAAAGAGATAAAGAATGTTCCTCAAGACAAGGTGACACCACTATGGAAGCAGTACCAATTACTCACTGAACAGTTCTACGACGTACTTAAGATAAACCATGAGTTCCGTGAATACGATTTCAAGAAGAACCTTGAAATAAAAAACAGAATATGTGAGACAGCCGAATCATTAGAGAAGGAGAGTGATGTAATAAGCGCATTCCGCCAGCTTCAGCAGTTGCATAATGAGTTCCGTGAGACAGGCCCTGTAGCACCGGAGCTCCGAGAGGAAATCTGGGCAAGATTCAAGGCCGCTTCTACAGTAATCAACCGACGTCATCAAGACTTCTTTGAAGCAAAGAAGGAGCAAGAGAACGAGAATCTTGCAAAGAAGACAGCTTTATGCGAGGAGATAGAAGGCATTGACTTCAAGGCTTTGACAACATACCAGGCATGGAACGAAGCTACACAAACGTTGCTTGACACACAGGCTAGATGGAAAGAAATCGGCTATGCCCCCCAGAAGATGAACCTAAGGATTTTTGAAAGATTCCGTGCTGCTTGTGACGAATTCTTCAAGCGGAAGAGTGAATTCTTCAAAGAAGCCAAGAGTACGCTTGCCAAGAACCTTGAGCGCAAGAAAGAACTTTGCGAGGCTGCAGAGTCTCTTAAAGACAGCGAGGATTGGAAAGAGACAGCAAACAAGCTTACAAAATTACAGAAGGAGTGGAAAGAAATTGGCCCTGTAGCCCAAAAACATTCCGAAGCTCTTTGGAAGCGTTTTGTTGGCGCATGCGACGAGTTCTTTGAAAGACGCAATGCAGCTACATCGAGCCAGCGCAATACCGAACAGGAGAATCTCAGACTCAAACGTGAAATCATAGAAAAGATAAAGGCCATAGACACTACCCTTCCGGCAGATGAACAGACAAGAACTGTCACTGCACTTGCACAGGAATGGAACAGTATCGGCTTTGTACCGTTCAAGGAAAAGGACAAGATATACAAGGAGTACAAACAGGTTACAAATGCCATATATGAGCAGCTTCATATAAATGCGAACGAACGACGTTTGGCAAACTTCCGCAACAACATCGGAAAAGGCGGCAATAGCATGCAACGCGAGCGCGACCATCTTATACGCCAATATGAGACATTGAAAAGTGAGATTGCAACATATGAGAACAACTTAGGTTTCCTAAGCGCTTCGAACAAGAAGGGAGAAAGCCTTGTTGATGTAATGCGCCAGAAAGTCGAGAAACTGAAAAAGGATGCTCAGGTAATTCTTCAGAAAATACGCCTTGTAGAGGACGAAATAGAAAAGGGAGAAAAATAATACCTTAAATATTCAAGAACAGGCAAGCAGTCATTGAGTGCTTGCCTGTTCTTGAAATAGTACTCCCTATCACTTCTTTTGTTTTATTTTTAGCATCAAACTTTAAACAACAAACTGCATATATAAAGATTAGATCACAATAGCTTTATACATATATAGGCCGGTCTTGCAAGCAAGACCGGCCTATATATTGTCTCTGTATAACCTTATTACTGCACAGGTGTCTCAGGTGCAGGAACTGCAGGAGTCTCAGGAACAGCATCTTCCTCAACTGCCGGAATAGCCTGCTCTGTAGAATACCCCACCTCAACCTGACGATTTGAAGGGATAGAATATGCCGCAAGAATGCTCACGACAACCATAACTGCAGCAAGGGTCCAAGTAGCCTTCTCCAAAAAGTCTGTAGTCTTTCTTACACCCATTATCTGATTAGAAGAAGCAAAGCCAGATGCCAAGCCACCACCCTTTGAATTCTGTATCAGAACTATAAGACACATCAGCACTGAAGCCAATACAATCAATGAAACGCAAAGCAAATACATATTATTTTCTTTTTGTATGTTTTATTATTTTTTCTAGAAATCTTATTTGGTCTGCAAAGTAACGATTTTTATTCGGATATTCCAAACATAATCGTTTAATAATTTCAAGAGCCTTTTCATATTTCTCTTGCTTGATATAAATGCTAGCAAGTGTTTCTGTAAAAAACGACGACTCTATTGGAGTTCCCACAACATCAGCATTCTGTTCTATAGGAACATTTTCTGTTCCGCCTCGCATATCAAGGACTATGCGTTCATTGTCAGCAGACAAGAAATCATCTATAAGGTCCTGACCGCGCAAAACAGGTACAGACCCGGCTTCATGCTTTTTTACAGAATCCTTAAGATATGCCGACACATAGTCCACCGCAGCTGCTCCTTCAGCCTCAAGCGAGAATGATTCAGGAGGCAAGGTGTCAAGAAATGCGTCTATAAGCATCATAGTCCTGTCAACAGGAATTTCTTCTTCAGCCGCATTGCTTGCTGCCTCAAAGCTGCCATACCCAGACATAAGCTCAAACAAAGGCCACCGGCTTTTCAGATATAATGCAGCCTTGCGCAACTCCTTGCCTAGATTTATATCATGCAGAAGATACAAATTCTTAAGCATGAGCAGACGGGCTGTATCGAAATATGGGTATTTCCCTACAATAAGACGCAGTTCGTAAAGGGTATCACGATTCAACCTCTCCGGATGAGCTATGTAAACAGCCAGATTTTCCATCTGTTACCAATTAGCTACAGCTGCATTGAAGATAGCATCGACAATCTCCTTGATCATCTGCGTCACAAGCTCTTCCTGCACCGAGTCGAGAGTCTGCGTAGCATCGAAGTCACGTGTTGCACTGAACTTGCGTTCAAAATCTTCTTCATGGTTGGTGTTATTGGTAAACCGCACGTTTACCGTTATCTTCAGCTGTATCATCGCTGAATATCCATCTGAAGATATTGACTTGTTGAACTGGTCATACGCAATGATTTCACCATCGAACTGCAAATCACCCCCTCTTGCAACCTGCTGCAACTTTGTCTGCTGTACGAACACATCGCTAATTGTTTCATTGAGCATTGCAGCCATTGGGCCCCACTGGTATGGAGCACGGTTCTGGAATGGAGTAAAAGAGATTGTCTTTACTTTTGTATAGTCAATTGACGCACCAGAGAACTTGTAAGTTACAGTACATCCTGCCAAAAACAACAGTGCAGCCACAAACATTGGCAACACATATCTTGCTTTACGATTGAAATCATTCAATGCCATATTCCTTTATCTTTCTATATAATGTACGTTCAGATATATTCAGTTCTTTTGCCGCATTACGGCGTTTACCCTTATTGCGTTCCAAAGCCATAAGAATTGTTCTCTTTTCGACATCATCGAGGGATAGTGCCTCTTCGACATATTCGTCAACCAGATTCTCTGACGGAGTGTAATGAGGAGTCTGTGCCTGTATATGCAAAGTCGGATGTATTATCTGCTCCTGTGGAGATGCATAGTACGGCGCATGTTCAGCAGCGTCCTTACCCGCAGATCTCAGATTCTCTATCTGATTCTTAAGTTCCGTAATATCGCGTCTCATATCAAACAAGACACTGTACAGTATCTCACGCTCACTCTCAAAAGTCTTTCTGTCATTCTGCTGCCCGGCAAACATCGGCAGATTGTTCTTTGGTGCTTCCGGCAGATATCGGCTCATAACATCACCATTGACGCTCCTGCTCAGTTCCAGAATAGAAATCTGCTCTGCCACATTCTTCAGCTGACGTATATTTCCAGGCCAACTATAACTGACAAGCGCCATTCTTGCGCTCTCTTCCAGTTCGATTCTAGGCACGTTGTATTTTGCAGCAAAATCCATACAGAACTTCTTGAAGAGAAGAACTACATCTTCACCTCTCTTACGCAATGGAGGTACATTGATCGGTACAGTATTCAAACGATAATACAGATCTTCACGGAAACGCCCATTGGCAATTGCATCTGGCAGATTGACGTTTGTAGCACAAACAATCCTGACATCAGTCTTTTCCACTTCGGACGAGCCTACACGAATGAACTCGCCGTTCTCAAGTACACGCAACAGCCTTGCCTGCGTAGGCATTGGAAGCTCCGCGACCTCATCCAAGAATATTGTACCGCCGTTTGCCTCACTGAAATACCCCTTACGTTCACTTACAGCGCCGGTAAAAGCACCTTTAACATGTCCGAACAGTTCGGAGTCGATTGTACCTTCAGGAATGGCACCGCAGTTTACAGCTATGTATTTGCCATGCTTACGTACGCTATTCGAATGTATTATCTTTGGAAAGAACTCCTTTCCCACACCACTCTCGCCTGTTATAAGAACTGTAAGGTCGGTATGGGCAACCTGAATGGCAGTATCAACGGCCCTTAACAGATCGGAATCATTGCCGATGATTCCAAACTGAAGTTTTGCTTTCTGTACCTCTGCTGAATTCATAATACAACTTTTGCTGACAAAATTACTTATTTATTAGCAAAAAAAAGCAATTCTGGCATAATATTTAAAACGGGAACAATAAAGGCAGGACCATTATCATAACAATACCCAATACTACCTGCAAAGGGAGACCGACTTTGACATAATCGGAAAAACTGTACTGGCCGGCAGGCATGACGAGTGCATTCGGCGGCGTTGAGAACGGAGATGCGAAACAAAGGCTCGCCCCCAATGTCACTGCAAACAGGAAAGGAACTGGATTCACGCCAACTTGCATTGCACTGCTCATTGCAATCGGAGCCATAAGCACTGCTGTAGCCGTATTGCTTATGAACATCGTCATGAACGAAGTAGTAAAATATATTCCTGCCATAAGTATCATCGGGCCGAAACTGCCGAGGCTAGAAACGAGAGCATTGGATATCCAACTCGACACACCGGTCTTTTCCAAGGCCAGGGACATTGGCATCATGGCGGCTATAAGAACAATGCTCTCCCAATTTATTGTCTTGTATGCAGCCTCCACATTCCTGAAGCAACCGGTAAGCACCATAAGCAGACCGGCAACCATTACTGCAGTAACAGGAGCAACCGGAATGAAGTCGAATACCATTACAGCAATCATGCCCAACATTATTGCCGCAGCTACAGGAGCCTTATAGTCAAGCGTTACCTTTGCAGCCTCCTCCAGAGGGCGCCCGACAACAATCCACTCATTGTCTTCCTTCTCCAGATTTGCAATATTATCCCATGCTCCTTGCACAAGAAGCACATCGCCGACATGTATTGTCTCGTCTGCAATACCCTGAAGTATATACTTGTTTTTACGGCATATGCCAAGTACGCTCACATTATACTTTGTACGGAATTCGACTTCGCGTATGCTCTTGTTCACAACAGAGGAGGTTGACATCAGTACAATCTCGGCAACCCCGATGTCATAGAAATCAAGACCACGATTCTCTGTATTTCCGTCATCGGCTATCATAACAAGCCCGTACTTGACAACAAAAGCCTTTACATTCTCCTCATTGCCCGACATGTAGATTATATCGTCAACACGCAATATTGTATCGGAATCCGCGGCCTGCTGCACAACATTCTTGCTCAACAGTTTACGCTGGGAATGTTCAATATGCCTCACTTCTATTATATTAAGCCCGTAGTTGCGGCGTATATCGAGTTCTCCGATCATCTTGCCCACAACCGGAGAATCGGGTACCACCTGCACCCTATGCAGACTATTAGCTATGCCATACTCCTTAACCAACGTCTTGAGCGATTTTCCGCTGCTTGCACTAGCACCGCTCAAAGGTCCCTGCTTTGACAGGTATTTCCTGCTCAAAGGAAGAAGGAGGAGGGCTCCCACGACAGCACATATCAAGCCTACCGGAAGGAATGTGAAGAAGCCGAGACCTTCAAACCCATTCTTGACAAGCTCAGCATTGATTACAAGGTTCGGCGGAGTACCGATAAGGGTCATCATACCGCTCATGCTGCTCGCAAAAGCCAAGGGCATCAATAAGCGGCCAGGATTCATCTTTACACTCATGGCCATGCTTACAACTATCGGTATCATAATTGCAACGGTTCCGGTATTGCTGACAAAGGCTCCCATGAGCGATGTGACAGCCATTACCAGAAAGAACAGCCTTGTTTCGCTGTTGCCTGCAAATTTCATAAGCCTTGAACTTATCATTTTTGCAAGACCGGTCTGGAATATCGCGCCTCCGACTACAAAAAGGCCGACCATCATTATCACAACAGAATTGGAGAAGCCAGTAAGAGCCTCTTCTGGTGTCAATATGCCAAGAACAATAAGCGCGACAAGCGCACATAAGGCAACAATGTCGGAACGTATTCTCCCATTGATGAAGAAGCAGACCGACAACAACAGTACAACAATCGTCTCTATCATTTCCCCACTGTTTTTAAAGGTTTACAAAATTAATATTTCGCAAGCCAAATTCAAAATAAAACAATATTCTTTATGCTGTAATTTCCCCGAAAATAAGTATATTCGCAATTTGATTGGAACAGTTTAATAAATAACCTATCAAAGGGGTCAAATACATATTCATAACTCTGGCAGTAATCCTGTCAACGACATATTTGTTGTCACTTCTGCTGAGACTCGACTCTATACAGAGCCGGTTGGGCAATTATGTAGCACAGGAAATAGAGAAAGCATACGACATTCCCATAAGAATCGGCGGACTAAGGATACGGCACCTCGACGAAATAACAATAAGAGACCTGCTCATAAAGAGCCATGAAGGAGACACAATCATTCATACAGCAGAGGGAACGGCTCATATATCCCCTTTCAAGGCGATGAAAGGCGAGGTACAGATAAATACATTGGCTTTTGTAAATCCGGATATCAGGATAAGCCGAAAGACAAAGGATGAGCCGCTGAACATCCAGTTCATAATAGACAACCTTGGAAAAGAAGAAAGCAGCAACAAGCAGAACGTGATACTGCGCATAAACCAGTTCCTTGCCTATGGCGGCAAGTTCAGCTACGACATCCTGGACACTGATAAAATATCCGCAGCATTTGACAAGAACCATATCGCAATCGACAGCTTAGGATGCAATATCTCAATCAAAAGTATTGACAGCGAACATGCGGATATCATGATACGTTCTCTTAGCGGAAAAGAGAAAAGCGGGCTTATCCTCAAAAAGCTTAGGGTTAAAGCCATTGCCACAAATGAAGAAATCGAACTGCACAACATGAGGATAACCATGTCCGAAAGCGAGATTGCAGCCGAAAAACTTATTGTTAGGGCAGACAAGAATCCTTATGGAATTCCTGCTTTTGAAGGAAACTTCAAAAGCAACAAATTATCCATCAATGACATAAAGCCGCTATTAGGCAATCCGCACACAAGCCTGCCTGACATCGCCTTCAGCATCACGGGATTCATGAACAGCGAGATTTGCAAGGCTGAAATTATTTCAAGAACTATTGACAATGACATATTTATCCATGCTAATGCCAACATAAAATCCATTTACGGCAAGACTCGTGAATGCTCTTTGGATGTAAAAGAAGCATTAATCTCAGAAAACGGCTACAACAGATTCAAAACCTACATTGACGACAGCACTATTTCAAAATTGGAATTGCTTGGCAACAGCAGTATCACAGGAGATGCACATATTGTCCAAGGAACATTAAGAGGCAAATGCCATATTTCAAGCCAAGCAGGAAAACTGAATGCAGAAATATCCGTCAACAAGGAAAGAGAATTCTTGATTATTGCCGATGGAGAAGACCTGCAATTAGAAAGATTAACCGGCATACATGAACTTGAGAATTGCAACGTAAATGCAAAAATCAGCGGCAATTCATCAAATTGGGGAAAAACGACAGAAATAGGAGGCTCCGTCACTAAGCTGAAGGCCAACGGATACACATATGCCCCTATAGATTTTACATCAAGCATTGACGAAAGTTGCATCAAAGCACACATTTCAACGAATGACCCGAACTTGAGGAGCACTCTTACGCTAAGCTACAGACCAAAGAGCGAACAAAGAGCAAACATTATCCTGAGAGTAGATTCTATAAGACCGCATAAACTGAATCTGCTAAACAGCCATGACAATCTATACTCATTCGCCATGAGTTGTGAGCAGAACATACATGACGACAAATCACTGACAAATATCAAAATCCACAACATAATAATTAACAACGGACACAGCAAGAGAGAGATACGCAATATACATATTAACGACGACAAATCCGACGACAAGCATATACTCCTTCTCAATTCAGACATTGCTGATTGCAATGTCATGGGCAAATTCGAGTACAAGACACTCCTGAGCAGTCTCAACAACATTGTTTCCAGACATCTCCCGACCGGAAATGAGACAAAAGGAAGAGCATTGGGCAGCAACAACTTTTCTTTCAACTTCAACATCAAGCAAACAGAAGTCCTGAACGGTATTATTGATCTGCCGGCAACTATTTATGAACCCTCCGCAGTTGTAGGCAAATGCGATGAGGCTAGAGGAATATTCGAACTCAATGCAAGAATCAACAACGCAGTCATTGCCAAGAACCAATTCAGTTCAATAGACATTGCTGGACGTTCTGATAATGACAAAATAGAAGTTGACCTACAAGCAATCAAACCTATTGCAGCAGACAACAAGCAGAAGCAGAATATTTCTTCGAAAGACAGCATTGCCATAGAATTACGCTCAATGCTGACCAAAGAGCTTATAACAAGCGACGTCAAATGGAACAATACAGGAAAAGAGAGCAAGACTCAAGGTTCATTCAACATCAATACAAGAATATTCCCTACCAAGGAGGGCAAGCCATTGATTTCTGCAACGATAAGCCCCGGCAACATAACACACGACGATAGCCTATGGCACGTATCGGCAGGCAGAATCAGCGGAAATTCTGACAAAATTGAGATTGAAGGCATAAATCTGTATAACAGCAATCAAAGCATTAGAATACATGGAACTGCAGGCAAAGGAACAAACGACATACTGCATATCGAAACAAGCAACATTGAAATCGCTAATATTTTCAATATTATAAAATTTGACAAATTATCGCTAAAAGGAAACGCGACAGGCAAGGCATTTATTACAAGAGCTCTTGACAACCCTGACATAAGCGGCAATTTTGACATCAGCCGATTCCACATCAATGCAACTCCTATGGGAAGTGCCAAAGTTCACATTGGATGGGGCGGTCAGGCCAAATCCATACTGCTTGACACCAGCATAAACGAAGCTGACGGAACCACCAGAGTTAACGGTTTTCTCTCACAGGCAAATGACACTATTGAATTGAAAATCGACGCAAACAATTTAAATGCCGGTTTCTTGAACAAATATCTCAAGTCGTTCCTGACAGACATTGACGGAAAGTGCAACGGTGACGTATTCCTACGAGGCAGTTGGCGCCAAATAGACCTATACGGAGCCTTGTCGCTTGACTGCACGACACACGTAAATGCTACCAGCACGGCATATACGTTAACAGAAGACTCGATACGTTTTACCAGCGGTGCCATAACATTCAGCAATGCACAGCTAACAGACAAGTATGGCAACAGAGGTACAATGACTGGCTCCGTAATGCACCGGAAGCTATCGGACTGGACCTGCGACTTGAGTTTCACTACCGGCAACATGCTGATATACGATACATATGATTTCAGCGACATGCCATTCTACGGAACAGTACACGCAACCGGTACAGCAAGGCTCACAAGCAACGACGAAGGGCTGTTCCTGAGAGCAAACCTGGAGAATGAAGCCAATTCACGTATAGTTTACAATTCCGGAGAGACCGGAAGTGTCAGGGACAACAGCTTCATAACCTTCACCGACAGTAAAAAGAGAGAGAACCTCCTTAGAGGTTACGATACAGAAAAAGAGAAAGATGCAAACAGTTTCCTAAAACGGCTTAATCTAAACTTCTCAATAGACATAAACGAAAGGATGCTTCTAAAGGTATATACCAATATGCAGTCCGAAGACTATATAGACCTGTATGGCAATGGCCCGATACAGGCCATATACGACGAGCATGAGGGATTCAGCATGAAAGGCAACCTCAACCTTGAACGCGGAACATACAAGTTCACAGTACAGGACATATTCCCCAAAGAGTTCAACATTATAAAGGGGAGCACTCTGAAATTCAACGGCAACCCTTTCAATGCATCTCTCGACCTAAGAACAAAATATCTTGTTCCATCAGCATCGCTAAGCGATCTTGTTCCCGATGTTACAAGGCGCAAGAGTGTCAAGGTAAACTGCCTTATGAATATAAACGGGACATTGCAGTCACCGTCATTGAGTTTCGGGCTAGAGTTGCCGGAGGGGAACGAGGAGGAAAAAGAGATACTTGCCAGCGCAATAAGCACACCTGAACAGAGAAACATGCAGTTCATCTATCTTCTAGGCATAGGCAAGTTCTACACATACGACTACAACAGTACGCAAACCGAAAACACACAGTCTTCGACAGCAATGGAGTCTTTCATTTCAAATACACTGTCAGGACAGCTGAACAACATGCTAGGGCAAATAATCGACAATAGCAATTGGGATATCTCCGGCAATTTCTCAACCAGCGAAAAAGGCTGGAACAGCATGGAGGTAGAGGGAATGCTTGCAGGACGGTTGCTTAACAACCGGTTGCTGATAAACGGGAACTTCGGATACAGGGAGAATCCGATAGCCAGCAGCAGCTTTGTCGGTGATTTCGAAATGCAATGGCTCATGAACCCTAAAGGAACCATAAGTCTGAAAGCATACAGCAAGACCAACGACCGTTATTTCTCTAAAACGAACCTCACGACACAAGGAGCAGGAATTATACTGCGTCATGACTTCAACAAATGGCGATGGTGGGGGAATAAGAATAAGGAAGAGAGAAAAGATAAAAACAGAAATGCAAAAAAAGGCAATAAAAAGACCGCTACCGGGTCTAAAGGAAATGACAACGGACAATCCATATATATATTAAAATAATGAGAAATTTTATTTCTGTAAAAGACATAGGCAATATAAAGGATGCAGTCAGAGAGGCTATGGAAATAAAAGCCGACCGCTACAAATACTGCGAATTGGGAAGAAACAAGACCCTTATGATGGTATTCTTCAATTCCAGCCTCCGTACAAGACTAAGCACACAAAAAGCCGCTTTGAATCTCGGCATGAATGTTATTGTTCTTGACATAAACCAAGGTGCATGGAAACTTGAGACAGAAAGAGGTGTCATTATGGACGGTGACAAGCCGGAACATATACTCGAAGCAATACCTGTAATGGGAAGCTATTGCGATGTAATAGGTGTACGCTCATTCGCACGCTTCGAAAGCAAGGAAGATGACTATAACGAGGTTATCCTCAACCAGTTCATCAAATATTCCGGCAAGCCCGTTTTCTCTATGGAAGCTGCCACGCGCCACCCTCTTCAGAGTTTTGCCGACCTGATTACTATTGAAGAACATAAAAAAAGGGAACGCCCGAAAGTAGTACTCACATGGGCACCGCATCCAAAGGCACTGCCACAAGCAGTTCCCAACTCCTTTGCCGAATGGATGAATGCCACAGACTACGAGTTCGTGATAACTCATCCTAAAGGATATGAACTGGATTCAGAGTTTGTTGGCAACGCACGGGTTGAATACGACCAGATGAAAGCTTTTGAAGGAGCCGATTTCATCTATGCAAAGAACTGGGCAGCATACGAAGGAGATAATTACGGAAAAGTACTGAGTACCGACCGTTCATGGACTGTCAGCGAACGCCAGATGGCCGTTACGGACAATGCCCGTTTCATGCATTGCCTTCCTGTACGCCGTAATATGATAGTGACCGATGATGTCATTGAAAGCCCGCAATCGCTTGTAATTCCAGAGGCTGCAAACCGCGAGATTTCTGCGACAGTCGTACTTAAAAGGATTCTTGAATCATTATAAGAGCATAACACAGCAAGTAAAAAGAAACAGACAGAAGCGGACGTCCGCTTCTGTCTGTTTCTTTTTACTTGCTGAAAGGCTTGTCACTTCCCCAACATTGTTGCATCCACGCCTTGCTCTTTGCCTCGACAGGATTGTCTTGAGGATGCCAGAACGAGAAATGTTCACCACCGCTGGGCAAGAACTGCTGCTTGACAAAATGACCGGGATAATCGTGTGAGTACTTGTAACCGTCGGAATATCCGAGGTCGGCCATCAATTTTGTCGGCGCATTCCTCAAATGCAGAGGAACCTGAAGGTTGCCTGTCTCTCGGACCGTCTCCAGAGCTTTGTTTATACCTAAATAAGCCGAATTGCTTTTAGGCGACGTTGCAAGATATACAGCAGCTTCGGCAAGCGGAATACGTCCTTCGGGCCAGCCAATCTTCGTAACCGCATCGAAAGCTGCATTTGCCAGCAACAAGGCATTCGGGTTCGCAAGACCGACATCCTCAGAGGCCGATATAATAAGACGCCGGGCAATGAAAGCCGGGTCTTCCCCACCTTCAATCATACGGGCAAGCCAATAGAGTGCCGCATCTGGGTCGCTGCCACGTATCGACTTGATAAAAGCCGATATTATATCATAGTGCATCTCGCCGTCCTTGTCATAAGCAAGCGGATTCTGCTGCATACACCGCTTTACCTTATCATCGGTTACAACAACCGGTGACTCCGGATCACTCTCAACCACAAGTTCAAGAATATTGAGCAACTTGCGTGCATCACCTCCGCTGTAACGCATCATTGCAGCCGTCTCACGCAGTTCCACACCTCTCGATTTGAGTGCCTCGTCAGTTGTTATTGCATGGTCCAGCAATTTAGCCAAATCGTCAACCTCAAGGGATTTCAGCACATACAGCTGGCAACGAGACAACAGAGGACGTATGACCTCAAACGAAGGGTTCTCGGTTGTTGCTCCTATAAGCGTAACTGTACCTGTCTCAACTGCGCTCAGCAAAGAATCCTGCTGCGACTTGTTGAAACGGTGTATCTCATCAATGAACAGTATTGCTCCGCCACGTGAGAACAGAGGCGAGTTCTTAGCCTTATCTATTACCTCACGTACCTCTTTCACACCCGAAGACACAGCATTCAGCGTATAGAACGGACGGTTAAGCTGGTGTGCTATAATCTTGGCTATTGTAGTCTTTCCCGTTCCGGGAGGGCCCCACAATATGAAAGAGAGAATACGCCCCGAATCAATCATACGACGCAGGACAGCACCCTCACCAACGAGGTGCTGTTGCCCTACATACCCGTCAAATGATGTCGGGCGCAGACGTTCGGCCAAAGGTTGTGCCATAAAATGTATTTAAAATCCGTTAGTAGATGGATAAAACGCAAAGTACACGGTTTTATCCATCAAAACAATCAGCTGAGACCTACTATCTCCCCATCCACAAAGTCGATATGATTTGCTTGAGGATCCTTTGGCAGACCCGGCATGCGGATAATATCTCCAGCAATAGCCACTATCATCTCTGCACCTGCATTAAGCACGACATCGCGTATCTGCAAGTTGAAGCCTTTTACAGCTCCGTACTGCTTTGCATCTGCACTGAAAGAGAACTGTGTCTTTGCTATACAGACAGGGAACTGTGCAAGGCCATATTTTTCGGCAAGCTTGATACGGTCGAGTGCCGGCTTGGCAAATGTAACCGAAGCAGCCCCATAGATATTCTTCGCGACCTTCTCGACCTTTGTCTGTATGCTGTCACCATCATCGTATGTGAACTGCAATGGCTTGGAAGGATTGTTCTCTATCGTATCGACAACAATCCGGGCCATCTCCATAGCCCCCTCTCCACCTTGTGCAAAGGCGTTGTTGATTACGAACGGCAAGCCTAATTCCTGCTCGCAATGTGCACGCAAGAGGGCCATTTCCTCATCGGTATCGGTAGCGAAACGGTTGAATACCACAATCACCGACTGACCGAACGAGCGCAGGTTTGCAACATGACGGTCGAGGTTCGCAAGACCGTTGCGAAGACCGTCCATATCGGGTTCCTTTATCTTGTCAAGTTCAACGCCTCCATGCATCTTCAATCCCTGGGCTGTAGCTACGATAACAGTCGCATCGGGCTGCAGGCCGCTCTTGCGGCAAAGAATATTGTAGAATTTCTCTGCACCGAGGTCGGCACCGAATCCGGCTTCAGTAATGGTATATTCACTGTGTGCGAGAGCTAGCTTTGTAGCAAGTTGCGAGTTGCATCCGTGAGCGATGTTCGCAAACGGACCGCCATGGATAATTGCCGGAGTATTCTCTGTTGTCTGCACGAGGTTAGGCTGAATAGCGTCCTTGAGGAGTACCATTATCGAACCGGCAACACCCAAATCCTTTACAGTGAAAGGCTCTCCTGAATAGGTATAGCCGAGCATTATGTTCTCTATACGGCGACGGAGATCGTTCTCGTCACTTGCAAGACAAAGGATTGCCATAAGTTCCGATGCCGGTGTAATGTCGAAGCCGGCTTGCTCGACCAAGCCATTGGTTGCCGGACCGACACCGGTGATTATCTGTCGCAGAGAGCGGTCGTTGACATCAAGTACGCGACGCCAAAGTATCTCCTTAAGCCCAAAGCCCTCTTTGGCATGTTGATAGAGATAATTATCAAGGAGAGCTGAAATCATGTTATGAGCAGAGGTTATTGCGTGGAAGTCACCGGTAAAGTGAAGATTGATCTTCTCCATTGGCAACACCTGTGCATATCCACCGCCGGCAGCGCCGCCCTTCATACCGAAGCAAGGGCCTAGAGACGGCTCACGCAGAGCCACTACAGCTTTCTTGCCAATCTTGTTCAAGCCAAGAGCAAGACCAATGGAAACTGTTGTCTTACCGATACCTGCCTTTGTCGCAGTAATGGCTGTTACAAGAATTAACTTGCCTTTTTTCTCGCTGATAAGATCCAATGGTACTTTTGCAATGTACTTTCCGTAATGTTCGAGGTCATTGGCATCTATACCGATTTGCGCTGCCACGTTCTCAATGCGCTCAAGCTTCGTTTCATGAGCAATCTGAATGTCACTCTTCATAAATATATGTTTTGATTCCACAATACAAACTCACGGCTCTGCCGTATTTTGCGAAGATAATGAATTATCCTCAAAAACAGAAGAGAAAAGCAATATAAAAGAGCAAACAGATAAAATTGGCAGCCGCGATTTAGAAGCTGTTTGTTTTTTTTGATATTTTTGCAATACAATATTGCGACCATGCTTTCAATACTCATTCCGACAAAAGATTACGACTGCCACCTGCTTGTCGAGGAACTCCAAAGACAAGGAGAAGCATTGGGCTGCCCATACGAGATTCTGTTGGGCGAAGACGGCACACGGCCCGAAAATCTAAGGCTGAACATTTCTGCCGACCTGTTAGAGAACTGCCGGCGGATTATAAGGGAAGAGAATGTAGGCCGTGCGAGCATACGCAATATGCTTGCCTCGGAAGCAAGATACTGCAACATTCTTTTCATTGACAGTGACGCCATAGTGGAAAAGCGGGACTTCCTGGAATGCTACATCAAGGCATTGCAAGAAAATGAAGTCGTATGCGGAGGATTATATCACGCGGAGAAACAGCCCGACACAGAGTGTTCGTTGCGGTTCAGATACGAGAAAGAAGCCGATAAGCAACGCGATGCCGCCACGCGGAACAAGGCACCATACGACAAGTTCACAACATTCAACTTTGCCATAAGACGCGAATTGTTCAAGTCTATTTTATTCAACCCCAGCATTGTAAAATACGGACACGAAGACACTCTTTTCGGGAAAGAACTGGAGAGAGGCGGCCACAAAATATTTCATATAGACAACAAACTTTTGCACAACGGTCTGGAGAGCAATTCCGTATATCTTGCAAAAGTCGAGCAATCAATAATTGCACTGAAAGAGATCAAAGATTCTATCGTCTCTACCCCCCTTATCGATGCCGCAGAAAAATTGCAGAAGTGGCATCTACGTGGAATATTCATGTTTTTTTGGCGCACATTAAAAGGAAGAATAAGAAAAAACCTGCTTGGCAAGAACCCGTCGCTTGCAATGCTGAAGATATACAAGCTAGGACTTTATCTGTCATTGGACAGATAATACAGCACCGTCACAACAGCTGTATTTAAAAAAGAGTCTCGCGCACACGATATTATCGAAAAAATAGACTACTTTTGTAGATTAAAGGCATCACGCCTTTTAATCCTGAATAAATAAACACATAACCATATCAAAACTATGGCCGAAATCAACGAAACCGAAAAGAACGAGAAAAAGAGCATCAGTTTTATTGAGCAGATTATAGTAAATGACCTTGAGCAAGGCAAGAACGGGAAGAAAGTACAGACACGTTTTCCGCCCGAACCGAACGGATATCTTCACATCGGCCACGCAAAGGCCATATGCATGGACTTCGGAATGGCCGAGAAATACAACGGCATCTGCAACCTGCGATTCGACGACACAAACCCGACAAAGGAGGATGTCGAATATGTTGATGCCATCATGGAAGATATAAAATGGCTTGGCTTCGAATGGGCTAACGTATATTACGCATCGGACTACTTCGACCAGCTCTGGGATTTCGCGATCAAGCTCATAAAGGAAGGAAAGGCATATATCGACGAGCAGACAGCTGAACAGATTGCCGAGCAGAAAGGAACGCCCACCCAGCCGGGAACAGAAAGCCCCTACCGCAACCGTCCTATTGAAGAGAGCCTCGCCCTTTTCGAGAAAATGAACACCGGTGAGATTGAAGAGGGCAAGATGGTGCTACGCGCAAAGATAGACATGGCAAGCCCCAACATGCATTTCCGTGACCCAATCATATACCGTGTCGTAAAAGCAGCTCACCACCGTACCGGCGAAAAGTGGAAGGCATATCCCATGTACGACTTCGCACATGGCCAGAGCGACTATTTCGAAGGGGTTACACACTCGCTATGCACACTTGAATTCGTACCTCACCGTCCTCTCTACGACCTTTTCGTTGATTGGGTCAAGGACGGCAAGGACCTTGACGACAACCGTCCACGTCAGTACGAGTTTAACAAACTTAACCTGAACTATACGCTTATGAGCAAACGGAATCTGCTCATATTGGTAAAGGAGGGGCTTGTCAACGGATGGGATGACCCACGTATGCCGACACTATGCGGTTTCCGCCGCCGCGGTTACTCTCCTGAATCAATCAGGAATTTTGTTGACAAGATAGGATACACCACATACGATGCACTCAACGACTTCGCATTGCTTGAAAGTGCCGTTCGCGAAGACCTCAATTCACGTGCGACACGTGTATCAGCAGTAATAAACCCTGTAAAGTTAACCATAACAAATTATCCCGAAGACAAGGTCGAGGAACTGACAGCCATAAACAATCCGGAACGTCCGGAAGACGGAACCCATACAATCGAATTCAGCCGCGAACTATGGATTGAGCGTGACGATTTCATGGAAGATGCCCCCAAGAATTACTTCCGCCTGACTCCTGGCCGTGAGGTACGTTTGAAGAACGCATATATCGTTCTTTGTACCGGTTGCAACAAGGACACTGACGGCAATGTAACAGAAGTTCTGTGCGAATACATTCCACAGACAAAGACCGGAGAGGCCGACGCTAACCGCAAGGTAAAGAGTACCATACATTGGGTAAGCCGCAGACACTGCTTAGATGCAGAGGTACGTCTGTACGACCGTCTTTGGAGTGCGGAAAACCCGCGTGACGAGATGGCTGCCATACGAGAAGCAAAGGGATGCGATGCACTTGAAGCGATGAAGGAAATGATTAACCCCGACTCACTGAAGGTACTGACAGGCTGCAAAGTCGAGAAATTCCTTTCGCAGTGCAAACCTCTTGACTATCTGCAGTTCCAGAGAATCGGATACTTCAATGTTGACCCGGACTCAACACCCGAAAATCCGGTATTCAATCGCACCGTATCCCTAAAGGACACTTGGAACAAGATAAAAGGGAAGTAACAACAAGCATAATACAGCAATTGCATGAACTACGACAAGGGTTTCTTTGATTCTAAGGAATTCCGTGAACTGCTCAACAGATACAAGCAAGCCAAAGCTATTGGACCAAACCAATACTTCGGCATCGAGGAGTTCGCAGACCTGGCATCGTATTTCATGTTTGTAGAGAGATATGACGAAGCCGAAGAGGTGCTTGAGAAATCTAAGCGCCTCCACCCCTCGTCCTCCGAGAATGCAAGGATAGAAATAAAGCTCCTGCTGTGTAAGGGTGAGCCCCAGAAAGCCCTGGAATGCTTTTCGCAAATAGAATATGCTGAAGATTGCGAAACCAGAATCCTGAAAGCCGAAATTCTGTTAGCACTCAAGGACTTCAAAAGTGCGAGAGAGATTGCCATTGAGATATTGCAGAAAACAGAACCCGATCAGGAGATAATATACGACGCCCTTGAAGTTATGCTAGACTGCGGTCAAGCACAAGAAGCCTTGTTCATCTGCGAGAACATGCTAAGGGCAATTCCTAAGAAGAAGGCACTCTTGGAGGTAAAGGCAGAATGTCTTATAGAACTGCAACGAATAGACGATGCTGTTGAAATATACAACAAGCTTCTTGACGACGACCCATATTCTACTTTCTATTGGGAGCAATTGGGGCATGCCTACTATATGGTAAAGAAGTACGGAAAGGCATTAGAGTGTTTTGAGTACGAAAGTACCATAAATGAAGAGATTGAGTATGCATACATGATGCAAGGCTACTGCTATTATTTCATGCAGGATTACAGTTCGGCACGTGAAATATTCGGTAAGTTGTGCCACAAATATCCGCAATCGGCAATACCGGTGTTCTACATCGCCTTGTCCTATTATAAGGAGGGTATGAACGAAATCGCCATAGACACATTCAACAAAGTCATAAAAAATGTGCCGGAAGGGACAATTGAAGCAATGCTGGCAAGGATTAACAAGGCTATGATTCTAGAAGAGAACAACATGCCTGAACGTGCCGAAGAGGCCATTTCCATGGCCATTCTAATGCACCCGGACAACATGAAACAGCTAGTTCTCGACAGTACTCGTCTCTATGAGCTACGCGACAAGGAAAACCTCACGTTCGACGACATGAACATCCTTGAGAGCAAAGAGTGGAGCCAAGAAGAGGGGCTATTCAGACTTGGAGCACATCTGGCCGACAACGGGCATTTGGCAAGTGCATTGAGAATCTTTCGCTATACCCGTGAATTCGCAAGAGACACAGCTGAGGTTGACGCATACATAGCCTATTCGCTATGGAAAAGGGGAGCTATAGAAAACATCGAACCAGCAGTGGAAAATGCAATTGAAGGAAAATCTTGGACACTATTCCGGCTCTTCGGAATTCCGTACAAAAGCGACATGACAGCAAAAGCATTCATTGAAATCGCAAGGCAGAAAAATATAGATAAGGGATGAGCGTGCTCATCCCTTATCTATATGTAATATTAAATCTAATTTCGTCTCCGAGAACTCTTTAATACGATTATCGTCACTCATCCTGCATACCAGAAGATTACCCTCATTCTCCGATATTATACACTCATTCATGCCAATTACAACCACCTTGCTTGCCCCACGCATATTCACTATGCAATTATGCGAATCGGAAAAATTCACATCGGCACCGATAGCCACATTCCCATTAATATCCTTCAGCATGTTACCATGAAGCGACATCCATGTTCCCAAATCACTCCATCCAAAACTTGACGGGAAGACGAATATCTCATCAGCACGCTCCATAATTGCATAATCGACAGAAATATTACGGCATTCCGGGAATAAGGCATTCACGCGTTCCTGCTCCTCGGAAGTATAATAGTACGGCATAAGGGATTCGAAAACCGATGCGATGGGAGACTGATAGACGCGGAACGCATTTACTATAGTCGATACATTCCAGATAAATATTCCGGAGTTCCAATAGAAGTTATTCTTTGCAACATACGTCTCTGCAACATCAAGAGTCGGCTTCTCCTTGAAAGAATCGACACGGAAGACCTCTTTGTTCGATAATGACGGATTGCCCAGAACAGCCTCAATGTAACCGTAACCGGTTTCGGGACGGGTCGGCTTAATTCCTAGTGTAAGAATTGCATCCGATCCCGAAACGAAAGACAACGATGAATTTATCACTCTCTTGAACTCTTGGACATCAGCGACAAAATGGTCACTTGGGGTAACCACCATATTCGCATTAGGGTCACGTTTCTTTATTTTCCATGCCGCATATGCTATACATGGTGCAGTGTTACGTCTGCACGGTTCTTTCAGTATATTTTCAACCGGAACGTCCGGTAACTGCTCCTGCACAAGAGGTGCATATTTCTCAGAAGTCAAGACCCAGACATTCTCCATCGGGCAGATTCCTGCAAAACGATCGATTGTCAGCTGAAGCAATGTTCTTCCGCAGCCGAGCACGTCAATGAACTGTTTTGGACAGTCAACCGTGCTCATAGGCCAAAAACGGCTTCCAATGCCACCAGCCATTATAACCACATGATTTGAAGACATATTCATCAAATTTAAACCAAAGACTACTATATTATGTTATCTGTTTCGCGAAGTTAATTAAAAAACAGATAATTGCCTAAAAAAGACAACAAATTATTTCCTGTCAACTTTTATTTAGAATATAAGACAATCAAGCATCCAATTGATTGTACAACAAACCTTTCAATAAGAGACCGCAGATTCCGTAGAAAGAAATCAGCTGAAAAGAATAAAATAATACCATTTCGGAATTTTATTACAATTTATACAACATATATTTAAAAAAAAATCTATATTTGCATAAATAACGTTTCATTAGTGCAACGTTTGAATTTAAACAAAAAAAGAAATTGCAATGTCGGACTTCCTCAACATTTTGATACCAGCTTTTCTCGCATTGCTCGGAACATTATGGGTACATCCTAAGGTTCTTAAGATCTCTATCATGAAGAATCTGGTTGACAACCCCGATGCACGCAAGCTGCAACGCAATCCGGTTCCGGTAATGGGTGGTATTGCCGTATTCTTCGGTATAGTAATAGGCATATGCAGTTCACAGATGATGTTCAACAACCCTAATGTATTCATGTTGGTTGCAGCCATGCTCATAATGCTTTACACGGGAACAATCGATGACATCATAAACCTTTCACCTACTACAAGATTCATCATAGAGATACTTGTAGTGTTATGGATGATGTATATAAACAAGTCATCAATAGACTGCTTCTGGGGCCTATGGGGAATCGGTACGATACCTCAATGGATTTCATACCCGCTTACTGTTTTTGCCTCGGTAGGCATTATAAATGCGATCAATCTCATTGACGGTGTAAACGGGCTTTCATCAGGATTCTGTTTTATGGCATCTGTAATGTTCGCAACGATATTCTACACTACGGGCAATACTGTAATGACCATAATTGCTGCATCTGCAGCAGGTGCAATAATACCATTCTTCTTCCATAATGTATTCGGCTACAAGACAAGAATGTTCATCGGCGACGGAGGAACACTGGTTATAGGAATGATGATGTCAATGTTTGCAATAAGCATACTTGGGCAGAACTCCGTTTGCGCGGATTATGCAGAAAGCGGTCTCAGCCTTGTCGCAATGACACTTGCCATTCTTGCAATACCGGTCTTTGACACATTGAGGGTAATGACATCACGCATAATACGAGGAACGTCGCCATTCCACCCGGACAAGACACATCTGCACCACTTGTTTATAGAACTTGGATTCTCGCATGCTGGAACTACAATGTCTATTCTCACATTAAATTTCCTTGTTGTCACAATATGGTTCATCTCTTACAAACTTGGAGCCGCAATTGAAGTACAACTATATATCGTTATAGCATTAAGCATTCTGACAACGTTCGTATTCTATGCGTATGCAAGCAAAAAAATGCAGAAACAAGGAAAGACACTTGTATTCTTCAGAAAAATAGCCAAGATCATGAACTTTGAGAAAAAGGGATTTTGGCTAAGTCTGCAAAATATGATAGACAAGATATAGAAATACAAGAAAAGGATATCCAATGTGATATCCTTTTTTTCATCAGTTTCTCTCAAGGCTGTACCTGATTACATGAAAACCGACCAGTCTGTCATACCGTTCACCAAAGGCACGGTGATAAACGTATATCATATATTCATTCTCTGTGTTATACCAGTTACCTTCTGAAAAAGAATAGAGAGGCTTTGAGGTGCCATCCGGCAACCAAGCATAAAGATAATTGTAAAGTCCCAGTTTCAACAGTTTTGAAGTAAAGTAGTACCCATTTTCATAATCATAGTCAAGCATATCAAGAGTATTGAAACCCGCACTGCAGAAATCCCCTACCAGATAATAGTTTCCTCCTTTGCGGTATGGAGCACCCAATGCAAAATGAACATATACATAGTCGGCTTCTATTGGAGAACCGTACCCTTCAAGAGTATTCACATAAAACATTCCATTTTCATCACGATAATTCGAGTGTGAGTTACGCACCTTATCCATATACAGCACTGCATGATAATCAGGTTCATCATACAGAACCTCTTCGACATTCATGCCTGGAGAATCCGGATCTGTAATTTCAAAACGACGGTATTCGTTACCTGCATCAAAAATCAGTTTCGAATTATGTACATACTCTGCCCTATTTGCAGTAATATATGTAGGTTTTATACCGGAAACCACACTATGCCGTCTCCGGTTCTGATAAATAACAGGTTTAAGTTCGCTTGCCGGAGAGAACACTTGATTTCGGGAATAATCGACCACAAACGACAATTGCTGTTCACCGTCATTAAGCGAGCGGTCCGTATCGCCGCTAACCTCTGCACCTATGCCGACCTTCGTCTCGACAACGGAGAAATCGTAATGCAATACAGGCTTCTCATCCGGCAGTTCATCGTCGAATATCTCAACCCTATAGTTACCCGACAACTTTAACGAAACATTCTCATTCGGAATAGTAAAACTGTAATGGGTATATAGCTGGGTCGTATTTACAGAATTTTCCCAATCCTCAATAGGCATATCATTAAAGCCATTGAGATAATCTATCTCAATCAGGTCAGATTTTGTCCAATCCGAATTGCGATGTGTAATACGGCAAATATAGCGTTTATATGTATGCGACATCTCATCGAAAGAGAATGTTATCACATCGTCGCTTCCCAGCTGCATCACCGGCGGATCGGACCACACACTGTTGAGTACCATCTGCGGTGAACGTACTGATGAAGAAAACGATGCAGCAAACTGCGCGTTGGCTGTTAACGGGAAAAAAAGAAGCAGTATATATAATATACGGAACATCTAAATCAGTTTATAGACAGCGAAGATAAGCATTTAAAAAGAAAATTGTTGTATATTTACAAAAATTAAAGCCATCTGTAGCACCTTCGTGAAAATGAACAGGATAATAATTGTCACAATTGCCATAATTCTAGCAATACACGCTACGGCACAGAATGCCATATACGAAAAGGAGGACAGTATATTCATAGAACGAATCATAAGGGATATGTCTGCCAGAAATTGCAGGAACAAAGGCGATAGGCTGCTTGATATTGCCGAGAGGTTCCTCGGATGCAATTACGTCTCCGGAACACTGGAAAACGGGGAAAAGGAACCGTTATATATAAGCTGCAGCAAACTCGACTGCACTACATTTGTAGAATTGGTACTGGCTATAGGAGTTACAATGGACAGAAAAGAAAATACATTCGCTGACGTATGCCGCAATCTGGAAAAGATAAGATACCGTAACGGAGTACGGAATGGATATGCAAGCAGGCTACATTATATAAGCTGGTGGATTTCTGACAGCATTAAGCAAGAATATATCGAAGAAGTTACTCACTGCAATATAAGCCGCAAGCATGTACTTAACCTCTCTTTTATGAGCAAGAATCCTCAGAACTATGAAATGCTGAAGGAAGCCCCGGATTTGAGAAAGGAAATTGAAACATATGAAATACCATTCCGGAACATAAAGACAGATTACATTCCAAAGGAATTCCTGAACAGAAGCAAAGATGAATTGCCTATTGAGAATGGTGATATAATTGCATTGACAACAGCCATTGAAGGACTTGATGTAACTCATGTGGGATTTGCATTCTGGCAAGACGGGAAACTGCATCTGCTGCATGCATCAAGCGGCAAAGGAAAAGTAATAAGAGACAGTGATGAACTATACATCTACCAGCAAAAGCGCAAATCACAGACCGGAATAAGGGTTTTCAGGGTTAAATGACAGATATAGGCCGGCTCTTCGCGAAGAGCCGGCCTATATATTGTACTATTCCGAGAAATTGAAATTTATTTGAGTACTCCTTTATTTGCAGCATCAATCATTTCTGCACTTGCATACAGATAAACCTCAACACGGCGGTTCTGGCTACGTCCGACAGATGTTGAATTATCAGCGACAGGCTGTGTTGAACCAAATCCCTCAACGGACTTTATCTGATTTACAGGAACACCTAGAGAAAGCAGATATTCAGCAACTGAATTAGCACGGTTTTCAGAAAGAGGATTGTTTATCGCATCGCTTCCTGTAGAATCCGTGTGACCATATATTGCAACGTCAGCGTCACTGAACTCCTTAAGCACGCCTGCCAACTGCTGCAAATTCTTCTTGGCATTGAAATTCAAGTCATACTTGTTCGTTGCAAACAGTATTCCTGAATCGAAAGTAACCTTTACAGCTGTAAAGTTATTCGAGTCTTTAACTGTTTCGACATTTGCGTTATCTATCTCAGCAGCAGCCTCGGCAGCCTTATCCATTCTCTGTCCGATAAGCGCACCAGCACCGGCACCGACTACTGTTCCCAGAGCTGTTCCTACAGCAGTGCTTCCGGCAACACGACCAATCATTGCGCCCAATAAAGCACCGGCACCGGCACCAATCAAGCCACCTTTCTTAGTATTGTCCAACGACGCACATCCGGGAAGGAGAAGAATCACGCAAAGTGATACAGTGAAAAATTTGAATAAAGAAGTTTTCATAATTATCTGTTGTTTTATAAATGAATATTTCATTACAAAATTAGTGAAATTCCATTACATACACAAAATATCTCCTATATTAATCCAATTAGTGCCGACACTATAATAAGGATTGTATGCCTCGACTGCTTTATATCTGAATATTTTTTGTAAATTTGCAGTTCAGGAAGAAAAACAAAAGATTTAGGATATGGCAGAATTAAAAGACTTGACCAAACGTAGCGAAAGCTATTCACAATGGTACAACGACCTGGTACTGAAGGCCGACTTGGCAGAGCAGTCACCTGTAAGAGGGTGTATGGTTATAAAACCTTACGGATATGCAATCTGGGAGAAGATGCAGAGAGTTCTTGATGACATGTTCAAAGAGACCGGACACGTGAATGCATACTTCCCTCTCCTTATACCAAAATCGTTCCTTAGCCGAGAAGCAGAGCACGTAGAGGGTTTTGCAAAAGAGTGTGCCGTAGTAACTCACTACCGCTTGAAGAATGCCGAGGACGGCAGCGGTGTTGTCGTTGACCCGGCTGCAAAGCTTGAGGAGGAGATGATTATCCGCCCAACATCGGAAACCATTATATGGAGCTCTTACAAAAATTGGATCCAGTCATACCGCGACCTCCCAATAAAAATAAACCAGTGGGCAAACGTCATGCGTTGGGAGATGCGTACTCGCCTGTTCTTGCGTACAGCTGAGTTCCTTTGGCAAGAAGGACATACAGCACACGCAACACGTGAAGAAGCTGAAGAAGAGGCACGCACAATGCTTCACGTCTATAATGACTTTGCAAACAAATATATGGCCTTGCCAGTTGTCATGGGTGTAAAAAGTGCCAATGAACGTTTTGCAGGAGCCCTCGATACATATACCATAGAAGGCATGATGCAAGATGGAAAGGCATTGCAGTGCGGCACATCACACTTCCTCGGACAGAACTTTGCAAAGGCATTCAACGTACAATTCGTTGACAAGAGCAACAACCTAGAATATGTATGGGCCACTTCATGGGGAGTTTCAACTCGCCTTATGGGAGCGCTTATCATGACCCATTCCGACGACAATGGGCTTGTACTGCCTCCGGCATTGGCTCCTATACAGGTTGTAATTGTACCTATCTACAAGAATGAAGAGCAGCTGGGCATTATAAAGGAAAAGATAGATCCAATAGTTGCAGAACTCAAGAAACTTGGCATAACAGTCAAATTTGACGATGCCGACAACCGACGTCCTGGATTCAAGTTTGCCGAATACGAGCTGAAAGGCGTTCCGGTACGTCTTGTATTGGGAGCACGCGATATTGACAACGGAACCATAGAAGTCATGCGTCGTGACACATTGACAAAGGAAACACGTCAGCTTGAAGGTATCGTAGAACATGTAAGACAACTTCTTGACGATATACAGAACAACCTGCACGCAAAGGCTCTTGCGATGCGTGAAGCATGCACACGCTCTGTTGACACATACGAAGAGTTCAAGGCCGAGATTGAAAAAGGCGGTTTCATCCTAGCACATTGGGACGGCACACCAGAAACAGAAGAACAGATAAAGAACGACACAAAGGCAACAATACGATGCATACCCATCGGGTGGGACGAGACACCCGGAACATGTATGGTTACAGGAAAACCGTCAGCACGACGTGTTCTGTTCGCCAGAGCTTATTGATGAACATTATATACAACAAAAGGCTGCAGAAATGCAGCCTTTTGTTGTATGTACTGTAGTATTATGCACCCTCTTCATTCTTTTCAGCCCTTCTCTTCAACGTATCCAAACGTCTTTTTTCCCTTTCCTCAAAGGCTTCCCTAGTACGTTTCCAGCGTTTGTGAGTCCAAAGCCAGAGCTCTGGATACTTATTTATATTAGCTTCCAATCGCTTGTAATAAAGTTCTGTAGCTCCAAATTCAGGAAGCAGAGACGCATCCTCTGCCAAACACTCTGCATGCACTCTATAATAACCGCGCTTTACACGCTCTATCCACGCGTAATATACAGCGGCATGGGAACGCTGCGCAATCTTCTCAGTACCGACAAAAACGGGAGTATCCTGATTCAGGAAGTCAACCCAATGCTTTATACCCTCCCACTTAGGCAACTGGTCAGCTACAAAACCGACGACAAAACGCTTACCCTCTTTCTCGGCTTGCATAATACGTCGCAGCGTATTCTTCATAGGTACAGGCTCTGCACCAAACTGGCCACGTACGCGACGCATCAACTCATCAAAACGGATATTGCGCAAAGGATGGTATATTTCGCCGACAAAGACCTTTTCAAGGTCGAAATACAACGAAACAGAGTTCATATATTCCCAATTGAACATATGACCCATATAAACCACACAAGAATGACCGTCATCAATAGAACGTTGCATTTTGTCCATTCCGACAAACTCCATACGCTTTCGCGCTTCCTTTTCCCCTATTCCATAAAGTTTCACTGTCTCCATGAAGAAATCACACAGGCGATGATAGAACTTCTTTTCAATGGACTTTATTTCCTTAAGGCTCTTGGAGGGGAAAGAATTCACAAGATTCTCACGTACGACCTTGCGACGGTATCGGGCCACGTAATATACCACAAAATAGAGAAGATCCGATAAAATGTACAACAAGAAGAAAGGCAACTTATTGACTATAAACAGAAAGAACAGAGTAATATAATACAATAATGCATTCATATCAATAAATAATTGATGTAATAGATTATCTCGTTCCATTACGGAACTTGTGATCCCGGTGGGATTCAAACCCACGACCTTCAGAACCGGAATCTGACGCTCTATTCGGCTAAGCTACGGGACCAATGTCATAAACTGATGCGAAGATACAAATAATTTGCAAAGTAAGCATTGTCATTATACCAAAAATAAGATTTCAGCCCAAAATAGATTTTCGATTATTTTACTCACATTATATTGGATAAAATAAAGCAAATATGTATCTTTGCCACAATTTTATCAAGTACACAACACAAAAAATTAAAAATTAGCACTAGACAAACGATTTGTCAAGACAAATTGTCAATAATATGAAACTCTACAGACTTCCCAATGAATACAAGCCGCTTCTCGATCTTAAACAGACGGAATTAGCCATTAAACAGATAAAAGAGACATTTCAGTTGAATCTATCTTCATCGCTGCGCCTACGTCGCGTAACCGCACCTTTGTTCGTACTGCAAGGGACAGGCCTCAACGATGACCTGAACGGTTATGAGAACGCTGTCAGTTTTCCGATACAGGACATGAACGGTTCTGTAGCAGAGGTTGTACACTCACTCGCAAAATGGAAACGTGTGACACTCGCCGAATACGATATTGCCAAAGGATACGGCATATACACCGACATGAATGCCATACGCGCACATGAAGAGCTTGACAATCTGCACTCGCTATATGTTGACCAGTGGGACTGGGAACGTGTCATAACAGAAAAGGAGCGCAGCGTAGCTTTCCTCAAAGAGATAGTTGAAGAGATATACTCTGCCATACTCCACACGGAATTCACGCTAAGTGAATGTTACCCGCAGTTACACCCCTCACTCCCTGAAAAGATTGAGTTCATACATAGCGAGGAGCTTCGCAGGATGTACCCCGAACTCTCTCCCAAAGAAAGAGAAGAGGAGATAACCAGAAAACATGGTGCTGTATTCATTATCGGTATAGGCAACGAACTTGAAGACGGCAAGCCCCATGATAACCGCGCACCCGACTACGATGATTACAGCACACTTAATGAAGACGGATTCTACGGCTTGAATGGCGACCTTATGATATGGAGCGATGTGCTTGGAAAGGCAATGGAGCTTTCATCAATGGGCATACGAGTTGACCGCAAGGCCCTTCTTCACCAACTGGAAAAATCGGGCAAAGAAGAGCGCAAACAACTATACTTCCACCGTCGCATGCTTGAAGGTACACTGCCATTAAGCATTGGAGGAGGAATAGGACAATCGAGACTATGTATGCTTTTGCTCAAGAAGGCACATATAGGCGAGATACAATCAAGCATCTGGCCGGAAGAGATGCGTCGCGAATGCAAGGAACTTAATATACCTCTTATATAAACAGTATGAGCATAAAAATAGAGAGCAGTTGGAAAGAGGTGCTCAAGGAGGAATTTGAGAAAGAATACTTCAAGCACCTCACAGAATTTGTCAGAAATGAATATTCTGGCAATATTCCGATTTACCCTCCGGCAAAGCTCATATTCAACGCATTTGACCGCTGCTCGTTCGACAAGGTGAAAGTTGTCATATTGGGACAGGATCCATACCATGGTGCAGGCCAGGCCAACGGCCTATGCTTTTCGGTCAATAAAGGCATACAGTTCCCGCCATCACTCATGAACATATTCAAAGAGATTGCAAGTGATACCGGAACCCCAGTTCCCCAAGATGGAGACCTAACACGTTGGAGTGACCAGGGAGTATTACTGCTGAACGCTACGCTTACCGTTCGTGCATCCCAGGCCGGGTCGCACCAAAGACGAGGCTGGGAAGAATTTACAGATGCAGCCATACGCCAGCTTGCAACGCTGCGAGAAAATATAGTGTTTATTCTTTGGGGCAGCTATGCACAGAAGAAGGGTGCATTCATAGACCGAACAAGACATCTGGTATTGACATCTCCGCACCCGTCTCCTCTATCGGCATACCAAGGTTTCTTTGGCAACCATCATTTCAGCAAGGCAAACAGATACCTTACCGAACATGGCAAAGATCCAATTACATGGTAATGGATGATTTTAGTCGTTGTACCACTCGACATTTGTACTTCCGCTGCTACGTTTCTCGAATTTAAGAGCATCGGCAAGCATCTGAGATGTCGCACGGAAACTGAAATTGAAAGAAGTATATGGCTCAAGAACGATTCCGCATGACATTTCAAAACAGTGAAGGTCACGTGATATATTGAGCATTGTAGTTGTCAGTTTCTTGAATTCGAAATTATATCCCGAAGTAAAGTTGATGTTCCAGTTGTCCGAAATGCCGATACTGCCCGAAAAGTTAAGATTCTGGGTAAACTTGTACGGATAACGCATTGTCTTGATATCAATCTCAGCAGAAGTGTCCTCTGCCATTATTATACCATAAGAAACTGTCAAGTTCCACGGGAACTTGAACGGCATATATCCATTCTCGTCCACCTCTGCATCCTTCGATTTCTTGGAGTTGCTCTCACGCAAGGATTCCTTGTTCCCCTTAACCTCCTTCTTGTTCCCTTCTTCTGATTCAGAACCTTCGCCTTCCTCTTTTTCACCCGGCTCCTCGCCAAAAAGCCATTTCTTCAACTTGCCGAACGTTTTGTTGTTGAACGTATATGAGATGTTCTGGCTCATTCCCTGGAATCGTCCAAAACGCCCGTAAGACCACTCAGTCCTCTCACCGACCACTACCTGACCGCGCTCATTGAACTCATAAGCATATGTCGCCCACGTTGCATTAAGGCTAAAAGTATAGTTCTTGGAAAGCTTAAGACGCAATCGGGTACTCAGATTACTCCACGGCCTCGTCTCCGCAGCAAGGTTATAAGAGATAGAAGCACCTAGTTCATCTATTATGCTCACTTTCTTCAGAGAATCGTTCTTGGTACGCCATTTCATCTCAATATTATTGCTCACGCTTAATGAGATGCTCCCGGTCTTGCCTTTTCCGGGAATCCCGTAAAGGCTGTTCTGGTATGGCGAATATTCGACAGTTCGCACTTCTCCGTTCTTGTCTGTATATACATATGAATCGTAATATCCGTAACTAGGGTCTCCGAAATCCGGAGCATATGTAAATGAAATAGAAGGCTTGAAGACATGACGGATAGTATGTATCCTGCTTTTTTTCAAGAAACCGGCCGGCTGATAGAAACCATAGAGCGTTGTATTAGCTGATATTGAAAAATTATAGTTATACACACGGTTAAAGCCGTTGATAGTATCACGAACAACACTATTGGTCTTGTTGTCCCAACTCTGATTGACCTTTTTCAGATACCAACGCTCTGTATAGTTAAAGCTAGGCGTAATATTTATCACATCAAAAAGCTGGAATGTCGCACTTATGGGGATATAGTGCTTGAAACCATTTTTCCAGTCCCTCACAAGATTAGAATCGAACACCTTGTCTTCCTTGGCAAAGATGCTGTTGCTCATCTGGCCACTGTATGACAGAGAAATCTTCTCATACCAACGCTCGTCACCGGCACGTTTTTTTCTCTTGAACGGGTATTTTCTGCTTAAAGATATGCTCAAGCTAGGCAGGGTAAGGGAGAGTGTCGAATCCTGTACATTCTGAGCTACGTTTGTTGTAGCAGATATCGTCAAACCTATTTCAGGGAAAGTATGAGAGTAGCTTATACTTGATGTCCTCATACTCTGTGAATTCAGGATAGGATTATACAAGCTGTTAAGATTTGCACGTTCATAGCTCGCTGTGGCAAAATTAACGCTCGCCGAGAAATTGCTGTTAGGGTGCGCCTTAGGGTCCTGACGATGACTCCACTGCAAACGGAAGTTCTTTCCGACAGCATAGCCAGGCAAGCCCTTCTCGCCATCTTTGGTCACAAGATAGCTGAAGTTTACATTTCCGGAATACCGGTACCTCTTGGCATATGTAGAAGCACCGCCTAATCCCCATGAGCCTTTTGTGTATATTTCTCCCGTCAGGCGCAAGTCCATCTTGTCGCTTATGGCAAAATAGTATCCTCCTTCGCGCAGATAGAACCCACGTTCCATTTCATCACCATAAGTAGGCATGATTATACCCGAAGAATAGCTGCTAGTAAAAGGGAAATAGCCGAAAGGCAGAGCAAGAGGCAAAGGCACGTCTTCCACAACAAGATACAACGGGCCGGAAACGACATCTTTCTTCGGACGCACCTTGGCGCGGGTCAACTGTATATAGAAATGAGGGTGTTCAGCATCACAAGTCGTATATTTTCCATCCTGGGAGTAGAATATATCGGTAGAATCCTTCTTTGCCTTTCCACCCATAATGAAGCCATCGCCTTGCTGGGTATATACATTGCTTATAAAACCTTTCTTGCTTTTGAAATTATAGCTCATCCTGTCCGACTCGTAAGGCGTTCCGCCATCTTTGAATATAGGAAGACCCACTTTTACACCTGCGGAATCGACACGCCCGGTTGCATGGACGAGACTGCTGTCCATATTCATTGTGATGACATCCGCAGTCAGTTCAACCCTGTCATATGTAACCTTTCCATTTCCATAAAGGAAAGCATTTCCCTCTCTGGACCACACCATAGAGTCGGTACATTCGTAGAAAACAGGAGAATCTATCGAACTCTTTTTGTCTTTTTTTTCTATCGAGTCGGATTCGAGAGACAAAGAATCAACAGATAAAGAATCCGGCAGAGAGAGAGAATCGGCAGGCAAGGAATCATTCATTGCATGCAACATATACGAGAATTCAGGATTCACGACATGCGCACCGGCAGGCCTTGTCAAGAAGACAGCCAGCAATACCAGCGCGAAGAATATTTTCACAAAACCTATTCTCATTTGAACATATACCTGCGAACAGATTACAAAGATAGTAACAAACGGGCAAAAAAACATCAAGCTTGCTTGAATATTTTCACCGCGATGACGCGAAAAGAGCGTCGTTTGCGACAAAGAAAGCTTCAGCTTCGCCGAGGAGCGCCGCTTACAACCCGGTCTATATTCGGGATTCGTCTCAGAGATACAAACAATACAGAGAAGAAGAGCCTTCTAGGAAACAGAATCAAGAAAGCAACCCTTTGTCATTATCACATGAACATCTTTGCCCATACTTCGATTTTCCGCACAGACTCTTCTGAAATCTTCGCCATACTCTCCTTGACCTGCTGAAGAGTACGCGGAATCTCAAGAAATTTCGTCTTTGAAAAAAACTTGTCCGAAAAGCATATAAGCTGCTCTTCTATCGTTTCAGGGTAAAAATCCTTTACCGGCAAATTCCACCCGTTGCTTACTATTTGTTCCTTCGAAAGCCCTGTACCTGTATGACGCTCGCATACACGAGCATGACGCTCATACCCAAGGGCACGCAATAGTTCTGCGCCCAAATAGCCATGACATAGATATTGTTCATTACCAAAACAATGAATACGAGGAGCATCTGTCAGGAAAATACCTAAATCATGCAACATCGCAGCCTCTTCCACAAACGTGGTGTCTATATTCAGTTCTGGATGTCTGCATGCCATTCCAAGCGCCATATCCTTTACCTTCACTGCATGTATCATGTAAATTTTCTTCAAATCATTCTCTTCAGGATAGAACTTATCTATTATTTCTCTTACATTCATTATATAACTGTTTTTGCAAAGGTAACATTTCCTGAATTAATGGCAAACAGAACTATACAATTGAAAAAGCCGCATTTATTCCTTAGTTATAGCGGTTTAATATAAAATAAACAAATAATTTGCAATATTATAAAAAAACACCATATATTTGTATTATTGTATATTGGCGCAAGATGACAAAAGGAATAAACGACAAAGCCCTGATGCTTCCCCCGATAACTCTCGATGAGATGTCGGGCATAAAGCTCATGAACAGGACTGACACTAAATTTGTCGCGACAATAGAGCAGCTTCATTCATTCCTCATTGCTGTCCAGGGTAAATACTACATACAGGAAATCAACGGCAAGCGCATTGCAAGCTACCACACTACATATTTCGACACAGACGATTACCAGATGTACCGCATGCACCATTGCGGCAGGACCATCAGGGAGAAAATCCGGGTAAGGACATATATGGACAGCGATGACACATATTTTGAGATAAAGAACAAGAACAATCATGGCCGTACCAAGAAAAAGCGCATATCCATAACAGCCCTTGAAACAATACAGAAGGAGTATGACAGCATTATCCCGTTCATGGACAAGCATGCCTGGTACGCCATTGAAGAGATTTCACCAGTAATCGAAAACTGGTTCAACCGCATAACTCTAGTAAATATAGGGAAAACAGAAAGACTTACAATAGACTTCAACCTTCGATTCCATCATCTCAAGAGCAATATGCACGACAAATTGCAGAAGGTTGCCATAATCGAGCTCAAGCGCGACGGAAACGTGTCTTCTCCAGCCCTTGAGATAATAAGGGAGTTGCGAATCAAGCGTTCCGGATTCAGCAAATACTGTATCGGCAGCGCATTGACGAACAAAGACCTCAAAAGAAACAATTTCAAGGAAAGGCTGACAATGATAGGAAAAATGGAAAACAAACTATAAAAACAAAAGAGATGAAACAATTGACCACACTGCTTCTGTTCTGCATGTTGCTTGCCATTCCCGCAACAGCAAGCTCTACAGCCGTAGCTCCAACAGGGATTGCCACTGTCACTGCAGGTATCCAAGCCGAAAGTTTCTTCAATTTCGACTTCGATGATGACGATGATGATGAAAAAATGGCAATAGGACTGAAAGACAAGCGTATCAGCAACCACAAGTTTATTGACATGAGGCACGTCAAGGATTTGCTTATTGCATTCATAGTAAATCTTTTGGCTATTATGATTGTAGTACGTTGGCTCTATTATCCAAAATGCAAGAGAGGAGAATTCTTCTTCACATACATTCTTATTGCAATAAGTACATTCATGCTCATATACGTATTGGGTGATGTCAAATTGAAAGCCGGTATAGCATTAGGTCTATTTGCAATATTCAGCATAATACGCTACCGTACAGAGCAAGTAGCCATTAGAGAAATGACATATCTGTTCATAATTATTGCCTTAAGTGCAATCAACGGACTCACCGTGAGCGAGTTGAGCTATGGAGAAGTCATTATAATAAACTTGCTGTTCATTCTTTCTATATGGATTTGCGAGAGCAAGTTGCTCATCAGCCACTACTCATACAAGGTCATAAAGTACGACAACGTAAGTCTCATCACACCCGACAAGAGAAGTGAGCTCATCGCAGATCTAGAAAAACGTACTGGACTCAAGATTGAAAAAGTAGAAGTCGGTGCAATCGATTTTCTAAAGGATGCCGCAATCGTCAAAATGTATTATAAGGACAATACGTCAAACAACTCAGTAGATACAACATTAAA
This sequence comes from Bacteroidaceae bacterium, assembly GCA_045591315.1. Classification (GTDB taxonomy): domain Bacteria; phylum Bacteroidota; class Bacteroidia; order Bacteroidales; family Bacteroidaceae; genus HGM04593. The sequence continues at coordinate 80,035 of JAZNSN010000074.1, forward strand.
AACTCCTACAGATGAATACAAGCTTAAATAACAGAAGAACAGGTTTGATCAAGTACCTGACAATCGCATTGCTTGCCATTGCACCGCTTAACGGCATTCTTGCACAGGACAACGACAGCGAATTCGGTGTATGGACAACAATAGAGGCCTCAAAGAAGCTAAGCAAGAAGTTCAAGCTTGACTTCGAGGCCGAAATGCGTACGATAGAAGGCGTAAGCAGTATTGAGCGATACTCCTTTGGTGTCGGTGCAAGCTACAAGCTCACCAAATGGCTTAAGATAAGTGCCGGATACATTTTCATGTATTGCCACAAACCGGAAACGATGAAGTTGAAATGGGATGACGAACATAACGACTACGACACCTCGATCGACCTCGACGGCAACAAGTTCTACAACTACAATGTTGATCACAGCTACTGGACAGAGCGCCACCGCTTCCATTTCACCTTAAGCGGCGAATACAAGATTGGACGTGTTGAGTTCTCGTTGCGTGAACGCCTGCAATACACACGTACCAACTCGGCAATGACAGACGAGACAAAATACAGATACAGTTTAGGCGAAGACGAACTTGATTCCGAAGATGACGGCTGGACAAAAAGAACAGAGCCAGAACTGAAAGAACCGAAGTACAACACTACGCTCCGCTCACGTTTCGGTATAAAATGGAACATACCGAAATGCAAGATCAACCCGTTTGCTTCGGTTGAATTGTATTCACGCCTCGACGATTGGAAAGGATGTGACAAGATGCGCTACCGTATCGGAGCAAGCTACAAGATAAACAAACAGAACGCATTATCGTTATTCTATCTGTACCAGGACGCCAATGATGACGATGAGCCCAAAGGCCATGCCATTGGATTGGGATATTCAATAGACCTCTAACATATTCAAAATTCAAGAACATATATGAAACATATATTTACAGCACTGTTGTTTGTTGCATGCCTTCCTATTTCGGCCCAGCACATGCTCATTGAGAAAAGCGGCAACAACAACGAGATTGTCGAACTCGGCAAGCTCAAGAAAATAACATTCGACGGAACAACCGTGAATATAGAACAAACTGACGGGACAAGAAGCAGTTCCGCAATGGGAGATATCGGCCATATATATTTTGGAGACTATACATCCATTGACGAAGTCAAACCTATAGAAAGAGAATTCATAAGCTATATAAGCAAAAACGAGATTGCCATCAATTGCCCGGCCGGGACATTGATTACCGTATATGATGTTATAGGTTCACAGGTTATCAGCACACGGCTCGGAGGCGATGGAGATACAATAAACATAGCCGGTCTTCCTAAAGGCATCTACATAGTTAAAGCCAACGACAAAACTGCAAAAATCATTAAGAGATGAGAATCCGGACATTACTTATAAGCCTTTTTGCCACATGCATGGCGCAGGCACAGACGCTGTATGTCAACAATGCAGACAACACATTCCAAGCAATTGACACAAAAGAGACCAAAGAGGTTACGTTTGACGAGACCCAGCAGCTTGTAAGATTTACAATGAAGGATGGCATATCAAGCCAGTTTGCCACTGCCGGTATAGAAAACATATCCCCCATAAAGGAGAAGGCTACAGAACTCGTATATAGCCTTGCCCCGTCAGTTTCTTTTGATGCCAATGACAAGAACGGTTTCAATGAGATAACCCGTAGCGTGCCTACAGATGAGTCGCTTGACGAATATGGTGATTTTGTGGAAAACTTTACAAGTTCAAGTTTAGTGCAAATCACATTCAGTGCCAGTAGCGTGACAATCTCAAAGACAATACCAAGTGGGGTGACTATAGAAAAAAGCGGATGCCATGTAGTTATAAATTCCACTGCAAGCAAAATATGCTATGTCATAAAAGGGACATGCAGTAATGGTTCTTTAAAGATATACAGCACAAAAAAATTCAGAATAATAACAAACGGGATAACACTGACTAATCCAACAGGTCCTGCCATTAATATACAAAGCGGCAAGACAGTATATTTCAGCATAGCAGACGGAAATACAAACACATTATGTGATGGTGCCACATATAAGGCACCGACCGTCACTAACGGAGTTGAAGAAGACCAGAAAGGAACAATTTTCAGCGAAGGACAGCTTATATTTGACGGATACAGCAAAGGAACAGGAGTACTTAACGTAAAAAGTCTCGGAGGGCATGCTGTATGCAGTGACGACTATATAATAATCCGGGGCGGCAACATAAACATTACCGGGGCAGCAAAGGACGGCTTCCGGACAAAGGACAAGTTTGTAATAGGCCGTACAAAAGCCTATTCTCCAACAATAAACATCAATGCAAGCAGCAACGGCATTGAATGCACAGAGGGCGCATTGACTATCGAAGCCGGCAAGCTTGATATAACATCAGCAGGAGAAGCTATAAAGGTTGTATATGAAGAGGCTGTTCCCGACCCGGCTGTAACGCCAAATGCAGACATTACAGGAGGATTCATCAAAATCAAGACAACAGGTGAGAAGAGTTCGGCAATACAGACAAGCGGCAATTACACACATAACGGCGGTACAATTCAGGCCGAAGTTGACGGCAACGGTTCAAAGATTATCAACAGCGACGGTACAGTTGCATTTATGAAAGGCAAACTTACCGGCATTGCAAACGGTACAATAGCCGAAGCGGACACGACCTCTGCTGGCGGAATAAAGAGCGATGGCAGACTAAGCATAACAGGCGGTACCATCGCTATAGACTGCAGGGGCAAAGGCGCTAAGGCTATCAACTGCAATAGTGATGTTGTAATAGACGGCGGAGAGACAACACTGCTTGCTTCCGGCGAGAACTACACAGGTATTGCTGATGACAAGAAGAGCCGTGCAATAACAGCAAGTACAATTACCGTCAATGGCGGAAAAGTCGTTGCAGAAGCATACGACCATGCCATTGCAAGCAATACGACAACTACCATAAACGGCGGTATTGTCAATGCATACAGCAAGAACGCGGCAGCACTGAACAAAGAAGTTGTACAGACTGCCGGATGGCTACTGTACAAGGATACCGAATAAAACGACGGAACAGACAAGAAAGAGGAACAGCTGACCGCTATTCCTCTTTCTTGTCTATATGCTTGATATCGTTCTCACGTTCCTTACGAAGTTTTTCCCGTCTCCGCAGCAAGAACCAGAGCAATGCCAATATAACAACAGATGCACCTACCGTTGCAGTTTTTGATGCTGTACTCATTTCATGATTCCTCGGAAAGAAATACAGGTATATTGCAGCCGTATATATTGCCAACACAGCTATGGTAAAATTAGGGTTTCTCAAGAATCTCATACCATTATCCTTAACAGTTGTTTTTGACACAGCAAAGATAAGGCAAATTAAGTTCACGACAGCAGAACTTAACCTTTTGCCGTAAAATATAGCATTATTTAAGATTTTATCCTATTTTTACAGAAGATAACAGAGTATCAACATAAATAATACAATATGGCAAAGTTTAAACGTATTCTTCTAAAGCTCAGCGGCGAGAGCCTCATGGGCGAACAAGGTTATGGAATCGATGTGAAACGTCTGAACGAGTATGCAGTTCAGATAAAGGAAGTTGCAGAAATGGGCGTACAGATTGGCATTGTCATCGGCGGAGGCAACATTTTCCGCGGACTGACAGGTGCCGGCAAGGGCTTCGACCGCGTAAAGGGAGACCAGATGGGCATGATGGCAACAGTAATTAACAGCCTAGCCTTGAGTTCTGCGCTTGGAGCTGCCGGAGTGGAAAACAAGGTTCTCACTGCCATCAGAATGGAACCTGTAGGTGAATTCTACACAAAGTGGAAAGCTATTGAGGCTATGGAAAACGGCCAGGTAGTAATTATGGCAGCCGGAACAGGAAGCCCTTACTTCACCACTGACACAGGTTCTTCATTGCGAGGTATTGAGATTGAAGCAGATGTAATGCTCAAGGGAACACGTGTGGACGGCATCTACACTGCAGATCCGGAGAAAGACCCTACAGCAACTAAATTTGATGACATTACATACGACGAGGTCATTTCGCGTGGACTTAAGGTTATGGATATCACCGCCACTGCTATGTGCAAACAGAATAATCTGCCAATCTATGTATTCAATATGGACGTGGCAGGAAACCTTCGCAAAGTTATGGACGGAGAGGAGATTGGAACATTTGTTCATCCATAATGTTCAGCATAACCAGTCGGCCGCAAGTACTTGCAGCCGACTGGTCTATCTATACAAACTGTTCAACCTCTTTAAAGCTATAGCGCAGAAGAGTACCATCATCATGCCTAAGAAGCAATTGACCCGACGGGTCAACACCTTCTATAACAGCATAGAACTCGCCATTGGAATCCTTGTACAAGCGACGTTCTCCATAACCTAGCAACAGTCTCTCGTACCGGGAAACAAACACATCTCTATTTCCAAACAGAAGTTCATCGTACAGCTCCTTGAACTCATCTATCAAAACAGTGAGCACATCATCGGTTGCAAGTTCCTTGCCTATAAGCATCTTCATAGATACCGGAATCCGCTCCATATGCGGAAATTGCTCCTGATTGACATTAAGGCCTATTCCAATTATTGCCTGTTCTATATATTGACCGGAAAAATCAAGTTCAACAAGCACTCCGGCAAGTTTTCGGTTGCCCACATAGATATCATTAGGCCATTTAAGAAGGGTCTCTATTCCATAGCACGACATAGCCCTATGCAAGGCAACGGCTACTGTTTGAGAGAGGCAGAACTGCTCTTTCACCAACAGCCGATCTCCCGGACGGAGCAAGATACTGAGAAGAAGATTCCTCCCGCCTTGAGAAAGCCATACATTGCCCCTCTGCCCCCGGCCTGCGGTTTGCATTCTTGCGGCAACAACAGCCATACGGGCACCGCAACCGGCCTCCCGCCACAGCTCATCGGCCTCATCCCTCGCATAACAGTTTGTGGAATCTACCGTATCGAGAAGCTTTACAAACACATCATCTTCCATACTTAACACGGACCTTCTTAGGAAGTTTCTTAAGTACCTCATCGTATGAATGGTCAACCAAAGAGCAGAAGAGAGCATCATCGAGAGCATCTATATCCAGTTGGTTCCAATAGCGCTTGTTCATATGCCATGCAGGTACTATCTGCGGATATCTGTCACGAAGTTCAATAGCATAGTCGGCATCGCACTTGACACAGAACCATTTGACATTCTCAAGGTCAACAATGGCAAATATCCTGTTCTCTACCCTGAAGGCCAGCGTTGTCTCATCAAAAGGGAAATCCTCTGTCGCATTCTCCTTGCTCAAACAATATATGCGTGCATCTTCAATATTCATAACCAATTCTTACCATGTCGGGTAAAATGCATCTTCAATATGCTCTATTCTGTAGGGTTCACAGGTACCAATGACAGTAACTATATCAAAGCGGAATTTCAGATTCACCTTATTACGTTTTATGTATGCCTCCGCTGCCGATATAAGCAGATTCATCTTTCGAAGCGTAACAGCATCTGCCGCATCGCCATATAGTTCATTACTGCGGCTTTTGACCTCAACAAACACAATGGTATCACGCTCCTTTGCTATAAGGTCAATCTCCTTATGCCCCGACCTCCAATTGTAATGCAGGACAGCATAGCCCTTATCGAGAAGAAAACGTGCTGCCAACATTTCGCCCTTGCTGCCCAAAAGATTATGTTGTGCCATTGAAGTGCATTTTTACCATATTCTGCAACGAAGATAACGCATTGATAAAGGAAAAGCAAATGAAAAACTTGCAATTAGCAACAAGTTGAGCTATTTTTGCAGACAAGCAGCCTTGTCCTTAAGCTGCACAGAACAGAGAAAACCTATGGGCACAAGAAAGAGCAAGACACCCAAAGCGACAACAGCACGCGTACAGCCTGTACGACACTCGCGTGTAGTATGCCTTGTCAGCGACGAGGAGATGAAAATCATTGACGACTACCTCAAGAAGTACAAGATTACCAACAAGAGCAACTGGATGCGTGAGACTCTGCTTTCATTCATATACAAGAACCTTGACGAGGACTACCCGACCCTCTTCGGCGAACATGACATGCGCCGATAATCAGCCATGACAGACAACGACTACATGAAACAGGCACTTGCAGAAGCGCAGAAGGCTTTTGACAAGGATGAAGTACCCATAGGGGCTGTCATCGTATGCAAAGGACGCATAATATCACGTGCACACAACCTGACCGAAACACTTAACGATGTAACCGCGCATGCCGAGATGCAGGCAATAACTGCAGCGGCAAACAATATTGGCGGCAAGTACCTTAACGATTGTACTCTTTATGTAACCGTTGAGCCATGTCCTATGTGCGCAGGAGCAATAGCCTGGGCACAGATGGGAAAAGTTGTCTTTGGAGCGGCAGATGAAAAACGAGGCTACAAGAGATTCGCCCCGAATGTCATGCATCCGAAGACAGAGGTCATAGAGGGGATTTGCGCAGAGGAGAGTGCTGCGCTTATGAAGAAATTCTTTTCCGGCAAGAGATGAGATGCATATCAACAATGAGGCCGAGTCAAAAGTAATTTTGGCTCGGTCTCTGTTTTTCGGTGATTTTTCCGTTTTTGCCTGCAAATTCGAAAAAATATCATTTTTGTACGCATAAATCCTTCATGCCGCCCGACAACATTCCCAATATGCTCCA
>JAZNSN010000075.1:0-15770 GCA_045591315.1 Bacteroidaceae bacterium
GCCGAAGTTTCCGTCTATCTGGAACGGAGCATGCGTATCCCAAAGGTTGCTGAGTGTACCGTTCTTGAGCAAGTTGCCGAAGAGTGTATAAGCATGGTTGCCGTCATGCAGACGCGCCCACTGGTTAAGTTTCCAGCCCATGCTCCAGCCCGTAGCACCGTCACCGCGATGCACAAGCACCACCTTTGATGCCTCGGCAAGTTCGGGAGTGGTGACAGGAGATATGGTATGGCCCGGATGCAAGCCGAATAGATGATTCACATGACGATGCTGGTCCTTCGGGTCATCGATATCCTTGCTCCACTCCATCAGCTGGCCATAACGTCCAATGCTATAAGGAGCAAGCTTTGCAAGCACGCTCTTCCACTCCTTGCGCAGAGCATTGTCAACGCCCAGTTCCTCGCTTGCGCTTATTGCATTCAGAAGTATCTCGCGAACTACACCGTGCACGAATGTCGCGCCCTGGTCGATGGGCCCGTGCTCAGGTGAGGTCGATGGAGCTGCAGTATATGTGCCGTCGGGCTTCTTCCACAGATAGTCAACAGCAAAAATGGCACTGCTCTTTATAATATCATAGCCCACCTCTTTAAGGAACTTTTTGTCACGTGTATAGTCGTAGTAATCCCACACATGAGTAGCAAGCCAAGGACCGGCCATCGGATTGAAGTTCCACGACATATCCTGGCTTATGAGCGGAGCCGTAAAGCCGAAAATATTTCCCGAAATGCTTGCAGTCCATCCTCTTGCACCAAAATAGGACTTTGCCGTGACCTCACCCGGCTTAATCAGCGTGCGTATAAAATCGACAAGCGGCAGAACACACTCGTCGAGGTTTGTCATGCATGCCGGCCAATAGTTCATCTGCAGGTTTATGTTGTTATGGTAATCGACACGCCAAGGGCCATCGACATTGTTATGCCACATTCCCTGAAGATTAGCCGGCATATTTCCGGGGCGGGAACTGGCTATGAGCAGATAGCGTCCGAACTGGAAATAGAGTTTCTCCAGACCATAATCGAGTTTTCCGGTACGGTAGCTTTCCAGTCTCTTTGGAGTAGGAAGGCTTGCAACACCTGGATATTCCAATGTTGCAGGAGCATTGGGGTTAATATCAAGTTCCACACGGTTGAAAAGTGCGGAATAGTCGGCATAATGTTCCTTGAAGAGTTCATCGTAGCCTTTTGAAACTGCATTCTTAATCCACGCAGCAGTTGTTTCATCGGGGTTCACACCAACGTATGCCTTAGGATCGCTGAAATCGGGGTCAAAATTGATTTTGTAATCGGTATCGGCTGTAACATAGAAGCATACCTCATCGGCCCTGCTGATACAAATCTTGCCGTCACGGACAACCTGCTCACCGCCTTTTGCGACAGCCTTTACACGCAGAGTGTATTGCATTCCGTTATTATCGAGCTTTGCCTTCCATACGAAGCCATCATTGCCGTCACTCTCAAGCACACCTTCCGATACCGGGTTCGGAGCATAGCTGAATGTGAGGTTCTGCATCCCCGGCTTGCTTGCACTGAACTTCAATACCAGCACGTTGGCGGGATATGAAACAAAAGATTTACGTTCAAAGCCAACACCGTCCTTTGTGTATTGCACCACTGCAAGTGCTGAATCGAGCGATAGAATGCGCTTGTAGTCACCGAGGCCTATCATACTATGCCCCGTCTCGATGTATATCTCGCCCATCGTGGTGAAGTTGCCGAAACGGAAAGGCTTCTCGCCGTAGTATTCATACGATGCTGTACTATTGAAGTTCTCGCGTGTAAGTTTGGCTGCCTTTTCGTCATCGCCATCTATAAACGCCTGACGTATATCATCGAGAAGGTGTGCCGACTGCTTGTTTACGTTCCAGTAGTATTCTGCACCCTTTTCGGTGTTAGGGCCGCCGCGCCACAAGGTTTTCTCGTTCAAGGTGATGCGCTCGGCCTCAAGGGAACCCATTATGTTTGCACCTATGCTGCCGTTACCGATAGGCAATGACTGCGACTCCCACTCCTGGTCGGGGTTGTATGCACCTTCACCGGCCCATTCGGGCTTGTCGCGCCCTACCCAAAGGTCGGGACGGCCGCCATACCACACACTGCGTCCTTTCAGAGTTGTCGGCTGGTCGAACCACACGGAGAGGCCATGGATATAATCCTGCGCCTGAATGCACGCTGCACATAGCAGAGTTGCGATAATTGTACTCGTTCTTTTCATATTGTGTCTTATTTTCTGTTTTCTGCTTCCAATGTGTTTACATATTGTATAAGCCTTGCCACATGCTGCCTGAAGCTGAGATTGAAGTCGCGTTCGAATCCCACACTTTCGGCTATCCGGCGTATCGTGCCCTGAATATCGTCAACCCGCTTCAACGCACCGCTACCGTCGGTTGCAATGCTGTATATCTCAATCTCCTTGCTGCCAAGCTCCAGGAAATATCCGCACACAGTCGCTGTTCTCTTCACCGTTGCCATAATCTACACAAAGAACATTACCACCAATTGTATTATTATCACCCTCAAGAACATGCACACCGGATATACCGTAGCGTATGCCACTGACGGGTTGTCGCCATCAGTAAGCTCGTTGGCATAGTTCAACGCCATAGGGTTCGCCATAGAGCCGCAGAGCAATCCTGTTACAGAGCCGAAATCAAGCTTCATGCAGCGCATTGCGAATATGCCGACAAGCACGACAGGCACGAATGTTATCACAAAGCCCACAGCAAGCCATAACGCACCTTCGGGGCGCACAACGGTCTCGAAGAAATGCGCTCCGGCATCAAGGCCCAGGCATGCAAGGTAGAGGTTAAGGCCCAATGCCCTGAGCATCATGTTTGCACTCTGCGTAGTATATGTAACCATGTGCAGGCGCGGACCGAACGTGCCTATCAGTATTCCCACTATTATAGGACCGCCGGCAAGGCCCAGCTTCACCGGCAACGATATGCCGGGAACGGCAAGAGGTATCGAGCCTACCATAAGGCCCAGTATCATGCCTATGAAGACTGACACCAGGTTCGGCTCATTGAGCGACTGCACCGCATTGCCGAGGATTTTCTCTACACGCTTTATATCGGCAGCCTCTCCCACCACTGTAAGGCGGTCGCCCAGCTGAAGCACAAGCCCCGGTGTTGCAAGCAGCTGCACGCCGGAACGATATACACGGCTTATGTTTATGCCGTAGTTGTTCCTCAGACGCAGTGAAGATAGCTTCTTTCCGTTTATTTCGGGACGGGTCACAAGAATGCGCTGCGAAATAAGCTCGCTGTCAATCTTGTTCCAGTCAATATCGCTGCCGTTCCAATCCTTTTTTTCCTGCTCTCCGAAAAGCATTCTCAACGAATCGGCCTCTTCGGGCTTGGTTATTACAAGCAGCACGTCGTTCTCATGAAGTTCCCTTTCGGACATCGGTATAAGCACATGCCCATTATGCCACATGCGGGATATGACAAAATGATTATGGCTGTTGTCGGCAATTTCGGATATCGACCTGCCGAAGAGTGCAGGGTTGGTAACCCGATAACTTGCGATGAAGACGTTCTTCTTGTGCTTCTCGTCGGGTGCCGGTATATCGCATTTGCGCACGAAGAACCGGCGCAGCACAATGATTGCGAGTATTACTCCCACAACGCCCAACGGATAGGTCAAGGCACAGCCCAACGCCGCCTCGCTGCCGTCTATGCCCATTTGCTCAAGTGTCTGCTGCGCCGCAGCAAGAGCAGGCGTGTTTGTTGTTGCACCGCACAGTATTCCCGACATGTCGGACATGGCAATGCCGAACGCGTAGCTCAATCCTATGGCCGCCAATGTACCTACGGCAAGCAGACACAAAGACGGTGTTATGAGCTTTGTGCCTTCGGTACGCATAGAGCTGAAGAAACCGGGACCCACCTGCAGGCCCAGCGCATACACGAACAGCACCAGACCAAAGGTCTCGGCATAGAAGAGCATGTTGCCGTCGATGGTGAGACCGGCATGACCGGCCAGAATACCGACAAAGAAGACAAATGTTATCCCTAGCGAGATGCCGCATACGCGTATCTTGCCCAGCATCACACCCAAAGCCGATATCAGCGACAGCACCACAATGGCCTGCAGTGCCGAGTGCTCTACAAAAAGCGAATTCAGATAATCCATTCCTATCTTCAGCAGCACATACAGAGAAAAACTACTTTATATTCATTTCGTTGAGCAGATAGCCCGCACCGCCTATGCGGTCCATGACGAAGAGGACAAAACGTATGTCAACCGAGATGTTGCGGCATATTGACGGGTCGAACTCAATGTCGCTCATTGTCGAACGCCATGTACGGTCGAAGTTTATTCCTATAAGCTCGCCTTTCGCATTCAAGACTGGAGAACCTGAGTTGCCGCCCGAAGTGTGGTTCGAAGCCAGGAAGCATACAGGAATCGTGGGCTTGCCGCTCTTCTCGATGCTCCAACGGCCATAATCCTTGCTTGCAAAGATATCGCGCAGCGACTGAGGTATGTTATAGTCATATATTTCGGGGTTGTCTTTTGCCATTATGCCGTCAAGCGTAGTGAGGTGTGTATGATACTCGCCGTCGGCATTCTCATAGCCTGTCACCGTTCCGTATGCAACACGCAGGGTGAAGTTCGCATCGGGGTAGAAGGCACGCTCCTTGTCCCACTCGCGCAATGCCTGCATATATGTACGGTACCACTTCTCTACCGCCGGCACATTGCTCAGGTTGCGGTAGGCATAACGGCGGTTCTTGGCAAGCGTATCGGCAAACCAGCCGGCGAACTGCACCATAGGGTCGGCAGTTATCTTCTCACGTGTCAGCGGATATTCGGTAAGCAGAAGAGTTGAGGCAAACATGCTGTCAACAAATGCCTCGGCACCTCCTGCGCTCTCAACCGCAGCAGCCAGCGGTGCAGGAACCTCCTCTTTCGGCATACGGCCGAGGTACTCGCTGAGCATGCGTCGTGATATGGCACGGTCGATATTGACATTATAATCCTTGAGATACTTCCTGCGCGCTTCGGCCTGCTTGTCGGCAGTCAGTTTCTCCCCTTTAACGAATGAGTTAAGGTAGAACCAATAGGCATAGTTGAAGAACTCCATGCCCAGGATTGTCTCGTTGAAGAGCTCGCGTGCGAAATAGTGCGGAATGACAGCCTTGTATGCAGCATGCATCGAGTCGAGGAGAGTTGCATAACGCTCATTTCCGGCAGCCCACTGCGAGAACGCCTTTTCATATTCGCGCTTCTTCGCGGCAGTTCCAAGCCTCTTGAGACCGAGGCTCTCGCCTTGCCACTTCTTCCATGCGTTGGCAATATTGGCATGCTTCGCAGCATAGGCGATTCGTGTAGCCACATCCTTGCTCTGCGCCTCGGTTATTATATCGAGACGCATGGTGCGGAGCGCAATCTTCATTGGATTGGAGACCTCCGACACATAATCTACAGCATCGGCTGTCACATACTCCTGAGTATTGCCGGGAAAACCGTATATCATTGTAAAATCACCCTCCTTGAGACCAGCAGTCGAGATAGGGAAATGACGCGCAGGACGGTAAGGCACATTGCTTTCGGAATAATCGGCAGGCCCGTTTTCGGCATTCGCATAAACGCGGAATACCGAGAAGTCGCCCGTATGGCGTGGCCATATCCAGTTATCGGTGTCACCGCCGAACTTTCCTATCGATGAAGGGGGCGCACCCACCAGACGGACATCCCTGTATGTACGATAGACGAACAGATAGTGCTGGTTGCCGTAGTACATGGACTCTATTGAAGCACGATAGCCGTCGCCCTTAGTCGCCGAAGCTATTATATCCTGCTCCTTCTCGCCTGCAGCAAGCCTTGCTGTCACATCTTCCATCTTTACAAGAAGGCTTACCGTAAGCCCCGGAACGTGCAGCTCCTCGGCACGCGACTTGGCCCAATAGCCGTCGGTGAGATAGTCGTGCTCCACGGAAGAGAGCTTCTGTATCGAGCTGTAGCCGCAATGATGATTGGTAAGCAGCAAGCCCTCGGCCGATATGAATTCTCCGGTACAGCCACCTCCGAACTGCACTACAGCATCCTTCAGCGACGCTTTAGTATCGGAATATATATCTTCGGTCTTCAGTTTGAAGCCCATTTTACGCATATCGTTTATGCGTTCCTTTATAAGACTCGGAAGCCACATGCCCTCATCGGCCGTAGCAGTTGTGAATGCTATGCACGCAAGCGCGCAGAGAAAAAGTTTCTTTACCATAGTAGTCATGCTATTAATGGCACGAAGATAATACTTTTAAACGAGAAAACAACTAAGATGCGGCACAAGAGGGTTGACACTCAGGAGAAACCGGCACGGAGTTACTGAGGAATTGGAGTTTTCTTTTTGGGCTATAGGCCATTTCGTTTTTTCTTCACTTAGCAAAACGCAAGTGCAGTGTCTCTAATGCGGCACTGCACTTGCGTAATTGTAAATCGATATTATCGAGTAAAAGTATTATTCTACTTAAGCAAAACCTTTTTGCCGTTAACGATATAAATGCCCTTTGTCGGATCCGTTACTTTACGGCCAGACAAATCATAAACATCTTTAACCTTTGAATTTTCACCTTTCACTTCATCTATGACCTCGTCTATGCCAGTGAACTCCATTTCTACGATATTGGTAAATTTTTTCCATCCAGCAGCAGCCGCGTATGCATCTTTGGAACCGACAGGAACATAAAGAGTTGCCGTGGTATAAATATTGGGAAACATATAATCCCCCGCAGTTGGTGGTGTTGTCGCTTTTACATATACAGAAGAGATTGCCAAACAATCCCGAAATGCATAATTCTCAACAGTCCTCACACCGGCACCAAATGTAACACTTGTCAAGCCGGAACATGCCTTAAACGCATTGGTAGCAACACTTTTGAGATTATCGGGGAGGACAACTTCTGTAAGCCCTGTACATTTTTCAAAAGTGTTACTATTTATTTTTTCAAGGCTCGTGGAAAATGTTATGCTATTTATTCCTGTACAACCGTAAAAAGCATAATTATCAATATATTCTACGGTGTTAGGAATTTCTAATGTTTCCAGATTATTACAATTATAAAAAGCCTCTCTTGCTATTGTATCGAGTTGTTGTGGCAGTTCCACGTTTTTAAGTCCGGTACAATTGTAAAAAGCATACTCACTGATTTTTGTGACACCGTCGGGAATATCAATATACGAGATTCCTGAGCAACCGCTGAAAGCCGATTTTGCGATTCTTGTAATGTTTTTACCCAAACGGACATCTGTTATTGCTTCACTCCTATAGAAAGCATTCTCACCGACAGTTTCCACATCGTCGCTCAGCACAACATTTGTTATGCTACTGAAGTTTCTGTTAGAATACGCAGAAAACCAACTCTTCACCTCTTTACAATTAAGCACAAGTGTTTCTATTGAGGTTGTATTATTGAAAGCAGTACCATGAACACCCGTCAGGCCCTTGCCAATTGTAACTTTTTTCAAAGATGGGCAACTCGACAGCACATAGGCATTAAGAGATGTAACCCCATCTGGAATTACCATTTCTTCGACAGTGCTACAACCCATAAAAGCATTGCCTTCGATAGTTGTAACATTCGGGCTCATAACAAATTCTTTTAACTCTGAACAATCTCTGAAAGCGTTTAACGATATTGTTTCTACATTATCACTCAATGTAACTTTTTCAACAGATATTAAACCGGAGAATGAATTGCCTGTTGCTTTACTTTTTATGGTAACCTCTTTAATGGAGTTGCATCCTTCAAAAACATCGTATGGCATATACCTCATACATTCCGGTATTGTTACGTTTGTAATGGCTTTACAATCCTTGAATGCACGACGACCTATTGAATCAACACCGGCAATAGAGAGATTCCTAATGTTTGAACACCCCAAGAATGCCTCTGCATATATTTTCTTCGTGCTGATTGGAAGATTTATTGTTTGTAATTTACCACAATTATAAAAGGCACCTACATTTATAATTTCCACATTTGTACCCCAATCGACAGAAAGCAACTCATTGCAACCATTGAATATATTTTTACTCAGGACCTTAACCCCGGCACCAATGCTTACACTTGTAAGAGATTCACACCCCTCGAAAACAGACTCTCCAAGATTTGTAACATAATTGGGAATCACAATCTTTTTCAGCATCTTACAATTACGAAAAGCAGAATTACCTATGGTTTTTACATTATTACCAATTATTACTGTTTCGAGTTTTGTACATCCCTCAAACGCATACTCGCCAATTTCCGTTACACTGCTGGGGATTACAATGGTCGTAAGTTCATCACACCCTCTAAAGGCATTAACACCTATCTTCTTTACGTTCTTGCCGATAACTACACTTCTTAAGGAACTGCCGCGGAAGCCATTATCTGCAATAGCTGTTACTTTATCGCCTAATATAAGCTCTTTCAGCGAATCTGTGGGATAGATATTCAGCCCGTTGAGTTCCGATACAGCCCAATTTAATGTGAGTTTTTCTATTGCTGTTCCACTAAAAGATTGAGTGTTGGTTCTTAAAGTTGAAGGTATGGTAAGCTCACGCAAATTGCTACAACCTTGGAAAGAATATACATGTGTGTAATCAACCCCTTCGGCAAAGTGGACCGATGTTATATTCTTATTGCCTTCGAATCTATAATCAAGAGAGTTTTCGGTTCCATGAACCTTTACATATTTATTGTTAACATATATAGAATCGGGAATATAAACATGTGTAACATCATCACTTACACCAACTGCAGCAATATAACATATATGCTTTGTAATACGCGTATCAATTCTGTCTTCATCGATATATTCCCACGCCTCATCAGTTACTCGCGGTTTATAGTAGATTCCTCCTTGCAGAAAAGCATCATGCCCTTCTTCGCCGTTATTTGTTCCCACTGCACAATCGAATTGTGCATTTACGATATTGACACATAACAATAAAATAAGTGTCATGAAAAATTTTAAGTAATTTTCTCGCATATTTAATCAGTTTTATTGCACATTAAATTATTAATAAAAAACACAAAATTCTATAAAACAGGATATACCTTGCCTTTCAGCACTATCTGCTCTATTACCGGTGTCTGGTGCGCGTATGGCAGGAATGCGAGCGACGGGAGTGGCTTTGTTATATAGAAATTGGCGACCTTGCCGCGTGTTATCGAGCCGAAGTCCTTGCTCTCGCCCATGCGTTCCTTTATAAGACTCGGCAGCCACATGCCCTCATCGGCAACAGCAGTTGTGAATGCTCTGCACGCAAGCGCACAGAGAAAAAGTTTCTTTACCATAGTAGTCATGCTATTAATGGCACGAAGATAATACTTTTAAACGAGAAAACAACTAAGATATCACTCAGGAGACAAAAAGACATATTATCATAGAACCACCAAATTCCCCTATCCAGAATTTGCTCTGCCAAGATATGCCCCACCGAACGATAGTGATTCCTATTTATAAGAACAGCACAAAATACCGTAGAAGTCTAAAAAGTATCTATTGATTATTGAAATCAATAAAAACCGCCACTTTTTCACAGAGGATAATATCTTTGCAACGACCAAACAAATAGGATATGCATGTCTGCGACGAGATGGGGGATAATTGTAATTAGGCTAAATATTGCCACGTGCACTGAAATAACTGCGTAACAATACATAATTTATTGGAACTGATACCAATATCGTTAAAAAATAGGCAGTAATCTCCTCATACAAACAATCCTGCACAAAGAAATCAAGCAAACCCGCTCGCAGTACAAAACAATTGAAAAGGTGAACGACAAGGACAACAATAAAGTTAGTTGCTCCGACAGAGGCTCTAAACGTCCACACGGTGGTTAAGATGAAATTCAACAACAGGCTGACAAAATAGCCTACTACCATAGCTGTCGAATAGGGAACGAAAAACAGCATCAACCAATACACCACAGAATCTATCATGGTGCACAACACACCCACCATCGCAAACCGCAATAGTGAATGTTTGGCCAAAACCTTTCGAAAGAAAGGAATAAGATTAAACATGTTGTTTTACTGAAATCTACGATAAAAACCTCTATCGGCAAATACAATCATATCCCTGTCACCATTGCTATCTCCATAGGCATAAAGCATATAATCCTCTTTATTAGGGAACCTTTCAAGCAAACGATGCACCTTCTCCCGCCCATAACAATTTAATGTGGCGAATTTTCCCGTAATCTTCTGCTCATTATCAGATTCAAGTTCCGTAGCTAATACGACACTTATCCCAAGCGCAGCAGCAAAGGGTCGTACCCAATTTACGACACTCGCACTTACCACAACAACGATATTCCCTTCTTGTATGTGCCGACGCACACATTCTACAGCTTCTTTCTTTAACAACTTTTCGCCCATATCAGCAAAGAATCGTTCTGCCACACTATTGAGTTTACTAATAGGAACACCTTTGAACAGAGCCGTAAACAGCCTCTCTTTTGCCTTCCAATTTGGGTATAACCTCAATTTATATAGCAATAAATAAGGGAAACACCTGAATACAGCACACCAAAAAGCCTTCTTGCCTAATGCGTAAATAGAGAATTCAACAAAAGAATCTCCATCTATTAGTGTACCATCGAAATCAAAAGCAGCAATTACACGCTTTTTGTACATAAAATCAGTTAAAATATAACATAACAAGAAACATTATCGTCCATAGTGCTATACACACTTGGATAAACCTGTCTTTTATTAGCATCTTCGTTGGGCTATAACATTTCTTTTCAACCACAACCAATTGCAAGAAGCGCAATATACCCAAAATAACAAATATAGATGTTACATAAAGATAATTATTTTGAATTCTATTTACCACAGACTCATCAATGGAGTACATAATATAACAAACAATTGTTATAGAAGATACTATTGCCAATGACAATTGGATGAAATCAGGGTTGTAACTCGATATATTCTTGCGCAATTTAATATTCCTCTTCATATAAATTCTGGAATCGTCAAGACGCTTGGAAAAAGCCAAGAATAATGATAATAGGAAAGTCATTAGAACAATCCATTTGGAAAGCTCTATATTCGAGGCAAGACCACCGGATATGATTCGAAGTACGAAACCCGAAGAAATAAGGAAAATATCAACAATCGGAATATTCTTTAACTTAACACAATAGGCTAGATTCACAGTATAATATATTGCAGCTATGTACAACACCTTGTATAATTCCGCATATAGCATTATGCAACAAGACATTAACGCCAGAAACACCATCATCACATACGCTCCTGCAACAGAAATACTCCCTCGTGCCAACGGACGAAACTTTTTTACAGGATGTAACTTATCCATTGCACAATCCTGTATATCATTAAAACAATATACACTGCTCGACAATAGGCAGAATGCGGCAAAGGTTATTATCACGGGATACAAATGCCCCCATTCCATTATATAATTGCCAAAAAACACCGGCAGAAAAACAAACACATTCTTCAACCATTGTTGAGGGCGCATCAGCTTAATGTAATCATTATAATTATCCATTATCTTATAATATCAATTATAGATTTAAAGAAAAAGCCAAGTTGTCCATGTAGAATAACATGCTCCAGAGCCGATACGTTTATTGTTGGCAGACCTATCACAAATGCAAGTGCGACAAAACTTCTAGGATGGGTCGCTATGTACCTATCAATAGATAACGTACACTTTGCTATTTTCTGCGGTAAACATCCAAATATCTTCACATACACCATCCTTTCGTCATACAGTCTTATTATATATGAAGACATTATCACATAGAAAAAGGCCCTGCTTGTATCGGCAAAAACAAGTAGCAAAGGTACCATTGCCAGGAACTGGAATAATATAATATATATAGATTCTGTAATAGGAAAATCGTTAAACGGTGCATAACCGCACAATCTTGGCTTTAGTTTATACATCCAAACAAAAATAACAAATGCGATAAGAGAGAGAATTGTCCACATAAACGGATAATACACTCCACAACTCACGTGACTCCACACCGCAACACCAGTTTCTATTGCTCTTGCAAGTGTCCAACCAATAGCATCTATTGCTGTTGCTATATCACCATTCACAACTCCTAAAGAGTGCCATGATTGCCAAATCCGTGCAGCAACCATTGCATCTCCTTTATTCATAAGCACCAGAACACTTACAACCAGTGTGGGCAAATAGCAGAGCATACTCCTAACAAATGCCCATACAACAACATTCTTGTTATATTTATCGTTTGCTTTACAATCGTATAGCATTGACACATACAATATTGGCAAGGATATAAATATTACTTCATGCGAAAGCACCCCCACAATGAGCAGGAAATTTATTAGAATATATTTCAAACAACCAGTTGTTTTCAATAATCGCACTACTGTATAGAAGAGCAATATAATAAAGAAATCTTTTCGCACCCAGTAACCCGACACAAAAAGTGAGGACAACAACATCGCGGTAGGCAACATCAAGACAGAATATCCTCTTCTTATAGTATCCCTTATTACTAAATAGAAGAATATCAATACTGACAATATAGAGAAGGTATAAACTTGAAACATAACATCTATACCGCAATTACAATGTAACCAATAGATAATTTCTCCGACCAAGCCACGTCTGACAAAGCCACCTTGATAATTGATAAGAATCTCTGTTACTTGCCAACTTTCGGCAGCACGTCTTACATTGTCTAAAAAGACGTGAGATAGGATCGTAACTACATATGGGACAAACATCAACAAATACGACACTGACAATATCCGTTCCTTGTGTGCAAAATTGGTAATTCTCATAGCAATAATTATAATTCAAAAAAGTGGTTCATTCCGTCGCTATAATCCAGTTTTTATAGTCCAAAGTGTGGCTAAAGAAAAATTTCTTTACCTAAATTTAGGACCCATCCATTTTGTCCAGGTTGACAGGTAACCCCAAAAACAAGAAAGACGTGAGACTTGTCGCCTTACGTCCACAAAACTGAGGCATCGCCAAACGCCTTTACGGAATGAACAATGAAGAAACAATATTCCCACGCCGTGATATATACGTGGGCGACGCGCAGAACGCACGTAACCAGCATATACACAGAATGAGCATTGATTGCTTCGGTCCTCCGTTAATTTTGGCGAAATTTCAGTTTTGGACTTAAAACAAAATGCTTTCTTGCGCCGATGGATTTCTCCCATCAACATTGGCAAAAATAGTGCAAACGAGCGAAACTCAAATTAATTTGAACGTTTCACAGCGAGTGCAGCCTATTTTCGCTTTGGCAAATATATACATTTTTTTACAATCAATGCTCAATTGGAATATTATTTCTTCGGAGAAGAATATATATGTCAAGGGGTTATTTAACTCTCCCGACTTATAATTAGGTTATAGCATCAAGCACCCAATAACGTTTCAGGAGATTTCTCACAGCTTAGTTTGAATGATAGATAACATTGTCGGTTTTCTATAATCGAAATAAAAACGGAGAACAACAATAATAAAGCGACCCGCCAGCAGTTCTACGGGATGCTGACGGGTTCTGTTTGTTTGGGTTTGAGTTTTTCCAAGCTCTATGAGAACCTTTTTACAGGTCTATTTACAAGTTCGTCCATGATAGACTTGCTGTTTACCTCCAAAGTGGTTCATTCTTCCAATTTGCCGGAATACCGATTTTATGTACAGGTATAGAGGATGAGCTGGAGTTAAACAAGGAATCCTAATAATATTTTCGCAATTTTGTCCCGTTTTTTGCGTAATAAACGGGACATTTTATTATCTTTGCATCGTGATAATTAAATAATTATGAATATCGCAAAAGAAATAAAAAGAAGAGTATCCGGATTTTCCGAAGATTACGTTTTTACAGCATCTGATTTTGAGATGGATACACAGAATCAATCAGCTGTTGTAAAAGCGTTAAATCGCATGGTCAAGTCCGGCGAAATCTCTAAATTGGCAAAAGGAAGATTCTATAAACCACGAAAGACTCAATTTGGGGAATTAAAGCCTTCCGCTTATCAGATTGCTAAAGACTATATTGAACGTGATGGTAAACTCATAGGCTATATAACTGGGTATTCTGCATATAATGCATTAGGGCTTACCACACAAATATCGTCTTATATTCAGATCGGCACAAACAAAAGCCGCCGTTCTGTCAAACGTGAGAAATATACTATATCTTTTATCCTGCAGCAGAATCGGATAACCAAAAAGAATATTGAAATCTTACGAATATTGGATGCCATAAGATTTATTCGTGAAATTCCTGCAACAACTCCCAATGATGCTTGTATAAGACTAAAAGAGATTGTTCGGGATTTGAGCGAAGAGCAAAGGGAAATGCTTGTTAAATGCGTGGCAAAATACACGAACTATGTTCGTGCGTTGTGTGGTGCAATTTTAGAGGATATAGGGTGTAATGTTAATCTTTTGGAATCTATACGCAAAACTCTAAACGGGGTAACTGAATACAAATTACCAATATCAGATTCTGTTTTACCAACTAAGCAAAATTGGAGAATATATGAACCTTCACGAAAATAAAAAACTGTTTACAGATGCCATTCTTGCAGCATCTGAGTATTTGGATATACGCCCGGTCTATATCGAGAAGGATTATTGGATAACCCGTTCCCTTAAATTGATGGTGCAGAACTCCAATGCGGAGAAGGCCATTTTTAAGGGTGGTACATCTTTATCAAAGGCTTATAAAATTGGAAATCGCTTTTCGGAAGACATTGATATAGCCATATCTGATGCAGATACTTTAACGGGCAACCAATTGAAGATGTTGATTAAAAAGATAGCCAAAGAAATGACATCGGGATTGGAGGAGGTAGTAGTACCGGGAGTTACAAGCAAGGGCTCTCGTTACTACAAAGCTATGTATTCGTATCCAAATGTTCTTGGCAAAGCGATTAAAGAAACCGTCAATATCGGGCAGTTATTGGTTGAGATAAATTCGTTTGCCAATCCCTATCCATACGTCTCAAAAAGTATAGATTGCTTTATTGCACAGTTTTTCCGCCAGACAGGCAATGATGCATTGGTGGAAGAATATGGACTACAGTCATTCATATTGAATGTATTGGACAAAAGACAGACATTGACAGAAAAACTTGTATCTCTTATCCGCTTTTCATTGTCGGATAATTATATATACGATATTAATCCCCCCTCATTCAGCTTGGGCCGATGGTACTGCAAAGATTTGTGGGAGAGTCGGTCATCGCCACTTTTTATGAAAAGACGAGTTCCAAAAGGACTCGTCTTTTTGCATATATATGTGTCAATAACCTCCTCTCCCGGCAAAAAGGTGTGGGTTGAGAAGAAGTTTATAAAACTAAGGTTTTCAAATCTCGCGATCGCTCGTCATTATATTCTTATGCAGTTCTCAACCTTAAACTGTAGGTTGTTACCGAACGAAGAACTTGATATCATTACTTTTTCTCTCGTGAAAAAGTAATCAAAAAACGCCCGTCACACGTAAAAATTAGTCACAACAACCTTCTGCTCACAAGTTGCAGGCAACATTCTTCGGCCGGCTGTTGTTTGTCTCAAACAACTTTTCGTTCAAACAGCGGGGAGAGGACAACTCGCTGTTCACGAAAAAACATTATCACATACATGCACCGCTCAAAAAATTCCTCTCCTTATCCGATGTTTGAACGGTTGTTTGCTGTAATTTTATCGGTGACGGATATTAAGAAAATTACTTTTGTCGGCCGTACAGCAATGGTAATTTTAAAAAAGAAACCGGCACTGTCTAAATCACAATTCAAT
>JAZNSN010000076.1:0-2816 GCA_045591315.1 Bacteroidaceae bacterium
CGCTATTCATTACTCCCAATGACTGGGCTGCATTGATGGGATTCCTGAACTTCTCGGCAACACCGTCAACATTCCTCATTGACACAGACGGCAATGTCGATAATAAGCATTACACAATTCCCGACCTGGAAAAGAGGATAGGGGAACTTTTGAAATAAAGCAATAAACAACATAAACTGAATATGAAAAAACTATTCTTAACCCTTGTCGTCGCATTTGTCAACGTATGTGGCTTTGCACAGGATGTTGAGCCAGCTGATGCTTGTTATTATGAGATAATGGGCGAATTGAAGAATGTACCTGATAGTACCATTATCGAGTTGTCCCGTTTGGAGGATAATCTGATATGGACAATCACAACAGACACCATTATTGATGGCAGATTCCATTTCAGGGTTAAATCTACTAATCTCTCAAAGGAGGAATTGGGACTTGGCTGTTATCATAGCAAGGAGTTCCCAATGATGAGTCTCAGGCTTTGGGCTTCTCCCGGAGACAGTATAAAGGTTACAGGTGACAATACCCTGATTTATACTTGGAGAGTAGAAGGTAACGCACCGGAGAATGCTTCTTGGCAAACATTCCTTAATGATTCACGCGAGTTGTATGATGCTATTCAAAGAGGCCAATTGTACCAATTTGAGATTTGGAAAGAATCAATGCAACTTCCGCAAGAAAAGCAACAGCCATATTGTCAAGAAAAATTTGACAGCATAAGAAATGCGGAATATGCAATGTGCATTCAAATTCAAGCCAATGAAATCCGTAGAATGAAAGAAACGGAAGTGGATGCCGTTTGGTTGGACAGGCTATTTTTGTTAGCCGGAAGTTCCAAGTATGAGAAAGACTATCCTTACACTGAAAAGGTTATTGCCTTATACAATAGTTTGACCGAAGAACAGAAACAAGAGAGGTTGGCTCAGGATGCATTTGCAATGCTCTTTCCGCCACAACATGTTGAAATTGGCAAGGAGATAGCCGATGCAGAGTTCTTCGACCTTGAGGGGAATAAGCATCATCTTGCCGAATTGAAAGGGAAATACATATTGATTGACTTTTGGTCAAGCGGTTGCACTCCCTGTATTATGGCCATTCCGGAAATGGAGGAACTTGCCACCACCTACAAGGAGAAACTGAACATTGTAAGCATCTGCATCGACAACAAGGATACTTGGAAGATAGCATCGGAGAAACACCGTATGAGCTGGAATAATTGGAATGACCTTAAAGGGCAAAGCGGTATTTATGCTCAATACGAGCAGCGCAGCATTCCCTGCTATACACTAATCTCACCCGAAGGCATTGTTCTTGAACAATGGACCGGTTACCACGAAGACAGCTTAAAACAGAAAGTTGATGAATACATCAATAAGGAATGATTGGTTAGCCAACAAAAGTAAAAGATACATAATGAACGGCGAACAGCATCACGCTGCAAGCCTGCGTAGCCACAACGTTGTTGCAGGCCTTTCCGATGGCGAAGAGATACTGCGCAAGTTGCTTGAGCCCTTGAAAGGAAAGGTTGTCATCATAGATGTATGGGGAACGTGGTGTGCCCCTTGCAGAGAAGCACTGTCAGAATCACAGAAGGAGTATGCACGCCTGAACAAATACGATGTCGCTTATCTCTACCTGGCAAATCAGAGCCCAATTGAAACGTGGGAGAACACAATAAAAATGTTCAATGTCACAGGTGAGAATGTCTATCACTATAATTTACCTGATATACAGCAGCGCGCAGTTGGGGAATATCTTAAGATTGACGGCTATCCGTTCTATAAAGTTGTGGACAGGAGCGGTAATATACTTGACATTGAAGTAGATGCTCGCGACCTCGATAAACTTGAAAACCTTATAAAAGCGTTGTGATTATAGGAGTTTTGTAATACGTAAAAAAGTGGAGCCTTATGTATTGCTCCACTTTTCTATGCGTTCTTGAATTACCGTTTTTGGCAATCGGGCATTGATATTCATTAAATTCTGTATCTTTGTTATCGCTAATTGAGGTGAGAGTATTTTTGTTTCTACCAAATAGTCAAATACATATACAATGCCTTTAACAGTCACATTTGTTTCTATAGGTATGAAAGGTAAGGAGATCAAGACTTATACCAACCTCAGTCGCCACTACAAAGACAGCAGCGAGGTACGCCAAAAGCTTGGACTGGTAGAGAGTGATACCAACCTCTCAAAATTCCTGCAAAATCTGCTCAAAAACAGGCCGGAGTAAACTTTTTCAAGACAGACTTTCGAATAAGAAAACTAAATTTTATTTATTATAAAGATAATCAGCGAGTTACAAAGTAAAATTTGTGGCTCGCTTTTTTCGTGGAAAACTTTTGTCTGCGTAGTTTTGCAATGGAAATAGAGCTGATACTTGTTAAAAGTATTGTATGGCAGAGCCCTATGGATTTTATTGCATAATTTTGTGCTGTAAGGTTGTAACAAATAGGCATCCTATCCGTCTTATAGGTATAAACATTCGCTTTATATGCTATATTAACATTTATTAACAGGGGGGGTAAAACTGTTAGCCGATATTATTATAATTGCAAAATTTTAAACAGATTCAAAATAAACCGAATAATATGAAAAAACTATTTTTAACCTTAATCGTTGCATTTGTCACTGTATGTGGCTTTGCACAGGAGTGCATAGACTATAACAAAAAACTACATTGCCACATTGAGGGAGAGGTAAAGGAGAGTTCTTTCACTCGGATATTGCTCATTATTGGTGATGGCGACCCAAGGGTAGTGCCCGTAGATACCATCTTGGTAAAGGATGGGCATTTCTCTCATGACCTTTATATCGAC
>JAZNSN010000077.1:0-3598 GCA_045591315.1 Bacteroidaceae bacterium
ATATATCTATTCATCCTCATCCGCATTTTTCTCTTTCACTTCTACAAGAGGTTCCCCGGCTTGTACTCTGCGAATTAACTCAGAACCGGTTACTCCCCATAGACGATGGCATAGGCGATTGAACCTTTGGGGAGTTATCAACATTTGGTGTGCGATATGGCTTGGTCCGGTATTTTTTTCGGTAGCATGTTCTACTATCTGTTCCTTATATCTTTGGTCAAGCCATTGTTTGGCCGTCATTCCGTATGAAGCCTTGAATCGTGTTTTGAATGTCATCCTTGATAGGCCGGATAAGGCGATAAGCTTTGAGACATTTCCATCTGCTTCAAGATAGTTGTTTTCAATGAATGATTTGAAATCCGCAGCTCCCGAAATAATTGGGCGCATAAATGCAGTAATCTCATCTTTATTGTAGTACGCCACCATCATATGGAAGAAGTAGGTGTTCCACACGTGACAAATACCGCTATGTTTTAGCTTCTTCTCATGTATCTGTGCTCCTATTAGTTTCAAGAGGTCATTCAAAGCGCTACATATTGGAAGAGTATTGAATGTATAGTCTTTCTTGCCTGCGTGTGTACAGAAATATTCAAGCATCTCCATATCTGTGCGAATAATAGTGGTTGTAAATCCGAATAGCAGGATATTAGTATCTGCCACAGCCCTTATGACCATTTTGCTTCCTCGCGGAATAAATGCCATTGTACCACTTTTTATGAGTTTATTTCTATACAATTTGCAGGAGATGTTTACTTCTCCCGATATAATCATAACAATATAATAATGGCTCGTGTTAAGATCCGCATATACTTCTTCCTTATTAATTATTACATCAGCAAATCCCGTTTCGTGATCGTTCACACGGCTCGCCATTTGTGTCGAGTTCTTCCATTTTGTTATTTCTACGCTTTGTATCATATTATTTAAGTATTTAATAATATGATGTTTAAAAGTTTGCACTAACCAAAATGATTAAAGCCTATACCAATATATATATACTAATTTATTTGCAAAGTTAATTATTTTAGAAAAATTCCATTTATCTTTGACACAAAATTATTGAAATAAGGATAAAATATAATATGACAGAATATGAAACAGCGTGATTTTATGTATGAGCCTCCAATAGTTGAGGTAATCGAAGTAGAGGTAGAAGGTGGCTTTGCAATAAGTGGCTATGGGCAAGATAGTGATGATTCTGAATTTGGATACTAAAGCTTTTATCTATTATGAAGAAGGTATATATAAAGCCCATGAGCGAAGAAGTCAAGATTGAGACTTCCCAGATATTGGCAGGTTCCTTTACAGGTAATGCACCGGATAGCGACGATAGCGAGTTCGGTGGCGCTCCTGAACGTCGCGGGCAATGGGGCAATTTATGGAAATAAATCGCACTATCAACAACACGAGCAGTGATAGGTCGCACGAAGAATGGATGAAATTCATTCCGTGCGGGTCACGTTCAGCAAGTGTTGTTAATTGGGGCAATTTATGGCAATAAATCGCACTATCAACAACACGAGTAGTGATAGGTCGCACGAAGAATGGATGAAATTCATTCCGTGCGGGTCACGTTCAGCAAGTGTTGTTAACTTGGGGCGACCTTTGGGAAACTGAAAACTGAAAGGTAAAAACTGAAAACGCCATTTTGGCTGATATGTTATCCGCCGGGTATGAGTCTCAGGGAAGCAAAAAGATAACCGCGTATCTGTCATCCCGACAGAGCGTGAGCGACGAGGGATCTCAAACCCGCGCGAACCGAGATTTTTCACTGCGTTCAAAATGACAAAACAACGTTTTGTTATCGACGAGTTTTGCAGCAACAGGTCGAACGTAGCATAGCCGCAGGTTATGCCGTTTGGGTTGCGAAAAGCAAAACGAGTCAATGACCTTTTTTGTTATCGACGAGTTTTGCAGCAACAGGTCAAACGTAGCATAGCCGCAGGTTATGCCGTTTGGGTTGCGAAAAGCAAAACGAGTCAATGACAGTGCAAATATAGAATGACAAGACAGTAGATAACCGCGTATCTGTCATCCTGAGCAAAGCGAAGGATCTCAAATCCGCACGAACCGAGATACTTCACTCCATTACACTCCGTTCAGTATGACAACATTCGCGACAAACTATAAATAATAAAAAACAATAAACAACAGTAAATATGAGAATAACCAAAAAAGCAAATAAGAGCAGAATAACATCTGTACTCTGTACTCTGTTATCTGTACTCTTATTCACCGCTTGCCAGCAAGACGATATCGTGCCCGACACACCCACTGCTCCTACCGAGGGCTATCACCTGACCTTTGACGGAGGTGTGGGCATTGAGACTGGTACCCGTGCTGTCTGGAATGACGATAATGGTTCGGGCAACCTGATTTTCCAGTGGGACTATACTCCTGAGGGTACAGAGGATTATGAGATGGTGATGGCAATTGTGGGAGGTGAACTTGTCAAGAGCATTGAAGGGAACTACCACACCTACGCCAGCATCCATAGGCTCAGTGAACACTCCGACGATGCTCACTGGGCAACATTCAAGACCATAGAGACGTACCCATATGATATAACTGGCGGTAAGTATGAGGGCTTTGATGTCCTTGCTGTCGCTCCTATCTGCGAAGCGAACGGTGCTTCAATTGTGAGTCATGACATTATCTTCGATGCCACAATGCTAATGCCTGCTACATTTACACAGGTTGCCGACCAAGAGCCCGACTTCCTGCGCAACTATATGTATATGTATGCCTACGAAATGATTGACGACAATAGGGCTACGCTCCGGTTCAAGCATATCCCTGCCACCTTCCGCTTCATCATTACCAACAAGCGGCCAACGGAGGCAACCATCAAGCGTGTTCAGGTGTCGCAGACAGATGCTGCATTGCCTGTAGCCTCCAAGTGGGTAAGTATCGATTTTCAAGGAAATCTTTCTTTCAGTCGAAGCACTCATGCCGCGATTTCAACGCAGTTGGGTGAAAATGGTACCACTGTGCAGAAAGATGCCAAGTACACAGCGTATGCACTTGCCTTGCCACTTGCCGACAATAATGCCTTCGAGGACAAGAAAATCCAATTCACCATCGAGGCATTGAGCCCGGACAACGAACACCTTTCTTTCGAACTGGATGCAGACAAATTGGCCGCTGCCAATCCGGGCAATGTGTACAACTGGGTCGGCGGCAAGTCCTATACCATCCGTATGAGCCTGAACGATGTGCTTACTTTTGAAGGCATCACCGTGGACGACTGGAACGAGCAGGATATAGCGGGCGGCGAGGCTGCCGAGTTGGTGAACGGCTTCAGCGAGACAGGCGATTATGAGCCTGCACAAAAGAATGCTGACGGCTATTATGAGATAAATCACGGCGGCACCCTCTTCTGGTTTGCCCACCACGTCAACACCGTGGACAGAACGGCAAGCGCGGTTCTCACGGCAGACATCGTCCTGGAGGGCAGACCGTGGACTCCTAACGGCGAGACGGATGAAGCAAAGAATAACTTCCGCGGAGTCTTTGACGGACAGAACTACACCATCCGAGGGCTGAATGTTGAAGGTGGGAGAGACGGCCAAGTCGGGGGGCAAGCGGTGTTAGGAAG
>JAZNSN010000078.1:0-16938 GCA_045591315.1 Bacteroidaceae bacterium
GCTTTCTCCTCTTTGCTCTTTGCTTTCTCCTCTTTGCTCTTTGCTTTCTCCTCTTTGCTCTTTGCTTTCTCCTCTTTGCTCTTTGCTTTCTCCTCTTTGCTCTTTGCTTTCTCCTCTTTGCTCTTTGCTTTCTCCTTTGTTCTCTCCTTTCTCCTTTCCTCTCTCTCCTTTCTCCTTTCCTCTCTCTCCTTTCTCCTTTCTCCTCTCTCCTTTCTCCTTTCCTCTTTCTCCTTTCTCCTTTGTTCTCTACAAAAAAAATGGGGCCTCGGCCCCATTTTTTTGTTAGAATTACTTTATAAATCTCTTTTTGCCGTCAATGATGTAAATGCCCGGTTTGGTTATCCCGTCAAGTTTGCGGCCGGTGATGTCGTAAATAACTTTGCTCTTTGCACTTTGCTCAATTATCTCCTCTATGCCGGTGTTGTTCGCCTCTACGCGTACAATGGTCCACATGGAGTTGTCAACAAGCTCTGTTGTGCATACAACATTATAGTCGCTGTTGAGAGTGAGGTATGCACCTTCATTCTTTGTGCTGAAGTAAATCTTGCCGTCGTTCAGGTAGTTTGCCTTGAATACTACTGCGGTGCTCTTCTCAGTTCCGCTGCACGATGTGCCAAGATTCATTTCAAAGTCATTTATATAAAGACCGTTCTTATTCTTTACATAATAGTGGTGCAGTTCTCCGGTACTCTCGAACATCCACTTCTTGTCGTCCGATGTTACAGGAGTCTGAGCAGCCTTGTTTGCCTTCAGTCCATACTTGTCATAGCATAGCTGGTATGCTTTCTCCTTAGCATTGATTATTCTGTATGCATCAAGCTCCTTCAGGTATGCACGTGCATTGAGGTCGGCCGATATACGCTCTATTTCTGCATTGAGCAGTTCTGCCCACTCCTTATATGAGCGTACGCTTGTATCTTGGTTGTCAACAGCAGCTTTCGCACTGTCGTAGAGACCGGTCAAGGTTGCCAGAGCATCTGCATAATAGTATCCGATTTCACGTCCGGTTGTAGTCTGCTTGCTCATAATGGATTTGGCTGTAGAAAGTACCGCATTGAGTGCCTCTATCTGCATCTCCTCGCTTTCGCTTTCTGCAATGTCCTGCAGCTCGGCATCTGTTCCGTCAGCCTGGGCAGCGACAACCCTCAGGTTTGCACCCTGAGCCGAAACCGGTATCTTCAAGGAATAGTCGTTGTTGAACGAAAGCAGTTCTCCGTTGTCGGCATTGTATAGCTTGAAACCAAGTGCGCCTTTAGCGCCCTCTTCGGCAACTATTGTCACGTAGTTCACGCTTTTTTTGTAGTAATAGCCCTCGGCCTTAACGCTCTCGTCGATATAATCCTCCCATTGTCCTATTTTTCCCATTGTGCCTATGGCATACTCGCTGCTGTAGTCAAGACGATATCCGTCAACACCGTCAGTTCTCTTCGATGGCTTTATGCGGTCCTCTATGAACATAAGGCTTCCCATCTTCCTTTCGTACTTCTGCATGCGTTTGCGGCTCGCTTCGGCATCCTCTTCGGTTAAAGTGACAAAGTATGTGTTGTAGTCTCCAACTTCGGCCTCCTTCATCGGCTCAAAGAATCCCCATGCGTCGAAGAATTCGCTAAGGTCCATCCGGGCAATCTCGCAGCATTTTTCAGCAAATTTCAGCTGGTCATCCACTGCAAGCGTCTGGCTCCCTTTTATTAATGGTTCTTTTCGCAGAACCTCGAACAGGCGCGGATAGAATGTCGTATCCTTCTTTGCAGCGTGGAAATAGAGATATAGCTGGAAGAACATGCGTGACTTGCCTATTACATCACCGCGTAACGGAAACGCTACCTTGTTTTCAAAATCTTCCTTACACCCTTTTACACCGGTACCGCGTGTCGTTGTTTTTCCCGCGCGGAACAGTTGTGCGTTTGAGAATAGGTTATTGCTTGCTTCTGTGCACGAAACGATGTTTATGGCTCCTTGGTTTATATGTCCTATCTCATGTGCCGGCCCCCACATCTGTCCGGGATTTGCATATACTGTATTCCATGGCAAAATATCTTTTATTGTGCTATGCTCATAATATGTATAGTTGTGTGTTGCATACATATACATGTTTTCGTATCCGTCCCGTGCCATAAGAAGACTGTTGAAGCGGTCGTAGTACTTATCAGCCCCCATCAGTTCATGTTGCCATGCGAGACACCGGTCCCACCAGCCTATGGCATCGGTAATGGTATTCGGGCATACGCTTTTTACGTTATCCAATTCCATATGGAACAGCACCCTTTCTCCTTTCACCTGTACACTGTAGTGCTTGAAATGATTGGCAATCATGTCGCGCCAGTCCTCATCGGTGTGTCTGCTCTTGTCGAAGTAACAGTTGACATCTCCCCCCTGGATATGAATCCTTGCATTAGGGTAATCGTTAATTCTTGGGCTGTTGGCAGCAGTGTCGGTAGTGACAGCATAGCTTATGAATAATATAGCATCACTCTGTGCTACGGTGACAAGGTTCAATCCCTTTACAAGTGTTTTTTCCGAATTCATTACGCCCCAATCGGCAAATGCTTCATTTTTTGCAATTTCGTTCAGTTTGAGAAATGTTCCTTGTTTCACATTGTCGATGAATATAAGCAACGTATCGCCGGCATCAGCTCTTATGCCTGTAGGGTGTTGCAATGCTGAGTACTGGTATGTGTTCAGGTATCTGCTCCAGTTATATACATTATTATGAGGTCTGTATTCTGCAACGCGGAACTCTTTTTCACGTGGAGCCCAAGTGTTGTTTTTTACTTTAAGAGCGATATCTATCAGCTCTTTTGGCGTATTCCACATAACTTCGCGCAGCTCATCGTCTGTCATGGCAGAATAAGGCAGTGCAAGCTCGCTGCATGTCCCGTCAGTAAAATATTGTTTGAACTCGGCATAGTTGGTCTGCGCATTCTCTTTTGTCAATGTGCTTTGTGCTGCAACGTTCATGGCAATAGCCAAAGCCGCTAATGATAGTAGTAAAGTTTTTATTTTCATAAGCATGCAGTTCTATTTGTTTTCAAAAGTACTTCAATTGCTCCTAAAATCCAAATTATTCAACTTCTCAGTCACTCGCTTCGTTTTCTTTGCTCTTTGCACTTTGCTCTTTGACACCCCCGTCTAATCGCAACCCGCAGGGCGTGACCTTGCCACGCTACCTGCGACTAATTGCTGCCGGTGCTGTCGAAGCTTCGCTTTCCACTTTCATCTTTCCACTTTCAACTTTCCACTTTGACAACCTTTGCTGTTCGCAACCCCAACGGCATAACCTACGGCTATGCTACGTTTGACCTATTGCTGCAAAGGCTGTCGAAGCTTCGCTTTCCACTTTCATCTTTACTCCTTTCTCCTTTGTTCTCTACAACAAAAAATGGGGCATTAAGCCCCATTTTTTGTTATTTCAGTTACCGTTGTTACTTAACGAGTTTCTTCTTGCCGTCAATAATATAGATGCCGGGCTTTGTTATCTCCTCAAGCTTGCGGCCTGTAAGGTCGTAGATGCCCTCAAGAACCGGTTGTGTAGCCTCGGTTTCTACCTCGACTATGCTTGTAAGTCCGCCTTCTTCTGTACCGATAAGCTCAAGCTTCCAGTATGTTGCAGTTGGTGAAGCGTCAATACGTATTCCGGTTCTGTACACTTCCCAAGCACTTCCGTTCTCGCTTATGACAATAGCCTTCTTGTCATTGTCAACAGCAATAGTGTAGCTTCCTGCATCTTGAGCCTTGTCTGCCTTCAAAGAAGTTTTGGTGTAGAGATATGCGTCGTATCCCTTGTTGTACACCTGATATCCGCCCTTGCTGTCAGCAACGAAAGCCCAAACGAAGTTGTCGTTCTCTGTCTCCAGGTTGCCGATATTCAAGGCATTCTTGTAAATACCGCCAGCATTTGGATTGACAAGGCCGTAATTGTTCTGGTCAACGTTCTTCAGACGGAACCAGTATGTTGTTCCTTCGTGGCTTGACAAAGGTTTCATTACATATACAGCCTCGGCGTTGGCAATAGCAGTCTTGAGGTTATTTATATAAGGTATAAGGTCCTCTATGTTTTCTTGTGCCAATGCATCTTCAGCACTCTCCTTGGCCTCTGTAACGATTCTCACGAAGTTTGCAAGTTCAATGTCGCTTACATATACAGCCAGGTTGTCGATACCGTTGCCTGCCTCTGCAATCACTCTTTCAGCTTCTGTTATAAGAGTCTCAAGCTCTGCAATCTCAACGGCTGTTGCATTGTCTGTGTAAAGTTCAATTCTCCACTGTGCTCTCGTTTCGCCCGGTTCCTTGCCCACGATTGAGTTGTCAGTGCTGCGGTAGAGCGATACGTTCTGTTCGTCCGCCTTGAGAAGGCTTGCAGTTCCGTCACCGTTGTAGAGTATTGTAAACTTCTGTGAACCGGCAGCAACGTTTGTTCCAAGGAGTGCGTTCGAGCCGTCGCCTACTTCAATAATGAATTTGTTCTGTCCTATGTTCTTAATGTAATATACACCCTCTTCGCCTTCAACCTCAACAAACTCCCAGCGGCGGTCGTCGTTAGCCTTGGCAACCTGGCTTTGGGTCGCAGCCTTTATTCCGGTGTCATAGTATGCAAGGTAGTATCCGAAGTTACCCAGTGCGCATCTGATCTCATAGTGGTTCAGTTCTTTTACGCCAACAAAAGAGTCCTGGCTTGTTTTTATCTCGTTCGTTGCATTTGTAAGGTTCATTGCCCATGCTCCGTAGGTGTACAAGCTCTGGTCCAGGTTGTCAAGTGCAGCCTGTGCTTCGTCAACCATCTCTTCAAGTTCAGCTACTGCCGATGCACGCAAGTAGGTTGCATATTTGTTGTTGCCCGATTTCTTTATCAATGAGTTTGCTGCTGCAATTGCTTTCTTGAGGGCTTCCATCTGCTGTTCCTCTGTACCGCCCTCAGCAGCCGACTTCACTTCGACCTTAGTGCCGTCGGCCTGAACTGCATAAATCTTTACCTTAGTAGCAGTTGCAGGCAAGTTAAGAGAGTAGTTGTTTGTGAAGGCAACAAGGTTGTCGTTCTCGTCATATACTATGAAACCGATAGCACCCTTTGCATTCTCGTGCATAATGGTGAGTGTAGTTTTATATAAGGTATAGAGATAGCCCTCTGCCTTTACGCTCTCGTCAAGGAGGTCAACGTACATACCTATTGTAGCGTTCTCGCCTCTTGCTGTCTCACCGTCCCAGTACGAACGCTGAGTCTTTCCGTCATGGCCGTATGAAGGCGTTGCTACACAGTCGTTGATGAAGAGTGGCGCAAGATTCTCCTTGTATCCCTGCGCTTTAACCCAAGCAATGGCTGCATCTACTTCGGTTTGTGTCTGAGTGTAGAAACTTGTAGAGTAGTCACCACGCTCCTGCTGCTCCATAAGTGCGAAGAAACCGTATGCACGGAAGAACTCTGTCAGGTCTTCGCCGGCCGCCTTACATGCCTGCTTGTAGTACTTGAGCATGCTCTCTGTGCCGCTTGCGTGTCCCTTGCCGTCAATCCAGCCGAGGTTATTGCTGCTCATTCTGTCGCTGCGGTTAAGCTCGAACAGTATGGGGAAGAAGTCTGTCTTGTGTCCTGCACGGTGATAGTATAGCCATAGTCTGTAGTACATCTGTGTCTGGCTCCAAAGGTTCTGTGAGCCATCGCCTACAGCGTGGAACAGGAAGTGTCTGTTGTTCTTGTAGTTGCTGTACACATTGTCAAGGTTTCCCGACGAGCCGTTTACACGTGATGTACCCATACCCATGTACCAGACTGCTACATTTGAGTGGAAATTGTTGGTAACCTCAGTAAGACCGTTTACGGTGAACAGGCTCTGGTGCTGGTGACCTATCTCATGCGCCGGGCCCCATGCCTGGCCGGCACTTACTGCAATTCCACCGATAATGTCATTCATGGTATTCTGGTTATAGTTACAGTTTCTCCAGCCACCGCTCATGTAACCGCTGAAGTTGCCGAGTGCAATACCGTGGTGGTTGAAATGCTCGCTATAGTCAACACCGCCGCGACTTTCATACATAGCCTCTGTGTAGTCGTAGATATTGCCGGCCTTTTCGTCCCAATTCTTGTTCCAACGTGGGTAAAGTGCGTTAAGTGAATCCATCTCAGCCTTGCTCAAAAGACCCATAGTCGCAAGTTCCGACATGTGTATTCTGTCCCATGCCTCAAGAACTTTGTTTACCTTCTGCTTTGCAGGTGTGCCGGCGGGAACGCTTATATTATCGGGGAAGAACTTCGACATGCAGTTATATTCGATGTATGTGCTTCCGGTCTTGTCGTCGGTAACCTGTGTAGGCCACATTGTAAAGTGGAGTATCTGTTTCTTGCCAAGGATTGTGGCACTCTCGGTGTTTGTGCGGTCCTCGTAGTACTGCCAGTCGTCATCGTCGTCCGGTTCGCCCCACAAGTGGTCGCCTACACCGTTGTAGTAGCCGTTCACGTTACCTCCGGCAACATGTACCTTGAGGTCGCTGTATCCGCTTAGCGGATTTACAAACTTGCCGTTCTGGTATGTGTGTACAACGTAATTTACATAAAGAGTATTGCCGTTGCCGTGGAAAGGAACAACGTTCAAGCCCTCCTTCAAAGGTATTCCGTTCTCGTATGTAGCGAGAAGACCATGGCCCTGAAGTGTTCCGAGAGTGAGTTCTGCACCACTCTTTATCTCGCCCTCAACGATAACGAATACGTGCTGGCGGTAGTTGCCGGTGATACCTAACGGGTTGTCCATGTTGATGTGTGCGTTGATACCAAGCCAGCTTGTGATTTCGCCGGCGATGCTGTATGGCTCGATGCTCTGTATGCGGAAACGCTTTGCATGCTCGCTGTCCCAGTATGGCTTGCTGCTGTCGAAGTTGTCCTCCTGCCAGTTGTCGGTATATACTTTCTTTACCATAGCCTGGAGGTCGGCGTGCAATGCCTGATAGTCAGCGTCGGCCTCAATGTCGGCTACGCTGGCAAAGCTTTTCTTGAGCTGTGTGCATGCCTTGTCGCTGAAGAGGTTTGCGAGAGCTGCTTCGAACTTGGCAATGCTCTCTTCTGTGAGTGCATTGTTGAATGCGTTCAGCTCTTCCCAGTTTTTCTGGAGCTCTGTCTCGTTAACAGTAACCTCCTCGATTGTCCAGTGTGTCGCATCTGCACCTGTGTTCCAGCCTACGACTCTTCCGCCCTGTGATGTTGCATAGTGCATGCAGTTGCTGTCGTCGGCATGGTTCTTTGAGTTGAATGTGTAGTAGTTGCCGTTTGTGTTCACGCAGTACAGAACCGTGCTGCTGTTATTTGATGCGCTGAATGTCCAGCCTGTGCTTGTGCCGCGTGGCACTACATAGAGGCCATTGCCCAAGCTGCGCAAACTCCATGCCGCACTGTTGCTGGGGTGTCTCTCTGCGAGCCAGTACTGTGAATATCTGTCACCTATCGCCGAACCGTAGATGTCGGTTGTCGATGCCGCCTCCAAGGCGATATTTGTGTTCGCCTTGTTTACAAAACGGTAGATTTTGCCGTTCTCAAGCTGCGCAGCCAAAGGCATTGCAACAAAAGCAACAAGCAAAGCCAAAAGTAAATTTTTGAATCTCATGGTTAAAAATATTTAGGTTAATTAAAATTCTGTATCCTAGTGTTGTTTATTTTCCTTTTATCTCTTTCCACTTTGACACCCCCGTCTAATCGCAACCCGCAGGGCGTGACCTTGCCACGCTACCTGCGACTAATTGCTGCCGGTGCTGTCGAAGCTTCGCTTTGACAACCTTTGCTGTTCGCAACCCGCGCGGTGCAACTTACGGCTGCACTACGCGCGACCCATTGCTGCAAAGGCTATCGAAGCTTCGCTTTCCACTTTCATCTTTCATCTTTCATCTTTCCTCTTTTCAATGTTCGCGCAAATATAATTATATTTATTTTATAAGAATGTTTGTCGAATGTTAAAATTTGCAATAGCTCATTTTTTCTCCTTTTTTCGATAAATTCCGTTGAAAATTGTTTGTATTCTAAAAAAATATTTCCACCTTTGCCAAATGGAATACTATAGGGTGTGTTGTGCGCTTTTGTAGCAGTTCCAATTGATTTTGAATATAGTTTTACTTTTTATTATTAACCAAAATTCTACGTTATGAGAAAAAATTTATTTCTGACTTGTGCTTTGGCACTTTTCGCTATCGTAGGTGTTTCTGCCCAGGACTGGTGCCGTACATTGGCAACAGGTCTTCCCGGCAAGGAGATTACTCACGATGTGAACGGCACTTCAGTGACTCAGTATCGTGCCGAGACCGGTCTGTTGCAGCAGGCTGGTGCAACCGGTGTACGTTACACTGTAGTTCAGACAACTCAGGCTGCCGGTGTTTACGGCGGTGGCCCGTTCTTTGCAATGGGTGAGATGTTTGTCCTCGATGCAGCCGGTGACACAATCTCTTATACAGTGACTTCTAATCCCGACCACAACAGCGGCGGTGCAGGTACCGACGGTGCCGGTCTTCCTGCATTGAACGACGGCAACTTCAATAACTTCTTCCACTCTTCTTGGGGCGGAACAGAGCCTGGCGGCCTGCACTACCTTGAGTTGACATTCGAGAAGTCTGTAGATGCCTTCCAGCTTGTATGGTACACACGTCCTAACCAGCACGTTAACCGTCCTACAGTTGTAGGTCTTACAATGCCGGGCGTTGCATTTACCGAGGATATGCTCTTTGCAGAGTATGAGTTCGAGCTTGGCGATAAGGTTACAACAGATGCGGAGATCGCTGCTGGCGGTGCTTTCACATTCTTTGTTCAGGGTCCTGCAGAATATAACGATACAGAGGGCAACGGTGATACGTTCATCTCTTTGAGCGGTTATACAACAGGCAAGAACGAAGAGGCTGGTCCTCAGACAATCGTTCAGCTCATTCCTGGAACAGAGGCTGGCAAGTTCGTTCTCTATCAGCCGGTATCTGCAACATACTATGGCAGTGCGGACAAATGGACCGATGCTTACAACGGCACGAACGGTTGGCAGCGTGCTTCAGATGATCCAACTCGTCTTGGCGAGTTCGAGATTACAGCTGTAGGTGGCGGTGACTTCGAAATCACAACTTATGCAACACGCCTGTATGCCGATGGTGCATGGACCGATTTAGATGAGCCTCTAAAGGTTTGGGTAGGTTATGACATGCGCGGTAACCTTAAGATATTCGATGAGGCTCACAAAGATGCCCTTGAGCAGGGAGACTACACACAGGGTTTCGGTTTGCCTGTTGACTTCGGCTTTGAAATCTACAAGGCAAGCGTAAGCAAGGAGATGGTTCCCGACAAGACTACAACAGAAATGTGTTCCGAGATTCTTGCTTCAATCCTTGAGGTTGCTGTAGAGAAGAAGGGACTCTATGCTGCTTATGCTGACTATGACCAGGTAGGTGCTCCTGAAATGCTCGATGATGCAATTGTCGCAGCTGAAGAAGCCGTTGCATCGGGAAATCTGGCTGAAGCTTTTGCAGCTAAGGCGGATTTGGAATATGCCCTTGCTGAATATGTAGCAATGAAGGCTGGCTACTATGATGGTATTGCTGAAGAGCTTGCTGCTAAGATTACTGCTGAAGGTGGTGCTGCTGAACCTCCTTATGATCAGGCGGATGACGGCAGATATACCAAAGAGTCTCAAGGCGTAATCGATGCTATCTATGCTAATACAACTCTTGTTGCTGAATTGGATGAGAATCAACTTCTTACTCATTCATATTCTCAGATAGAGGCTATCTATGAGCAAATTGAAGCTCTTATAGAGTCATTCGAGGGTACAAGACTCTCATTCTCTCAGTTCCCCGAAATCGTTAGCGATATTCCTGCTGACAACTTCCCTTATTCAGAGCTTCCTGACAATGCAGTATGGAAGAAGACCGTTAATCTTGTATCGGCAGTAAACGGTGTTCGTTTGACATTCCTCGACCGCCACATCGGTTCTGCAGCTGACAGCGGTAACTTCCCGATGATTGCAATCGGTGAGCTCAAGATTTACGATGGCGATGGTAACGAGGTTACAATGGCTGCAGGGAACTTTGAGGCTAATTACACTGAGACACAGGAAGGCTTCGAGTCAACAGTTGCACGTCTTTGCGACGGTAACTTCGCCGCTCAGGGCTACTATCACTCTCCATGGAGCGGCAATGAGCCACAGGAGTATATCTACATCGATATCACATTCCCTGAGTCAATGTCTAGCTTCTCATTCGAGGTATATAGCCGTGACAAGTCAACATCACAGGGCAAGGTATCTCTCTTCCCGAAGAAAGTTGCCATTACAAAGGTTGGTGAAGGCTACGACCCACTTCTCTTTGCCGAGAACCCATATAATGTATTCGTAGGCGAGAAGATTTCTAACGTTTCTGAGATTACAGACGGCGGCCTCTATGTAATCAAGGGCTTGCTCAATACTCAGGCTGTTTGGAAAGAGGTAACCGAAGGCGAAGGTGAAACTGCTGTAACATCAATCCAGCTTGTTCAGCCAGAGGGTACTGCAATGTTCTATCATGGAACAGACCGCTTCCACGCTAATGCAGCTGCTCTACGTGCTCCTGCTGTATATCGCTTCGTTAAGAACAGCGACGGTACATTCAAGGTGCTCAACTTCGGTCTTGCACAGTACTGGCCTTCTACAGAGGAGACAGGCTTTGTTGGTAACAAGTCAACATACGAGGCTGACAAGGCAGCTAATATAAACATTGTAGCTTCAACAAACGTTGAGGGTGCATTCGTGATGTACGAGAAGATTGACGGTCTTACAACTCAGGCCGATAGCGTCGATATTGACGATGACGGTGTTGTTGATGCTGCGGGTAAATTGTACCAGACTCCTTATGTAATGTTTATGGACTGGGCTAACAGTCTTGCAACACGTCCTGTAACAGATCCTCAGCCTGTTGTAACAAGTGCAGAGTTTGCCGATAACTGGGGCGATGCTCAGTGCTTCAACAAGGCTAACGGTGAGGCTGAGTGGGAAATCTACAAGGTAACAATGGATAACCCGGACTTCTACTACTTGTCAAACTTGACAGGTGCGTTCGATAAGCTCGGTCTTATCGTTGGTACCGACCCAGGTTGCGTATCTAACCTTGGTGCCCTTGAGTCTGTTCTCTTGAACGGTCAGAAGATTGTTGCTGATTCTGCATATGCAGATGCTCCTGCTGCAGCTGTGGCTCTTGCAAAGGAGATTGCTGCTGTCAACAACCTCGAAAAGAATCCAATGAGACCTGGTGTTTATCAGATAGTTTCTGCTAACCCTGACTTCAAGGCTAAGCAGAGTGTTGAGAAGGCTCTCTATGCTACTGTAGCTGAAGATGGTACTCCTACATTCGGTTGGAAGACTATCGAGAACGACAATGCTGCATTCCACTTCGAATTCGCGAAGTCAGAAGAAGCAGAAGACCTTGTTGCCGGTGAGGTCGTTTCAGAAGAGCATAAAGATTTGATCTATACAATCCGTGTTGTCGATGCACACGAAGGCGAAACTAAATACTATATCGGTGAGATTGATTCACAGTCAACACCTATTGATTTGTTTGCGGATGCGCCCTCAGATTACCTTGTGCTCAATGCAACAGGTTCGGCATTTAACTTCCGTCTTGCTGGCTATGGTGCAGGATTCTGTATCCACAGTAACGGACACGGCGGCGGTGCAAGTGATAACGGTAACATCGTTTACTGGGACGGCGCTGCAGGTGCTTCACAGTGGTACTTGAGAAGTGTTGATTCTGAGACATCTATCGATGATCTTGTGACTGAGGGTACAGAGGTTGTTTCTGTAGCTTACTACACAACAGCCGGTGCTGCTATCCCGGTTCCTGCAAAGGGTATCAACATCGTAGTTACAACATACGCTAACGGCGTTGTTGAAGCTAAAAAGGTACTTGTAAAGTAACGCAGTTGCTTTACAAGTAGCTCGACAGCCGAGCAGTGACAGGTCACGCGTAGTGTGGCGCAAGTCACACCGCGTGGGTCACCAAAAGCGAGAGCTGTCAAGGTACAAAAAACATAAAAAAATGGGGCTTCGGCCCCATTTTTTTATGCAGTTACTTCAGCAGTAGCTCGACAAAACCTACAGCAATTAGTCGTGCGTAGCACCGGCACTGCTGGTGCCGCACGGGTTGCGGTCAGTAGGTTTTGTCAAGGTATAGAGTCAAAAAATGGGGCTTCGGCCCCATTTTTTATGCAGTTGCTTTAGCAGTAGCTCGACAGCCGAGCAGTGAATGTTCGCATGCAGTACAACTCTCCCTCTATTGAAAGAGGGACGGTGCGAAGCCATAGCACCGTTTGCGACGACGGGAGCTTTAGCTCCCCAAAGGAGTGTGCTTCAGCACCCGGCCAACCGAAGGATGTCGCTTGCGACTCGCGAGCAAAAGGACGTTACGACTGATTTTGCCCTGTGCCGGGCGTTTGGTCCTTTGCGAGACAAAGGACATGATAGAGCGACAACAAAAAGAATAAAAGATAACTGATTAAGGGTAAAACAAACCTTGGAATATGATATTTCGGTTAGAAATTAATCGTACATGTACAATATTAACCACAGTAAATTTCTACTGAGCCGTTGATTCCTTATCTCTCCTGCTGATAACGAGACTTCTCACATCTGTTCGAAATGAATATGACACATGCATTCATTATGATAATTCCTCAGCCTCTTTTAAAGAGGTGTTGTCGTCATGCATTTTTACTTGCATGCAATCAATCACGTACAAAAAGAAGAGCAACAGAATAAATCTGCTGCCCTTCTTGAATTATATACAGTCTGCTCTTATTCCGTCAGTTCCATCTCTTTCCAGCGTTCGGCAATCTTTGCACAGTCCTCGCGTGCTGTCTGTTCGTCAACTTCGTACTGCTCCATAAGAATCTTCACCATGTCGTCGATGCTGAACTCTTCCATCTCTGCGACACTCTTCCAGAGGTCGGCCGCACTCTCGTTAAGGCTGATAATCTTGCTGAAATCGACATTCTCAACGCCTGCAGGAACAATTATGAACTCCCCGCAAACCTCTTGCAATTCAAATCCTTTCTTTACCTTCATTATTATTGTAGTTTTAAATTATTCCTATTTTAATGGTTGCTTAACTTCTCTGTACTCTGTACTCTGTTCTCTGTTGGCTTCGCCCAAGTTGCTCTCGCTCGGCATAGTAAAAGTAAACTTCTTCTCTGCACTCGCTTACTCGCAACTTTCTCTGTACTCTGTTCTCTGTTGGCTTCGCCCAAGTTGCTCTCGCTCGGCATAGTAAAAGTAAACTTTTTCTCTGCACTCGCTTACTCGCAACTTTCTCTGTACTCTGTTCTCTGTACTCTGTATTCTGTTTCTACTCCTCAGTCCTGTAACTGTTGCAGGACTGAAGCAAATATCATATCCGTCTGTATATCGCAAGCAGTATGCGCCTTATGGGTTTCAAAACCTCCCAAGAAATTGAGTAGGCACGCCATTTCAAGCTTCTGGTAGAAACCGGCTTGCCTTTCCTTATGAAACCGTCGGCAATGCCGACTATCTTCTCCTCGGTGAACTGCTCTTTCATGCCTAATGGGTTGCCGTCGCCACGCATAGTGTATATGCCGTCCTTTATTGCAATGACTCTATGCAGTGCGTAGCGTCTCTCCTTTATTTCGGCAAGAACAACGTCGCCTTTCACAGGCTTGCGGGGAGGAGCGAGAATGACTTTGTCGCGGCTGTCCTCAAG
Source organism: Bacteroidaceae bacterium (assembly GCA_045591315.1). Taxonomy (GTDB): domain Bacteria; phylum Bacteroidota; class Bacteroidia; order Bacteroidales; family Bacteroidaceae; genus HGM04593. The sequence continues at coordinate 13,690 of JAZNSN010000078.1, forward strand.
AAACGGACGCATGCTCACGCCTCTTACGACGAATGTAACGCTCTTCTTGCCCTCGTCGTTGAATAACCGTCTTATCTCCTGCATGAAAATGTGGTTATTCACCCTCTTCTGCATAACATCTCCGCTCATTGCTTCAGTGTGTTATGAGAAAGTTCTGCAGCTTCTTTGTCAGGGCGGCAGGACAGGGTGTGGACCGGGATTGCCTTGAGAACATCGGTTATGGTTGCGCAGATATCCAAATGTATCTTCTTGTCGAACTTCATGGTTGAACATGAACACAACAATATGCCGAACGCGGCAGGTATAGGCTCTTTCCTTATCTTGTTCTCTTTTTCCTGTTCGATGGCTGTCATTCCGCCAACAGGGTAGTGCACATTCTTGTATATGGGGCGTTTGCCGCTCCAAGGAGAGCCGTATAGTATCGGGGTGCCGTTATTGTCGATGCGCAGTACCGGATTGTCGTCGTTTATCAACGTGCTGCCCTCAATGTGCTTGGTCCATAGGTCGCTATGAGTGCTTTTGCCTCGTCCGCTGGCTCCTAGGAACATATAGGCCTTGCCGCCGTTCTCTATTACAGACGAGTGCATGAGCAGTGTCTTGTGCGGAGCTGTGCAGATGGTGAATATGACCATTATGGCGTTGTTAAGGCCGAATCTCCTGTTGCTGTCGTTTCCGCGTGTAGTAATGGAGAAGTGCCTGTTGTCTGAATCGCCCTGCAAGAATGCGCAAGGAATGTTGCTGTCGTCCATTACAAGAATCTGGTATGCACCGTTGTCCATTCGGTAAACCTCGAACATTGCCGAAGGGCATGGGAAGAATCCTATCTTTTCGCCGCGCCACGATGGCTGTATGCTATTGTCGATGGTTATAGTGAATAGCGGGTTGTCCGAAGCCTCGCTTTCAAAAGGTCCAAAAGAGGGCAGCATGGCTTCTGTTTCAATGTCTATAGCTTCAATCGTAATATGGTGACCGGCAATTGTATAGTTCTTCTTCTGCATATATTGGAATGGTATATCTCTTTTTCTTGAAAGTGCTTGTTGCAATAATGACAATATATGATATCTTGCCACTTCGGACACATCTGGGAAATCCCGTAAAATGGTCGGGCGTTTCCCTTTTGCTTCCGAATGAGAGCCTTGAATGTCAGCAAAGCAATAATCTCCGCGAATTTACTAAAAAAACTCTAAATAGTCATTTGTTGTTGCAATAAGTTTCCGCTTTTATATTTTATTTGTAACTTTGAAATCAAATCGGTTATCAATGAACTCTTCCTGCACTATAAATATCAATGGCAGCCTGCTCGCTTTGGACGAGCCGGTGGTGATGGGTATTCTCAATGTGACACCCGATTCCTTCTATCCATCTTCACGTGTCAACGAAGGAAACCTCGTGGAGCGTGCAAAGGGAATGATTGAGGCTGGAGCACGGATTTTGGATGTTGGAGCCTGCTCCACGCGTCCCGGTGTTGCATTTGCATCGCAAGAGGAAGAGTTGCGTAGCCTTCATGCAGCTCTTGAACTTCTCGACAGGGAACTGCCCGAAGCCGTAGTGTCTGTCGATACTTTTCGTGGCGAGGTGGCATTGGAATGTGCGCGTGAGCATAATGTGTCCATTATAAACGATGTCTCAGGCTATGATTGGGACAACAGGATGTTTGCGGCGGTGTGTGAACTGCGTCTGCCGTATGTTCTTACCCATTCACCGTCAGCGCCTGGTGGGGCAGTAGAGTACGAACATTTTGTTCCGGGTGTCATGAAGCATCTTGCCGAAAAGATGTGGCAGTTGCATCAGGAGGGTGTTGCCGATATAATTATTGACCCTGGCTTTGGCTTTGGCAAGAGTCTGGAGCAAAATTACGAACTTTTCGGGTCAATGTCCGAGCTGTCGTTGCTGGAGGCTCCGTTGCTCGTCGGCATATCGCGCAAGTCTATGATAACAAGACTGCTCGGAATTGATGCTGCATCAGCTCTGCCGGGAACAGTAGCCTTGAATATGGCGGCGCTGGATAGGGGGGCTAGGATACTCCGTGTTCATGACGTGCAGGAGGCTGTACATGTCGTAGAGCTGTGGAAGGCGATTAAGTGTAATATATAATAGGTGAAATATGTTTCTTGAATTTTCGATAAAGGATGCTGTCGATATAGTACTGGTAGCGCTGCTGCTCTATTATTTCTATAAGCTCATGAAAGATTCGGGTTCGCTGAATGTCTTTTTGGGCATTCTGGTGTTCCTCTTTTCGTGGGTGTTCGTCTCCAAGCTGCTGCAGATGCGCTTGCTTGGCTCTATCTTCGACCAGCTGATGAGTGTCGGTACACTTGCTCTGGTTGTCATATTCCATGACGAAATCCGCAGTTTCTTCAGGAATATCGGCTCGCATCACCGCCTGGGTGTCTTGTCGAAATTCTTTTCGCGCGGCAAGCAGGCTGCTGACTCGGCTTCCATGATGCCGGTGGTGATGGCGTGCATGAGCATGTCGCAGCAGAAGACGGGCGCACTTATTGTCGTTGAAAGGTGCGATACTCTGGATGAGATAGTCAAAACGGGAGAATCTCTCAATGCAGATGTCAATCAACGGCTTCTGGAATCGATGTTCTTCAAGAACGCTCCTCTGCACGACGGTGCGGTTATAATTCGTGGCAATAAGATTGTTGCGGCGCAGTGCATCCTCCCTGTATCGCGTAATTTGAATATACCGAAGAAATTCGGTCTTCGCCATCGCTCGGCAATGGGAATCTCCGAGAATACCGATGCTGTTGCAATTGTAGTGTCCGAAGAGACCGGCTCTATAACAGCTGCTGTAAACGGCCGGTTCAAGTTTAATCTTGATGCAAGGCAACTCGAAGAAATCCTGGCAAAGTAACTGAGGCGCTGTTCAAAGTTGAATGTTCAAAGTTGAATGTTCAAAGTTTAATGTTCAAAGTTGGATGTTGAATGTTAATTTTGTGAACGGTCAGCAAGCTCCTCGGAGTCTAAGGGGTTTTGGAGACTTTTGTGACGTGTTTGCAGCTTTCTGCTATTCTCTATCCTCTTTGCTTTTTTCTCCAAATTTTCTTTAATTTGTAATTCCTTGAAAATCAATGTCTGTTGAAAAAAGTTTGATTTTTTATGAAAAATATCCTTGAAATATTTTTGTAGTCCGGAAATTTGCCTTACCTTTGTATTCGCTTTCGGCAAACAACGAAGGTTGCGTGCCGTTCAAGCAGATGATCCTTGAAAACATTCCATACAGACAAGCAGTACAACACCGGT
>JAZNSN010000079.1:0-4861 GCA_045591315.1 Bacteroidaceae bacterium
CGTTTTGGTACTTTTGAGCGACAAAAGTACATGATAGAGCGACAACAAGAAGAATAAAAGATAACTGATTAAGGGTAAAACGAACCTTGGAATAAGATATCTTGGATAGAAATTAATCGTACATGTACAATATTAACCACAGTAAATTTCTACTGAGCCCAAATCAGAAGCAAATTATAAAAGAAACAAAAATAACGGCGAATGCTTTTTGCATTCGCCGTTATGGGTGGGTAAGCTACCTACATCGCGCCGCTACAACCAACTACCTTTGCTGCGGTCAAGCCCTGGAGGATTCGCTAGGAGCTGGCCGTATAGGACTTACCCATATACTTGCATAATAAATTCAAAATAAAAAGAGCCACCGCTCATTTCTTTGCAAAGATAGGTGTTTTTTTCCACACCGCAACAATTATCCGAAAAAAATCTTCTTAAAACATATAAATCGAAATATAACGGAATCTTTTTCGCAATATTATAAAGAGGTATCGATTTTTTTTCTACTTTTGCATAATTAAATACGACAAAATAACATTTCATTAATAACTATAAACCAAAACATTTATGAAGAGATTTTTACTTTCAATCACATTGTACATGTTGGCTTTTGCCGGCATACAAGCAGAGGAAGTGACAGGAAATGCGGCAACCACCTTTGGTAGCGCAACAACCAATGTCACAGAATTTATAGTCGACCCTGTCACATTGACATTCTCAAAGGCAGATGGCAACACAGCTCCTGCATACAACAAGTCAGGAGATTGCCGTATATATGCAAAGAACACTATTACAGCAACCTGTAGCACCGGCAACTTGACAAAGATAGTTTTTACAGTATCGGCACAAGGTAAAAAACGCCTGACCGACCTTACCCCATCTACTGGAACTGTTACAATAGCTGATGACCACAGCACAATCACATGGGAAGGAAATGCAACTGAAATTGTAATGACTGTTGGAGAAAAAGCTGTATATGGAACTGATGGCGACACAAAGGCCGGACAGATTTGTTTTACAGAATTCACAGCCACATATTCTACTGATGGCGGAACTGTAACTCCTACTCCCGACCCGGAAGAGCCAGACGGCGGTGAAGGTGAAGGCGAAGGCGAAGGTGAAACAACCTACCTTACAATCGCTGAGGTTCTTGCTGCCGGTGCAGGCGAAGCTACCACAAAGGGTACTGTTGTAGCTACATACGCACGCGGTTTCCTCATGAACGACGGTACAGGTTCTATCCTTGTATATCTTAACAGTGCACCATCAGTAACTGCAGGCGACGCTGTTAACGTTAGCGGAACAACTAGCATGTATGGTGGACTTTTGCAGTTCGCCGCCGGTTCCACTGTAGAAAAAACAGGTACCGCAACAGTAAACCACCCCACTGCAACAGTTATGGACGGTGCAGCTATGGACGCATACCTCACAGCACCGGCAATACAGTATGTTGAATATACCGGAACACTCACCGTAAACGGCAACTATTACAATGTAGCAGTTGAGGGCGCAACAACAGCAATCGGCAGCATACAGTACCCGAACACCGGCCTCGTTACAGCAGCAAGCGGTGATGTTGTCAAGGTTACCGGTTACACTATTGGCGTAAGCAGCAACAAGTATGTCAACACTATGGCCGTAAAGGTTGAGGCTGTCGAAGATAGCGGCAACGAAGGCGAAGGCGAGGGTGACGAGCTTGAAGTTACAGAGATTGCCGAAATTATAGAGGCAGGCGCAGGTCAAGCTAAGGCTCAGGGTACTATCGTAGCAACATACGGACGCGGCTTCCTTTTGGACGACGGTACAGGTTCAATCCTTGTATATCTTGGCAGCGATGGCGGCAATGCTGTCGGCGAAATCGTTACAGTCGAGGGAACAACAAGCCTATACGGCGGTCTCTTGCAGTTTGCAGCCGGTTCAGTTGTAACAAAACTCACAACAACAACTGTAAGCTACCCCACCGCAACAACTATGGACGGTGCAGCTATGGACGCATACCTTACAGCACCGGCAATACAGTATGTTGAATATACCGGAACACTCACCGTAAACGGCAACTATTACAATGTAGCAGTTGAGGGCGCAGCAACAGCAATCGGCAGCATACAGTACCCGCAGGATGCCATTAAAGCAAACTTGACAAACGGTGCTGTTGTAAAGGTTACAGGTTATACAATAGGTGTAAGCAGCAGCAAGTACGTGAACACAATGGCTGTAAAGGTTGAGGTTGTAAGCGAAGGCAGTGGCGAAGGTGAAGACGAAGGCGAAGAGCCTGTGGAGACCAAGTCATATACCGTTACCGAGGCTCTTGCAGCATACGTTGACGGCCAGCAGATTCCGGCAATCGTAACCGGTTACATCGTAGGTGCTGTAAACAGTGCACCTGAGACAGGTTCTCAGTTCGGAACTGATGCTACAATTGCTACAAACATCCTTATTTCGGACAATCCGGACACAAACGACTACACCGAGTGCCTTATCGTTCAGCTGCCTTCAGGTGACATCCGTTCAGCATTGAACCTTGTTGACAACCCAAGCAACTACAAGAAACAGGTAAAGATTACCGGCAGCATTGAGAAATACTTCAAAGTTGCAGGTTTGAAGAGTGTAACAGCATACGAGTTTACAGGTGTTACTGGAATTATAGATGTTATCGGCGAGAGCAACGCTGTCAAGACAATCTTCGACATCACCGGCCGTCGCATCGGCAACATCACACGCCCAGGCATCTACATCGTTAACGGCAAAAAAGTACTTGTAAAGTAAAATACAATTTTACTCGATAACTTGAGCAGCAACAGTCGTGCGCAGTGTGGCGCAAGTCACACCGCACGGGATGCGAATAGCGAAAGTTATCCGATAATCATAAAAAGCGGACAGGGGAAATTCCTGTCCGCTTTTTTACATAGACACGTAACAACTTCAGAATCTTTAGTGCCAACAGGTTATATTAAGTCTTTATTAAGCGACATAAAGACTTCAAATACCTTAACCCTATACTCTACACTATTTACCGACTCGTTGAATCAAAACCATTTTACGCATTTACCTTATTATAAAAACAAATATTTTTATTGTCAGTTTGATTATTTTGCCTAATTTTGCCAAATGGAGTATTTTGCCTATCAGGCTTTTACGCCTAAACATAGGCAAGAAACACCTATAAAGCCATTTATTGACACTATTTATTAACCCTTTTTATTAACCAAAATCAAAACTAATGAGAAAAATTACGCTTCTCTTAACGTTGTTGGTTACTTTGTTAACCACAGCGTGGGCGCAGACTCCTGTATTGGAGTTCTCCGCAGAGCAGATAGGAGCATATCCCTATCAGCTCAATGAAGAAGATGCAGCAAAGGTTTTCGCGTTGAATGACCTGACTGTTGCTGTAAAGGTGAACACTCCCGCTACAATGAGCGGCCGTGCTGCACTACTCTGCACAGCAGATCCTACCCAAGAAGCCAACACAAGCGCAGAGGGTACGAATTCACGCTATGTTGCCTATGGCGTCAGCGATGCAGCCATCGGCTACCTTGCATCTTGGAAAGCCGGTGACCGTTTCACTCAGAGCGGTGTTCCGGCCGGTGCAAATGACACAGAACTAGTCTATGTCATTAACCCCACAAACAACACATTCAAGTTGTACATCAATGGTACATTGGCCCGCGAATGGGTTGATGCCAACCCCGCAGGTTTTATGGCAGGTTATGAGATTGCCACCCCTGGTATGGTAAAGGCAGACCACTCTGCAGCCAACATCTACATTGGTGGCGGTGTTAATGCTGCTGGTAATGCCGAGGTATTTACAGGCGAGATTACCGATATCAAGGTATTCGACGGCGCTCTCACAGCCGAGGAAATTGCAATGTTGTTTGTTGACAAAGAAGCTCTTGCTGCTGCACGCGCTGCATTCGAAGCTGCATATGCCAACGCACAGGCAATGATTGCCGATGCCAACTTGCAGGTTACAAAGGAGAAACTTCCTTTGCAGGCCGGTGATGCAAATGCAGCATACTACTTGTGGTGCAACAACCCAGAGACAACTGAAGGTGCTATCGAATACCTATTTGATGGCAATACCGAAGCTTACAGCTTCTTCCATACAAACTGGCATGGTGGTGGTGAGGAGCCTCACTACATAGAGGTTGACCTTGGTGAGGGCAACGAAGTTTCAAACTTCGAGTTCGGCTATGTTACACGTAACAACAACGGAATCGACTTCCCCGATGCAATCCAGGTTATGGGTAGCAATGACAAGGCTGGTGAATACACAGAAGTTTATAATGTTTCAACAGGTTTGCCACAGGGTGCTGCACTCCGCTGGGATTCACCAAGCATTGCTTCAGAAACAGCTTACCGTTACATCCGCTTTAATGTTAACGCAGAACGTACATACTGGCACATGTCAGAGTTCGACATGCACAAAATAGCGGTAACCATTGCCGAGAAATATGCTGCGGTTAAAGACGCTGTTCTTGCATTGAATGCTGCTTACGAAGCACACACAAACAATACTGCATACAAAGCAGAGCAACTCACTGCAGCAGCAGAAGCTATCAACGCTGCCATTGAGGCTGTAAATGCAGGCATTACAGAGCCCGCTCCTGCTTTGGCTGTAGTTTCACAGACTCCTGCTGCTGATGAGCCAGTTGAGTCATTCAACTCTATCACTATCGAGTTCACAAAGGATATTGAACTTGTCATTGCTGATGCAGGCACTGGAACCGGCACTGGCACTGGCACTGGTACTGGAACAGGCACCGGTACAGGAACTGGAACAGGAACAGGTACTGGTACTGGAACAGGTACTGGTACTGAAACTGGTTCTGTAACATACATCAAACTGAAGGATGCAAACGGTGGTGTT
>JAZNSN010000080.1:0-14922 GCA_045591315.1 Bacteroidaceae bacterium
GGGTTCCTATACCACCGTTTTCCACCAACTAGACCAAAATCACTAGTAACTAGAGCACTCTAGTGGCCTCTCAATCTCCTCTAGTAACTAGTCCTCATCCCCAATCATCCCACTAGACCAACTAGACCACCAAATTTTGCACACTTGACACGCATGTTATAATAAAAATAGAAGTTCTCCTAGGAGGTCTGGTAACTAGTCCAAATTTCATCACCGTTTCCGTCCATGTCTACCGCTAGTTACTAGACCTTCCTCATCACCTACGAAAGGACGGTGAGCAACTACGACACGCACACGTTTCTTTTCTCGTCTGACTTCCACCCTTGGCATCGACAATCCCTCTGCCAATTACTTCACCAAGACCAAGCTCACTCGCGACAACTTCTACATGCTCCTCAACAAAACGGCTCAAATGTTCGAGTACACGAACCTCCCCGCTTCCCTCCCCAAGGCAGCTCTCGAAATGCTCCTCCAGACCTTTGGCTCTGCCGCCATATGGTCGCCGCCGACCAAATACACCCCTGTTGGTCACGGCCCAATGTTTGACTACTCGGCGCTAGTCACTAGCGCGGACTCTGAAAATTCAGGTCCCTCTATTTACGCATTCACCTACACCCTCGCAGATGCTCCTGACCCCTACGAAGAACCATACAAAGTCGTAATCACTTCCCCTGGCTTCTCCCCTACGATTTCCGAGACACTCGAATTAAACCGTGACTGCGTCATAATCAAGAACGACACATACATGCGTGGCCTCACATGGCTTCATCGCAAGTACGCCTATCTTCTCACTGAAGCTGAAATTTCCCTTCGCTCTACTCTTATTTGTCTCCGTGACCAGCTTACTTTCATAGCCAAAACCGAACCTCAACGTGCTGCTGTCTCGAAGTACTTGTCCGACCGCGAAGAAGGCGTGCCCGGCTCTATTCTTGCCCCCGACCTCGGTTCGCCTCTTGAAGCTCTCCAGTCTGATGGCCGCTCGAACGCAGTTGAGTTAGCCGTAAACGGGCGCCAGGCAATCTACGCTGCATGGTACAATGAAATCGGTCTCAACCCGTCCTTCTCCTTAAAGCGCGAATACACCTCCGCCCAGGAAATTGACACGAACACCGACCTTCTCACTCCCACCATTGACGATATGCTCCATTGCCGTGAACTTGCCTGCGACTCTATCAATGCAATGTTCGGCACGAATATCACCGTTCGTAAATCTTCTGCATGGCAGCTCAAGGAAGAACAAATTTCCAATGCTCTTGAACTTGAATCCGCCGAAATCGAATCTCTAGTTACTAGCGATTCTTCCGATTCTCCTTCTGAAGGGAGGCGATTCCGATGATTCCGTACAATCAGACGAAGATAATGGCTCTTGAAGAAGCCTTCCCGAACTTCGACCTCGGGCAAGGCATATTCGAGTACCTTCTCGACTTCGATTTCATTCCCGATGCCGATACCGCGTTAATGCTCGACCTCGAATACTTCATGAACCGTTCTGGGCGTAAAATGGCAGCTCCGCTTGTTGCCCGAATGATAGACCCCGATACGGGCTTCCTTCAAACCTCTGCTTTGGAGCGTCTCGGCAAAATTATTTCAATTCGCTTCGGCAATAAATGGGAGAAGGTATGGCAGAATTTCGTCGACCTTTCCCCTTTCCTCAACAACGTCGATTTATCGAAAACCACGTCCTACGGAAAACTAGTCACTAGCACTGATTCCTCCAGTTTCTCGCACACTGGTACCGACGAGAACATTAGGTTAATGACCGAAACGCATACTTCCTCTCTTAATGACTCTAGTACTAGAGGCATTACAGGCGGCTACACTGACACTGATACTTCCCGTTCCGTTCGTACTGGAACAGAAGAATCTCTTGAAACTTTTCCTGACGCGCGTAAGTCCACGAAAACTACGACAGGTGGTTACTCTGATGCAGATTCAAGTACTAGCACACATAAAGGAACTGAATCGACTGAGGAAACTTTTCCGAATCGTTCAAGTACAAAGAGGACAACAGGCGGTTATTCGGATACAGAAGATGCCACAACCACTCGTAAAGGCACAGAATCGACCGAAGAAACATTTCCAAATCGTTCGACGGAAAAGACGACCACTGGTGGTTATTCTGATGAAGATGCGACCAAGACAACGCGAAAAGGTACTGAGAATGTTGAAGAAACATTTCCCAATCGTTCTACCGAAAAGAAGACGACTGGCGGCTTTAGTGACGAGGACACTACTGCCGTTACCCGTACGGGTACTGAGTCTGTAACAGAGTCCTTCCCCACTAACAGAGTATCCGACAAATCCATTTCAGGCTCTTATGCCGATGCGTCCACCGATGAGAATGTCCGTTCTGGCTCTACGCTAGTCACTAGTAAGGGTGACACGAAAACTGAGGTAATGGCATTCAATTCTTCGACCTTTGTTCCGACTACGCAAACTGGCCCCGCTAATGACACTACCGGTTTGACTGAGGAGACAACATACGGCGCAAACGGCCTCCGGGATTCCAAGTCTGGTTCGCTTTCTCGCTCCTACAATAACTACCATGAAACCACCACAGAAACCGGCTCCAAGCAGACCGATACTTCTTATGGCGTCAACGGCATTAAGGATGAGAAGTCCGGCACTATTACGCGCGAATATGACAATCTAACTGAAACTACTACTGAAACCGGTTCACACAAGACAGTAACTGATTACGGTGTAAATGGTCTTGTCGACGAGAAATCCGGCTCCATAACCCGTGAATACGATAATCTCACTGAAACCACTACTGAGTTAGGTTCTCACAGAACGGTAAAGGACTACGGTCTATCCGGTATAGTCGATGATAAGTCTGGTTCCGTGACCCGTGACTATGATAACCTCACCGAGACTACCACAGAAACTGGCTCTCATAAGACGGTCACAGACTTCGGGGAGGACGGCCTTGTAGATGAGAAATCAGGACTAGTTACTAGAGATTATGATAATCTCAAGGAAGAAACAGTAGAGACAGGTTCGCGCAAGGTTGTAAATAGTTTCGGGCAGGATGGGCTTATTGATAGTGCGTCCGGCTCCACGTCCCGGGCCTATAACAACTACTCTGAATCGAATAGTTCTTCCGGCTCTCATTCAGAAACTATCTCTTACGGTAACGATGGCCGTTCTGATATGCGCACACTGAATCTTGCCGATTCATCTTCCAGTTCTGGTACAGTGCGCAATAACGGCTCTGATACTGAAACAACACGCGGCTATCAGTATACTCGCGCTACGGATAGACTTGACCTTATCCGCGCGCTTTACTCCGACCCGTCAATTAACGATTTTCTTGAAGTCGTTTATTGTGACCTCGACTCCATTCTCACATGCCCCATCTTTGTTTGACTCTAGTACTAGAGGGAAAGGAATGAATTATGAAAGTTGAAGATGTATCCGCTCTTATCAACCAGGCTGCTGCCAACTTCGATGGATTGAACGCTACAGTCAATCAGGACCTCTCCAATATCATTGATTTCGGCCGTTCCATCGAGGACGCTATGGGCTACGATGTTTTCTTTGGAAAGCTCGTTGACCAGTTCAACACCATCAAATTTTGGAGCAGACCCTACGTGACCTTCGCTCCGAATGTGTATGTCGAGGCAGAACGTTTCGGCTCCATTCGCGCTATGTATCGTACTGGCTATCTCAAGTCGCAAGCTTCTCCGGTGTGGAATCTTCAGGAAGGTGTCTCCTACGACCCGTTCGTTGTCCACAAGCAGGACGTGAAGGCCCGTTTCTGGAACGACCGCTTCTCCTCTGAACTCGAACCGCAAACGATAGTTCGTGAGCAGATTGAGTCTGCGTTTCGTTCCGAAACAGAACTTATGTCGTTCATCGGTATGCTGGAGATGGCCCGGAACAACTCCCACGGCAGGGCATGGGACGAGCTTATCATGTCACTGTTCCAGGCCCTTATCGGAATGTGCGTCAATGCAGGTGGCATGCAGGACATTAAACTCCTTACGGAGTACAATGGCCTGACAAGCTCTAGTTTGACTAGCGCCAACGCGCTCTATGACGAGGGCTTCATCCGGTACGCAATCTATCGCATGGGAATTATCCGTGACCAGATGCGCATGGTGACAGGCATGTTCAACTCTACCAACTGGGAGACTGCTACCTCTCCGGAGCGCCAGAAAACTGTTATGATTTCTGATTTCGCCCGTGCTGCCGGTGTCTACCTCCACGACGCACCGAACCAGTTCAATACCGGGAACCTGACGATTCCGAATGCAGACGTCGTTCCCGCGTGGCAGGGCATGGGGACTACCGGTTCCCTCGCTGACCGTATGGCAATCAACGCAACAATGAATATCGAGGGCAACAGCATTACGTCCACGGCACAGGGCGTACTGGGTGTCGTGTATGATGAATGGGCACTCGGAGTTTCCGCGCAGAAGCATACTATCACTTCGCAGTACAATCCCCGCGGGCAGTACACGAACTATTTCGATACGATGTTCGGAGGGTTCTTCATGTCGCCCGACGAGAACGCTGTCGTGTTCCGCCTGGTTTGATGCTTATAAAGGAGAAAAGATATGGTTATCTCTACTACCTATGTGAACATGAATAAGGCCGCAGCTGTTACAGGCGGATATGAGTTTCCGTATAACATCTACAAGTCTGTGAAAGCTGCGTCCGCGTTGTTCATTCTGAATTACGGAGCTATCCAGGCCGCGCCGTGCATTGTCACAAAGCGCGAATCCGGTACCTACGTTATCACATATTCGTCCACGTCGTTCTATACGAATGCGACGAACGCGACGAAGTTGCTCACGAGCGACCCGGATTGATATACGTTGTAATAGGCGTCGTAGTTGGCATCATTGTAGGACTAATAAATGTACTAGTTACTAGAAGGTGATAGCTCTAGTAACTAGTACAGATTGGAGGCTGATATTGTCTCCTTTACAATGGGCTGCACAATAAAGAAGGTGAAATTTATGGCTATAATAAATCTTCAAGAATATCCTATTTTAGCTATAAACTATAGAACCATTGAAAGTAGTATAGGAACTTTGAGATTTCCAGTAATAAAATTTGATATTGAATTTAATAATGTAGACTATTATTATTTTAACATTAACACACCACGTAGAACTGATATTGCGATAGAAGGGTCGACAGTTGCAAGAAGAATTGAAAGAACTGTTATAGCCCAAGTTGGAGAAGACTTTTCAATACCTCTCGGATATACATCTCTTGAATTTGACTTCCAGCGAGTACAACTCTCTAATAGTTGGTATTATGAATATTATATGCACTATCCAGATGTGTCAACTCATTTTGGTTCTCTTGAAGTTGCTGAGGATGGTGGTAATAACTGGTATGATAATCTAGTAGCACTATTTGCCTTAATGCTTATACAAGATAAGAATGATACGCCGTATTTAGTAAATGACCCTAGGCTATCAAAACAAGATGGGCTACAAGGTTCGGATGACCCTTCAAGTGGTAGAGCTGGTTATTTTTCTGGAGTTATAGGACAAACATTACGTTTTAGTTTTCTTGGCCATGAAACAGCATGGGCGCATTATGGGAATTTAATAATGGAAAATTCCAAAGGTGGAGGTAATTTGCCCGACCCATACTCTGGAATACCTGAATCAGACTCAACTGACCCAGAAGGAACCGGCTCCTTTGATTTCAGTTCTGACCCCGTTCCAATGTCCACACTTCCTACAATCTCCGCTGCTGATACTGGTTTCACGCGCATTTATATTCCCACTTTAGCACAAATACAGTCACTAGCTGAGTATTTATGGACCGATAATACGATGCTCACTACCGTTTGGAATCATATAAAACAATTCTTTGAAAATCCAATGGATGCCTTTGTAGGTTTTAATTTAGTTCCATGCCCGGTTCAATCTGGTGGTGTAGAAGAATTTAGAGTATTATTTATTGGAACTGGAGTCCAATTAACTACAGCAGCAAATCAGTTTGTCGATGTTGATTGTGGAACTTTCAGACTTACAGAAACGTTTGGCTCTGCGCTAGATTACTCTCCATATACAAAAGTTCATGCATATTTGCCATACATAGGGCAGGTTGACTTAAATGTTGATGAAATTATGAATCGGACTTTACAGATTATATATAGAATCGACATAGTGACAGGTTCATGCGTTGCTAATATTTTAGTTGACTCGACCGTTATGTATCAGTTTTCTGGACATTGTGCTATAAATATCCCATTCACGTCTGCTGATTTCTCTAACTATGTATCGGCCATTATCTCTATTGCAAAAACAGCAGTAGCACTCGCAGTAGGAAACTCTGCTGGTGTTAGCGTTGGTGAAACTGCGTCAACTGAAATTGGGTCTGATGGTTTACAATTAGTCGGAAAAGTTGTAAAAGAAAGAACTAATAATTCCGTAATGCAGGAAGTTACAACAACTAAAAAGTATGAAATGCCTGATAATCATGCAAACACATATTTTGCTGGTCTTAAACCTGGTATGATTGCTAATACAGTTGGGCAAGTTATGGCAAGTAAACCCAATATACAGCATGCAGGTAGTTTTACTGGAAATAGTGGATATTTAAGCGTGCGTAGGCCGTATCTTATTATAGAGCGTCCCAATCTTGCAAATCCCGCTGAATATGGAGATTTGAATGGCAGACCTTCTATGATAACGATGGAGCTTACTGATATTACCGGATTCACTCGCATTCAGCAAATTAAATTGACAGGCTGTTCCGCAACTCAAAATGAGCAATCCGAAATATTGCGTATGTTAAAAGAAGGTGTTTTCTTTTGACAATAAACCTTTTTAACAATAGTTCTCAAGCGAATGTGATAAATAAAGACATTAGTCAACTAATGTCATTGCAAGGAAATCTTAAATATTCTTCGAGTCTTTTGAAGCCTGTTGTTACCATCGAAAGCCAGTCTGTTATAACAGCGAACTATGCACAGATTGTGGAATTTAATAGGTATTATTACATAAACGATATTATTTCCGAACATAATAACATTTGGACCATTTCAATGTCGGTCGATGTTCTTATGAGTTTTGCAGATGAAATAAAGGCTCAAACTGCTATTGTAGCAAGGCAAAGTGGAAGATTTAATATGTATCTCGACGATGGATGGTTTATGTGTTATCAGAATCCTATAATAAGTACAAAACTGTTTTCAGTATCCAACCCATTTGAAACTCAGACTTTTGTACTTGTGGTAGCCGGAAATACTGGCACTGGAAACAGCGAATGAAAATACCTCTAGTACTAGAGGATAATCTCTAGTACTAGAGGTTTATTTAAGATGGATAATAGAACTCGCCAATATAATCGGATTGGTTATCCTCACGATGGTATCGGCGTATACGCTGTCGAATACTTCAGATAGTTCCGTATGTGTTCGCCAACAGTGTTATTGGCATAGAACACTCTGCCTTGCTTGAAGCATTGAAGAATAAACTGCGAATACTTATCGGTGTGCTTCGTAATCGCCATCTTGATATTTGCAGCAGGGACAAAGAAATCCGTATAGATAATTCTATCCTTGTATCGAGGGTCAACGTATGGATACTCGCTAGTTACTAGAGGTTTTCCATTCTCCCAGCAGAGCAGGCAGGTCATGCCGTCCGGAGTCTGCGCTGGCTCCAGCTTGACGGATACACCGTTTGCTGTGTTAATGTAGCACGGCTCTCCCTTCGTCCAGCCGTCCAGCGTATCGGGAATACGCGGGTACATGGCAGTCTCCCATGAGCCTTCGATAATCATGCGGGAACGCGGGTTATCAAAATTGAAGTAGACGTCGGACTGTTTTGCACCTGCATGCTCTGTATAGCAGACAACGATTTTCCGCTCACCTTCGTTAGACTGGTAAACGTCGTATGTGCCTTGTTTCATGTTGCGAATGTGATTGATACCCCATTCTTGAAAGTACGGAGCCTCCCAGGATACGGTGTTACCCAACATGAAAATCTTCGAGTTTGCATTCTCGCGAACAATGCTAGAGACTAGATTTTCAAATAGAACAGGCTCATTGGGGAGATAGATTTTGCGCGTGAGAAATTCGTCGAAAATAATCGTTCCAGCGTCCGGTATAGAACCTCCTTTGGAAGTCTCCCACGTATTGATAGCCATAGTGTATCCAATAGGCGGCTGCGCGCGTTCCAGCTTTCCCTTTTCGCTAGTGACTAGCGGCCAGAATGCTCCGGAGTAAAACTCGATGTCATCATAGCCGACTTGATTCAGCCATTTACGGAGTTCTCCGGTCTTTCGGATACCATTGAATAAGAGGCGCATATACGTAGCTCGAATGCTTTCGGAGAGACGGCGAACATATACAAACTGTTCGCCGTACTCTACGTATCTTTCGAGTGCGTATGATAGAGAGGAATAAGTTTTCCCGTTTGAACGCTCACCATATATCATATAATACTGCGCATCGGGGACTTCCTCAATCAATCTACGAACATCGAAAAACTTCATGCATATGTCTCCTGGTAATGTGCGTCGCACATGAGCCACTCCATAGCCTCTTTCATCTGGTCAGTGATGGAGAAGCTGTAACCCTCTTTTATCGCATGTACTCCACTATCACACGAGTACCACCGCCGTACTCCTGTATAATCGGTAATATAGCCGTAACGCGGTTTGTCAATATAGGTCATAGAGAGCCTATTCGCGTACTCGGGCGGGATGACGAGTTTTTCGGTGAAAAGCTTGAAGGGAGAAACTCCTTCCTTTTCGCTAGTCACTAGCAGGTACTCAAGAGTTCTCTTCTTGTTGGGACCTGCCACGGTTATGGCATAGCGCCCGTCGTTATGTTCAACAAGGTATCGCTTTGCTCCCAACGTCTTGAAACGCTTCGCATCGTACTCATGTTCCCATACGCCGAGATACATTTTCTTATGCGGTTCTTTAGCGTTTTCGCCCGTTTCAGGTACTACTTTCTCCATATGCATACCCAAACGCAGCGCAAGGTCAGCAAGAGACTGCCGTGCTTCAGCGTTGACCTTATCAAAATAATCCTGATGTTCGCCTACAAATTTCACGCAGTCGGTATCACAGTAGCGCCAATCGTCGCCGATATTGTAGATAGCATCATAAAGACGGAATCGTGCATGAGCTGTTACCCATACTCCCCACGGGTAGTAGAGAAAACGGTTTCGATTCTCATTGTAGCTTACTACTTGCTTCACATAATCCTTGCTACCCTTTGTAAATTCTTCATCGAATCCATAAGGTTCACGAACAACACGCTCAACCATCATCCCATAAACCGCATTGAGCATGTTCTTCGCAATCATGTACTCAACAGACTTGCCTTCCACGCCATCAAGAGTAGTCTTATCATAGAAGAACTTAAGTACCGAACGAATAATCGGTTCCGGTAAATAGCCACGCGGAGCAATCCGCATATAAGATACACGGATTTCTTCGGCCTGCTCCAAATCGTAGAAGCGCTTGATATTCTCGTAGTCCAACTCAGTAACGTTGATGTTCACGTACGCGGCTGATATGATACGCCCGGATGCTTCCCTACATCCGATAACCTCGTTACACTTGCTGTATGAGATGGGGAAGCAGTAATCCTGTTTCGGCACGAGATTGAAAATCTCCAGCCGAAAGAGACAGCACTGGCTAGTAACTAGCGCTTCCAGATTCTCATTAGCAGCCTTATTGGATACAGGCTCAAAGAATCCCATGGGAAAATATTTCGCCACCATCACATACGGGTAGCTGGACTTAATGTCGTAACTATGCAAGTTTTCAATAACTTTCGTAGCGTACTTAATGTTCGGTCCAACTGCGCCTCCGGCGAATGCCTTTTCGCACTGAAGATAGGTGTCAGGAGTGAGCGTAAGGCCGTCGATGAAATCCATATACCGCCCGCGCCGCTCGAAGCACTTGTTGCGAACAAAATTACGCACGTATCCGGTGTTTGTATAGGGGATTTTCGTAATATCCCCATCGTCTTCAATCTTTTCTTCAATGTACTCAATGAGTACACGAATGTCCATCTCACAGTAATGGAGTTCCTGCTGAGTAAGGGGAGTTTCTGGAGTGCGAATCAAATCGTAATTCAAGTCTCCTACAGCTTTATGAACGGGGCGACGGAGAACCTTCTCCCCAATACGGGCAAGCGACTGATTCCCCGACAAGACCAAAGAATCACGAAACTCAATGTTATTGGTGCGGGCATAGAGAGGCTCGCGGTTCCCGTGGATGAAAACGTCACTCCATCTGAATTGCTTCTTGATAAAGCTGAAGTCGTATTTCAGGTTATGAACATAGACATATATCTTCGACTTATTACTTTTCAACCACGCATCTAATCTAGTAACTAGCGACACGAAACCACCCAATGTCCGACCGTAGGTAACTACCTCTCCGATTCCGAACATCCATACGTAGCACAAACCTACCTTATCTCCCTCGCTGTCCGTGAACGAAGAAGCTTCGGTATCGAAGGCGCATCCAATATTGTGAACGCACTTCTTCCCGATTTGCGGCCTTGTGAGGAGTTCTGATACCATATCAATCAGAACTCCATCACAAGACTCGTCGGTGTACTCCTTCATGTTCACGGGGTAATCAGCCCCAGACATCATAATCTTTATTACCTCCTTCTTCGTTGGGCAGAGTAGGGTCACCCCATACTCCTCCTGCATGCTCAGGCAAAACATCCGGTCTAGCGTCTAGTAGACTAGCCATCCTTACATATGCTTCTTCAAAGTCCAGATGGTTAAAATCTCCCGCCATCCACTTAGAGGCAAACTCTTTCTGGTCAGCCGAGGAATAACTCCACAAGGCTACCCAGTCAGAACGATATGCCTCCCTATAGACTTTCCAAAACATAATGCGTTCTTCGTCGGACATTCTGTGAGCTATGTCTTTGACGTACCTGATTTGGGTACGATTCTTGTAGGACCTACCTTTACGTATGCCTACAATCTTCTCCCCAAACAAGCGGCGGTCTTGTTCCTCCCCTATTTGTCGCCATCCTTTTACTGTGGAGCTTTTCGCGGAAAAGAAATCCTGCATTAACGTGACGTACGTAGCTAGCGCGTTCTGTGGATTCTTCCTATCCGCATAAGCCTCACCAAGGACTCTACGCTTGCCCTTTGCTCTTACCACAAGGTCAAGTGGGTTCATGTTAATACCCATCTTGTCCCTAACTTCTTTCATGTCCTCCTCTAGTTTGACTAGAGCATATCCAGTAGTCCCCGCCCGCTGGAACGAACGCAGGCGGGTGACGTACTGATTTCGAAAGAACTGGGCGAGCTCGGCGCGTTGGGGAGTATTCATGCGCGCTAGCTCTATGGGATTCACAGCAAGAGCGGATTTCAATGTCCACTTCTTGCCGGTTCCCTTCCAGCTTAAAGTCGCCATTCTAGTACTAGAGCATCAAGCGAATATCATGCTCATGTACTTCTGGCCACTACTATCCCGCTTGTTCTTCCATGTGAAGAACGCGCGGACACCACCGCACTCAGCGAGTGCAGCATTCAGGACAGGGAGATTCGGGTCAGAAAGGTCCTCCCCCATGTCCTCCGCCCATGCTTCGATGTTTTTCCGAAGCATGGTCCCGCCATTATACCAATATCCGGGTGCCTCAGCGAAATGGGCTACCGGATACGTGGCCGTCTTCTGGTTTCCATTTTCATCATAAATCGGATGGCCAGAAATATCCATTGCGGGGATAGTTGCAAACGCAACACGTACGATTGTCAATACGTGGTCAGCAATATCCTCGGAACGCAACTGGTTTCCGATATGCATGACAGAATCGGAAACTCCTTTACGCGCAGAAATCTGTGCGAAGCGATTCGGAGTTGCCATAAACGCATCCCGCTGGAAATCAGCGAGAGAAGTAGTCGGCATAGAGCCGAGCAAAGCGGAGCCGGTCTGCGATACGACGGGAAGGACCTCGCCGTTCTCGTCAGTGACAATCATAGCATTTTCATTCATTGTTGAAGTTCTCCTTTTCTGATATAATAAACGCCAACCAAATTAGAATATTCAGTTGGCGTTGTTTACGGACTAGTAACTAGCGATTATGCCTGCACGTCATTGGAATCATCGTCGGATTCGTCAAGGCAGACAGTGCATTTCCTGTCCGCGTCGGCGTGGCACTCGTTGCCCGTGTACGGGCATTCCTTGATGGAATCCTCCTCGCCGTCTTCACCCGGCAGAGGGCCGACAACAGTAACAGTATTCAACTTGCTGGAATCATCGACAGAGAAATTTTCCACGTCAACCGAATTGTCGACGTAGCTGGCGAATCCAGAGGCAGCGAGGGAGTCGATTGTTTCAGAGCTGCACTCCGTGCAGAAGAAATGACCGTAGAGGTTGACCCCCAGTTCCCGGTCACGGTTGCATCTCATGCATTTCATATTGAAGTCCTCCAATAAATTTTATTTTCTCAACCGCTAGTGACTAGCGGTCGGCATCGAAGGCTTATTTCCACCTTCTACTTATATTATACCATACGTGTCAAGGCCACAGAAAATTTTTTCAGGGTAAAATTTCTCAGGACAAAATTTCTGCGGCCTTGAAAATCTCTAGTACTAGAGGTTAAACTCGACGCGGAGTACGGAAAGCTCGTGCTCAACACGATTTACGGCACAGGTCAACTCAACAGTGTCAACGCCGTTATCGGCTTCGTCCTTGCAGGTCTGGGCCGTAAGCGCTACGAGTCCGGCAGCGGCATTCATGTAATTGTTAATCTGATTGGTCAACTTCAAGTTCATTTGTCTCACCTCCTTTCATAAGAATATTATAACATGCTTGTCAAGGCCGCAGAGGAAAAATCTCTAGTTACTAGCGGCTCCCCCGGATTTCCGGGGGAGTCTGCTGTTATCGGCAAACTTCGTCAAACTCGCTTAACCACATTGTAATAACGTGATTAAGAGAATCACAAGCAGCGGACAAACGCTTTATGTCACGGAGTGTTGCCGTGCCGTCGAAAAGTTCGAGCTTGAGAAGTTCTCTTGTAGCGTTCTGAATATTCACTACAGCTTCTCTAATGTCGGTATTCATTTGAAGTTCTCCTTTCATTGTGACCCTACCCGGGAAAACCCGGGTAGGGTCTAGTACTAGAGTTACTTAAGAAGTTCTATCGCCGCATCAATAGCGATAATAATGTATCCAGCCCTGTTGAGCATCCGCTTCTTGCAAGTATGAGATTCTACATAGGGCCGCACGCGTGAGATATTGGAAATAGCTTCTTCCAATCGAGACATAAAACCCTCTTTCATAAAATCACAACCGCAATAGAGGTACATTGCCTTAACGATAGAAGCTACAGCGTCGTTAAGGCAATACTCATAATGAGTCCAATCGTCAAGAAAAGTACTATCATTATGATACATACGCTTGACGTCGTCACGCGCTTCTTCAAGATAACGGCGCATATCGCTAACCTCGAACATTTAAAGTTCTCCTTTCTGTTGTTATCCCTACCCGGGGAATCCCGGGTAGGGTCTAGTACTAGAGTTACTTTGCTGGAATAGTCTTAAGCATGGCGTTGACGAACGTCATTGCCTTGTCGGGGTCACTAGCAGCGGCCTTGACCATGTCAAGGACGGCTTTCCTGTCGCTATCCGTGACCATGTAGGTCAAGTCTCCATCCGCGAAATCCGGGCGGAACAGCTTCTTGAAGGCAACGTAGGTTGCCTCAAGTTCGGCTTTCTTAGCGGCCTTTGCATCTTTCGCCGCATTCGGAGAGGTGTTATCAGTCGGAGAAGGCTTGTCGTCGGGCTTTGCCCGGGCGGCCTTGACCGCCGATTTGACCATGGATTGGGTCAACTTCTTGCTGTCACCACGCGCGGCCTTCAAGGTTGCCGGCAAACGCTTGCGCGCCTCGGCATCGTTGAGCGCGGCACATGCGGAGAGCGCCGTGCCGGGTTCCAGTTCGGAGAGAGGCATGAGGTCCTTCTCCAGCTCACCGCGCATTGCGGGCAAGTAAATGGTCTTACCCGCATTCAGATAGGAGCGCGTCGTGCTGTACGCCAATGTTGGGAACATGGCGCTGAAAAGCTCTCCAGCGCTCTTGAAAGGACGCCCATTCGGGCCTTTCAAGTTGGCATATTCGCCGCTTTCCTCAATAAGAGCAAGGGCAATCGCAACCTTTTTACCCGCGGTTGTCGCGGCCTTGGCGTTCGTCAAAACGCTAGCAGCAAGCGTGAGCAGCTCCGGCGATGCACCATCCGGCACATAACCACCCGCGGAACGAATGTTCCCCGCCGCCGTGCGGTTATCGGCCTTTACACCGATAAAATCATATCCCGCACGCATGCGCTTGGCAACGTCAATTACAGTTTCAGACATGATATTATAACTCCTTTCAGATAACGACGGTCTAGTACTAGCGGGCAATGTTTAATTGTCAAGGTACAAGGGACTTGCTGTTCCGATTGGAGTACCATTCAGACGCGCGGGCGGCGCGGGCGGCGCGGGCGGCGCGGGTAACGCGGCGCGGGCGGGCGGGCGGCGGGCGGCGGGCAATCACTTCCTTCCTCTTGAAGATGGCTTTATTATAAGCCCTGGACCGGGTTTTGTCAAGCGAAATATTGCACAAAATATCGGGATTATACGATGAATATTACAGCACAATGCACAATGAAATTGCCATTATGCAAAGTTTATGGCACGGCATTTGTGCAGTTTGACGGTCTAGTTACTAGCGTGTTGCATGTAACAGAATGTTGCGCAACAAAAAGAATCGTGGACGCAACAAAAAGAATCACGCAACAGTGCGTGGCATTGTGCAATTTGACGAAACGTAGCGACGCCGTCATTTTGACGAAACGATTTGTGACAGCAGCAGGGCGTGGCGTTGTGCAGTTTGACGAAACGGTTCGTGGCGTCGTCATTTTGCACAAATTTTTTCGATTTTTTGGGAATTTTTTGTGCAAAACGGCTATATAGGAACCC
>JAZNSN010000081.1:0-242493 GCA_045591315.1 Bacteroidaceae bacterium
GCCAATATTGGAGCATATTGGGAATGTTGTCGGGCGGCATGAAGGATTTATGCGTACAAAAATGATATTTTTTCGAATTTGCAGGCAAAAACGGAAAAATCACCGAAAAACAGAGACCGAGCCAAAATTACTTTTGACTCAGCCTCCTGAGGTACCTGGCGGATTCGAACCGCCGTACACGGTTTTGCAGACCGCTGACTAAGCCACTCATCCAAGGTACCGGCTGGAAAGGCATAGCCTTTAGCGAAGACAAAGGTAAGACATTTTTTGTGAAGAACAAACAATGAGTGCCATTTTTTACCATTCCATGCTGTTTTTAAGCAATTATTCATCTATTTAATCCATATTTATACATTTATTGAAGTATCTTCGCACAGGAACAGCATATCTATGATATATAAGGTACAACGTTTTATCGGGAAGCACTCTCTTCTGAACACGAACGACAAGGTGCTTGTGGCATTGAGCGGCGGAGCCGACTCAGTAGCATTGCTTGTAGCCCTGCGTAAACTGGGATACAGGTGCGAGGCTATGCACTGCAACTTTCACCTCCGCGGTGCAGAAAGCGACCGTGACGAGCAGTTTGTGACTGAATTATGCAAACGGTTGGAAGTAGAACTGCACATCATTCATTTCGACACGGCAGAATATGCCTCAAAGCATAGAATATCCATTGAAATGGCGGCACGTGAGCTGCGTTACGCAGCCTTTGAAGAGAAAAGAAAAGCCATCGGGGCCACATGCATTGCCGTAGCGCATCACCGTGACGACTCTGCCGAAACGCTGTTGCTTAACCTAACCAGAGGTACCGGAATAAAAGGACTCAGAGGAATACAGCCGAAAAACGGCAATATAGTACGCCCGCTCCTGTGTGCAGGACGTGAAGAAATAATAGAGTATCTCAAATGGAGAGGCGAGGAGTTTGTTACTGACAGCACCAATCTCACAACCGATTACACACGCAACAAGATAAGGCTTGAGATTATACCTAAACTAAGAGAGATAAATCCCTCCATACTGGAGAGTATAAACGCAACGGCACAAAGGTTGAGTGAAGCGGAACTTATATACCGCAAGGCTGTTGAAGATGCCATAGCAAGAGTAAAGAGCGGGAACAGGATTGACATAAGGAAGCTGAAGGCTGAAGTTGCGCCGGCAACGCTGATTCATGAGATGCTATCGCCTCTAGGATTCAACAGTTCCATTATTGCAGATATAGCCTCATCGCTCGACAGCGACAGCGGAAAAAGATTCTGCAGCGGAGCATGGCTTGCTGTAAAAGACCGTGACACGCTTATAATTACAGCTAACAGCAACGAATTAATCATAGAAGAGGAACTGCCTGAATATGGTACAGTAACTACATCTACAGGCTTGCTGTCGGTAGAAGAGAAGCCTTTTGACGGCAATATCCCTAGAGAGCAGTGCATCGCTTGCCTTGACATCGACACATTGCAGTTGCCGCTGATACTGCGCAACACACGTAAAGGCGACCGCTTCAAGCCATTCGGCATGCGCGGAACAAAGCTTGTCAGCGATTACCTCACCGACCGGAAGAAGAGCATCATAGAGAAACAGCAGCAACTGGTTGTTGCCGATGCAAAAGGAGAGATTGCATGGCTTGTAGGCGAACGCCCGGCTGCACCGTTCTGCGTCGGAAAAAATACAAAAAGAATCCTCTGCCTGAAATGGCAGAGGAAGTAACCGTTTCTTGTACCTGTTGCCTTACTTTTTCTTTAGAGCGACTTTTGCCGGTTCATATCCCTGCCCGGCTGCCAAAGTCCACCATTTCACTGCCTCATCACGGCTTTGCTCAACTCCGTGACCATTATAATGGCATAGCCCCAACTCATATTGTGCTTGGGGATATCCTTGTTCTGCAGCCTTCAGATACCATTTAACAGCCTCCTCATAGCTCTGCTGAAGACCATACCCGTTATAGAAGCAGACAGCAATGTTATGCTGTGCAACAACATGCCCTTGCTCAGCAGCCCGTATGAATGTACGCGCAGCTTTCAGACGGTCCTGTTCTACGCCTTTTCCCGAATAGTAACAACTTGCAAGATTGAACATCGCATCAATATCACCGAGCTCCGCAGCAGAGGAGAAGGCGGCAAAGGCCTTTTCCAGGTCCTTGCTTACCATAACACCGTCGCGATACATGCAACCTAAAGTGTTCTGCGCAGCGGCATGTTCCTGTTCTGCAGCCTTATTATACCATTTCCATGCCTCTGTGATATCAAAATCTACACCGATTCCATTCATATAACACTCTGCAAGATAGTATTGAGAATCGGCATTGCCCAACATGGCAGCCTTATGATATATCTCTGCAGCCATATATGGGTCCTGGCTTACACCGTCTCCCCAATAATAACAACCGGCAAGCTGGCACATGGCATCTGTATCTCCGTTCTTTGCGGCCTCACGATACCACTTTACGGCTTTCTCAAAGTCAACCTCGACACCCGTTCCCGAATAATAACAGCCGGCAAGATAGTATTGAGAGCCGGCATGACCTTTTCTAGCAGCCTCTGTGTACCACTTGACTGCCTTTTTATGGTCCTTTTCAACACCAGACCCTGTAAAATAGAGCTCGGCAAGAGCAAACTGAGACTCCACGTCACCCTGTTCTGCTGCAGCCATATACCATTTTGCGGCATCGGGATACGACACTGCCATGCCGTCACCGTTCTCATAGCATATTGCAAGCAGGCGTTGAGCGACAGAATAGCCTCCTGCTGCCGATTTGCGATACCAATAGAGAGCCTCATCCAGATTCCTCTCAACACCAGTTCCGGAATAGTAGCAATCGGCCAGTTCGCATTGGGCAACGGAGTATCCTTTCTCAGAAGCCTCATAGAAGCACTCGACTGCAGATATTGTGTCTTCAATAACACCTATGCCATCAAGATAGCATTTGCCGAGAGAGGTAAGAGCCATGGGATTGCCTTGTGAGGCTGAAAGCATGAACCAATCGGCCGCAATGTCCGGATCGGCTTTGACACCGGTTCCGTTCAAATAACAGTTCCCAAGATTGCATTGTGCGACATCATTTCCCATTTCTGCTGCAGACCTCCACCACTTCAAGGCCTGCTTTTGGCTTGAAGCGACTCCAATACCCTTTGAATAGCAGGTTCCGAGGTTACACATGGCATTGTCATTTCCTGCCTTTGCAGCAACCTTCCATAACTTTACAGCATCGCCATACCGCCTTTCCTTATAGGCCACAGTGGCGTTCCTATAATCCACGGATGCGACAGTATCGCTCTGTACGGTAGCACAAACCGGTTCTTTGGCAGTAACATACACCGGAGAATACAGTATAGTAATAAGAAGGAAAAAGAACATGTTGCCTATTTATTATTTGAGTTCTTCCAGTTTTGCCTTTGCACCGGGATGACCCAATGACAAAGCCTTTTCAAAATTTGCACGTGAATTGGCCTTGCTGCTATTCTGCATGTACAGACATCCAAGCAAATAATATACATCGGGGGAATCAGGGGAAAGTTCCTTAGCCTTCTCTATCGCCCGAAGACCCTCATCTGTCATTTTTACCCTGTAACACAATATTCCTTTCTCTATATAATAAAGCGGATTCTCCGCATCGAGATATATAGCCATCTCAATATCGTTCAATGCCTGTTGGAACATTCTTGCATTTACTTCGGCCTGCTCACGCATATAATAGAATGTTGCATTCAGCCTCTCTCCCATAGCCTCTTCATAACTGTTATAGTCACGTACGGCATCACGGTACTTCCCGGCTGAGACCTTTACAAGAGCACGTGTAAGTATATATGGAGCAGAAGATGTCTTGCTATGCAAAGAATAACAGCTGACCGCGCTGTCAAGCATCACAATAGCCTTGCCGTAATCCTTTATAGAAGTATAGCACTGGGAAGCCTTTGCGAAAGTTTCGGGATTACGCATGCTTGTCAATGCAAGAGATTCATAACTCGCAGCAGCTTCAGCGAATCTGCCACGGGAAAAAAGCATATCGGCCTTATAGTTTAGATATAACGGCTGAGAGTCTTTCTCTATAGCTGCATCTATTGAACTGAAAGCACTGCTGTACGAGAGTGACGGATGTGAGACAGTGTCACCGCTCTGCACTATGGAAAATATGGCCTTGGCCTTGCTGAAGAGAATCTCTGCAGCCTTGTCGGTACGCTCCATAGCATCTTTCCAGGCCTGCTCGGCCATCTCCATATCGCGCTGGAAGAGTGCTGCGTATTCTCCTTTTGCCATATATCCCTCATAGGCATCGGGAAAAGACGCAATAAAGTCTTTTATGACAGCACCGTAAGAAACACTATCACCCAACATTCCTTGCATGTAGAGACAAGAAAGAGCGTCTTCTTTCTTTAAAGGCAATGCGGTACGTATTGCCATACCGGGAAAGTAGCCTCTACCGAAATTGGAAACGCTTGCAGACAACGACGAAAGGAGTGTTGAGCCCACGGCATAGCTTTTTACCGTATCTACAGAGGCCGATGGCTGCATCAGGGCCACTACAGCTCCTTCGGAGTCGAGCAAGGGCAAGCCTACGCAACCTTTTTCCATAGGCACATCTAAGGTATAGTACGCATTTGAATATACAGAATCTATAGCCGCAACCCTCATGGGCTTTACGGTAGCGCCTTTCTTGCCGCCGTAAGACAACATGTAGAGTTCATCTCCGACAGATACCGCATTACTTGAGACAGACAAAGGTTTTATATTCTTGTCCCACACTGCACGAATCTTGACACAGTCGAACATTTCATCATACCCTACAATGTTATTTACCGGATGAGCCCTTCCCGAAGCATCGACAACAACTGCGCTGTCAGCACCTATGAAAAGCGAAGCCGAAGCGACAAGTTCGCCATTGTCGCCAGTAAAGAACGCTGTTCCGTCCGATTGCAGAACACCGCCCTTGTACACAAGGATACCGGCCATGCCTTGAGATGCCTTCTGTACCGGTTTTGGAGCCTTGAAAGGCTTCTGGGCCACGGCAAAGAGCGCAAAGAGCAATGTTATGGAGAATAGTATGCTTTTCTTCATTTTATCAATCATTTAGATGACGCTGACGTACAGCCTCGTAAAGAATAACTCCGGCAGCAACGGAGACGTTAAGCGACTCGATATTTCCGAATTGAGGAATAGAGACCCAATCGTCACATAGCGCCAGGTGCTCACGTGGAATGCCTGTATCTTCTGCACCCATTACCACACACACCGGCTCGCTGAAATTAGCTTGGGTATAGTTGATTCTGCCTTTCTCTGTTGCACATACCACTCTTATGCCTGAGGCCTTAAGATACTTTAGGGTTTCTGTTATGTTTTTCTCGCGGCAGACAGGCAATGTATGCAATGCACCGGCCGATGTCTTTACAGCATCGGCATTTACAGTTACACTGTTATGTGTCGGGATTATTATGGCATCTACGCCGGCACAGTCGCATGTACGTGCTATAGAGCCGAAATTGCGGACATCGGTAATGCCGTCGAGCATAACAAGGAATGGAGACTTGCCCTCCTCGTATAGTGTAGGGACAAGAGTATCGGTACTTGCATACTCCACGGCGGATATATATGCTATGACACCCTGGTGGTTCTTTCGTGTTATACGGTTCAGTTTC
This sequence comes from Bacteroidaceae bacterium, assembly GCA_045591315.1. Lineage (GTDB taxonomy): Bacteria > Bacteroidota > Bacteroidia > Bacteroidales > Bacteroidaceae > HGM04593. The sequence continues at coordinate 5,628 of JAZNSN010000081.1, forward strand.
TCTACAGGAACGCGTACGACAGGAATTTTTCTTCCACGGAGCTCCGCAAAGAGCTCGCGTGACAATTCACTCTGTATATCACGCTTAACCAGTATCTTGTCTATCTCTTTCCCTGCCTCAAGGGCCTCAAGAACGGCGCGTACGCCGAATATCATCTCATTTGTGTTTACCATATCTCAACTGTTTGTTATTACTTCTGCAGCAATAATGCCGCATTTTCCATCGCAGCATCGGTAAGATTCTCACCGCTCATCATCTGCGCAATTTCCTTTATTCTCTCCTGCTGTTCCAGTTTAATGATCTCTGTTACCGTTCCTTTCACAGTCTCTTCCTTATAGACCTTATAGTGATGGGCTCCGAGCGCTGCCACTTGCGGAAGATGTGTTATGCTCAACACCTGACGGTCGGTTCCGCCCATCTGCTGCATAAGACGCCCCATACGTTCGGCCAACACACCTGAGACTCCGGTATCAATCTCGTCAAAAATAAGAGTCGGTTGATTGGCTCCTGATGCTATAAGCGATTTCAGGGCAAGCATGACACGTGCCATCTCTCCGCCTGATGCCACATCGCTCAACGGTTGAGGAGTGCTGCTGCTGTTTGCCGAAAAAAGGAACGTTACAACATCCATTCCTTGCGGAGTGAAATCCCCTGCAGCAGAGAAGTCAACCTCAAAACGAATCATCGGCATGCCAAGGTTTACAAGTATTCCTGTTATCTCCTCTTTGAGCCTTGCAGCGCTGTTCTTGCGTACAGATGTCAATTCAGCCGCTATAGCAGCAAGGCTCTTGCGGGCATCATTCAATTTACGCTCCAGTTCTTCAATATTGGAGTCGCCGTCAGTTATCTGTTCAAGACGCGCGGCAAACTCTTTTTCAAGGGAGACCAGCTCTGCAATCGATGATACGCGATACTTCTTCTGCAAATCGTATAAAAGAGCTATGCGATGCTCTACCCAATCAAGCCTGTCGGGCGCAAACTGCACGCGCTCACCACGCTGCTGCATATCGTCGCAACAATCGCGCAGCTCGATATAGCAGCTCTCAAGACGTTCCGACAGTTCCTGCGCCGCAGGATAATGCACTGATATGCGTGACAAAGCATTTGACGCATCGCGTAACGATGCAAGCATGTTCCTGTCATCGCTGTCAAGTGATGCACAGGCACCCAACAATGCAGCCTGTATCTCTTCGGCATGGGACAGCTCCTGACTCTCGGCTTCAAGCTCCTCAAGCTCACCGTCCTTTAAAGAGGCTCTCTCAAGCTCGTCCAGCTGAAAACGCAACCACTCTTCATCACGGCGGTTCGCTTCAAGGGTTTCCTTCAAGGATTGCTGTTCGCGACGTAATTCAAGATACCCGTTATATCCATTCCCATATGCCTCCAACAGTTCATTATCAGAGGCCATCGTATCAAGAATCCCAAGTTGGTAGTATTTGTCTCCAAGCAGCAGATTCTGATGTTGTGAGTGTATATCTATGAGCTTTGAACCCAGCTCTTTCAAAAGCGATATTGACACGGGAGTGTCGTTTACGAAAGCACGGCTCCTGCCTGTTGACGAAAGTTCGCGACGGACTATACATTCATCGTCATAATCGAGGTCATTTTCCTCAAAGAATCCCTTCAATGACAAGGCAGCAATGTCAAAGCAACCTTCGATGACACAACGGTCGGCACCGTCACGTATAGCCTTGACATCGGAACGCTGGCCCAACAACATGGATATCGCACCCAAGAAGACCGATTTCCCATGACCGGTTTCTCCTGTAATGACAGAAAAGCCTTGCGAGAAATCCATCTCCACATGCTCTATCAGCGCGAAATTACGTATTGTTATCTGTTTAAGCATTATAGCCTAATAATTATAGTTTCTTGTTATCTTTTCCCACTCCGACGAGAGCGAAGGATTGATACGGGACAGAATCTCTACAACAGTCTCTTTCTCCTCTGATGTACACTTTGAATATACATTTACAAGTTCATCGACCTTGTACTCTGTAAAGAGCTTTGTAAAATATGCGAGCGGACGGTCCTCATATGCTTTCTGAAGAAGCCCGACACCTTCGGTTATCTCCTTACGCCCGCCGTCGGCATTCTTGAACATTGTATCAAGACCAAGACGATGATACTTGTACATCATCTTTCGTATTGGTTCCATGGCGCCATTCATATAATCGTCGATTATGGCATAGCGATTATTGCTGTTGCTGCCGGACTTCCACCCTGCATCACCGAGGTTCTGCGCATTGTTCGCAATATTAAGAGATTTGTTCAAGAATTCGCTGCCACCCAAATCGCCCATAGTATCCATATCCATGCCTATCATCATATAGACATAGAATGCAATGACTGCGGTAAGGTTGTTGTCGAGGTTCTCTTCAATGAATTCAAGGCGGTCGAAAGGCTGGTAGTTGAACTTGACGCTCTTGTCCTCGTACTTGAATACAATAGAACTGTAAGAAGAACCGAAAACAGGGCGTGATGACTGTACCATAAGAGTACAGTCAAAAGAGCCGTCATTGGAATACGAGTTGACAACAAAGTTGAAACTGCATGTTATGCGCTCAACCTCTTCATATGTATTCGCAGTCCATTTACGGTTATTGATAAACTCATTGAGCGCCTCTTCGAGCTGTTTGAACACATCAGTATTTGCTCCCTGCACCTTTGACGCATTGAGAACAACCGTAGCGTTCAGCTCTTCGCCATAAGCACTTGCAGACAAAGGCAAAAGCAACATGAGGAATATCATGAACAATTTCGAGAGTCTTGATACAATATCCTTCGCTACTTCCTTCTTGCTCTTCAGCGGGAACGCCTCCTTGCCATCCCTCGAAATAACAGTAACCTTGTTTGTATCATGCGCAAACCCTGCCCCCTTATCCTCCAGTGAATTGAGGACTATAAAATCAAGATTCTTTCTTTCAAGCTTGGATACTGCGTTATCCTCGCCATTACATGTCTCAAGAGCAAATCCCACCAGATGCTGGCCCTCCCTTTTGTTTTTTCCAAGAGCCGCAGCAATATCGGGATTCGCTTCCAGATCCAATGTCATGGAACCCGACACACGCTTCATCTTCTCGCTTGCCTGCACAGCAGGACGATAGTCGGCTACAGCAGCCGAGAGCACCGCAGCATCACATGAAGGAAACTCCGCCATAGCAGCATCATACATTTCCCTTGCCGATTCCACATCGACACGCCTTATGGCAGGATTATTGCACTGCAATGACACCGGACCTGCAACAAGAACGACCTCGGCACCGCGCGATGCACACTCCTCAGCTATCGAGAAGCCCATCTTGCCGGACGAATAGTTGCCGACAAACCGCACTGGGTCAATCTTTTCGTATGTCGGCCCGGCCGTTATAAGAATCTTCTTGCCTTTCAGCTCTCTGCCTGTAGAAAAAAAATCCTTGAGAGACCTTACAATATTATCTGGTTCTTCCATACGCCCCTTGCCGCTGAGATGGCTTGCAAGTTCACCTTCGGCAGCCTCAATAATCATGTTGCCATACCTCTTGAGGAGTTCAATATTCCTCGCAGTTGACGGATGGGCATACATGTCAAGGTCCATTGCAGGAGCTATGAACACCGGAGCTTTCATCGAGAGATATGTCGTGACAAGCAGATTGTCGGCAACACCATTGGCCATCTTGCCCAATGTAGAAGCTGTTGCCGGAGCAACCACCATTGCATCGGCCCATAGTCCGAGTTCCACATGGCTGTTCCATGAGCCGCTTTCACTATGGAAGAAATCGCAAAGTACCGGACGTCCCGACAGCGTAGATAGGGTAAGCGGAGTTATGAACTCCTTCGCAGACGGAGTCATCACTACCTGAACTTCAGCACCCTCTTTAACAAAAAACCTTACTAGCATTGCAGCCTTATACGCAGCAATGCTTCCGGTAACTCCCAAAACTATCTTTTTTCCTCTAAGCATCTCTCTAACGGATTGTTGTTCCTAATTACTTGTTCATGCCACGCAGCTTTATACGTGTAAGCACCTGCTTTGTATTCAACGGGAAATCACCGTTTATCATCCAGCCGTAATAACCAGGGTCACGGTCCAGGACTGCAGCAACAGGCATGCCTTTGTACTTTCCGAAGTTAAAGACCTCAGTACCGTTGGCATCATACACTATACGCCCTGCAAAATCGACATTGTTTGTAAACGACGACTCCTTGGCAAGAGCCTCCATATCATTGACAAGGTCATCGTAACGGTCAAGCTGCGCCTTGAGCACATTGTATGTAGCACGTGTGTCGGCAAGAGCGCTATGCGCATTGTCAAAATCCGTACCGCAATAGAACTTATGCGCGGCAGCCAATGTGCGAGGTTCACGCTTGTGGTACAACACCTGTACATCGATTGCATTGTGACGCGACAAGTCAATATCTACCTGAGCACGCAAGAACTCTTCGGCCAGCAACGGCAAATCGAAACGGTTTGAATTGAAGCCTGCGATATCACACCCCTCGAACTCCTTGGCTATTTCACGTGCGACGTCCTTGAATGTCGGACAATCCTTGACATCTTCGTCATATATTCCATGTACGGCGGAAGCCTGTTCGGGTATATGCATGCCTGGATTTATGCGTTTGCAGAACTCTACCTCATGACCGTCGGGAAACACTTTAATATAGCATATTTCCACAATACGGTCCTTAGAGATATCCGTTCCTGTTGTCTCAAGGTCGAAAAACAGAATCGGTTTCTTCAGATTCAGCTCCATAATTATTCAGTAAGCATCATTGGCATCAACAACATAAGGAGCTCTTGCTTGTCAACCTGCTCGGCCGGCACAATGACACCTGCACGTGACGGGTCGGCAAGCTCGATGATTACATCCTGTCCTGGAGTATTGTTGAGAATATCGATAAGGAACGAAGCACGGAAACCGATGTTCATTGATGCACCTTCGTAGCTGCATGCAATGCTCTCCTCGGCAGATGTTGAGAAATCGGTATCCTGAGCTGAGATGACAACCTTATTGTCCTCGATATGAAGCTTGATAAGGCTCACCTGTGAAGAGAAGATTGCGACACGGCGGAGTGTGCTTATCAAGGCTGCACGGTCAACAGTCAGCTTATGAGGGTTGTTCTGCGGAATAACAGAATTATAGTTCGGATAGCGGCCGTCGAACAGGCGGCATACGAGTTTGTACTCACCCATATCGAATATTGCGAAGCGACCGTCGAACTCAACGGCAACCTCCTCCTGAGACTCCTTGCCCAGAAGGTTCTTGAGCAATGTTGCGGGCTTCTTCGGAAGGATAAATGCCGACTTTTCAGCACCTGTTACAGAATAGTCGCGGCAACGTACCAGCTTGTGGCCGTCCGATGCAACAAGTGTAATGCTCTCCGGTGTAAAATCGAAATATACACCGCACATTACAGGACGTACCTCATCGTCTGCAGCAGCAAACAGCGAACATGATATTCCGCTTGAAAGAACTTTTGTAGGTACACTTATTGCGACAGAACCCTCGCCAAGAACCGCAGCCGAAGGATATTCCTCAGCATTCTGGCCAACAAGAGCATACTTTCCGTTCTGATAATAGATTGTGGTTTCGAGAGTATCTTTCTTCACCTCAAAACGCAAAGGCTGCTCCGAAATTTCCTTGAGAGCATCTATCAGAATCTTTGAAGAGATTGCAAAGCTGAAATCCTCAGAACAATCCACTACTTCGAGAGAGGTGTTCAGAGTATTGTCCGGATCTGAAGCTGTAAGTGTCAGTTTATTGCCCTCAAGCTCAAAGAGGATGCAATCCAGAGCCGGGATAGTGTTTTTTGAGTTGATTACACGGCTGATTGTCTGCAAACGAGACGACAGCAAGGAACTTGATACTGTAAAAATCATAATATTTAAAATTAATTGTTGAATTCAAAATTAACGACGCACTCGCGACGCGCTCACGCGCGTTAGCTACAAAGATAGAAACTAATTGCAGAATTCCACATAAAAAGCGGTTGAAAAAATTGCTTTTCGGCAAGAAATGAGCTATTTTCGCCCTCGAATTTGAATTTATTATGGAAATTACAGGAAAAATCATTGCAGTACTGCCCGAAAGAGGCGGTGTATCAAAAACAGGTAACGAGTGGAAAATGCAGGAATATGTGCTTGAGACACACGAACAGTTCCCAAGAAAGATGTGTTTCAACGTATTCGGAGCAGACAAGATATCACAGTTCAACATACAGGCCGGCGAGGAGCTGACCGTATCTTTCGATATCAACGCCCGCGAATATAACGGCCGCTGGTACAACGACATACGTGCATGGAGAGTAGAGAGAGGCGCTGCCGCGCCGGTTGCTATGGACACACCGGTTGTCAATGCTCCTAAGGTTGAAGTACCCGACTTCGGCAAAGCAGCCAACGACCCGGACGACCTGCCGTTCTAAAAAGTATATATTTTTTACCATAACAGAGAGAGGTGGAGCAACAGCTCCACCTCTCTCTGTTATATGCTTGACGTACAACTTTACGAATTCATGCTCATAAGGAATTCCGCATTATCCTTAGTCTTTTCGAGACGGTCCTTAACGAACTCCATAGCCTCCATAGGTGTCATGTCGGCAAGGTACTTGCGCAGAATCCACATACGGTCGAGGGTCTGGCGGTCAAGAAGCAGGTCGTCGCGACGCGTTGACGACGCTATAATATTGACAGCAGGGAATATACGCTTGTTTGACAACGAACGGTCGAGCTGAAGTTCCATATTTCCGGTACCCTTGAACTCCTCGAAGATAACCTCGTCCATTTTCGAACCTGTATCGATAAGCGCTGTCGCTATAATTGTCAGCGAGCCGCCGTTCTCTATGTTGCGCGCAGCGCCGAAGAAGCGTTTCGGCTTATGGAGGGCATTGGCATCGACACCGCCTGAAAGCACCTTTCCCGATGCCGGAGAGACTGTATTGTACGCACGTGCGAGACGTGTTATGGAGTCAAGGAAAATTACCACATCATGGCCACATTCCACCATTCGTTTTGCACGTTCAAGAACAATGCCGGCAATCTTCACATGACGCTCGGCAGGCTCATCGAACGTAGAGGCAATGACCTCGGCATTCACCGAACGCGCCATATCGGTAACCTCCTCCGGACGCTCGTCGATAAGCAGCATTATCATATATGCTTCGGGGTGGTTTGCTGCTATTGCATTTGCAATATCCTTAAGAAGCATTGTCTTACCGGTCTTTGGCTGGGCAACTATAAGGCCACGCTGACCTTTTCCTATAGGCGAGAAGAGATCTACAACACGTGCCGACATATTATCATAGCAGCCTGCACACAAAGTAAACTTCTCTTCGGGGAAGAGAGGTGTAAGATTCTCGAACGATACGCGGTCGCGCACAAGTTCGGGAGAAGCACCGTTTATGCTGTTCACCTTAACAAGCGGAAAATACTTCTCGCCGGCAGATGCAGGACGTATTGTACCCTCGACAACGTCACCGGTCTTAAGGCCATAAAGCTTTATCTGCGACTGCGAAACATACACGTCATCGGGAGATGCAAGATAGTTGTAGTCGGAAGAACGCAGGAAACCGTAGTTATCGGGCATAATCTCAAGAACACCCTCCACACGAAGGACGTCGGCAAAATCATATTGCGGCTTGGCCTGATACTTGTCCTCAGGACGGTTATCAGAGTTTCTTTCCTGATTCTGGCGACGTTGATTCTTATCACCCTTCTTGTTCTCCTTGCCGTTCTTTTCGAATTTATCGACAAGCTCCGACGGCAGTTCCTTTGAATCGGTAGGCAAGTCCTCTATGGCAACAAAAGCCTCTCCTTCGGGTTCAGCCTCAACAGTAACCTGCACGACTGGCTGAACTTCTGATATTGCAACGCTCTGCTCGCCACTATCTTGCTTGTTCTTTGGCTTGCGCCCGCGCTTCTTAGGCATCGGGACCTCCTCAACCTTTGCAGTTTCGGCAGCCGCAGTCTCTTCAACCGGCTGTTCGGCAACAACTTCCTTAGGCTGAACTTCAGACTTCGGCTTACGGCCACGTTTCTTAGGCTGTTTCACTGCCTCTTCTTGCGGAGCTTCAACGACTGCCGGAGCCACAGTCTCTGCAACAGCAACAATTTCCTGCACTATATCACTCTTCTGCTCCTTTGGCTCGTTCTTTTCAACCTTTACAGCCTTGTCGCCCGTTGCTGTATAGACCTTGCTAGGAGCATCGGCATGAATGCGGTTACGACGATGTTCACGACGGTTCATTCTGTTTTCCTCCTTTATTACTGCCGGAGCACCAGACTTGCTGTTCTGCATAGCCTGACCGTCTAAAATACGATAGATCAGAGAATCCCTGTCAAGAGACTTGATACCCTTAATTCCCAATTCCTGAGCAATGGACTGCAAATCTGCAATCTCTTTACTCCTAAGTTGTTCTATATGATACATAATCAAGATATGACACTTAACCCCACAAGGGAAAGTTCATGGTTAGAAATCAGTAAGATTAACGATTAAAATTTATGAAAAAAAGCTGCCGGACAGCTACCGGCTACAATTGATAATGCAAATATAGATATTTTGTTCCTAAATGAACGAAAAAAAAACTTTTTTTTACTGTCTGACCGGAAAAAATGGGTAAAAACACACCTGCAATGTACAAAAACCCCACCTGAAATCACCGGACATTACCCGTTCAAGCCGATACAGAACTAGAAAATCTCGGAAAATTTGGTCTTCAAGTCAATTCCTGAACCTGTACGTAATATTATTGTACCATTTCTGTTTATAAGTATATAGGCAGGCAAGGAGGAGATTCCGTACGCAGCCGCAAGTTCAGCACTTCCCCCAGCAGGATTACAGAGCTGCAGCCATGGCAGACCATAATTGCCCACAGCCTCCCTGCACTGTTCAACACTCTTGTCCATAGAGACAGCAACAATGTCAAGCCCTTGTCCCTTATGCTTGACGTAGGCCTCTTTCAATAACCCGAAATCCTTGACAGACTCATCGCTCCATGCTGCCCAGAACACAAGAAGAGTATAATTTTTTGACGGGATTCTATCAGACATAAGAAAATCCCTGCCGTCCAGGTCCTTGAGTTCGAAATTCTGATACATCTTGCCCACTGCAGTTGCAACCGCTCCTGCTTCCACATTTCTTTCGTACGAGCCGACTAGGTCTTCCTGCTCCAGCTGCATGATCTTTTTCTGATACAGCGCACCACGATACCGCTCTGGAATAAGTTCTGAAACCGAATTTAGAATCCGAGGCGACAAGACACCGGCCGACTGCACAAAGAAAAAACATCCTAGAGGATTATCGGCATTATCCTTTATAAGCTTCGTGGCATATGCGCCGAACACATTTTTGGCCATCTGCGACAACACACGCAGGCTATCGGCCATTGTCTGTTCGATATTCATCTTTCCAGCTACGGCCGAAGAGAGTATTCCGTCAAGGACAAAGAGTTTTTCTTTTTCGCCCATAAAACGCGTTACCGCATCATTGGACTGTGTACCAGAGGAGATTGGCCTGTTGCCGAACTCGAAAGATATTCGCCCTGGCTCCAGGACCACAAAACCGCCATCTACGACCTTGGAAGATGACAGATAACATACAGAAAGCGTGTCGCAGACACCTCTAAAGGAGAACTCGCCATTCTCCACCACAGCTGAATCAATTACAGAAAGTATATCATCGAAAGCTGTCAAATAGAGCATTGTGCCGTCCGATGCCGCCTTATAGCGACCTTCTATTGTATATCCGTTCTTATCACTGCATGACAGTATCGCCAATACTGACAACAGATATAATATTATATGTTTCATTTTACAATGTTTGATTTACATCATTGATGTATTGCAGGACCTCGTCACGCCCCAGCTTGCTCTCCGAAGATGTTACAAATACCGGCGGGAGCTCTTCCCACTCTTCGAGAAGACGTCTCTTGTACGTCTCGATATTTGCAGAAAGAGCACTCTTTGTCAACTTGTCGGCCTTTGTAAAAATTATCGCAAAAGGCACACCGTTCTCGCCCAGCCACTCGATGAACTCCAGATCGATTTTCTGAGGCTCATGACGGCTGTCTATAAGAACAAACAGCAGAGTCATCTGTTCACGCCCCAGCACATAGCTGCTTATTATCTTTTGCAGCTGTTCGGTCTGCGACTTGCTCCGCTTGGCATATCCGTAGCCCGGCAAATCGACAAGATACCACTCGTCATTTACCAGAAAATGGTTTATAAGCAAAGTCTTTCCAGGAGTAGCAGATGTCATCGCCAGTTTTCTTTGCCCCGTAAGCGCATTTATAAGACTGGACTTGCCTACGTTCGAACGGCCGATGAAGGCATATTCGGGTTTGTTGTCATCGGGACATTTACGCACGTCGGAATTGCTTATTACAAAACGCGCGCTCTTTATTAACGGTTTACTCATTTTTCATGGTTTATCAACTGCGAATATACGGCGATAATCAAAAAAAAGCAAGTTCTAATATTTGGATAATAGCACAAAAACCATCTCTTTATTAGATTCATTAATTTTATCATATCTTGATTAACATTGCCGCCCACATTGCGTTTAACATAAATTAATATCTGGGGGGGGTAATAAAGGAAGTTTGCGCTATATTTGCAAATATATCATAACTAAAAACACTGAATTATGAAAAGGACTAGTCTATTTTATTGTCTGCTTGCATTCGCTAGCCTCGCTATCTTTACAGCATGCAGCAACGACGACGACGAAAACAAAGTTAGCAACTTTAGCCAAGATGACATTATCGGAACATGGTGGTACGAAACAGACAACGAAACTATATTCATGGAGTTCCGTAAGGGGGGACAGGGAACAGAGACAGTTAAAGAACCCGAAGAAACAAAACAATACGATTTTTATTATGAGATTACAGAAAACAAACATGTTAAAATAGATTATAAGAATGGGGATAGGCTAGAAGTTATTGTAAAATCCTTTACGAAAGAAAAAATAGTTATACAGAACATTGCAAACAATCAGATAGTAACTTTATACAAAGTATCGGACAATATTGAAGAAGCACAACTTATTGGCGAATGGTGGCATAAAGATGAAACCGGCGATTTATGGTTATACTCCTTTATGGATAAACGTGAAGGAACTGCCAGGTTTATAAGTAGCAGCAGTAATGAAAACGGGATGTTAGAATTAGCTTTCAGATACGAAGTTGAAAACGGCAACAGATTGACAATTGCTTTGGAAAACGGAGATAGCAGAACATTCATCATAACTTCATTAAACAATGAATACGTTTTGGCAACTGACAACAATGGGAACAAAGTAAACATCGGGAAATATGATACTGACAGCATCCTCGGTGCATGGTTATACATTTACGAAGACGTCAATTATAACGATATATGCATCTATACTTTATTGGGAGACCACACAGGTTTTACAAAAATATGCCATGGAAAAAAAATCACAATTCAAACATGGACATGGACACTAAAAAACGGCAATACCATTCATGCCAAATACGATTATGGAAAAGATGACGATATTATAACGATTGTCTCAATTGTTGACAATGTAGCAACACTGTTAATTAACGGGGAAAAGCACATTATGGAAAGAATATAATGAACAAAAGAGAGCAAATGCTCTCTTTTTTATTCTGAATAAAACAATCCCAGACAATTTTTCCTACCTTGTAATTTTTATCCCCACAAAGAATGTCCTTGGCTGTGTAGGGCCATAAAAGTAGCCCGAATCGCGGAACTCGCCCTTATCAAGGTCCTTCTGGAAGCTGTCGAAGATATTCTGTACACCGGCATTGACCTGCAGGTTTATATGGTCGCGCAGAATAAATGTATAGCCGGTCTTGAATGTGAGGTCAAAGAAATCGGGAGTCTTCTCCATGCGGTCATTCTTGATGTATCCTGCATAGTGAGGTACATTCATAGAGCCGGTATATGTACCGGAGAGCGAGAGATCGAGCCTCTTGAGCGGAGAAGATGTTATTGTAAAGTATCCGTAGTAGTCGGGAGTACGCATCATACGCTTTGTCGTCAATTCAACGCCATCGACTTCGGTCCACGCTTCGGGTTCCTTGTAACGGCTCTTCTGTGCCGTGAAGCCCATTTGCAAAGAGAACTCTTTGCCGTGCGCTATCTTAGCATCGATATTCGCTCCATATACACGCGCGCCCTTTCCGTTACGGCGTTCCTTCATGGCAAAACCATCGGCATTTACGCCAACGTCCTCAAGAATAAAGACATCGCTCAAATCGGTATAGAAACCTTCAACAAGAACATTCGCCTGCCAATGGCCGAAACTTGTAGTCCAGTCAATGGAGCCGCTGAAGCTGTTGGAACGCTCCTCCTTGAGGTTTTCGGCAAGCCTTATCTGCACGCCCTCACCGCCTACTGCCGTAACATGCAGATCCTCGTCATACGCCTGCGGAGCGCGGAAGCCTGTAGAGTAGGTCAGACGTGCCTGAAAATCCTTGCTCGGTTTGAAGAGCAGATTGACACGAGGACTGAATATCGGGTCATCGATAAGATTGTGCTTATCGACACGCGCACCTACAAGCAGTGTAAAAAGACGCATTTCCCACTCGTTCTGGATAAACGCACTGGCAATGCGGACATTCTGCTTCATATCGCGTTTATAGCCAGTCATCATGTCATGCAGCTTGTTCTCCTGATACTCCAGACCGCCGGTAAACGTAGCCGGAGAGAAAAGGAACTTCTTGATGCGGCCTGTATATGTCGCACCGCCGACCCAAGTTAGGTCATCGGTCTTTCCGTACGCATTAGGGTCGCGCTGCGCACCGTAATAGCTGTCACGGTCGATATGCTGCAACGATGCATAGAACGACAGCTTGTTCTTGTAGCCGTTCCAGCCCAAGTCGTAGGATATTCCTCCGCTGTTTATAACATGCTTTGTCTGCTCTGTGATATCGCTCTCATGCGGTTCCATATCGAACTTGTTGCCTCCACGACGCAACTCGTTTGTAGTATGGTACTCCAAACTTAGGCGGCTGGTATGGGTGGGGCGATAATATGTACGCAAACCGAAAGTATTTATGTTTATCTTGCCAAGCTCAGAGAAACCGTCGCCGTCATGGTCGTACGGATTGCGGTTACGGTAATTGGCATAAAGAGCTATTCCGTATGAATTGTCCTTTGATACCAACGAGGCGTTTGCACCCAGGCTCTGTTCCCATGAATCACCGCCGTAACATGCCAGATTGCTGTTTATACTGAAGGAATCGCTCGTAGGGTCCTTGGTAATGATATTCACCGTGCCTCCTACCGCATTGGCACCGAACAGCGCAGAGCCGCCGCCACGCACAACCTCTACACGCTCAATCATATTTACAGGTATCTGTTCAAGACCATAGACACCACTCAATGCACTCACTACCGGACGGCTGTTTATAAGCACTTGCGAATAAGGGCCTTCAAGTCCGTTTATGCGTACCTGCGGAAAACCGCAGTTCTGGCAGTTGTTCTCTACACGCAGACCTGTAACATAGTTGAGGCTCTTTGCCAAATCGAGCGAGTTGACAGCCTCAAAAAGTTTCATAGAGGCAACAGACACTACAACAGGAGCATCCTTTCGGCTTATCTCGTTACGGTTGGCCGAAACTACGACCTCGTCTATGGCAACACCCTCAACCTTCAGTTTGAAATGCACGACCGAAACATAGTCCTTGTTCACAACAACCTCTTTCGTAGAGGTCTCATATCCAACCATGCTTACGCGAAGAGTGTATTTTCCGGGACGCATGTTGCGGAACTCGAACTGGCCGCTCTCGTTGCTCATCGTACCTTCACCTGTTTCAACGATGAGCACTGTCGCAAACGCGATATTATCCTCCGTGCCATCCTCAATCACATGACCCGAAATCATATTCCCTTCCTTAATGGCAGGAACATTCTCTGCCTGCAGGGCCATACCAAACAGCAGAAACATAAAAATAAATAATGTCCTTTTCATATATAGTTCTTTTATTGACCAATATATGGAATCCTATTTTGGTTCCGGATGCAAAGTTACCCTGCAGCGCACACATAGGAAATCACAAATTATTGCTAAAAACAGCATAACACATAGTCGTTTTAAATAAAATTAAATGTAAAACTTAACCATATACAGCATTTTTTACAAAAAGCGAGCGATTTATTTGTACACAAGAACTTTTTAGTCTATTTTCGCGCAATAACTTTACAAAAACAACTTTTTATGAAAAGAACGTTTACTTTTATATCTCTTCTGGTCATTGCATCAGCAAGCCTGCTAGCAGGTCCAATAGACCCGAAGAAGGCGCTTGAGATAGCAAGTTCATTCTGGAGCAACAATGCCAGACTGCGACAGGATGTCCAGCTAAAACTCGTACCGGCAGACAAGGCTTCTAAGGCCCAGTCACGTTTTGAAGTGCAGGCCAAGGATGCACAATACTACATATTCAACAGCAATGACAACAATGGTTTTGTCATTGTTTCGGGAGATGACCTTCTGACTCCGGTCATCGGCTATTCCGACAGAGGCAACTCCAGCGAGATGCCTCCAGCACTTGCCGAATGGCTTGCCGAATATAGCAGCTATGTTGACGAAGTGCGTGCAGGTACAGCTGAACCGATATTGCGAAACGCCACGGCAGCCGGCACAAGAATCGAGCCGATGCTCGGCACAAGCTGGAACCAGAGCGCCCCTTACAACAACTACTGCCCTACTATCAGCGGTTCAAAGGCGCCTACAGGCTGTACCGCTACAGCTATGGCCCAGATAATGAAGTTCCACGAATGGCCAGCAAGCCCAACCAAGGACATATCATGGACCAACAACTTGACCGGCAAGACAGAAACCATCGCTATCTCAAAACATATTTATGCTTGGGATAAAATGCTGCCGCACTACCGCAATGGCTACACAAGCGAACAGGCTGATGCTGTTGCGCAGCTGATGGTTGACGTAGGCAAGGCCATAAGAAGCAATTATGCCCTTACAGGAACCGGCAGTTCGGACATATTTGCATCAAATGCATTGGTAAAGGTATTCGACTATTCTCCGGAGATATTCATCGCCAACAGAAACGAATATACTTATGACGAATTCATCAAGATAATAAGAGACAACCTTTCAGCAAGACAACCGCTTCTTCATTGCGGCCAGGGCCAGTCGTATGCAGCCGGCCATGCATTTGTATGTGACGGTATTGACGAGAACAACCTTCTGCACATCGATTGGGGGTGGGACGGTGCATATAACGGATATTTCGATATTGGCTCTATGTCTCCCGGTGGAACAGGCATTGGCGGCGGACAGGACCGCTACAATGTAGGACAATCTATCATTGCGAACATAAGGCCACGTGCAACCGACGAGAGCGACAGGAACGGAGACCCCACAATCTTCACATATGAGATTGTTGATGACAATAACAAATATATTGAAGAGCATTCTTTGAATTTTACATCAGGAACAGCAAGCTTCAAGACCGTTGTAAGTTTCCTTAACTGGTCACACTCTACATTGCAAATGAAATTCGGATACTGTATAAAGAATTCCGACGGGAGTGTAAAGAAGACCACAATGTTCTCCGAAAATATCTCCTTGGCATTCGAGAAAGCAACCGGATACTCCCTGGACATACCGGTAAGCAACAACCCCAACAACGACAATTACCTTAAGGCAGGAACATATACCGTTCATATATGCTACACAGAAAATGGTGGGGACCCGGTTATCATGAGGGGTGAGAACAACAGCCTTACATTAGAGGTCAACTCTCTTGGTGCGAAGCTAAGCAAAACGCAGCCAAAGATAAGAGTATCGGATTTCGTCTTCAGAGATGCGCCAGAATACCAGAATGAGAAGATGAAGTTTGATGTTGCGTTCAGGAATGACAACACCAACAATGCTACAGTAATAATTGTTCCTATCATAAACAAGATAAGCAACAATACCGTTGTAAGAAGAGATACTTTGCATACGAATTCCGCTCTTATAAACGTATTGGACAATACGGATTTCATCGCAACATACAGTATCGATGGCGGATTTCCCGGCAGCGGAGACTACTATGTGTCATTTGCATATGACTTGAGGAACTCTTACACAAACCACGATACAACTGTTGAAAAAAAGAAACTCAAGAGCATTTCGGGACAAAGCCAGACATTCACGATAAGTCCATTGCCCGATGGAGCTATCCCGACATTGTCATCAGTTTCAGTGACAGCATCAACCGTCGGCAAGACATTAAGGATTATAGCAAATGTATCGAACGAATCGGTTACCAACACGGCCTATTCAGGCACACTTGGCCTGTTTGCCGAGAAAGACGGCAATGCCATATTGTTGGAATCGGGAACAGTTGAGGGCCTCAAGCAAGGCGGAACCGTCCAGATTCAGTTCAACTCAACAGACTATGTACCCGTGATTGGCGCCGGCACATACGCAACGTATGTATGCGAACTTGTAAACGACGAATGGACAAAGCTAAAGCAGAACTCCCAGTACGGTTTCACTCTAAAGGAAGCGACAAACAGCGTATTGTATGCCGACAGCAAATATGTAGTTGACAATGACAATGTCGTAGTACAGGGTGACAGCGCTGATGTCATTGCAAGAATCGGATGCGAGAACATAGACTTCGACGGTTATTTGAGAGTAAATGTTATCAATGGCCTGACAATGGTACTGAGAAGTGACTATATCCCTGCTTCAATAAAAGCAGGAGAGGTTCGTGATTTCAATCTCAGAAGCATGTGCGGAACATCTGCACCTCTTGCACAATGGAAGCTTGCGATAAAGTACTACGACAAGAACAAGAGAGAAATCGGACCTGTATCGGGCAATGCCATAACATATCCAGAGAACGGTTATTTCTGGGTAGCTGATAAAACTGCTATCGACGATGTACACGACAACGGCATAGATGTAGGCACAAACGGCAACAACATCGTAGTGTCAGGTGCCGAAAATGCCGAAATCACGATATACAGTGTAGATGGCAAGGAGATTTACAATGGCAGAGAGCATACCGTGGCTGTCGAGAGAGGAATGTACATCATTGCTGTACAGACACCGGGCGACAAGCCATATACGACAAAAGTCTTTGTAAAGTAAGACAAGAAAAGAGAGATGCAGGTGAGCAACCCGGTTGCTCACCTGCTTTTTTATTCGACAAGAAAGGATTGCCGTAAACAGCACTGCACCTGCAAACCCGACAATCCCTTTTATATATAGCAATTTCACTTTTCACCCGAAAAGGTTGCCGTTTTGAGCGAGTAGAGCTAACTTAGCGCAAAATTCATAGCAATGAGAAGAATAATATCAGCAATCTTGCTTGTATCGTCTGTTGCATTCGCACACGCATGCGGCAGCACCGTTACCCAAAGCAAGGCAAAGAAGATTACAGACTATTTCACCTGCACGCTTAATGGCGAGAATGCAGTATATAAGAACAACGGCAAGATTTCTGTAGCAGGAATCGATGCCGCACGCAAAGAGGTATGGAACTGCTGGCGCAGTGCAGTGGAAAATTTCAAGGAAGAAAAACTTATAGAAGCATTCACGCATGAGGAGCCGCGTGATACCGGCTACTGGCGACTGCCCGAAGAACTCGAACCGGAAGCCGTTATGCCCTACTACTTCATCAAGAAAGGCGACAAGCCCGAAAAAGGCTACCCCCTGTTCCTTTACATGCACGGCTCCGGCGACAAACGGAGCGAGTGGGAAAACGGCTTCAAGCTATGCCACAGCTATGACGATGCACCTTCTCTGCATTTCATTCCACAAATCCCGAATGGCTATGGCGAGCTGTACCGTTGGGCAATACAGAGCAAGCAATGGGCATGGGAAAAGCTTCTTCGTCTGGCATTCCTGAATGAGGATATAGACCCCAACAGAATATATTTCTACGGAATTTCGGAAGGCGGTTACGGCAGCCAGAGACTTGCTTCGTTCTATGCCGACTACCTTGCAGGAGCAGGACCTATGGCCGGTGGCGAACCGTTGAAGAATGCACCTATGGAGAACCTTGCGAACATCGCATTTGCATTGCGCACCGGTGAATATGACCACGGTTTCGCACGCAATGCCATGACATACAATGCAGGAGTTACACTGGACAGCCTCGCAAAAAGACACCCCGGACTTTACAACAGATTCATAGAGATAGTTCCGGGCATGGGGCATGGTATAAACTATGAGAAGACAACACCGTGGCTGAAACAGTTCAGCCGCAATGCGAACCCCACATATTTCTATTGGGAGGACTACGACATGTACGGACGCCACCGCACAGGCTTCTACAACATAAGGGTGAACGAGACCTCACGTACAAACGACGAAGAGCGCAGCTGCTATGAGGTGCAGTTCGACGGGAATACAATCAATGTTACAGTAAAGAACGTCACCTACACCACTACAAAGGCTATATACAACATACCGATGCTCTTCTCCCGCAGCTATACCGATGCGGCAAAAGGCAACATAACAATATTCCTCAGCGAGAAGCTGATTGACTTTACAAAGCCTGTAAGGATTGTTGTGAACGGGAAAGAGGCATTCAACGGCAAAGTAAAGCCTACATTAAAGGCCATGGTGGAGAGCTGCGCCGAGTTCTTCGACCCGGAGAGAGTATTCCCGGCATCGGTGGATGTTGACATAAGATAATTGACAGGCAATGAACCAGGAATACCCATCGACACTCCTCGAAAGGGCTGTAAAGGAATTCACGAAGCTCCCCGGCATAGGACGCAAGACAGCTACCCGTCTTGTGCTGCATCTGTTGCGCAAGAGCGAAGAGGAGGTAGAGAACTTCTCCAATGCCTTGACTACGCTAAGACGCGATGCAAAGTATTGCAAGGAGTGCCATAGCATTTCCGATACCGATATATGCCCAATCTGCGCCAACCCTTTGCGCGACCATAGCATAATATGCGTGGTGGAGAATATCCAGGACGTAATGGCCGTCGAGAACACAATGCAATACCGAGGAGTGTATCATGTGCTGGGAGGCGTAATCTCCCCTATGGACGGAATATCGCCAAGCAGCCTCAACATCGACAGCCTTATCAAACGTGTGGCAGAGGGAGAGGTAAAGGAGGTTATCCTTGCTCTCAGTTCTACCATGGAGGGAGACACCACTAATTTCTACATATACCGCAAACTGCAGCAGTATGGCATAAAACTGTCGGTGATTGCACGCGGAATCTCAATTGGAGACGAACTTGAATATGCCGATGAGGTAACGCTCGGCAGTTCAATAATAAACAGAACGCCTTTTACAGGCAAAACAATATGATAATGCAGACAGAAAAGACAATCAGATCGCTAAGATTCAACTACTACACAGCATTCCTTGCTACATTGGCCATAATAGTGGCATTCGAGGGAGGCTTCCTGCACAAGGGAGCTCTCGCAGCCATACTGTCGGCCGATGACATATACCTGCTTGAGGTTACATCGGTGATGATTACGATAGCACTCATTCCCATTGCGCTCAAGAGTTTCACACGCTCGATGAAGAGAGCTGCAGGCATGGGAAAGGCAAAGCTGCTGAAAACATTCGGCAAGATGAGCATTGTGCGCATATCCCTGCTTTTCGCGGTGATTGTAGTGAATGCTTTCATATATTACGGGCTCAACTACACCGGCGCACTCTATTGCGGACTTTTCGGCTACTGCGCCCTTATATACAGCTACCCCACTGCAAATACATTAAAGAGCTTCACAGACAGCAACGAATGAGAAGCAGAAAAGAATGAAACTGTCGGTTGTAATAGTAAACTACAAGGTTAAGTACTTTCTTGAGCAGTGCCTCATTTCGGTACAGAGAGCCGCACGCAAGGTGACGGCCGAGACCATTGTGGTTGACAACGCTTCGGGAGACGGCTCGGTAGAGTACCTCAAGGAGCGGTTCCCCGACGTCACATTCATTGCAAGCGACAAGAACCTCGGCTTTGCCCGTGCTAACAACATTGCGATAAGGAAGAGCAAGGGAGAATACGTCTTGCTCCTGAACCCCGACACAATAGTAGCCGAAGATACATTCATTGAGTTCGTTGAGTTCATGGAGAGCCACCCCGATGCCGGCGGCTGCGGAGCATACATGCTGCGGACGGATGGCTCCTTCGCTCTGGAATCGCGCCGAGGACTGCCCACACCGTTCGTATCGTTCTGCAAGATGTCGGGCCTCACAAGCCTGTTTCCTAAGTCACGCTTATTCGGACGTTACTACATGCGCTATCTCAACGAGCACGAAGCAAGCGAGATAGAGGTGATATCGGGTGCATACATGTTCCTGCGACGCGACGCGCTCGACAAGGCAGGGCTGTTAGATGAGGACTTCTTCATGTACGGAGAGGATATCGACCTGTCATACAGAATACTCAAGAGCGGATACCGCAACTACTTCGTTCCATCGCCCATACTCCACTACAAGGGGGAGAGCACCGAGAAGAGCTCATACCGGTATGTACATACATTCTACCAGGCGATGCACCTCTTCTTCAAGAAGCACTATTCACACTACTCTTTCCTTGCTAGCATACCTGTAAGCATTGCAATATGGTCAAGAGCCGTGCTTGCATTCATCGGCAACCAGTTCCGCCACCGCAAGAGCATAGTGAACAGCACACCGCAGCTGAACTGCATTGTAATAGGAGAGAAGGAGAGCAACAACGCCATGAAGAAGATACTTGCCGGCAACTACGGCAAGGGAGAGCATCTTTATATCGAAGGCAACAGCACATCGTTGCCGATGGGGCACCTCGCATACGTAACAGATATCTCAAGGTACAACACCGTAGTGTATGACACCGATGCATACAGCTACAAAGAGATATTCCGTCTTTTACAGGCGACACCAGGCAACAGGCTCAAACTGGGCACATATTCAGCAAGGACAAAGGTATTCATCACCGAGAACAGAACGATAACAGACGACAGCGACAATGGAAAAAAGCTGGCTTAAAGACGAAAAAATAACATTGCGCGCACCGGAACCGGAAGACCTGGAACTGATGTATGCAATGGAAAACGACACCTCTATGTGGTGCGCTGGGAACGCCACACTGCCCTACTCGCGCTATACCTTAAGAGCCTACCTCGAACAGAGCAGGCAGGACCTCCTGAGCGAACGTCAGGCACGCTTTGTCATAGAGACGGAGAGCGGCCCGGCAGGAATGATTGACCTTGCCGACTACGACCCGTTGAACAGCCGTGCCGAAGTGTGCATAGGTATCCTGGGCTGCTACAGAGGAAAAGGAATTGCTGCACGCGCATTGCAGCTGTTGTGCCAGTATGCCACGGGGCGGCTGCATCTTCACCAGCTCTACGCATATATCCCGACATGGAACAGCAACAGCATAAGAGTATTTGAAAAAGCCGGCTTCAACGAACACTCCACGCTCAAGGATTGGATAAGGAGCGAAGAAGGATACTCCGATGCAATACTCATGCAAAAAGTGAACAAATAGCATAATCGGAACCTAAAAAGCAAAAAAAACGCGCTTCACAGTAAAAAAACTTGCAAAACGCTTGCAGATTCAAAAAAAAGCCCTACCTTTGCACTCGCTTTGAGACACAAACAAAGCAAAAACATATTGGTGCGTTAGTTCAGTTGGTTAGAATATCTGCCTGTCACGCAGGGGGTCACGGGTTCGAGTCCCGTACGCACCGCAAGAAGAAACCTTACGGTTTCTTCTTTTTTGTATATACTCTCCCCGTGACCCGGGGTCAGGGTTCTGTGCAAGCAAAGCGGCAAGCCGGTTACGAGTCCCGTACGCACCGCAAACGAGTTCCAAAGAAATTTGGGACTCGTTTTTGTTTGTGTTTGCTTGACAAAGGCTCCGTGATTTATTATCTTTGCCATAAATCCATAAAAGATGATAGAATGAGACTTCTTGCTTTATTTTGCATGAGTATGTGTATGCTCGCTTGTAATTCAAACATTAAAGGTTCCCCTGCCAGTGTACAAGCAAATGAACAAGATGTTGAAAAACTATATGGACTTGGTATAAAATATTACATTGGTGATTCTGTATTAAAGGACACCGCTAAAGCAATTGATATAATGCAAAAAGCTGCAGAGTTTGGGCATGTTGGGGCTGAAACATTTCTTGCATATAGTTATTTCAGAGGTGACGGTGTTGACAAGAACTATGATGAATGCGTAAAGTGGTGTACGAGAGCCGCCGAAAAGGGTGATGGAGAGGCACAAACTTTGCTAGGAAAATGTTATCTTGATGGTTATGGATGCAAAGTAGATACTCTTTGTGCAATAAAATGGTATGGCAAGGCTGCTGAGAATGGCTTGGACGAGGCTCTTTATGCATTGCATGACATCGGTGTAAAGCCATACATCAAAGCCACTAAGAAATTTGTCAAGAATAACAAATATTATCTTAAGTGGGATAAATAATCATAGGCTATGACACAAAAACAATCCTTACAGATATTTGAAGATAGAAAGATTCGTACCATTTGGGATAGCGAACAAGAAAAGTGGTATTTTTCTATTGTTGATGTGATTGAAGTTCTTGCCGACAGTAAAGATTATACTACAGCTAGAAAATATTGGAACAAGCTAAAACAACGCTTAAAAGAGGAAGGGAATGAAACGGTGACAAATTGTCACCAGTTTAAAATGTGTGCTCTTGATGGAAAGATGCGTTTGACTGATGTTGCTGATACTGAGCAACTTTTCCGTCTAATACAGTCTATACCTTCGCCAAAAGCAGAACCCTTCAAGCAGTGGATGGCGCACGTTGCAAGTGTGCGTATTGACCAAATGCAGGACCCCGAACTATCCATTGAACAAGCAATGGTAGATTACAAGCGTTTGGGATATTCTGATGCTTGGATTAACCAACGACTGAAAAGCATTGAGGTACGCAAGGAACTCACTGATGAATGGAAACGTACAGGTGTGAAGGAAGGCGTTGAGTTTGCTACACTCACAGACATTATAACAAGAGAATGGAGTGATATGCACACAAAGGAATACAAGCAACTAAAAGGACTTAAAAAAGAGAATCTGCGTGATAATATGACTAACGTAGAACTTGCTCTTAACATCCTTGCCGAAGCTTCTACTGCTGAAATTTCAAAAGAGAAGAATCCTCACGGATTCAAACAGAACGTAAAAGTTGCTAGAGAAGGTGGAAGCGTTGCCAAAGTCGCACGCAAGCAGTTGGAAGAAAAACTGGGACGTTCTGTTATATCGTCATCAAAAGCAAGCGACTTTTTACCACCTCCAAAAGAGGAGATAGAATAATATAAACAAAGATACATCTTTGTTACCAAAGTTGGAACCTAGATAAAACTAACTGATAAAATCGGTCTCTTGCCTTATTGAGGAAGGGGTTTATTTACGGGACAGTAGTCCCGTACGCATCGCTGGAAGAGTTCCAAAGAAATTTGGGACTCTTTTTTGTTTCAATAAAGCATATCGGGCGAACAAAGATATGAGCTGCACTTAGGGTATAAAAAAACGGCCCCTCTCATGAGGAGTCGTTCATCATACGGTGAGCGTGAAATTACTTTGCAGCCTTTGCAGCCTTCTTAGCCTCCTTAACTGCCTTAGCCTCAGCCTTCAGTCTTGCCTTCTCGGCCTTCTTGGCATCCTTCTCGCTCAAAGCAGCCTTTCCGGGAGCACCCTTAGGACCGGCAGCTCTAACGGCAGCCTTAGGAGCAGCTTCCCTGACTGCGGCCTTAGGAGCGGCAGCTCTTACAGCAGCCTTAGGAGCAGCCTCTCTAACCGCCTTAGCCTCAGTAGCCTTCATTGTCTCCTTAACGACAGGCTTCTCAGCCTTCTTGGCAGCAGCTTTCTTGGCAGCGGCTTCCTTTTTCTCAGCAGCCTTCATAGCAGCCTTTGAAGGAGCAGCCTTTGGACCGGCAGCTCTAACAGCGGCCTTTGGAGCAGCTTCTCTAACGGCAGCCTTAGGAGCAGCTTCTCTAACAGCACCCTTCACTGCCTCTTTCTTGGCAGCAACCTCACCTTCGTTTGCAACCTGAGCGTTTGCAGTAAAGCCCAGAGCAACGAACAACATCATAACAAAAAGTTTTGCTTTCATTGTTTAGATAAATTTATTAATAATAGTTCCTTTCCGAAAAGGAGCCGCAAAATTATTAAAAATTATTAATATAGAAAAGAAAAATTCCTTTTTTCTTACATTTTGTGAATTTATTCCACTGAAAATAAGCATAAAACGCAAAAAGTAGAATAAAAATAATCGAATTATAATCCGTTTAAAACAGCATCTTAATCCACAACAATAAGGAAAGTTACCCTGTCATTCCTGTTATGAGTGAGACTCAAAGAACCGCCATGAAGGCGTATAATCTGCTTTGAAACAGCAAGACCTATTCCTGAACCATTCTGCTTTGTTGTAAAGAAAGGGGTAAATATGTTTTCGGCCACATCCTGAGGTATGGCACCTCCGTTATTGCTTACCTCGATATGCACTTTCTCATCGGGTGCTATATGCGAAGAAAGTTCTATTTTACGTTCTCCGCAACTCGATGCACATGCCTCAATAGCGTTCTTAAGCAGATTTACGACAACTTGAAGCATCTGCTTCCTGTCGGCATAGACCATTATATCCTCAGGAACTACATTTATCTTCAACGATGTATCGTTGAACGAGATAAGCGTTACTGCCTCATTGAACAGATCGGCCACATAGAACGGAGCCTTTTCGGGGAGCGGAATACGTGTCACAGCGCGGAATGAATCGACAAACCGCATAAGCCTGTCACTTGTAGAGTGTATTGTCTCAAGACCCTGCTGCAGGACACCGGCATTCTCGTTCCCATGAAGAAGGGTGTGGCTTATAGATACAACCGGAGCAAGCGAATTCATAATCTCATGCGTCATTATCCGTGTGAGCTTTTCCCACGCAAGCCCCTCCTGTGTATCAAGTTCCCTGTTTATGTTCTCAATTGACAACACACGCAATTCATGACCGTTATATTTCATTGGAGAGCAGTTCAGCAACAGGGTAATGTCTCCCGTCTCTGTAGAGAAGCAAATACTCCGTTGCTCCATAGGAATTATTGAAAGCATTGCATCGGCAAGTGCCGGGGATATCTGGCGCAGCCTTTCGGCATGGCTCAGCATTTGAACTCCCAACATGTTGGCAGCCTTGCTGTTGTGCTTTATGACGGTTCCGTTTTCGAGCATAATGACAATTCCTATGTTTGCACACTCTATTATTGTCTCGAAATATTTTTCCTTCTCAGCAGCCTTTACTTTAGCCTCATCAAGCACCTCCTTAATTCTGTTAAGCGAATAGTTTACAACAGCATGTTCGGTACGTAACGGATTATCGACAAAACGGAACGAGAAGTCATTGTTGCGTACAGCACCGAAAATAAAGTCAAGGTTCCTTACTATGCCACGATATACATTCACAAGCCTCCACGACAAGTATATCAAAAGAATCAAAACGGGGGAGAACCAGCCATAACAACCCCGCGCAACCAGCCACCCTAAGGAAACACCCGCTGTTGCCAACAGGACAACGAGAAGCAAAAGTCTGAAAAGGGGCAGCTTGCGTTCTGTCATAGTCCGTACCGTTTTATCTTATTGTATAAAGTCTGACGAGTAATTCCTAAGCGTTGTGCCACCATTGTAAGGTTGCCGCCGCATGAAGATATTGCCTCTGCTATTACATTGCGTTCAACATCTTCAAGAGTTGTAGCAGCTGTTTTATGTGTATTCCTTGCAACGTAAATCTGAAGATGCTCAGGCATTATGTCGCTGCCGTCGCACATAATGACAGCCTTCTCCATTATATTCTGGAGCTCACGTATATTACCCTCGAACGAATGTTCTATAAGACGCGATGCAGCTCCTTGCGAGATACCCATTGGCTGCTTGCCGTACTTCTCGCAGTAGTGCCGCAGAAATATTTCGGCAAGAGGGATTATATCAACGGCACGTTTTCTCAAGGGAGGCAGATTGATATGAACGGTATTTATACGGTACAGCAAGTCCTGGCGGAATTCACCTGTTTCGGACAAGGCAAACAAATCGCGGTTCGTTGCAGCCACAAGACGTATATCTATTGCCTTTGGAGTGTTCCCGCCGAGTGGAGTTACCATGCGGTTCTGCAATGCAACAAGCATTTTTGCCTGCAGGTGCAACGGCAAGTTCCCTATCTCATCCATAAACAGAGTGGAACCGCTTGCTGCAACCATTTTTCCGTCCCGATCGCTGTAGGCATCGGTAAAGGCCCCTTTCTTGTGACCGAAGAGTTCGCTCTCGAACAGCTGTTCAGGTATGGCACCCATATCAAGCGAGACCATTTCTTTGCCGCAACGCGCCGACAAACGGTGTATTTCACGAGCAAGCAGCTCCTTTCCCGTTCCGTTCTCACCGGTGATAAGCACATTGGCATCGGTTGCAGCGACACGCTCTACCACGGTGCGTATATGTGCCATTTCGGCACTTGTACCCCAGAACATCGGAATCTCCTTGCGTACAGGCTTGGAACCCTTCTTTCCTTTCTCTTTGGAACTCTCAAGGGCATTCATCAGTGTCTCTGCCAGTTTGTCGTTATTCCATGGCTTCACCACGAAATCGAATGCACCATGTTTCATTGCCTTTACAGCAAGACCGATGTCGGCATACGCGGTAAAAAGTACCACGTTAAGTTGCGGATACTTGGCTTTTATCTCCTTTAACCAGAATATACCCTCGTTGCCGCTGTTTATGCCGGCATTGAAGTTCATGTCAAGCAACAGCACATCGGGTTGCTCGGCAGCAATCGTAGAAAGCAGTGCCGTTGGCGAAGAGAGCGTAACCACCTTCGCAAAGAAACCATCTGCCAACAGTTTTACCGCCGACAGTATATTCCTGTTGTCATCAACTATAAGTAATGTACCTCTCTTTGCCATAGCGCGAAGATAATAATATTAATTCAGATGCCGATTAAATTTATAGCAATTATTATAACTTTACAATACGTACAAATCCCTGTACTGGCCGTGTCAAGCAAGCAAAGCGACAAGACATCCCCTTGCATGTTTGCTTCCCATGCCGACTTTTCTTAGTTTGACTTTACCACATCGGCAGGGTTTTCGGTGGCGGCACGCCACGAACGTAACGTAACCAGCAACACCGTCAGCAATGCCACAACAGCAAGCACTGCAAGCGGCAGCCACAATGATAGTTCTATACGGTTGACAAATCCCTGAAGCCAATCGCCCGCAATAATCCACGCAACCGGTGCAGCAATAACAAAGCAAACAGCCACAATGAGCAGATAACGACGGTTGAACATTGCCACCACACTGCCCGATGAAGCACCATACACCTTACGCACGGCTATCTCGCTGCGACGGTGCTGTGTTTCGAAGAGCACGATGCCGAACACGCCCATCAGTGAGATTAGAACAGCAATGAGCGCGAAAAGAGAAATCATAACACTCTGCTTCTTGGTATCACCATAGACCTTTGCAATGGCGTCGTCCACAAACCCAATCTCCGGTTCATCGGCATTGGGCTCAATCTCCTTTGCAACAGCACGTATATCGGAACAAACCTTTTCAATATCCACATTCCTGCCAAGACGTACATAGAAATACATCCTGAAGTCCGATGAGCCTTGAGCATAAAGCATTGTATTCATTCTGGCCTTGTTCGCTCCCACAAAGTTTATGTGAGGTATTATACCGATGATCTCTTCACCGTCCCATTTGTCACCAACGCCAAGCCCCGTTGCCTGCGATGTATAATCGGTTATCAGGTATCCGGGAGTGCCCTTAACAAAACCATGTCCCATTATTACCGGAATACCGAATACCTCCGGAGCATTATGCCGCACATAATGTATCTGCATTTTTACAGTAACACCATCTATCAGTCTCGAATTATAGTCACCAGAACCGAAAAGTCCCCAATTCGTCGATGTCACAGCCTCTATATCAGGATTTTCAGCAAGTTTCTCAAGGAATAGTTCATGCTTAGGTGCAATATCCATCGATTTTATCATAAGCATATTCTCTCTATCCATACCTACATCATAACGTACCATATAACTGTATTGCAGGGAGAATACAAGTGCAAGAACCATAAGTACCATAGAGACCGTGAACTGCAATGCCACAAGCCCTGAACGCATAGCACGTCCGGCCTTTGAGTGTGCAAATCCCTTTCTGACAGCAAGCGAGGCATTGAAGCCTGTAATGTAGAATGCAGGGTAGAGAGCAGCTGCTACAGCCATCAATACGGCAACAGCACACACAAGCACTACGCTTTCAGTATTGTCACCCATTGCCAAAGGAAAGTTGACATACTCGTTTATACCGGCACCCTGTACAGCATATATAATGTAAAAGGCAATGACAAGAGCAATAAGCACCAGCCCTACGGCCTCAAAGACAAAGTTCCATCGCAAAGTATTGGTGCCTGCACCAAAGACCTTGCATATATTCACCGTACGCATACGCACCGGTACAAGAGCCATAAAGAAATTCACGAAATTTATGAAAGCCACAATTACAATTACCAGAGCAATTGCAAGCTGCGTAATCGTTGTGCCGATAGAACCGTTCAAGTAATTTTCAAACTGCGTATTGAAATAGAACTCATCCATAGGTACAAGCTTTATTTCCATTCTGCAAAGTTTCTCTTTCTCTTCCTTACTGATTTTGGCTCCTGTTGCAGCAATATACTGCTCGTACATATCTTCGTTGAATTCATAGTACTTCTTTTGCCACAAGGCAATATATTCATCAGTGCCGGCCCCTTCCCGGAACTTCACGAAAACCGAATAGTTCCAGTTGTTGTTAAGCATACCGTCTTTCCTGTTGTCGTTGCGGAATATATGCCTCCCGCCAAGGATAGTATTCTCGTCAAAATCCTTGAATATTGCAACAACCGTGAGCGGTGTACCCGGTGCAAGCTCCCCCTCTTCGAGTTTGATGACATCTCCAACGGTTATACCCATTGTCTCAGCCATGCTCTCCGACACCACTGCTGCATTCATCTGCCTGAAGTCATCGGCGTTTCCTGCAACAATGTCGAACGAGAATACATCAAGCAGTGTGCTGTTGCATTTGGTGACACCGCATTTGAACTTCTCATAACCATTCCCGTTGCCATTTATCCACACATGGGTGGGGCTCTCATACCACGCCATTGAGGCAATGCTCTCAACAACAGGCAAAGCCTCTGCGGTTTCGTATGAAACAGGATTGGGAGCATTCTCATTATAGCGGCCCAGCATCTCGCTGTAAGGCGATATCATATACACCCGCTCATTATCCTTAATGGAACCGTTGTAGGTAAAAGCACTATAGACCTGTGCCATTATTATATAAAAGGCAGAAAAAGAGAGTGCCAGGCCTGCAATATTAAGCAATGATGCAATCTTATACCTTTTAAGTGTCGTTATAAAATTGTTTAAAGCAATTTTCATAATCTCAGTTTTTAAGAAGCTGTTTTTTGAGATTTCTCCTATAGCAAAGAAGAAGCGTCCCGTGCACTTGTCATAATGACAATGCTTTTCAATTATTCCTTTTTATCATCTCTACAGGGTTCTCGTTTGCAGCATGCCACGACAGCGACAGCTGCACTGCATACACAAAAGCAATCACCGCCAGTGCACCGGCAATATAAATCCATAGAGGCACACTGCAGCGCATCTGCGCAAGTGTCGAAAGCCACTGGCCGTTCAACCACACGGCAACCAGAACACCGCACAATGTAGCCGGCAACACTATTCTCAAGAGCCTTGTTCCCAGAATCACAAGAACCTCGGCCGTCGATGCACCGCTCACTTTGCGCACTGCAATCTCTTTGCGGCGACGTACCATCTCACCTTGCAGATAACCGCACAAACCGATGAAAGCTATCAGCAGAACGACAGAGGCAACAACAACCATTCCGTCACGCATGCGTTTGACATGAGCGAATGCAATATCAATCCAGCTGCTGTAAGGTATAATCTTATACTTGTAGTAGCCATCGTACACCGATGCTATGGCTTCGTCAAGAGCCTTCACATTCTCATCGTCAATCTCCTTCATCAGAATATTGTAAAGCACCACCACTCTGTATTCCGGAGCCAGATCGCTAAGGTAAGGTACTGTATGCAGTACAATTGGCTCTGCCACACCGGTACTCATCATACGGTAGTCGGCAATGACACCCACAGTCTCAAATGGCACCATAGAACTGTCATATATGGTTTTACCTATGGGAGAGTCACTCCACCCGCGCATCTCGACATATTTCTCGTTTACTATAACCTTATCGGCAGCATCGTCCGGCAAGAAGTTCCGTCCCTGCACAATACTCATCTGCATCGACGGTATATAGTTCTCGTCAACAATATCCCAACGGCAAGAGAAGAGCAAGTTTCCTCCTTCATCGACACATGGCATTCCCGAATAGCCCGACAGGGGTGACGAAGACGACATTCCGGCATTCTCGACAAAAGGCAAGCTACGCAGTTTGTCGGCAACCACTCCAGCATCCTTAATCTCGGTCGATAGCTCAAGAGCCATCAGCCTGTCGAACTTATAGCCGTAATCGCTATTCATAATATAAGACACCTGTCTGTTGCTAACAAGAAGGAAAATGACAACCGCTACAGCCATTGTCACTTGCAGGAAGAGAAGTGACTTCTTCCACCATACCCTGTTGTCTCCGCCACGGCGGAAAGCATAGTCTATGCTTACAGCAGAGAATATTGCAGACGGAGCAATTCCGGCCACAGCGAAAGCCGACACACATACAGCCATAGGAATCCATATACGCTCCGGTGCAAACAAATCACTTACCCGATAGCCGAACAGGTCGTATATTTGGCCGTGCATGCTTGTTATGATAACAATAGCAATAAACAGAGAAGCAAGCAGAATCAGCAACGTCTCGGACAGCAACATGCCGAATATGGTTGAACGTGAAGCACCGTTACACTTCATGGTTGCAATAGTACGGCTGCGCTCGGCGAGCGAAGATATTGTCAGCAGCACATAATTGAGACAGGCCACAATGAGAGCGGCCAAAGCTATAGCCGAATATATCATCTGCATCTGCCTTACATCATTAGCGACAAATATTGTAGAAGCAAGCGGGACAAAATGGAATGTCTTCTGCCACTCCTTGCAATGCTCTTCAATGCCGTGCTTCCTTATAAACTCAGGCATTGCAGCCTCTACTTCTGCAATATCTGCACCCTCGCATAGTTTTATAAACGTTGTATAGCTATCCTGACCGGTCCAAATCTCATCATCACTGTCATAGGGCAAATGCTCAAGAATATCAAAATCACCTATAGACTGGTTCACCGGCGGTGTTTCAAAGACACCGGCAACAACCAACGCTCCCAATTTCTTGCCCAGTGGCTCCTCATCGCCGAAATGCTTTTTGGCAAGACGCTCCGAAATCATCACTTCGTTTCCGGCAGCACCTTCGGCACTGAGTATCCTGTGAGGATCGCCGCTGATAACCCCGAAGTCAAGGACATCGAAAAGAGTGCTATTTGTCAACAATGCCTTGGCTGTCATAACATTCTCCGTATCGCCATAAAGCTTTTCTACATCAATGAAATGTACAGCAGACTCGACCTGGGGTATATCAGTGACAATATTAGGAGCAAACGGCTTTACCTGCTTCTCGGACATTCCGAACTGAGGAGATTTCACCCATACCTGATAGACCCTCTCCTTGTTGGGGAAGAAGTTATTGAACGAGAGATTAAGTCCCACGTACGAGAACACGAGAAGCGCGACTGCAACACCCAATGACAAGGAGAGAACCCTTGCCGAAGAATTGCCGCGTCTCTTCAACAAATAGCGGAATGAATAATTGAATATTTGCATTAGAAGCTGTTTAAAATTCAGTTCAATTGTTTAAGATGTCTCGCATACGCTCGGCATATTTTGTCCCGACGGAGCACTAATACTTTCATCTTTGCTCTTTTATCTTTGCTCTTTGTTCTGCAGGAACAAGCGTAACGCACTATTTGCCCGATAACCGTAAAATCATTGTAGCGAGGCAAAGACAAGGCTTGCGAAGTTACGAGGAGCACAGTTTACTAAATTGTAAATGAGCACCGCAGGAACAAGCATAACGCAGTATTTGCCCGATACAATGGTTTTATTACAATTTGTTCGCCACATCCGTAACTACCTGACCATCGAACAGACATATAGTACGCGACGCATACTGCGCATCGTGTTGGGAGTGGGTAACCATGATAATGGTAGTTCCTTCACGGTTTAGTTCCTGAAGAAGAAGCATAACTTCCTGTCCGTTCTTTGAATCGAGGTTACCGGTCGGCTCATCGGCAAGCACAAGCTTGGGATTGGATATTACGGCACGCGCAATTGCCACACGCTGCTGCTGACCGCCGGATAGCTGCTGCGGAAAGTGTCCGGCACGGTGGGATATGTTCATGCGCTCAAGAATCTCGTTAACACGTTTCTTGCGTTCAGAGGCCTTCACGCCCATATATACAAGCGGAAGCTCGACATTCTCGAATACAGTCATTTCATCAATAAGATTGAACGACTGGAACACAAAGCCTAAATTGCCTTTACGGAACTGGGTACGCTCTCTTTCACGCAAGTTGCCTACCTCTTTGTCAAGCAGGGTATATTTTCCGCCTGTCGGGTTATCAAGCAGGCCCAGGATATTGAGAAGCGTTGACTTTCCGCAACCTGAGGGGCCCATAACAGCAACGAACTCACCCTCTTTAACTTCAAAAGAAACACCGTTAAGAGCAATTGTCTCAATCTCTTCTGTAAAGAAACTCTTCTTTAAATTTTCTACTTTAAGCATAATCGTATTTTTTAGTTATTAATATTAATTGTCTATTATCTTTTAATCTTACATTTTACACAATATGAATATATGCAGTCCGTCCAAAGGCAAGAATATCTTTATTATACCTACCTCGAAATAGCATCGACGGGATTCTCTTCCGCAGCACTCCACGAGCGTAGCGAAACGGTAACAATGGTAATTACAAGGATAACTCCTACCGCTAGGGCATACACCCACCAAGACATTGACGTGCGATAGACATACTGCTGCATCCAACTATTGATGATGTAGTAGCTCACAGGTATTGCCACAGCCGAACAGAGAACCACAATGTATAGGTATTTAAGGTTGAAGAACGCAAGTATCTCACCTACTGATGCCCCATGAACTCGACGTATGCCTATCTCGCGGCGGCGATACTGTGTTTCGAACAGTACAAGACCGAACACTCCAATAATTGAAATAATAATCGACAGGAACGAGAAGAGTGTGACAAGGGTCGAGAGTTTATCTTCTTTCTGATAGATAAATTCAATCTCATCATCAAAGAATCTTACATTGATATTCTCCGGCACAACATCGGGAGCAAAATCAACAATCGTTTGGTGTATGTACTCTCTTGCTTTCGTAATATCGGCACCCGCAACTGTACGTATATAAGCCCTACGAGGCAAGTCCCAGCCATATTGGCCAAAGACAATAAAGACATACGGTTTTATGGCGTTTTGGGCCGATTGGAAATCAAAATCCTCGCAAATGCCGACTACTTGTGTTTGCATGTTGCTGATATGACCTTGTATTTTACTCTCAGAAGAAATATTCATGTCTTTAGCAGCCTTCTCGTTGAATATCAATGCACCGGTCACCACCTCATTATCGGAGAGTATAAAATCACGGCCTTCGACAATGTCAATCCCCATTACCTGCAAGAAGTTCCACGATACCGGATACACTCTAAAGGTGACGTGTTGCCCATCTTCGGTCTTACGTGACCACTGTCTATCACCACCAGAAATGAACTCTCCCTGTCCCCAAGCAACATCTATAATTTGAGGATTCTGTTTGAGTTTATCCTCCAAGGCATTGCGTTTAGTATAGTCCATTGTAATACCATCCTCTTTTGTCCAGCCATAAGTTGCATCGTATGGTATTTCTACGGTCAAGATGTTTTCTTTGTCGAAGCCCATATCCCTTGTGAGCATATATTGATGCTGACGATAGATAAAGAGCGAGCAGATAATCAATGTAATGGAAATGAAATATTGCACACCTACAAGTGCATATCGCAAGATACGTCCGTACTTTGATGCAGAGAAGTCACCTTT
This sequence comes from Bacteroidaceae bacterium, assembly GCA_045591315.1. Lineage (GTDB taxonomy): Bacteria > Bacteroidota > Bacteroidia > Bacteroidales > Bacteroidaceae > HGM04593. The sequence continues at coordinate 39,698 of JAZNSN010000081.1, forward strand.
GATAACAAATGCAGGCGAGAATCCGGTAATATACCACGCGGGATATAGTGACACTACTACACCAAAAAGAATCAAGCCCAGAACGATAGCACCAGCCAATGACCAATTCTCATTGATTGCAACTGAAGTCGAGATATACTCTTTAAGCGGTGTATCGGCAAACAGCACCACAATAACTGCTGCACCAAAAAGTGATACAAGAATCAGCCCCATTGTCTCAAACAGAAAATTAAGACGTAGTTTTGCTGTTGGCGCACCGAAAACCTTATAATTATTGACAGCACGGATTCTGCTCGGAATCAAAGCAAAGAAGAAGTTTATAAAGTTGATAAACGAAATAACCAGAATCAATACGGCAATTGCAATGAGTGTATATGTTGTCGTACGGCTACCTGATATTCCAATATTATGAGTATCCTCTGCAAAGAAAAGTTCATTGATAGGCATTAGGCGCGGTTTGATACGCGAAATCTGAACCTCAGTTTCCTGTTCATCCAGTCCTCTCTTTTGACAGTCATCAATAACGTACTGATACATTTTCGCCTCGGCATCCTCGCGCGAAGCACCTTCTCCCAGCAGTACATAGTACGGAGTACCCCAATTACCCTCTTCTTCGGGTTTTGCTTTTGCCATATAGCAAAAACCATCAGACATGGCAATTGTAGATGGGCGTGGAAAGTCTTTGTAGATACCTACAACTGTAAATAGCAGTTCACTGTCGGCATTCCGGCCATAATGCAACTTATCTCCCACTGATATATTACATCCATTGGCAACACTCTCTGTAATGATAATGTCATATTCGGTATGGAATGACGAAGCACCGCCTGCAATAAACTCAAAAGGGTAAACCTCCAGCACCTCTGGTTCTGCCGCTCCGAATTTAATGACAAAATTCTCAATAGAACCATTACGTTTGACAGATACATCTCCAGAGTAGTACATTGCATTCTGTAACTCGTAAATTGAACCACCTGCCTCAATCTCAGGACAAACGGAACACATTTCATCCGGTGTCTGACGGTTCCAGCTGAAATCCCAACTGCCGTCACCAATCCAAGACGGATGCTCCAAACGATATATACGCTCCGAGTTCTTGATTACGCGGTTATATGACAGGTCAAACTTCACCTGCACTGCGATAAGATAGACCGCTGCAAAGGCCACCGCCATACCTAGTATGTTCAATACAGAAGAGGTAATATACCTTTTCAGTAAAATTATGAAGTTCCTTAGATACATGATTCTATTTTATCATTTGTTTATTGCATCAACCGGATTGTCGTTTGCAGCCTTGTATGAACATGCGGTAACTGTAAGCACCGTTATCAAGGCAACAAGGGAAATTGCAAGCAGATATATCCATAAGGCCATAGGTGCCTGATAGGTAAACTGCTCTGTCCAGTACTTTATTATCACAAACCCCAGCAACACCGCCACTAAGGAACACCCGGCCAGAACCTGAAGATATTTGCTGTTGAACATTGCCAATATGCTGCTTACCGATGCACCATGCACACGGCGTATTCCAATCTCGCGCCGGCGATACTGTGTCTCAAAATGCACAAGGCCAAAGACTCCTATTATCGAAATCAATATCGAAAGCACCGTGAAGAGGATAATAAGTGAAGCCAGTTTGCTCTCTTTCTTGTAATTGCTCTCAAGTTCGGAGTCGAAGAATGAGATATCGTAACTATCGGCCGGCGCATCGGGCTCATACTCTGCAATTGTATTGGCTATGAACTCACGCACAGCAGTGACATCGGCATCCGGTGTTGTGCGCACATACATTTTGTTCATTACACGCCAAGGATACTTGCCGAAGATGTAGAATGCGAAAGGCTCAATATTGTACTGCATGGGGCGGAAATTGAAATCCTTGCATATACCTACCACCTCGGTACCTGAACGGTGACCCGCAAAGACATCACCCACCTTCAAGCCAAGCTTGCGTGCAGCGTCCTCGTTGAATATATATGCACCGTTTGCATTGCATTCATCGCTGCTGAGGAAATCGCGTCCGTCAACTATATCAATCCCCATAAACCGCAGGAAATCCCATGAAACAGGATATACCTGGAAATATATGCTCTGGCCGTTGAAGTCGCGCCCCCACTGCATTCTCGACAAGTTTATGAATGAACCGTCGGCAAAAGTGACATCCTCTATTTGGGGATTCTTCATCAGGCTCCCGGCAAATGCGTCGCGCCTGCCGTAAGACAATCCATTCTCCGGGTCGTACGACTCGAATACCGTTCCGCCCGGCAGATGGTTTACTACAAGAAGATTGTTCTTGTTGAAGCCCATGTCATGTGTGAGCATATAATCGTATTGCCTATAGATAGAAAGCGAACAGATGACAAGCGTAATCGAGATAATATACTGTACTGCCACAAGTGTGTAGCGCAATCGTCTGCCCGGTGCAGTGGCCTGGAAACCGCCCATTACCATTGCCGGTGAGAAACGGGTAATGTACCACGCAGGGTATATGCTCACGACAATCCCTGTAACAAGAGCGACAACGGAGACAGCAACTGCAACATCTATATTGTCGCCAAAGGCCAATGACGTTGATATATGCTCAGTAAGCGATGTCTCCATGAACACGCCTGTAATCACAGCCGCTCCGCAAAGAGCGACAAGCACAAGCCCCATGGTCTCAAAGACGAAGTTCAGGCGCAGAGTGAAAGATGATGCTCCGAATACCTTGCAGGTATTTATGCTCTTTATGCGTACAGGAATAAGTGCAAAGAAGAAGTTTACGAAGTTTATGAGAGCAATGGCCATAATGAGCACAGCAATGGCAAAGAGCGTGTATGTAGTGGCCTTGTTGCCGGTTGCATGTGCAGAACCGCTGACATCTGTTGAAAAATAGAGTTCAGTGAGAGGATTCAGGCGCGGGTTGGCACGTTTGAGAAATTCGGCAATGTCTTCTTCACTTGCATTCTGGTGTCGAAGCCACCCTATGAGATTGTCTTTCATTTTCTCGCATACAGCATCGGGCGATGCCCCATTTCTCAATGTCAGGTAATAAGGGTCGTTCCAGTTGTTAGGATTGTGTTCCTCCTGTGGGGGCATGCCTCCCCAACCGTCACACGCGTCAAGAATGCTGGGCGATGCAGGATCCTTGCATATTGCAATTACCGTTGCGGTATTCTCCTCGCTTGCCTCACGGCCATAACATATTACATCACCTGCCGAAATGTTGAATCTCCTTGCAGCAGACTCCTTCAGCACCAAAGTGGAATGGTCGAGGAAGTTGTCGAGCGAACCCTCGATTATCTCAATCCCGAAGATATCCAATCCTTCACGTTCAGCCTCACACAAGTCGAAATATAGATACTCTATTCCCTTGTCACTCTTTCTTGAGTAATCGGAATTGATGTTGTAGTGTCCCGTTGGCCATATTGTAGCACTCTTCTCTATTTCAGGCACACCCTTGCAAAGGTCGTCGGGCAACTGACGTGCCCATGTGGTGCTCCAGTACCCCTCTTCGGCCCAGTGGGGATATTCAAGACGGTATATGTTGCCAGCATTGGGGATACCCTTGTTATATGAGAGGTCAAAATTTACCTGAACCATTATAAGATACACCGCTGCAAAAGCCACTGCCATACCGAATATGTTCAGTACAGAAGATATGGTGTACCTTTTAAGCAGTGTTATAAAATTCTTTATATACATAGTTTTATTGTTTTATATGATTGGAGAAACAGATATTATTATTAAATAATTCCAAAACCTTACGTATCTACTGCTGTATTTTCACTTCCCTTCTTTTAGAATAAGCACTTCATTGTCGCCGAAGTTGTCGTATGACGATGTTATGACCTTCTCGCCTTTTGAGAGACCGTCAAGGACCTCATAGAATCTGGGGTTCTGACGCCCGATGCGGATTTCGCGCCGATAGGCTTTTCCGCTAGCCTCATCGACAACATATATCCAACGTCCTCCGGTCTTTTGGAAGAACGCACCTCGCGGAATGTAAACAGCCTCTACCGGCTGGCCTAACTGAAGGTTCAGGTTATATGTCTGGCCGGTACGGATATTATCGGGCAACTCGCCGTTGAAAGTAAGGTCTATCTTGAACCTTCCTTCACGCACTTCGGGATACACTTTCTTCAGCAGCATGTCATATCCTTTGTCCTGACGCATGAAGGATGCAGTCAGCCCGGTCACAACACGGTCAATGTAATGTTCGTCAACCATTGCGGTCACTTTATATGCCGAAAGGTCGTTTATCTGTCCTATTGCACCTCCCTGGCTCAGAGTCTGCCCTAAAACAACATTGAGCATGCCCACCTCTCCGTCTATCGGAGCCTTGACCCTGAGGTTGCCTACACGTTCACGTATAAGCTGCATGTTCAGCTGCATGGAACGGAGGTTCTCATCGAGCTGAGCCACCTGAACAGTGCGGTAAAGCGAATCCTGCTTTTGACGCTCACGGACAAGGGAACGCCTGGCAAGAGCCAGTTCATAATCCTCCTTCGACTGCAGATAGGTCTCGCGGGCCACAAGTTCCTCCTTGAAGAGTTCCTTGTTTTGCTCATAGGCACGCATCTTACGGGCAACCTCAAGGTCGAGCTGCAGCATCTCCTGACGCAATGAAAGGCGTTCCTGCTCCATCGATATAAGAGTATTGCGCAGGATATTCTGCTTCTCGGCAAGGTCGGCTTCCGATTGCAGTATCTGCATCGACAGCTGCTTGTTCGTCATCTCAAGAATTACATCACCTGCCTTTACAGCCGTACCCTCCTCGGCTACAATACGCTCCACAACACCGCTTTCAAGAGGAGAAAGCTGCATGGTAGTTATAGGCTGCACCGTACCGCTGAGGCTCACGTAATCGTTAAACTCACCCTCTTCGACACTTGACACCATCAGAGTTGCTGTGTTAACACGCAATGTCGAAGCGTTTTCCTTCATAAGAAGCCACACAACAAGCACTGCCAACAACACTCCAAACAGATAAGGAAGGCTCTTCTTGCTCAATACGGCACGCCAGCCGGTTTTCTTTTCTAACTTTATATCCATAGTAATTTATATTTTATTTTTCTGAATGTACAAACGGAACTCCACTATAATAGTCAACCATTCTCTTCTCTATCATATATTGCAGCTTCGACCGCAAGCAATCCGACTTTGCCTGCAACAGGTCTGCAGCAGCCATTTGCAGTTCAATAGCCGTAACAAGCCCCTTTTCAAATTTAGCATATATACCGTTATAGGCCAATTGCGATGCCTCGACCTTCTTTACAGACTGGTTATACAGCTTGCCATAACCGTGCATCTGCCTGCAGGCCTGGGCCACTTCACTCTCTACAGCATTACGTGTGGCCTCCATCTCAAGCTTGGCATTACGCAAGGCATTGCGGGAAGAGCGCACAGATGCCTTGCGGCTCAGATTGGAGAATACCGGTATTGACATCGACACACCGATATATTCATTTCTGTTGTTCTTGAATTGTGACGAGAATGAAGGGAATGCCGAACGGTTCTCAAAGTTTGTATAGAAGTTTGTCCCGATACCTGCCGAGAGGCTTATTGTCGGGAACCATACAGCCTTAGCCTTCAAGTAACGCAAGTTGCACTCCTTTACGGCAAGCTCAGAAGAGACAACCTGCACATTGTTGGCAAGAGCATATTCTACGACATTATCAATCTGAGGAGCTGTTTGCTGCGGAAGAATATCATAGTTCTCTACAACCTCAAGAGGCGTGTTCTGCGGATAGTTCATTGTTTCGCGCAACCTTATCGATGCCATAGCCAGATTATTCTGCTGCTCTGTAAGCAGATACTCATAATTAGCCTCCTGCGAAGCAACCTCTGCGACCTCAGCAGCACTCTTCAGACCCAACTCATGCAGTTTCCGTGCCTGGTGCAGTGTACGGCGCGATGCAGAGAGATGCTCCTCCGATATCTTTACGGCACCTTTGTAATATACTACATCGGTGTATGCCTTCATAACATCCATAGCCACCCTGTCACGCGCAATTTGAAGGTCGCTGTAACCGCGGTCACGTGCAGTCCTTGCCGCACGTATCTCATTTACATAACGCAACCCGGCAAAGATAGGCATTGACGCCGAAAGACTATATGAGTTGCTGAATGTAGATACGGTAGTATAACTGTTTGTTTCGGGATCGACAGAACGTCCGAAGTTGGTCGTTGCCGATATGCCAGCCGAAACAGACGGGAACAATGAGGCAACAGACTGTTTATAGCTCATTCTGGCATTGTCAAGAGCATTCACCTGTTTTCCCACCGATACAGAGTGTTCTACAGCATAAGCCATACACTCATCCATTGTCATTACCTGTGCCGATGTACCAGTAAACAAAAGACTGCCGGCAATAATTATCATAAAAAACCTTTTCATACAAAAAAACATTTCTACCAGACTACGTGCCAAAAGCGTGCCAAAAATTATAAAATTCCAAATATCAACGATTTATCTAAAAACACAGCCTTGAAGAAATGTCTAATAATTTGACACCCGATGTAAAATCATTGGACAACTGGTAAAATTTAAGATAAAAAGCAGCGTCACAAAGGTTTTATTCTGCCGGCTTATGTTTATTGCATCACTTTTGCTATCTTCGCAGATAATTAGGAAAATAATACAACGTGGTACTTAACTATATCTGGATTGCATTCTTCCTCATTGCATTTGCAATTGCACTGGGGAAGCTAATATTCGCAGGAGACACAACGGTCTTTCCTGCGATAATGGACTCTACCTTCGCACAGGCAAAGAATGCCTTTGAAATTTCGTTGGGACTGACAGGAGTGCTCTCACTTTGGATGGGAATAATGAAGATTGGCGAGAAAGGCGGCCTTGTGGCTGCGCTTGCAAGAGTGCTGAGCCCGGTATTATGCAAAATCTTCCCCGATGTACCCAAAGGGCACCCGGCTATGGGAACAATGTTCATGAACTTCTCGGCAAACATGCTGGGGCTTGACAACGCGGCTACTCCAATGGGGCTTAAGGCCATGCAGGAGCTTCAGGAACTGAACAAGGAGAAGGAGACGGCAAGCAACCCCATGATAATGTTCCTTGTACTCAATACATCGGGGCTTACGCTCATTCCCGTATCGGTACTGCTCTACCGTGCCGAGTTGGGAGCAGCAAATCCAACCGATGTATTCATTCCTATCCTTATTGCAACAACAGTATCGACACTTGTCGGCCTGATGATAACAAGCATATACCAGCGCATAAACCTCTTCAACCGTACAATGATGCTTTTCCTATTTGCCATCTGCGCCTTAGTCGCAGGAGGTACATGGGGAATGATGCAGCTTTCGCAGGTAGAGATTGAGGTGGTTTCGACATCGCTTGCCAATATAATACTTTTCTCGGTGATAATACTCTTCATCGCAGCCGGCATGCGTGCAAGGATTAATGTATATGAAGCATTCATAGAGGGAGCAAAGGAGGGATTCACAACAGCCGTACGCATCATCCCCTACCTTGTTGCTATACTTGTAGCCATTGGGGTGTTCCGCGCATCGGGAGGCATGGACGTGATAATGGACGGTGTGGCATGGTGCGCAAATGCAGCCGGCATAGGCGATGACTTCGTGGGTGCATTGCCTACTGCCATAATGAAGCCGCTGAGCGGAAGCGGAGCAAGAGGCATGATGATTGATGCTATGGGCACATACGGTGCCGACTCCTTTGCCGGGCGCATGGCATGCCTGTTCCAGGGAGCTACCGACACTACATTCTATATACTGGCGGTATATTTCGGAAGTGTAGGAATACGCAAGACACGCCACGCGGTAACATGCGGACTGCTTGCCGACCTTGCCGGAATAATTGCAGCCATAGCAATTGCATATATTTTCTTCGGATGATTTTATAACAGATTGTCATATCGACCGACAGGGAGATATCTGAAATATTATTCCGGATTTCTCGTCGATACGTTCTGCCGAATGACAAAAAACACTTTTCTTATGATAAGCTACCAGACCGAGGGTACCAGGATGCCCGCAATAAAAAGACGTGAGACAACAGCGTGGATTAAGGCCGTTGCTGCCACATACGGCAAGAAGGTGGGCGATATTGCCTACATATTCTGCAACGACGAAAAGATTCTTGAGGTGAACCGCGAGTACCTACAGCACGACTATTACACCGATATAATAACCTTCGACTACTGCGAGGGCGACACGATAAGCGGTGACCTCTTCATATCACTGGACACTGTACGCAGCAACAGCGAGATGGTAGGTGCCACATACGAGCAGGAGCTGTACCGCGTGATTATCCACGGCATACTGCACCTATGCGGAATAAATGACAAAGGTAAAGGCGAACGCGAAATTATGGAAGATTGTGAGAACAAAGCTCTTGCAATGAGATAATAAAAACAAGCCTTAGAGAACAAAGCCTCTTTATAATACAAGATTCTAAAAGAACTGTCGTATTATACATACAAATGTAATTCAGAACATTTATTTTAGAAGTAATTCTTTACAGCAAACTCATACTGCTCGATAAAGATCTGCTTGAAAGATGCGATATTGTTCTGCTCATAGAACATGAGCATAGCCTTCTTATAATCGATAGAATCCACGGTGCGGAAAGATATCGGACAATACCCCCATGCCATAAGAATTGCGTTACTTCCAATTCTGGCCGTTCGTTTGTTACCATCGGTAAATGGTTGTATGTACGACAATAGAAGTAGAGCAAGCAATGCTTTCTCAAAAACATCTTCTTTGCCATTAATCAACCGGCAACTATCTTCCAATGCTTCACGAATTTGAAATTCATTGTCAAGAGGACGATAGTTTGTTCCTGTTATGCCTACACGCCTCTTGCGTATTCCACTACCCACTTCAAGTTCCTTTGTCAAGATAATGTGAATATCCTCTATTCTTCTTATAGAAAGTTCCTTAAGGTAATCCGGATTATCCAGAATAAAATCAAGTGCCTCTTTATGATTAAGCAGCATAACCGCCTCCTCTTTAGTTTTTCCCTTAGCAGTTTCTCTTTCTTTCAATAATCTTTCTGTTTCAAGGAGAGAATATGTATTGCCCTCAATCTGTGATGATTTCCAGGATAAGTCCACACCAAGACGCTCCATTTCCTTACGATATTCCACACCGGACAAGGTGCTCATATTTGCCAAAAAAATATTATGAGCGGCATTCAGCCTTGCTTTCTCTTCAGCTGTAAACAGAACAACATTCGGCAATATATCACAAATCAATTGGAAATTGAACGTCTCTTGAACCACACGCTCATCTATATCATTTGCAAAATAGGTATCAATATCAAGCGGCATCATGAGATGAGCCTGTGCCGACAAGGAATATCGGGTAGCCTTTCCTCTACCCTCAACCACGATGTCACCTTTCTGCACACAATCGGCAATAATCCGCTTCAATGTTCTTTCATTTGGAGCCTCTTTCAAAGCTTCTGCGATTTCCACTCTGCTAGACGATGGATTATAGTGCAAGAATTGCAATATTTCAACCTGTATTGTCATGATATCTTATTCTTCATTCGGGACAAAAATAATATTATTTCCGGATTTACGGGACAACTGACTGAAATTTTGTCCCGAATACAGCTTTTTTTGTCCCGAATGTACGATGTCATTTACGGATACGAAAAGGCTGTGTCCTCAAAGGTAAAGGCGAACGCGAAATTATGGAAGATTGTGAGAACAAGGCTTTGGCAATGAGATACGTAAGTGACTAAAAAGCGGATTACTGTATTATGCAATGTTCCCAAAATCCTCATTTACTTAAATAAACTGCGGCATTCAGGAACTTTGCAAGCCTTGTACTCAACTTTTGTTAACTTCCGGAAATTTACAAACAAAACATTCAGATTTTAAGCCCGTCGAGCATTTCGGCGAATAGCTTTATACCCTCGCGTATCTCGCTTATCCTTATATATTCGTTTGCTGTGTGCGAACGTGAGGAGTCACCGGGGCCCATCTTGAGTGTGGGGATACTCAATAATGCCTGATTCGACAACGTCGGCGAGCCGTAGGGCTTGCGGCCAAGCTCCACGGCACGTTTTACAAGAGGGTGTTCGGCAGATATTGACGACGAGTTCAAACGCGTAGAACGCGCCTTGACTTCGCTGCTCACATGGCTTCCGATTATCTCAAGAAGCTCGCTGTTGGAATAGCACTCGTTACTGCGTATGTCAACGACATAGCTGCAACTGTCGGGGATGACATTATGCTGCTTCCCGGCATTCACCTGGGTAACAGTCATCTTGACATCGCCAAGCAGAGGAGAACTCTCCGAATATTTGTAGTTTCTGAACCAATCGATATCCTCAATAGCCTTGTATATCGCATTCACACCTTCGTTTCGTGCCGCATGGCCTGCAATGCCTGTTGCTGTACAGTCGAGAACCATAAGTCCCTTTTCGGCTATCGCCGGCTGCATGCCTGTCGGCTCGCCTATTATGGCACAGCTTATAGGAGGAAGCAAGGGTATTACAGCCTCGATGCCGTTCTTTCCGGACACCTCCTCCTCGGCCGAAGCGAGGAATATTGTGTTATAATTCTGCGGATTCTGGCATATCTGATAGAAGACTTGAAGCATTGTAACCAATGATGCACCGTCGTCATTGCTGCCGAGGCCGTATATGATGTCGCCATCGACAATAGGAGTGAAGGGGTGCTTGCTCCAGCCTGCAACAGGCTTTACAGTGTCGATATGAGCATCGAGCAGCAATGTAGGGCGCGTAGCGTCGTACCCCGGTGCAATGCACCATATATTGTTAAGGTGACGGTGCATGTCGAAACGCACCGGTGCACCCCTCTCGATGAAATGCTGCAACTTGTCGGTCGCATCACTCTCCTCACGGCTTATCGACGGGGTACTGATAAGAACCTTCAACAACTCAACTGCTCTGTTTACATTCGACTCGGTTATAATCATACAGAATTTGTCTTCTTTATACTGTCATCAACAACGCAAAGGTACAAAGATAACCAATCAATTGCCAAATCTTATTTTTAAAAATTGCGAACAATTTGATTTTATAACCTTTACTGATTATTGTAATTTGTTTATTTTTGAATATCGTTGTATCTTCGCAAAGAATTTAAAACGACACACTACAGATGATAACAGCCGACCAACTGAAAGACATAAAAGAGCGCACGGCTGCGCTCAAGCAATACCTTGCAATAGATGAGAAGATAATACAGGTTGAGGAGGAACAGCTCCGTACACAGGCACCCGGCTTCTGGGACAACGCAAAAGAGGCCGAGGCACAGATGAAAAAAGTCAAGGGACTGCAGGCATGGATTGACGGATACAAGGAGGTAAACAACCGTACCGAAGAGACCGAAATGGCAATGGAGCTTTTCCGTGAAGAGATGGTCGATGAACATGAAGTAGATGATGCCTATGCACGCGCTCTGGCAGCAATCGAGGAGCTTGAACTGAAAAACATGCTGCGCGGCGAGGCCGACGAGATGGATTGCGTGCTCAAGATAAATTCGGGTGCAGGAGGTACTGAGGCTCAGGATTGGGCAAGCATGCTAATGCGAATGTACATGCGATGGGCCGAGGCCAACAACTACAAGCTAACCGTTGCCAACCTGCAGGAGGCCGAGGATGCGGGAATAAAGACTGTAACCCTTGAAATCAAAGGAGCATACGCATACGGCTATCTCAAGGGCGAGAATGGTGTTCACCGTCTTGTACGCGTGAGCCCTTACAACGCACAGGGCAAGCGCATGACATCGTTCAGTTCGGTGTTCGTGACACCGCTTGTCGATGACAGCATCGAAGTGGTAATTGAGCCTGCACGCATATCATGGGATACATTCCGAAGCGGCGGTGCAGGAGGACAGAACGTGAACAAGGTGGAATCGGGAGTACGCTTGCGCTATCAGTACAAGGACCCTTACACCGGTGCCGAAGAGGAGATTCTCATCGAGAACACCGAGACACGCGACCAGCCAAAGAACAAGGAGAACGCTATGCGACAGCTCCGTTCTATCCTCTACAACAAAGAAATGCAGCACCGCATGGAAGAGCAGGCTAAGGTTGAGGCTGGAAAGAAGAAAATTGAATGGGGCTCGCAGATACGCAGCTACGTATTCGATGACCGCCGTGTAAAGGACCACCGTACGAACTACCAGACATCGGACGTGAACGGTGTTATGGACGGCAAGATAGACGGCTTCATAAAGGCATTCCTGATGGAATTTGCCGAGAACGGAGAGTAATTTTACAAGAAATACATGGCAATTGAGATAGAGAGGAAGTTCCTCGTCACCGACGACAGCTACAAGGCGATGGCTTTCCACAGCGACCGCATAGCGCAAGGCTATATATGCCGCCAAGGCGGCAACTCGACAAGAGTGAGGGTGCGTGGAGAGAAAGGGTTCCTTACAATAAAAGGGCCGTCGGCAAACGGAGGGGTGAGCCGTTTCGAATGGGAAAAGGAGATTCCTGTAGAAGAGGCTTGGGAGCTGATGAAACTATGCCATAATGCAATCATTGACAAAAGAAGGTACCTTGTAAAATGCGGAGCGCACACATACGAGGTAGATGAGTTCTACGGCGACAATGAGGGGCTTGTAGTTGCCGAAGTGGAACTGCACGACGAGAATGAGGCCTTTGAAAAGCCGCCGTTCATCGGCAAGGAGATAACAGGAGACGGCAAGTACTATAATTCGAGCCTAACACGTTTCCCTTACAAATGCTGGTAACTTTTATAACTAACCTTCAATATAATTTATCATGAAAAAACTGTCATTTACTTTAGCTGCAGCCATTTGCATTGCATTGGCCGGTTGCTCCGACAAAAGCGACTCAAGCACTAGCGATCTCAAGATGTATGAACTCGCAGGCAATGTAAAGAGCGTTAAGGTACTGTCCGTAAACAATGGAATAGAAAACCTTGCCTATAATCTGGAATTTGATGAAAACGGAATGGCAACAGCACATAGCTACGACAAGCTTTGGGATGAAAAAATAGACATCAGTACCGAACGTAACGAGAAAAACGAGATGGTAAAGTATGTTGCAGTTCCCGAAGGTGGTGACATGCCGTACGTAGAAGCGAAATATGTATATGATGAGAACGGTTATATGACCGAAATAGAGGCTCTATGGTATGGAGAGAGCTACACAACAGAGAAGATAACGTACAACGAAGAGAACAATAGGGAAAAGACTGTTGTGGAGTACAATGACTATGACATGGTAGAAGTCGATGAAATGGAATATACCTACAAGAACTTTGACTCAAAAGGAAACTGGACAGAAAGGGAAGTCCGCAAGAAGAGCTATAGAAAATACGGGGACGGCAATATAGAAAACAAACAGACTGTAGTTACACCAGAAAAGAGAGAGATTATATATTATTAATCTCATTAAAATAACAGAGAATACCTGAAACGGAATTCAAGCAAAGGAGGGCAACCCATTTTCTTTTGGGTTGCCCTCCTTTATGCCTTATCGACGGCTTCGTTTATATAAGATACACGAAAATGCAGCAACAAGAACTCCTGCAGCATTGAACAGAAAGTCATAGAAATCTCCGCTTCTGTATGATGTAAAAAATCCTTGTGACAGTTCCATCACTCCGCTGAAAAGTATCGGTACAATAACTGCAAACCAGAATATACGGCTTGCATTGGCTATTGTATGGGACCTGTAATACTCAAAAAGTATTATTGAACAGAGTGTTGCATACATCAGAAAATGGGCAATCTTGTCTAGCCCAGGAAAGGAGGGGGCATCTCCTGAAGTCCTGTAGAACGTAAGGAATATTATGGCTGCAATTGCCAACAGAGAGAGGGGGTATCTCCTGAATATATAAAGATATTTTTCCATAACGGCTATCTGGTGTTTATTGCAAAAAAGGCTGTACCTCGACGGCAACATGCAGAAATTGCCTCAGAAGTACAGCCAGAAATCAAAGAACAAGTCTAAAGTACCTTGCTATTATTGTAACTATAAAAACTCAATTATGTTTACAGACATTACAACAAATATTACCTTGACAAGATATAACGGTATGCAATTATGCATGAACTATAGGTCATTTATCAGCCGGCACGTACAACAAGGTATCTTGTAACACTCCAGAATTTTGTTGAATCCAAAATCTTTAAGGTAAGCATACCATCACCCCCCTCTACTACCGTATATGAATCTTCCGGATGGGTTGTAAGCACCTTGGCCTTCTTTGTTCCAAGAACAATTTCGTTTATATTTCTTATGTCTATCTGTGTAAAGTAATCCTTGTTAAAACCGGAGTCTTCCATCACATCACCTTTCTTGAAAAGACCGGTATTTGTAATTATCTTATGTTCTTTAAGTTCTTTCTTGCTACCTATTACATACCATGCTGCATTCAATGTTTTGTCCTGCTCGGCAATTATTTGTTTACTTTCGTTATTCTGTACTGTAAGCTCTTCCTTAATTGCAGTCAATGAAACAACAGCTTCATCAAGTTCTTTTACTTTTATGTTTCTTGCTGCAAGTTCAGCCTGAAGAGCCTTTATCTCTTCTGTCTTTGCAGAGAGTTCGGCAGTAAGGGACTCGACAGCCTTTTTCAGCTGTGATGACCTATAGTTGCTGTTCTTGAGTTTACCCTGCAATTCTTCAATCAATTCCTTATTCTCCTTCATTCTTGACTGGATAAAAGCAAGGTCTGCTTTAACTCTATCTTTTATACTTGCCGGAGCATTCTCAATTGTACCGCTCTTAATCGCAATGCGATTTTCTGCCTCGTTTATCTGACGGAAACCCTCTGAAACATCATTGAAAAGACCCATAAGGTCATCAACCTCCTTACTGGAATTAGCAAGCTCTACATTAAGCGAATCAACCTTCGCCATAAGCTCCTCCTTGCTAGGACCATTACCGCAAGATGCCAGGATTACAAGGCTTAAAATCGTTACAACAAGTACTCTTGCTCCACTTACAAAACTAATCACACAATTCATTCTTTTAACATTCTTTCCCATAACTAAATATCATTTGGATGTATTAATAAATGTTTTTCATCAAGCATCGTATATGCTTCAATTTACTATAAACAAATTACGTGCCAAAAGCGCACAGTTTTATACAAATCACTAATAATCAAACAGTTGGCATTTGTATAAAATTTTACTGTTGTGGAAAAATGTAGAATTAGGTGTGGAATTGTGTGGAATTTTTCCACACTCGGTTACTTAATGCCAAAAAGCTTGAGTTTATTATATAAAGTTTTGCGGTCTATTCCCAAAAAAGCTGCTGCTTTACTCTTGTTATTACCGGTACGTCTTAGAGCATCAGTTATACGACTCTTTTCATCCTCCCTGTCAAAAAGAGGACTAGAGGTTTCATTCGGTATCACTATGTTAAGGTCTTTTGCCTTTATATAATTATCGTTGGCAAGCAGTGTTGCGCGTTTTATAACATTCTTCAATTGACGTATATTACCTGGCCATGAATATCCCTGCAACAACTCTGTTGCTGAGATATCGAAACCAATAATACTACGGCCCAATTCTCTGTTGGCACAATCTAAAAAGAACTTTGCAAAAGGAACAATATCTTCATAACGTTCCTTAAGTGAAGGCATACGCAAGGTAAACTCATTAATGCGATGATAAAGATCTTCTCTAAAAAAACCTTTTTCTATTGCTGCTTCCAGATTCTCGTTGGTAGCACACACTATACGCACATCAACTTCTAACTCTTTTGTCGAACCTACCGGACGTACACGACGCTCTTGCAAGGCACGCAACAATTGCACCTGCACTTCATAACTTAAGTTTCCAACCTCATCAAGAAACAACGTTCCACCATCAGCTTCCAAAAAGGCACCGGTCTTGTCCGTTACAGCTCCTGTAAAAGAACCTTTTACATGACCAAAGAATTCCGAAGCTGCAAGCTCTTTGGGAATTGAACCGCAATCAATTGCGATAAAAGGACGGTTGCTACGCTTACTCAACCTATGTATTCGCCTTGCTATCAACTCTTTTCCTGTTCCACTTGCACCATTAATAAGCACTGACATCGGGGTTGGAGCAACAAGAGTCACATAGTTATAAAGCTGACGTGCAGCCTCGCTGTTCCCTTCCATAAACTCTGCTGTATCGGACTCAGGAATAGTGTCATTGGTTTTTTGCATGTGGTTCGCCGAAACAGAACTTTTACTCATGGCCTCCTCTATCTTTCTAAGCAGTTCATCGGGATGCACCGGCTTCGATATATAGTCGCTGGCACCATGCTTCATTGCATTTACAGCACTCTGTATATCAGCATAGCTTGTCATTATTATTATCGGAACAGAAACCCTGTTCTTCTCTATCCATTCAAGCAGGTCTGTTCCGTTTCCGTCAGGCAATCGCAAATCAGAGAGTATCAGGTCAATACTTTCGGCCTCAATTGTCTTGCGTGCTCCACAAACATTGCTTACCACAGAAATTTCAAAACCTTTCTTACCCAACCATGTTCTCAATACTGTTGAAAAAGTAAGATCATCTTCAACTATCAATATCTTCTTTGCCATTTATGCTATTTCATTTCTCTTTATACAAGACTGCTGCATCTATTATTTTATCTATTGCTTCAAGTATAGCGATTATCTTCTTATCGGCATCAGAGGTATATTCTGTAATATCACGCCGCAATTCAAACCACTCAAGCTCCTCTTTACCGTTTTTTACTCCTACCATTACAAAAATTGGCATAAGCTGGTGTGTTATGGTTGTTACCGCCGCAATATCCTTCTCCTGCATTGCCTTTGCAAGGATTTTCCTCTTTTCTCTTATATCAGCTACAAATGTAGTCATAATATCGTTCACTGCATCCATATCGTTGTCGGCAAATTCTGTAAGTCTGACGAAATCAATATTATCATACTTCAATGCTACGGACAGCACTTGAAACAGTTCTTTTCTTGTAAATGGCTTATGAAGAGATGCCGAAAAACCATACTCCTTTAGCTGTTCATGATTTATATCGCTTCTCGCTGTCATAGCGACAACGGGTATGTTAGAGAAACCCGATTCACGTATTCTACTTATGAGATCTACACCATTTATGGCTGGCATTTGTATATCAGTAAACAGAATATCAAACTTGTTCTGCTTGAGATGCATGAACAATTCGTCGGGATGTGTACAACATGTTGTATTGATGGGAGTGTCGGCAAGCATTGATACTATCATATTAAGCTGAAGAGTATCATCGTCTATCAAAAGAAGTTCTGCACTTGGAATATCTATATCATCATACAACTTTTCGCTGCTGTTTCCGTTGCAGTTGACAGGGTATTCGAAAGGCAAGGAAACCTTGAATGTGGTACCAAAGCCTATACGGCTTTCTACAAAAATCTCACCGCCCAACAAATCCACAATCCTATTAGTAATGGCAAGACCTAATCCGAATCCCTCCTTTCCCTGCGCACTTGGCAATCTCATAAATTCCCTATATATGAGTTCTTGTTCTTCATCGCTCATTCCGCAGCCTGTATCAGTCACACTGAACTGTAGTGTGGATTCATAAAGCCGTGCTCTAATCTCAACAAAGCCTTTAGAGGTGAATTTCAATGCATTACTCAACAGATTCTCTATTATCTGTCGCAACCTTAAGGAATCACCTACAATAAGAGTATCAAGATTATTATCAATTATTCCTGTAAGTGTGAGACCTGCAGAGTCTGCCAAAGGCTTGTTGTTGTCAATGATTGCGCTGAACAATTCTTTTGCATTGAATACAACAAGCTTCAAATCAGCTTTGTCGGAATCTAACCTATGAAAATCCAGAAGTGATGTAACTAACTGCAAAAGATGAGTAGTTGCCTCTTGTATGTTTTTCAAATAGAATTGCTGACGTTCACCGGAGACTATATTTCCGAGCAACTCCAAATAACCAAGAACAGCACCTGCCGGAGCCTTTATATCGTGTGTTATTGTCAGCATTAGTTTCTCTTTAGCCTCAAGCAACTCCTCTGCATGCTGCTTCGCTTTCTCCAACTCATTACGGTAGTGGTTGCTGCGTGTTATATCACGCCATATAAGAAAAAGCAAGAACCCGGCTATAAGCAATGAAACAACTGCTATAACAGAGATTACAGCAGCCGACCATCTGCGAATATGCTCATTTTCATACAATTCTTGTTCTAAACGCATGCGGTCTTCTTCCTCTATTGTCTTAAGCAACTGTTGCACTTTGCTGTTCAGCTGAAAGCTAATCATACCCAGCTGCTTCACCTGCAGGTTCAGTTTGCGTAACCTCTCCTTCTGGTTGTCCGAAGCACGCGACTGCATGTTTCTAAGGATAGAAGCTATTGTATCAGCTACAATATCTGCATCATTGAGTGTATCTGTATAAACTTCATATATAGTATCTCTTACCACAATTGAATCTTTCTTTGAAGGTGAGAACACTTCTCTTATTCTTTTGAAGAAGCTCTTCGGTTTGCCCGACACAATTTCCGATTTGGTACGCACAATTACACGCTCACGCGTAAGTTCTGCCTCGGCAAACGAGTCTTGCAGATGCTGTATGGCTTCTATCTCTTTATTAAAATTCCTGTCTGATTCATTATTCCTCAATACACTCAAAAGATTCCGCATATTTCTATCCTTCTGCTCCATGAGCATAACAACCGTATCAAGGCGCAAAAGCTGTATGGGTTGATCTGTTATACAGCGAAGCGAGTCAATATACTCATTTGCAACAGATATCACGTTCCTATAAGTTGGATAACCGGATGTTTCTCCTGCAATAATGGATTGTCCTATTATTTCTGCATTGTTAAGATTATTGATAACTTCGTTTGTAATACGTCGCCTCATTCTCAGCAAGTTATCATTTTCATCACTGCCGGTTATATGACGTACACCACTATATATATACCCCATGGTAACAATCAACAAAACCATGAGTAAAGTGTAACCTATAGCTATTTTGTAACGTATGGACATTCTATACATATATACCGTTCTGCAACAAAGTTATATTAATTTATCTTACTACAGGCGTTATTTCAGCTATTATGGAATCAAGATTAATTAATTTTAATAATAAACTCTATTTAAACAACTTCTGAGAACAATACATACATTTTTTTAAAATACCTTTGTCTATACAATGCTTAGATAAAACTGTATGGAGGATTTTTTCTATTTCAAGAAAGGGCAACGCAGAGGAATATTGCTGTTGATACTCATTATAACTGCCATTATAATTATAAGATGGATGATATAACGGTCATAAAAATTTGGGATATAATTTAAAATCTTCGCCATAATGCACTATTTTTGCAGATAATGGTCATTTGAACCGATTTGTATTTTACAGCAAGAGAACTATAAATGAACGGAGATTTCAATATACGCGGCAAGAACAGCGACAAGGAGTTCGAGAATGCGTTGCGCCCGCTATCTTTTCCCGATTTCAACGGACAGGAGAAGATTGTAAGCAACCTCAAAATCTTTGTACAGGCTGCAAAAATGCGTGGCGAGTCACTCGACCACGTTCTGCTACATGGCCCTCCGGGCTTGGGAAAGACAACACTCAGCAACATAATAGCCAATGAACTTGGAGTAGGCTTCAAGGTAACATCGGGGCCTGTACTCGACAAACCGGGAGACCTTGCCGGAATATTGACATCGCTCGAACCGAATGATGTGCTTTTCATTGATGAGATACACCGCCTTTCGCCCATTGTAGAGGAGTATCTCTATTCGGCAATGGAGGACTACCGTATAGATATTCTCATTGACAAAGGACCGTCGGCACGCTCGATACAGATAGACTTGAGCCCGTTCACACTCATAGGTGCTACCACACGTAGCGGATTGCTCACTGCACCTTTGCGTGCCAGGTTCGGCATAAACATGCATCTTGAGTATTACGACAGCGAGACTCTGGCCGGCATCATAAGCCGTTCGGCAGAGATTCTCAGGGTATCGTATGACAAGGAGGCTACATACGAGATTGCGCGCCGGAGCCGAGGCACGCCACGTATTGCCAATGCGCTGCTTCGCCGTGTACGCGACTTTGCACAGGTAATGGGCGACGGACATATAACAAACTCAATTGCCAAACTGGCTCTCGAAGCATTGAATATCGACAAGTACGGCCTTGACGAGATTGACAACAAGATACTATGCACTATCATAGACAAGTTCAAGGGAGGCCCTGTAGGCATTGGAACAATTGCCACTGCTTTAAGTGAGGACACTGGAACCATTGAAGAGGTTTATGAACCGTACCTTATCAAGGAGGGATTCATAAAGCGTACCCCACGTGGTCGCGAAGTGACCGACCTGGCATACAAGCATCTGGGACGCAGCCGCTATGCCAACGGCGAGCAAGGCACATTGTTCTAACAAACCATTCGGAATACCCACAAGAGTGAAAAGATGAGCAAACTGCAATCACTTGTAAAGGATACTGTAATATATGGCCTAAGCAGCATCATAGGCCGTTTTCTCAACTATCTGCTTGTTCCGCTATACACTGCCAAGATGAGCGTGGAAAGCGGCAACTACGGTGTTGTGACAAACATGTATGCATGGACAGCCATTCTTCTTGTGTTGCTTACATTCGGCTTCGAAACTACATTCTTCCGATTCGCAAGCAAGGAGAACAGCGATGTAAGGAGAGTATTCTCGATGTCGATGCAGGTTATTGGCGCATTGTGCGGGGTATTCCTGCTTGCTGTATTCCTGTTCCTGCCGTCTGTTGCCGATTGCCTCGGTTATGCAGCAACACCTGAATTCATAGGCATGATGGCTGTTGTGGTTGCACTTGATGCCATGCAATCCATTCCGTTCGGGTTGCTGAGATTCCAGAAAAAGCCAATAAAGTTCGCAGCACTTAAACTGCTGTTCATAGGAATGAATATAGCTATGAACATATTTGCTTTTGTGATATTGCCAAAGCTTGCTACTGCATACCCGGAGACATTCAGCCGCTTCTACGACCCTGCAAACCAGGCATTCTATGTATTCTTCATAAACCTGTTATGCACATCGGCCATAACGCTCTTCTTCATTCCCGAATTGAAGATGTTCCGTTTTACAGCCGACAAGAGATTGCTCAAAAGCATGCTTGAATACTCCTGGCCGCTTCTCCTGCTGGGAATAGCCGGAATATTGAATCTCCATGCCGACAAGATTATATATACCTGGCTTGTTCCGGGCAAGCAGGGAATGGTTGAACTGAGCATTTACGGTGCTTCGGTTAAAGTGGCTGCTATAATGGCTATGCTCATGCAGGCGTTCCGCTATGCATATGAGCCGTTTGTCTTTGGCAACAGCAAGGAGAAAGACAGCAAGGAGCTGTATGCAAAAGCAATGAAGTATTTTATTGTAATAGCAATGATGGCATTCCTTGTTGTAATGTTCTACATGGATATACTCAAGTATATCATAAGCCCGGCATATTGGGAAGGCCTGAATGTCGTTCCGGTAGTAATGGCTGCTGAGATATTCATGGGAATATATTTCAATCTCTCGTTCTGGTACAAGCTGAACGATGAGACTTACTGGGGTGCGATATTCTCTTTCATCGGATGCGCAATACTTTTTGCTGTAAATATAATGTTCGTTCCGGTGTATGGGTATATAACTTGTGCCTGGGCATCGTTTGCAGGTTACTTCACAGCTATGCTGCTATCGTACATCATAGGCCAGAAGCGCAATGCTATAAGCTACGACCTTAAAAGCATTCTTGCATACACGGCACTGTTCGCTGTTCTCTACGGCATATCTGTTGCCAACCCGATAGAAAACAGCATTCTAAGAATGGCATGCAATACAGTTCTGCTTATTGTATTCGTCGCATATTTTATAAAGAAAGACCTGCCGCTGAAAAACATTCCGGTAATAGGGAAATTTTTCAGGTGAAAAAAGCTATTCTTCCAAACAATAGCATATTAATCCTACTGAATTGTAGTAAATACTATTGGAATCCGGAAACCAGGCAAATATCCGAATATCCATAAAGTATATAAAACAGCACAATAAGCACAATCCATGCGACTAAGACACTGGATATTGATGTTTATTGTGTTGTTTTCCATTGTAAAAAAAACGTTACTAACTTTATTTTTTATTGAAAAAGAATTACTTTTGTAACTAGCAAGCGAACAAAAAACGCTTGCCAGACATATTATTTTTAGAAGCGTATGCTTCATTCTTAAAGCGAAAACCTAGGAAATTTTCAACAAGTAAGAATGGCATAAGCGGTTTCACGCTATCCATCAATGATGGCGTGGGCTGTCGTGTTATTTTACTTGTTAGGCTTTCCTAGGGCCCTCGCTTTGAAATAGCAGACAGCTCCACGCTTCTTTATATTTCAATACAAACCGCCAAATAGGGAGCTGTCGTGGCAACATAACACGACATTATGAAAAAGTCTTTTTTGAGCCTTGTGCTCACTCTTTGCCTCTTTGCCGGCAGCGCAATTGCGCAGAGTTCAATGTTGGCTACCCTTAGCCACGAAGGAGAAATCACAATATTCTATGGAGCAGAAGCCTTAAAGGAGGCACACACAGCTGCCGCACACGGCGATGTCATCACCCTATCAAGCGGCTCGTTCAATGCAGTAGACATCACCAAAGCCATTACCCTGCGCGGTGCCGGTATTGAGACAAACACATCACGCAACACCTACCCAACTATAATCACAGGTGATTTCAGCATTGCTGTTGGGGTTAACGTAGAGAAGAACCTTACAATAGAGGGAATATTCAACAACTTTACAGTAACTATAGAAGAAGGATTGAACAATGCGACATTCATAAAAGACAGGTTTAAAAGACTCCAATACTCCAATCATAGTTCATCATCGTACAAAAATAACCGCTTCATTCATTGCAAGATAGTTGAAACACTATCTGCTCTTGACAACAGTGGTAGCAACAGCCTCTCATTCACAAATTGCTATATTACAGAACTATTCAATAATAAATGCTCAACAATATCACATAATTCTATAATTAACCAAAAGTCCTATCTTTCAAATCTCGAATATTGCACATTCTATAATTGCATTATTATTGTTAATAGCGATAATTACTATTATTATAGCGCTACTAATAATTTATATAATAGCCTTACCACAAATTGTTATAACGAGGATTTATACAAATATATTACCAGCAGTAGCAACCACATTATACTAGGTATTGATGATGTATTCAAAACTTTTAAAGCTGATGGCTATAACGAAGAAGAGACTTTTGAACTCCTTGATGAAGTAAAGACTAAATATCTTGGAACTGACAGCACACAGATTGGAATACACGGTGGCTCGTACCCATATTCTTCAATAACAACAAACCCACAGATTACAAAATGTATTGTTGCTCCACGCTCGACAGCCGATGGCAAGCTGAGCATAGACATTGAGGTGAAAGCAGGAGAATAAACAATAAATGCCATATAATATGCGCAAGCTATTACTATTTATAATATTATTTGCAGCGCAGAGTGCAGCCTGGGGGCAAAGCGGGTTTGAACTGTTGTACTGGTTTGATGAAGAGAAAAACCACAACAGCGAAACCGTGACACAGAATACCGAAATTCAGTTGGATATACAACACCTGAACGTGGGCCTGCACACCCTGTATATGCAAATAAAGGACAGTTGTGGCAATGTAAGCTCGCCAATAACAAGAACTTTCTACAGGGCATCATCGAACAATCATGGGCTTGTAATGAGATATTGGTTCGATGGCAAGGAGAGCGAACAGAGCACTGCAACCGGGATAAACGAAAGATGGAAAGATGAAATTGATGTGTCGCACCTGAATGTAGGACTGCACACATTGTTTATACAGGCAGCATATAGCAATGGAAACGAAAGCAGTCCATCAGCATATGACTTCTTTAGAGGATTTGCCCAAAGCGATGAAACAAGCTATGTTTGCTGGTTCGACGAAGATTTAACAACTTTGCAGAACGGAGTGTACAACAATGACATTATTTGGCTCGATGTTAGTAAGCTGAAAGATGGTTTCCACACTCTGTATATGCAGGCTGTGAACAACACCGCAACACAGGCTGTAGTACACAATTTCATTAAAGTACCGCAGACAGAGGGTAACATTGAACTCACATGTGTTGTATTCATAGATGACTTTCTGTACAATACATATAAGATTGAATCGCAGAGCGGAATTCTGAACCTAGACATTGATGTATCCTCGCTATCGCAAGGAGTACATACATTGCAGACCTTTGTTGTAACCCCAAGCGGTGCAGCTACAAATGTAAGTAACCACTTTTTTGTACGTTCAACAACAGATAAAGAGTTGAGCAACATGAAATGTTACTATAGCATTGACGGAAGCGAAAGATGCGCACTTGCAGGCACTCACAGCAACGGTACATACCATTTTGACCTTGACGTAGCAGAGCTTGAGGATGGACTGCACCAGTTGAGCTATATGTTGGCCGATGTAAACGGTGCTTCAACCGAAACACGAACCGCATTTTTTATAAAAACACCCGTTGGCGGCAATGGTATTATGCAGTATGAATATTGGTTGAACGACAATGACAGCATGAAAACCACCACCAAGCTGAAAGAACATGTTGACCCATTAAAACTGATAACATTGCTACCGGTGGAAAGTGTGCCGTTGCGTTCATCACAGTTCCACTTTGAAGTAAAGGATGGAAAACCCACAGTGTTTGCAAAGAACACACTCAATATGCGTTTCTTCAATGCCAGTACAAGATTTGTCGACTTCTCACGAGAATATATTGACTATAATGTAAAGCAAGAGATCACCGACATTACCCCCATTGCCCGTGGCGAAAAGAGTAAGACATTTACTGCACCAGGCAACAACGAAATAAAGTGGTTCAGTTTTGAAGCACAGATGGGTGATAGCATAATTTTAAAATGTGACAAAACATCTACCATAGAAGTACTCTCATCTAAAGGTGAAGTACTGTATGCTGCAAACGGAATAGAATCAACCAAAAACAACGGTAAACACATCAAAAGCGATGGTACATATTACATTGCTGTCCACGATGTAACAGCAAGCAATGTTAATAAACTTACACTTGATATGCTTTTGATAGACAAATATGCAGTTCTCAGTTATACTCCTGACCGTGTGGGCGTTGCACCGCATTCTTTCGTTATGGGACTGGCTGGAAATGGATATGAGAAACTTGTTGATGCAGAACTTAATCTAGGTAATGACAAATTAAGTGCAGACACCCTATTCAACGAAGGTACAAATGCCGCAGAACTGATATTCACTCTTCAGAACCAAAAATATAATTACGGCAAATATGACCTGACTCTGTACTTTAATGACGGTGACAGTATCAAAACATTAACTATAAATGATGCCATAACATTTGAAGAAGCTGTTTTTGGCGAAATAATTGTTACTATCGATGAATCCAATAGTACAACCAACCCATACTATGTTGATGTAAACATCAAGAACACAGGAAACGTTGCTTATTCTCTTATTCCTTTGAATATAGCTTACCAGACAAACTCTGCACATAATGGCAGTATATGTTTTGAAAACTTTACATACAATATCTCTAAAGAACTGCTTGACAAAGGATATAAGACAATATATAACTCCAACAATCTATATGGAAAGAATTACAGCGGCAACGTTCACCCAATGATAATACCACATCTAAGACCTTATGAAAATATCAGTTTAAAATTGAGTTTTAATCTTGAAGCCAATATTTCATTCAACCTTTACGCCATGACTGGTAGACCTTGGAGTACATTATCCAATGACATAGAACTTAGTTATTTAAAAGCGAATAAAAGCAGACAATCAACATTGCCTGGAACTACTTGTATGCCAGAATTCTGCGATATGATAGAAGGAATAACAAGTAAATTAGAAGGATGTGGATGCGATATAGCAATGGGACTCGTTACAACTTTTCCCAATATTTATGCAGCATTACATAATAAACGTGAAAAAGAGCTGTATGACATATACGGAGCAGATTATGAAGCATTAGGAATTGAATGGCCGTACAAAAGAATTAAACTACACGATCCTATGGATATTTTAAGAGATTCATATGGAGCATGTTTAGGAGTAGTAGATGAACTACTGAATATATGGGAAGAATTTCAGAACGAGAATAATAGAGATGATTGTAAACCATATCCATCAGAAGAAGTTCAAAGACAGGCACCGTTTGACCCCAACGACATTGTTGGATTCACGGCCGAGAGCGGAAGCAGATATGTGCCGAGTGATTTCGAGAATACGTACTACACTATCCGTTGCGAAAACGACCCCGTATTTGCTACAGCTGCAGCACACACTGTTATTGTAACCGACACTCTTGACAGCAGTAAATTCGACCTGTCGACATTCGCTGCACGTAGCGTGAAGATTGGCAATAAAGTTATGGAATTGAATGGTGAGAAGTCATTTGTCAAGACTTTGGATTTGCGTACTGAGATTGACGTTATAGCCGAGGTGTCACTTGACTTCAATGAAAAGACAGGTATTGCAGTATGGAGTATAAAATCGCTCAGCCCAACGACAATGGAAGCTACAAACGACCCAATGCAAGGTGTTTTACCCGTGAACTACGGAGGTAACGGTGAGGCAGAATTCCTTTTTGACATAAAGTTGAAGCCTACACTTACCGATGGTGATAGTATAAACAACATTGCATCAATAGTGTTCGACAACAACGAGCCAATTGTTACCCCGGTGTGGACAAACATAATTGACAATACCGCTCCGGTATCTTCAATAACAGGCATTGAGGAGATTAGTGATTCAACCATTATTGTTAATTGGAATGGCGAAGATTCCGGTTCTGGCATATATCGTTACCAGCTGTATGTGCAACCTGGAATGGATGCCGAATGGAAACCTTTGCTTGGCGACACACTGAAGACATCGAGCAAGTTGCTCTACAAGCGAGATATTGACTTTGGTTTCTGCATTGTTGCAACCGACTCGGCTGGCAACGTTGAGGCTAAGGAGTTGACACGCGAGATTGAATTCAAACGTGCATATATTGCAGGCGATGCCGACAAGAATGGAAGCGTAGACCTATTGGATATTAACGCTACACTTAATTATATACTTGGTAATGAGTGTACAGGATGTGACATGATGCAGATGGATTCAAACCAGGACGGCAACATAGACCTTCTTGACATAAACAAGACCCTTGATATTATTTTGAATGACGGTAGTGTTTCTGCAACCAACAAGAAAAGAAAAACAAGGTTCCATAAAATTTTAAACAAACCTGTATTATAGTTAAATATTCAGAATAAAAACATTTTATTATGAAAAAATTCATTATACTTATAATTCTTACAGCTTGCTTCTCCATGCAGGCTGTGAAAGCGCAAGAGGATGTTGTGCTTACTTTAAGTGATTTTGAGATTACACCTGGTGGAAATGCCATACTCACTATTGAAAGTGATATTGCACTCAGCGATTATTGCAGTTTCCAGTTCGACCTTTTGTTGCCCGAAGGTATTGTAATGCCATACAATATGAACCCTGACGAAGAAGAGAAGCAGTTCGGATATTTCGACAGCGAAGAGGAAGAGTGGATACCTGCAATAGAGAGTGGTATTACAAAAAGTAGTCACACGCTTGCATGCAGTGCCATTGAAGGCGGTTACAGATTTGTTTGTTACCATCCTAAATTTACTGTCTTCAAGTCGGGAAGTAAAAATGTGCTGACACTACAATTGCAAGCCAATGATGATGTTATAAATGGTGTGTACCACGCTGCTTTGGGTGGAACAATGTTTATTGCAAACAATGAAAAACATATTGTACCTATATATGAATCTGGCACTATAGTAGTAAAAGGAAGTAACAAAAGTGCAACATATGAATTTACTATGAGTGAAGATGGTTTGGGTACATTGATACTACCATTCGACACTGCTATACCTGACGGTATTACTGCATACAACTGTATTGACATTGAAGGAGAGAATATTATACTGAACGAGAGTTCCACTATATATGCCAATACACCTTACCTTTTGAAAGGTACACCAGGAAATTATAATTTTACAGGGGTCCCTTTTGCCGACAAAGAAGAGTACAGCAGTGGTTGCATGACAGGTGTGCATGTTGCAACAAAAATAAATAGTGGATATGTTTTACAAAACATTGACGGTTTACTGGCATTCTATAGGGTAAATGAAGACTTTCCTATAACAATACCTGCAGGGCACTGCTATATAAATACTAATGGTGACACACCATATATAAACATTGATAAAATAACAGGAATTGACGGAGTTGCTTACAATGGTAGCAATGAGGAAATTTATAATATAAAGGGAATTAAAGTAGAATCAACAGAAAACAATCACATTTATATTATAAATAATAAAAAGAAGTATATAAAGTGAAAGTTAATCCCATATACTAAAAAGCTATACCGGTTCTTTAATTATATTGGGTCAACGGATTAACCGTTGATCCAATATTTTACCTTGAACCCAAACCAATGAGTTACAAAATTTTGAAACAAAAAGCGGAGATAGTTTTTCAACTTTCTCCGCTTCAGTAGCGAGACCCGGGATTGAACCGGGGACCTCATGATTATGAATCATGCGCTCTAACCAGCTGAGCTATCTCGCCATGCATTTTTGCGGTGCAAAGATATGGCTATAATTTTAAAATGACAAATTTTTTAGTGTTTTTCGTGAAAAAAATAAATTATAGGCATAAATGCGACTTTTTAAGATGGAGTTTTCTTTCAAAAAGTCATAATTAAACTAAAAAATGCCAATATTTAAAGATAAATAATTGCTCGTTTTACTAAATTTTAATATCTTGCGACTGAGATACAAAGAGTTAGATACTACAATTCAAGTAATTTATATTATACTTTCTATAATGAGTAAAGAGAAGATTTATATTGAATACCCGCTCAAAGGCAGTGCATCGATGATATGGCGATATATAGGTACTAGCGCAGGACTTTCTCCATGGTTTGCCGACAGAGTGGAAAATATAGACCGTACTTTTACTTTTTACTGGGGAAAAAGCGAAAAGAGAGTTGCTCATCTGGTAGCGCAGAGAAACGGCGTATATGTAAAGTTCCGTTGGGAAGATGAAAGCCAAAGCACATATTTCGAAATGAGAATATCATATAACGAACTTACTAGAGAACACACACTGGAAATTACTGATTTTGCCGAAAAAGGTGAGATAGAAGACCAAAAGGATTTATGGGATTCGCAAATAGAAAACCTAAGAAGACAATCAGGAATGTAATAAAAACACTTGTTCTTGTGTCCGATATACGGTAAAATCACGCATTTTTTAATACTAACTTTGTAATAAATATACGAAAATCGGCTACACTTGTTGGAAAACATCAAATTTTTAATTTGAGTTTCACTCTCTTGCATTATCTTTGTACAGAAAACCTGTTCTCCAGGAAGGTGAGAAACGGATTTTCTGTACACTTATATTGAACAGAACAAAAATTGTAAACAAGGTATAGAGAGACTATGAAATTTCCATGGTTGAAAATAAAAAAGTTGGATCTCTTCATTCTGAAGACCTTTTCAACCAACCTTATGGCAACTTTTCTCATCTGTCTTTTCATTTTCATAATGCAAATGTTATGGAAATGGGTCGATGATTTCGTTGAGAAAGGTCTTGATTTCGTTGTTCTTGCACAATTTTTTGTACTTAGTTCAATTACTCTCGTATCACAAGCTCTTCCACTTGCCATACTGTTGGCATCACTGATGACATTCGGAAGTTTTGGAGAAAAACTGGAACTGCTTTCAATGAAAGCAGCCGGAATACCCCTATTCCGTGTAATGAGGCCGCTTATAATACTTTGTACAGCTCTCTGTTTTGTTTCATTCTATTTCCAGAATGTCGTAAGCCCTTATGCCCAAATGAAACTGCTTACACTTATGTACTCAATTAAGCAGTCATCACCGGAAAGTGAGATACCGGAAAGGGTTTTCTATGACAAGCTTGAAGGATACAATATATATGTAGAACACAAGGATAAGGAAACAGGAACACTTTTCAATGTAATGATATATGATATGTCGGCCGGCTTTGAGAATGCAAACATACTTGTGTCCGATTCGGCAAAAATCAAGAGCACTGCCGATGAAAAACATATGATACTGACCATGTTTCATGGTGAACAGTTCTCAAACCTCACCGACCAGCAGGTAAATAAGAAAAATGTGCCGTACAGACGTGAGACCTTCAGCCGGAAAGATGTACTCATAGCTGTTGAAGGAGGTTTCGAAATGAAAGACGGTTCTTTCCTTAAAGGAAATGCAAAAAGCAAGAATATTAAGGAACTTGAAGTTGCTATAGATTCTTTAGGAACGGCCAATGACAGTATTGGACTTGAAAACTGGAGCGATTTAAAGCGTACTACATATAAAGTAAGCAATAATCTCAATGCTGATGATTCTGTTTATATGTTAAAAAATAAACTTTTCAGAATAAATACAGACAGCATATATAATGTTGCTTCACATCATTCAAAACTTGTATGGAAACGTGCTGAATTCAATAAGATAAAACAGCTTGCTGTCGATTATGAAATAAAACGCAGTGTCATGCGTTCATTGGACAAAGACCTGAATAAACACAAGATAACATGGTGGGAAATGTTTACACTGTCATTGGGATGTCTTGTATTCTTCTTTATAGGAGCACCGCTTGGAGCTATTGTACGTAAGGGCGGACTAGGTTATCCGGTACTTATATCAGTTGCTACGTTCATACTCTATTATATATTCAATACATCGGGCTCTAAAATGGCACGTGAAGGTGAATGGCAGATATGGTACGGAGCATGGCTCAGCACAATAATACTTGCACCGCTCGGAGTATTCTTCACATACCAGTCGAACAAAGATTCGGGTATATTCAACAGTGATTCCATAAAAGCTTTCTTCAGAATGCTCTTTGCAATACCCGAAAAGAGACATATAACATTCAAGGAAGTAATAATTGAGGACCCTGATTACGAAAAGGATTGTATAGTTCTTGAAGAATTAGGCAATGAAGTGTGCGCTTACAAAAAAGATAATGCTCTTAACAAGTTGCCTGGAATAAGCAAGGTTTTCTTCAATGAGAATGATGATTCACTCGAAAGAATCAATGAGAAGATGGAAAATCTTATAGAAGAGATGGGAAACAGCAAGAACAAGAAGGTTATAATAAGCTTGAATGAGTTCCCTGTACTCTCTACAAACGCTACTACGTCTCCATTCAAGAGAAGATGGCTTAATATACTTTCAATTGCAATATTCCCTATCGGAATAATCATATATCTGCGTTCTCTGAAGTTTCGCAGAAGACTGGTCAAAGACTTGACAAGAATAGAATCGAACACTAAGAATATTATAAATATCCTCAAGGAGGAAAAACTTATATGATGCAAATGGATAATTTTAAATTAAATACAATTGATGAGGCTCTTGACGATTTCCGTAACGGAAAGTTCGTTATTGTTGTCGATGATGAAGACAGAGAGAATGAAGGAGATTTTATAATTGCTGCTGAAAAGATTACTCCCGAAGCTGTAAACTTCATGTTGAAGAACGGACGTGGAGTACTTTGTGCTCCAATTACACTTTCACGCTGCAAGGAACTGGAACTGGAACCTCAGGTAAATACCAATACAAGCCTTTTGGGAACTCCTTTCACTGTTACAATAGACAAGGTGGATGGCTGTACAACAGGTGTATCTACAGCTGACAGGGCAGCTACAATAAAGGCTCTTGCCGACCCCGAAAGCAAACCGGAAACATTTGCACGCCCCGGACACATAAATCCGCTCTATGCTCAGGACAATGGTGTATTGAGACGTGCAGGACATACAGAGGCCAGTATCGACCTTGCACGTCTTGCCGGTCTCTACCCTGCTGCTGCACTCATTGAAATAATGAACGAGGACGGCACTATGGCAAGAATGCCTCAGCTTATTGAAATAGCAAAGGAGCATGGCCTCAAGATAATATCAATAAAAGACCTTATTGAATACAGATTAAGGAAAGAGTCTATTGTAGAGAAGGGCGAGGAGGTTGATATGCCTACAGAACATGGCCACTTCCGGCTCATTCCATTCCGCCAGAAATCGAACGGATTGGAGCATATAGCTCTTATAAAGGGAGAATGGAGTATTGATGAACCTATACTTGTCCGTGTACACTCTTCGTGCATGACAGGCGATATTTTCGGTTCACAGCGTTGCGATTGCGGCTCCCAGCTTCACGAAGCAATGAAACTCATTGACAAGGAAGGAAAAGGCGTTATCGTATATCTTAACCAGGAAGGACGTGGTATTGGCCTTATGAACAAGATGCGTGCATATAAGCTGCAGGAAGAGGGAATGGATACTGTAGATGCTAACCTATGCCTCGGTTTCAAGGCCGATGAAAGGGATTATGGTGTAGGTGCAGAGATTCTACGTAAGATTGGTGTACACAAGATGCGCCTCATAACCAACAATCCGGTAAAGAGAATAGGTCTTGAGAGCTACGGACTTACAATAACAGAGAATGTAAGCATTGAAATAGAACCGAACACATATAATTCCCGCTATTTGCATACAAAGGCTGAACGTATGGGCCATACATTGCATTTCGACAAAGAGTAACAAACCATAAATAATATGAACAAACTATCAGACCGTGTAAACCGATTGGCGCCGTCGGCAACATTGGCAATGTCTCAAAAAAGCCAAGAGCTTAAGGCACAGGGCGTCGATGTCATTAATATGAGTGTAGGTGAACCCGATTTCAACACTCCAGATGCTATCAAAACTGCTGCTAAGCAAGCTATCGATGACAACTGGTCACGTTATTCCCCGGTTCCAGGCTACCCTACCCTAAGAAAGGCTATTGTGGCAAAGCTGAAGAACGAGAACGGACTTGAGTTCACAGAAGCACAGATCTCCGTATCAAACGGTGCAAAACAAGCTGTATGCAATGCTATTATGGCTCTTGTGAATCCAGGTGACGAGGTTATAGTTCCGGCTCCGTACTGGGTAAGCTACCCCGATATGGTAAAGCTTGCCGACGGTACTCCGGTAATAGTAAGCGCAGGCATCGAACAGAATTTTAAAATAACCGGTGCACAGCTCGAAGCAGCCATAACACCTAAAACCAAGATGCTGATACTATGCTCACCTTCTAACCCAACAGGTTCTGTCTATACAAAAGAAGAGCTTAAGGAACTTGCAGACGTGCTCGCAAAGCATCCCGATGTATTTGTCGTTGCAGATGAAATATATGAGCATATAAGTTATGTAGGAAAGCATGAGAGCATCGCTCAGTTTCCTGAGATAAGGGAGCGTGTAATAATTATAAACGGTGTCTCAAAGGCTTATGCGATGACAGGATGGCGTATAGGTTACCTTGCTGCTGCAGAATGGATTGTAAAGGGATGCAACAAGTTGCAGGGACAATATACAAGCGGACCATGTTCTGTTTCACAAATGGCTTCATTGGAGGCATATACAGGTTCTCAGGAGCCGGTAGAAGAGATGCGCAAAGCTTTCCAGCGTCGCCGTGACCTTATCGTAAAACTAGCAAAAGAAATTCCAGGACTTGAAGTAAATGTTCCGGAGGGTGCATTCTACTTGTTCCCTAAATGCAGTTCGTTCTACGGTAAGAGTTATAATGGAACAATTATCAATAATAGTGACGACCTGGCTATGTACTTGCTTACAGAAGCACATGTAGCAGCTGTAGGAGGAACATCGTTCGGTGCACCTGAATGCTTCAGAATGAGTTACGCAACAAGCGACGAGAATATAATTGAGGCTATACGCCGAATAAAAGAGGCTCTTGCAAAGCTTTCATAACAGGAAACTGACAGTTGTAACATAATAAAGAATAGGCCGGTGTTTATAACGCTAGCCTATTTTTTTATGTATAACGCGCTATTGAGACTATCTTTAAAAAAGAATGGATGATGACATATATTGTATCGGTTTTTGTTTATCGGGATTAAGTTATTCAATATAAGCATATCTTTTCAACAATGCACAGACATCTGTTGATAACCTGTTGAAAATAGTCGAATAATTAATATATAAAAAATAGCAATTCGATTTTGTTTTATAAAATATCTGCATATACCCTCAACACAATTTCAATGCCAAATTATTATGCCACTTTTTTAATGTAATTTTTTAATATGGTTTTCAACAGTTACTAACCGTTTCGATGAGAATATTTTTCATTACACAAAGAAATAAACACAATGTTGAAAAGTATATTATAATATTGATTTACAAACAAATGAACTGTTTATAACTATGTATAAAAAATTCTCTAAAGTGAATAAACCAAAAAGCAACTTTTTCATAAGTTTTTTCTCTACACTTTCAACAAGAATTATTATTGTTATTAATTATTTTAAAATTTAAAAAAGGAAAAAATATATATAAGAATTGTTGAAACTGTCGGCAATGGGTATATTGCTACTAATTATACCAAAAGCTACATTCCGTAACTTTTAATTTTAATTAATAAAAGGATTGGGTCGTTTGAGCTATATTTGCGCTATGGCAAAATATGTTATCATAATATTGGCAGCCTTAATGGCTTTTCTCGATTATAGAGCTTATTTAAAGCTTTTAAGGAATAATGCATGCAAGACATTACGCAAACTGTTCGCATGGATCATTCCGGTATCCTATCTTATATTGTTCACTTCCCCTTTTTTCATGTTCATGATAAGGAACGAGAACAATAATAGGGATATGATGATATTATCTATGGCAATCCTAACATTCTATATCATATTCTCGGTAACAAGAATGATATTTTATATCTTCTGGCTTCCTTCAAAGAGAAGATTCTGGACATGGACCGGTTTTGTAATATCTTTTGCAGTACTGCTAAGCTTTCTGTACGGAATATTCGTTACACGTACCGATTACGAGGTAAAGGAGATTGATGTTTCATTCAGGAATCTTCCTGATGCTTTTGACGGCTATCGTGTTGCTTTTATATCGGACATCCATATTGGTTCAATGCTGAATGTAGAAAGAGAGCTTAAGAAAGTTGTAGAAATCATAAACGGTACCGGTGCCGATATGCTTTTGTTCGGAGGTGATATGGTGAATATATACTCCAGTGAACTCGATAGCAGAATATTGGATATTCTTTCTTCTGTAAAATGCTCTGACGGCGTCTTTTCGGTATTAGGTAATCATGACACCGGTGCTTACACAAAAAAGGCTACACCGGCTTTTCTGGAGCTTAATAGAAGCAATCTGAGCAAAGCTATGTCAAGTATAGATTGGGTTATGTTGCGCGACAGTACTGTATATATAAGCAAAGGCAACGATTCAATAGCAATTACAGGTATCGATTACTCCGATGAGTTGCTTGCCCATAAACACTCTTTGGGTACAATAAAAGGGTTTGATGTTTCAAGGATATATGAAAATGTACCGGATGATATGTTCAATATAACTGTTTCTCACCTTCCACAGTTATGGAACGTATTGTGTGAAGGAGGATATAGCGACCTTACCCTTTCGGGCCATATACATGCCATGCAGATAAAATACTTCTCCATTTCACCAGCCATGTTCATGTACGATAACTGGAGCGGGCTTTACGAGAATGAAAAAGGAAAGCTTTATATAAATGACGGAATAGGATCGGTTGCCTTTATTGCCAGATTCGGTGCAAGGCCCGAAATAACTGTAATAAATTTAAGTAAAAGTAAATAATTACATAGGTCAGACTATATCTATCGACATTATATAGTCGTTCATATAATATCCGTTTCCTATAGGGAAATCACCCTCGTATAGGATATTCATTCCCATTCTCTTGTAAAATCCTACGGCCTTGTTGTTGCGGTTTACATTGAGTTCTATACGGGCACGTCCTTTATTTTTGTTTTCTCTGGCATAATTGAATGCTGTTTCCAAAAGAAGCTTTCCTATTCCATTGCCTTGCATTGTCGGCATTACATATAACTTTTGAAGGTGATATCTGTCGGTTTCAACTTCAATTGATTCCTCATGATGTATTGACATATATCCGCATGGGATATTTTCTTTAAATGCTATAAAGAAAACATGTCCTTCGGAAAATTGCTTAAGAAGACTATCTTTAGAGTACATCCACTCCATCATGTACTCAATTTGTTCATTATCCAGTATCGTGCTGTATGTATGTCTGAATACAACAGATGACATTCCTTTTATTACAGGAATATCATCTGTTGATGCCTTGGTTATGTCAATCATCTCTAATGATGGATATTATCTTGTAACAAGTATCTTTGCAGATGCACCTTCGTCCCCGTTTTCGTCATATGCGAGTATGTAATATACTCCGCTTGGAACTTTCTCGCCTTTCTTGTTTCTTCCATTCCAGTTGTATTGGCCTCCGTTTGATTCACCTTCATTTATAAGGTACCCGGCAGCATCAACAATCTTTATATTACACTTATGTGTAAGCCCTGTAATGAATATATTTCCTTCATAATCAGCCCTTACAGGGTTTGGATATGCATGAATTACATTTTCGTCAAGTCTATCAGCAGGTTTTGTAGCATCACTCATATAACTTGCAATACCTTTGTCTGTTCCAATAAAAACTTCTCCGGTCTTGTCATTTACTGCAATACTCTCAATACAGTTTGATGGAAGCAGTGAATTCTCTGTAGTGAAATGATGTATTGTTTCCTGACCGTCTTCACTTACTAGATATAATCCATTATCATTAGTACCGATCCACTTACGGTTTGCTCCGTCAATTTCAATAGCTTTGATATATACTCCGCTAAGAAGGTAATCGGCTAATCCGGTTCCGTCGTTGCGTGCAATCTTTATCTGTTTGAAAATATCGTTCTTGAAAAGATTATCAAAATCTTCAACTACGAATAATCCACTGTTTGTTCCAATCCATATATATCCATTATTGTCTTCACACAATGCATATACCTGATATATATCGTAGCTTGTTCCGTCCTGATTCTTGAATTTGTTAAGCCATACCTTTGAAACATCATCCGATGTATTCATTAATGTATTGTTTGTCTTTGTACAGAATATTCCGGCCTCACCCTGTAGTGATGTTATCCATAGCCATCCTCGTGAGTCTATTAAAGGCTTGACCATGGTAGGCAAGTATTCTATATCCTTATAATATAGTGAAATCCATGTACCGTCTTTCTTAAGAATCTTTACGATATCCTTTACACCGGTATTTATACACCATAAGTTTCCTTTCTTGTCGAACTTGACCATAGGAACACGAACATATCTGCTTGCAGCAGCAGGGTTAGGAACAACTGTTTCCAAAGGACTGTTAAGATGGTTGTAATGCTTAACGAATTCTCCATTTCTGAATTCATAGATTCCATAACCGAATGAACTTGCAAAATAGTGTCCTTTTTCGGTAGGGTCTTCATCTATTGAGCATATATTCACATATCTCAATCCTGTAGCCTTTACAATTGTATCTTCGGGAAGGTTTATCCATTTATCATCCTCAAGATGATATTCCATTAAAGTACCGTCATGGAATATTATATCAAAGAAGTTCAAGTTTCCGCCGGCTACAAGAAGTTTATCATCGTTTGTAAACTTCATGAATTCACAATAATTCCTTATAGGACTATTAGGTATGATAGGGGAAGAGACATCTACAATAGCATCATCCTTTATTTCACATTCTACAACTCCTTTATATCCCTTGCAGTCCCAGAACTTTTTTCCGTTCCTTACAATATGGTTGCTTCCGTTGTTTTTATATGTGGAAACATTATTATTACCATTTATTATTGTAGTTTTATTCTTGGCTGGAGCTATTATTTCATTATTTGAACAGTATATAGTATTGTATGCTTCGCCATTATTTAAAATTACAACATTCAATTTGTTATCGTTAGGATTCAATGTGTAGATTCCCAGATTATTTATCAGACAGTATAGCTTTCCGTCCAATTCACACATTGAAGTTATATTGTAGTTTGGGAATACTGCATTCCAATTGTTCTTGTCAAGCATATTCTTTGTTGTATCGCAACTGTAGAATCCCTTTTTTGTGCCGCTATACATTTTATCCTTGAACTGATATGCGCAGTAAGTATCAAGTCCTGTATTGTAGGTATTTTCAAATTCTAGGTTTTCGAGGTCAAGCACAACAATACCGAAAGAGGTTGAAATATATGCTCTGTTACCTTGTACATTGATATTGTTTATCTTTTTGTCGGGCAGTGACTTGTTTTTAAAATCTGATATATTGTATATCTCCTCATTATTGTAAAGAATATCAATGTTTGCGTTCTCATATACAATTACAAGAGCCTCTATATCCTTACAATAAGCAATATGTGTTATATTTATATCACTCAACGTATTTATCTTGTCATAGACAAGAACTTCGTTGTCACTCTTGTTGTATGAGAAGAGAGCACCTGATGCAAGGACATACACTTTATCGCCGACACTCTGGCAATATGTAGCATTATGGTACGACGGGTAAAGTGTCCAGTCTCCGATTGCCGAAAAGCCAGTCTTAGCAATAAATAGAATGGCAATAAGTGCAAAAAGTCTTTTAGTCATAGTTTTCTTTCAAATATTTACTGAGTTGTTCTGTAGCACGATAGCGGTGGCTTATACTGTTTTTCATATCACTGCTCATCTGTGCAAAGCTTTCGGAAAACCCTTCCGGAATGAATATCGGGTCGTACCCGAATCCTGAATTTCCCATTTTCTCTTCCGATATTGTTCCCTTTACAATACCGTTGAAGAGTTTTTCCTCTCCTTTAACTATTAACGCGATAACTGTACGAAATTGTGCTTTCCGGTCACTTTTTCCTGTTAAATTATGTAATAGCTTAAGCATATTTGCTTCGGAGTTGCATTCTTCACCGGCATAACGTGCCGAATATACTCCGGGCTCTCCGTTCAGTGAATCGACTTCAAGTCCGGTATCATCGGCAAAACAGTCGGTACCGTACTTTTCATATATGTACCGTGCCTTTATAAGTGCATTTCCTTGAAGAGTGTCTGCTGTTTCAGGTATATCGTCATGACAACCGATATCGTTAAGCGAGAGAACCTCTACCCTATCGCCGAGAATATCCCTTACTTCGTCCAGTTTATGTCTGTTGTTTGTAGCAAATACAAGTTTCATTCTTAGCTTCTTAATTTTCCTTTTTTATGTTTTCAGCAACGTTTTCTTCAAATTTTATAGCCTTTGCCTTAGCCTTTATCTTGTCGAATCCGTTGCCGTATATGGCCATAGCCTTTGTTTGCGAAATGAGCGCATTAGGGTCAATCTGTTTTATGGCACTGAATAGCTGGTTCGATTGGTTGGCACGCGCAAGCGTAGTGACAACCTTTCCCTCTTTGCCCGAATAGTAGCCTACTGAATCGAGAAGTGTCACTCCTCTTTTCAAATGGCGTGTTATGTAGTATGCAATTTCATTGTATTTGCTTGAGAATATGAAGAACTGTACAGTCTGCCTGTTGCTGTTCACGACATAGTCTAGCGATACATTCACTATTACAAGTGTTATATATCCATAGAATACCTTCTGTATGCTCAATACAATACTTTCTGTAGGAATGATGAATAGACTGCTGGTAATGATACATGCATCAACATAGAGCATCGCACGTCCGAAACTTACATCCTTGTACTTGTTTACGATGGCTGCAATTATATCCACGCCTCCTGTACTTCCGTTGTTTATGAAACAGAAGGCAATTCCTATACCGGTGAATATAGATCCTACGATACATGCTTCGAGCTGTTTGTCAGGTCCAAGAATCTCGAATGCATTAGGGTAAACTTCAAAGATATTCTGGGAAAGCTCAAGTAACAGCGTAAGGACAATTATTGCATATATTGTCTTTATGCAGAACTTAAGTCCAAGCTGCCATATCGCTATGATTATAAGTACGACATTTATTGCAAAATAGGTATATTGCATCGGTATTCCTGTGGTGTACTGCACAATGGCACCGATACCTGTTATACCTCCTGTCACGAACTTGAACGGAGCCATGAAGAAGTTCCATGCAAAAGCATAGAACATAAGTCCTATTGTTATCATGAAGTAGTTCTTGAACTCCCCCATTAGTGTAGGTCTTGGAATGAAACGCTTAGGCATAATCTTTTTATT
Organism: Bacteroidaceae bacterium; assembly: GCA_045591315.1. Classification (GTDB taxonomy): domain Bacteria; phylum Bacteroidota; class Bacteroidia; order Bacteroidales; family Bacteroidaceae; genus HGM04593. The sequence goes on from JAZNSN010000081.1 coordinate 79,824, forward strand.
TTAAGAACACCGGACAATGGTTCGAATCACTCTTTTTATGTACAATTATAGTTAAATGACTACATTCACAATCTTCTTAGGCACTATAATCACTTTCTTGATAGGCTTGCCGTCGATATACTTCAGGCTGTTCTCGTTGGCAAGCACAGCCGCTTCAATCTCTGCATTCGGTGCGTCGGCTGCAAAATCAAGAGTAAAGCGTGCCTTTCCGTTGAACGAGATTGTATATTTGATTGTATCCTCTTTCAGGAACTCCTCGTTGAATGCAGGCCACTCGGCATCGCATATTGTAGTATCATGTCCTAATACCTCCCAGAGTTCTTCGCATATATGAGGTGCGAACGGAGAGAGTACAATCACAATCTTTTCAAGGATAGCCTTCTTGTTGCATTTGAGTGCTGTAAGTTCATTCAGGCATATCATGAACGCACTGACAGTAGTGTTGTATGAGAATGCCGGTATATCCTCAGTTGTCTTCTTGATGAGCTTGTGCAGCGACTTCAACTCCTCTTTTGTCGGTTCTTCGTCGGTAACTATGCAGTTGTCATTTTTGTCGAAGAATGCTCCCCAAAGCTTGCGCAGGAAGCGGTGACATCCGTCTATACCGTTGGTATCCCATGGCTTTGACTGTTCTACAGGGCCGAGGAACATCTCGTACATGCGAAGAGTGTCGGCTCCGTATTTCTCCACAATTGTATCAGGGTTTACAACATTGAACATTGATTTGCTCATCTTCTCGATAGCCCATCCGCAAATATATTTGCCGTTCTCAAGAATGAATTCTGCATTGGCATATTCCGGACGCCATGCACGGAAAGCATCGATGTCAAGCACATCATTCGCAACAATATTCACATCAACGTGCAGAGGAGTCACATCATACTCTTTTGAAAGGTTGAGCGAAACGAATGTATTGGTATCCTTTATGCGGTAAACGAAATTGCTCCGTCCCTGTATCATACCTTGGTTTACAAGCTTCTGAAAAGGCTCTTCCTTTATGCTAATGCCGGTGTCGTAGAGGAACATGTTCCAGAAACGTGAATAGATGAGGTGTCCTGTAGCATGCTCTGTACCGCCTACATAAAGGTCAACATTCTGCCAGTATCCGTCAGCTTCGGACGAAACAAGTGCCTTGCTGTTCTTCGGGTCCATGTAACGCAGATAGTATGCGCTTGAACCGGCAAAGCCGGGCATAGTATTAAGCTCAAGCGGGAAAACAGTAACGTTATCAATGCAGTCCTTGCTTGCAATTGTATTGTTCTTTGTATCCCAAGCCCACATTCTTGCATGACCCAATGGAGGTTCTCCGCTCTCTGTCGGCAGGAACTTCTCTACTTCGGGCAGTTCAAGAGGAAGGCACTCTTCGGGTATATGGTATGGCACTCCCTCCTTGTAGTAGATCGGGAACGGCTCTCCCCAGTAGCGCTGACGGCTGAATATGGCATCGCGCAATCTGTAGTTGACCTTTACCCTACCCAATCCGTTCTCTGTAACGTATGCCTTCGTTGCAGCTATGGCATCCTTTACGGTAAGTCCGTTAAGGTTCAGCTTGCAGTCGGCGAACTTTGCAACAGGAGAGTTTGTCATAATACCCTCTTTTGCATCGAAGCTCTCCTCGCTTACATCGCATCCCTCGATAAGCGGACGTATCTCAATGCCGAAATGCTTTGCAAAGGCATAGTCACGGCTGTCGTGTGCAGGAACGGCCATGATAGCTCCTGTTCCGTATCCCGAAAGTACATAGTCGCTGACCCATACAGGTATCTCTTCTCCAGTGATAGGGTTTATCGCATACGAGCCGGTGAATACTCCGGTGACGTTGCGGTCTATCATACGTTCACGCTCTGTACGTTTCTTTGTGCGGTCGAGATAAGCCTCTACAGCCTCTTTCTGTCCTTCTGTAGTAAGCTGTGCGACAAGCTCGCTTTCAGGAGCAAGGACCATGAATGTAACGCCGAATATGGTATCGGCGCGTGTTGTGAATATAGTGAATTCAATATTGCTATCCTTTATGTGGAACTGCATCTCTGTACCTTCGCTGCGTCCTATCCAGTTACGCTGTGTCTCCTTAAGGGAATCGGTCCAGTCTATTCTTTCAAGGCCGTCGAGCAGTCTCTGTGCATAGGCCGATACTCTAAGGCACCACTGCTTCATCTTCTTCTGTACGACAGGATAGCCTCCACGCTCCGAAACACCATCTACAACCTCGTCGTTGGCAAGCACTGTTCCGAGTGCAGGGCACCAGTTGACCATTGTCTCGTTGAGGAATGCAATTCGCCAGTTCATCAGTGTCTCCTGCTTTGCAACTTCGCTCATTTCGTTCCACTCTTCGGCTGTTATCTCAACATCTCTGGTGCATGCGGCATCCACGCCTGCACTACCCTCCTTGCTCAGAATCTCAACAAGTCCGGCTATAGGCTTAGCGCACTTTGCCTTGTTGTCGTAGTAGCTGTTGAACATTTTTATGAATGTCCATTGTGTCCAGTGATAGTAGCTTGCATCGCATGTCCTTATCTCGCGGTCCCAGTCGAAGCAGAAGCCAATCTTGTCGAGTTGCTCTCTGTAGCGGTTGATATTCTGTTCTGTTGTAATTGCCGGGTGCTGTCCTGTCTGTATGGCATACTGCTCTGCAGGAAGTCCGTATGCGTCATATCCCATAGGGTTAAGCACGTTATATCCCTGAAGGCGTTTGAAACGTGCGAAAATATCAGATGCTATATATCCTAGAGGGTGGCCTACATGAAGTCCTGCTCCCGACGGATAAGGGAACATGTTAAGCACATAGAACTTCTTCTTGTTCTCATTCTCCACTACGCGATAGGTTTTGTTATCTTTCCATCGCTTCTGCCACTTCTGTTCAATCTCGTTAAAATTGTATGCCATATATCTTAAGTTTATTTATTTGCCTGAATGGTATTACTATCTACATAGTAGATGTAATAAACTGCAAAAATATATAAATTTTGCATGATTTGCCTTTTTGCCGGCAGAATTTGCATAGGAAACCTCTTTTTTGCCGTATATCCCGAAAAATAGGATAAAATTCGCTATCTTCGCATATTAATACCAAAGCAAGATAAATTAACGATATATGGCCGAAAAAGATGTAGCCGTAACCCCTATGATGCGTCAGTTCTACGACCTCAAGGCAAAGCATCCCGATGCAGTCCTGCTGTTCCGTTGCGGTGATTTTTATGAGACCTACTGTTCCGATGCAATCGTTGCATCGGAGATTCTGGGCATTACCCTTACCAAGCGTTCCAACGGCAAGAGCGATGCCTCAAAAGCCATTGAAATGGCAGGATTTCCTTTTCATGCACTTGACACATATCTTCCGAAACTGGTTCGTGCAGGCAAGCGTGTAGCAATATGCGACCAGCTCGAAGACCCTAAACTTGCAAAGAAACTTGTAAAGAGAGGCATTACCGAGCTTGTCACTCCGGGTGTTTCCATAAACGACAATGTGCTCGACTACAAGGAGAACAACTTCCTTGCTGCTGTGCATTTCGGCAAGCCTATGTGCGGAGTATCGTTTCTGGATATATCTACGGGCGAATTCCTTGTTGCCGAAGGTACATTCGACTATATTGAAAAGCTCCTGATAAATTTCCGTCCGAAAGAGGTCCTTTTCGAACGTGGCCTGAGAAACCGTTTTGAGGAGTGTTTCGGCAGCAAGTATCTCACCTTTGAGCTTGATGACTGGGCTTTCACCGATGAATTCGCGAACGAGAAGCTTACAAAGCATTTCGAGACCAAGAACCTTAAGGGATTCGGCATTTCGCACCTCCGCAGCGGAGTGGTGGCGGCCGGTGCAATACTGCACTATCTTGGTGTCACTCTGCATACCCAGATATCACATATCCGTAATATTTCGCGCATAGAAGAGGAGCGTTACGTGCGCCTCGACAAGTTCACTATACGCAGCCTTGAGCTTCTTGGCAGTATGCACGACGGAGGCTCTTCACTTCTCTCTGTTGTTGACCGTACCTTGACAGCTATGGGAGCACGTCTCCTGAAACGCTGGATGGTGTTCCCTCTAAAGGACAGGAAGCCGATAGAGGAGCGTCTCGATGTTGTGGAATACTATTTCCGTGAGCCTGAATTCCGCGAACTGGTAGAGGAACAGCTGCACATGATAGGCGACCTTGAACGCATCATTGCGAAGGTTGCTGCAGGGCGTGTGTCGCCACGTGAACTTGTACAGCTGAAGCTTGCCTTGCAGGCTGTGGAGCCTATAAAGGCTGCATGCGAGGCTTCAAGCAATGCAGTGCTGAAGCAGATAGGCGCGCAGCTTGACTGCTGTACTGACATACGTGACCGTATTGCACATGAAATAGTGCCTGAACCTCCTTTGATGCTCAATAAGGGCGGTGTCGTAGCCGAGGGTGTAGATGCCCGTCTTGACGAGCTGCGTGAGATTGCATACAACGGCAAGGACTATCTTCTTCAGCTGCAGCAGCGCGAGAGCGAGCGTACAGGAATACCGAGCCTGAAGATTTCCTTCAATAACGTATTCGGCTACTACATCGAAGTTCGCAACACATACAAGGATAATGTTCCTCCCGAATGGATACGCAAGCAGACCTTAGTCAATGCAGAGCGTTATATTACCCAGGAACTCAAGGAGTATGAAGAGAAGATTCTGGGAGCAGAGGAGAAGATACTCTCTCTTGAGACACAGATATTCAGCAATCTTGTTGCTGATTTGGCTTCATACATTCCTTCGATACAGGTCGATGCATCGCATCTGGCAAGGCTCGATGTTCTTCTTTCGTTTGCCAACGTATCACGTGCATACAAGTATATACGCCCGGTGATAAGCGAAAGCGATGTGCTTGACATAAAGCAGGGCCGTCATCCGGTGATAGAGCGTCAGATGGCAGTAGGGGAGAGCTATATACCTAATGACCTCTACCTCGACAGCGAGAAGCAGCAGATAATAATAGTGACAGGTCCTAATATGGCCGGTAAGTCGGCTCTTCTGAGACAGACTGCACTGATAACATTGCTGGCGCAGATAGGATGTTTTGTTCCTGCCGAAAGCGCGCTGATAGGTCTTGTTGACAAGATATTCACCCGCGTAGGTGCCAGTGACAACATCTCGGCAGGCGAGTCAACATTCATGGTCGAGATGACGGAGGCTGCAAATATCCTGAATAACATTTCGGGGCATAGTCTTGTGCTCTTCGATGAGCTTGGCCGCGGAACATCGACCTACGACGGCATGTCCATTGCGTGGGCTATCGTGGAATATATACATGAGACGGCAAAGGGTAGGGCGAGGACACTTTTTGCCACGCACTATCACGAGCTCAATGAGATGGAGAAGAGTTTTCCGCGTATTAAGAATTTCAACGTGTCGGTACGCGAACTCGACGGCAAGGTGATATTCCTCCGCAAGCTTATGCCGGGAGGAAGCGAACACTCGTTCGGTATTCATGTCGCAAAGCTTGCCGGCATGCCAAAAAGCATTGTAAAGCGTTCGGAACAGATACTGGAGAAACTTGAGGCAAGCAATAACAGGGGTGAGCTTAAAGCTGCACCTACTACGGAAATTGCCGACAGCCGCGAAGGTCTGCAACTCAATTTCTTCCAGCTCGACGACCCTGTTCTGTCACAGGTCCGTGACGAGATTCTGGGTATTGATGTAAACAATCTTACTCCGCTTGAGGCCTTGAATAAACTTAATGACATTAAACGTATTGTAAAAGGGAAATAACCTCTGAACAAACATGTTATGGCGTCTGTTGATGATTCAGTGTGAATTATTGACAGACGTTTTTATGAAAAAGAGATTCCTTACAAATGAGGCCGGCGTTCCGGTCTCCGACAACACCAATTCCCTTACAGCCGGCAATAGAGGTCCTATTCTTCTCGAAGACAACTGGCTTATAGAAAAACTTGCCCATTTCGACCGTGAGGTAATTCCCGAAAGGCGTATGCATGCAAAAGGCAGCGGAGCTTTCGGCACATTTACTGTAACCCATGACATAACGCAATATACATGTGCATCATTGTTTTCTTCTGTTGACAAGAAAACGGATGTTTTTGTGCGTTTCTCAACAGTGGCAGGGGAGCGCGGAGCAGCCGATGCAGAGCGCGACATACGCGGCTTTGCTGTCAAATTCTATACCGAAGAGGGTAATTGGGACCTTGTAGGCAACAACACCCCGGTATTCTTCCTGCGCGATCCGCTGCAGTTCCCCGACCTTAACCATGCAATAAAGCGTGACCCGCAGAGCAACCTGCGTTCACCCCAGAGCAACTGGGACTTCTGGACAATGCTTCCGGAAGCTTTGCATCAGGTGACAATAGTTATGTCCGATAGAGGAATACCGGCATCATACAGGCACATGCACGGCTTCGGTTCACATACCTATAGCCTTATAAACTCTGCCGGCAAGCGCGTTTGGGTAAAGTTCCATTTCAGAACTCAGCAAGGGATAAAGAATCTCAGCAATGCCGAGGCTGCAGCAATTGTTGCCACGGACCGCGAGAGCCACGGACGCGATCTGTTCAATGCAATAGAAAAAGGTGATTATCCTAGCTGGAAACTCTACATACAGGTGATGACAGAAGAGCAGGCTGCCGGCTACAAGGAGAACCCGTTCGACATAACAAAAGTATGGAGCCATAAGGATTTTCCTCTTATAGAAGTCGGTGTGCTTGAGCTCAATCGCAACCCGCAGAACTATTTTGCCGACGTAGAACAGGCTGCATTCAATCCGGCTCATGTGGTGTCTGGGATAGGCCTTTCTCCCGACAAGCTTCTGCAAGGGCGTCTTTTCTCGTATGGCGATGCCCAGCGTTACAGGCTTGGCGTGAACCATGACCAGATACCTGTAAACATGCCACGATGCCCTATGCACAGCTATCATCGTGACGGCAAGATGCGTGTCGATGGCAATAACGGTTCAACAAAAGGATATTCGCCCAACAGTATAGGTGAGTGGAATACAAAGACTTTGCATGAGAGTTTTTCAGATGTTTGCGGAGAGTCTATGCGGTACAATCCCTATGAGGAACGTGAAGACAACTGTTTCTATCAGCCAGGTAATCTCTATCGCCTTATGAGTGAAGAGAAGAAGGTGTTGCTTATAGAGAATACAGCCGAGGATATGAAGCCTGTCACTGTAAATATAAAATACCGTCACGCAGCACATTGCTACCTTGCCGACAAGGATTACGGCATGCGTCTTGCATCGGCCATGAATCTTGACAAGGCTGAGGTGGAGAGGCTTGCCGCAATGAGTGAAAAGGAGAGGTTAGAGGCTACTGTTACCCGATAACAAGTTGTATTTTACTAAAGCATACCGGCAAAATAATCTATGAATATTCATATTTGCCGGAATGCTTTAAGCTATGCCAATAAGCAAACTGGTTCTGTATGTATCGGATATAACGGTCTTATATATCTTTCTAACCCATTTTGCCTGTAAGGTAGGCTTTGGTGCGCTCATCCGTAGGGGTAGAGAACATCGCAGCTGTTTCGCCATATTCAACCAGCTCGCCTAAATACATAAACATCGATTTTGAAGAGATTCTCATAGCTTGTCCCATATTGTGAGTAACAATAAGGATTGTAACCTCTTTTTGAAGTTCTTGCATCAGTTCCTCAATATGTGCTGTCGCAATCGGGTCAAGTGCTGATGTCGGCTCGTCCATAAGCAATATATCCGGCTTCATTGCCAATGCACGGGCAATGCATAATCGCTGTTGCTGGCCTCCGGACAGGAATGTACCCTTCTTATTCAGTACATCTTTAACTTCATCCCATAGCGCAACGCTCTTCAAACAGCGCTCAACGGTTTCATTCTTTTCGTTTCTCGACAAACGGATACCATTCAGTGTATATCCCGAAAGAACATTATCGTATATGCTCATCGTAGGAAATGGTGCAGGACGCTGAAAGACCATACCTACACGACGACGAACATCAATAGGCTCCATTGATAGAATGTTTTCTCCATTCAACAAAATTTCGCCATCTACACGGATATTGGGGTATAGGTTATGCATGAGGTTTACTGCACGCAGCAGTGTCGATTTTCCGCAACCCGAAGGTCCCATTATTGCAGTTATTGTATTTCTGTCGATGGCTGCCGAAACATATTTTACTGCCATAGTCTGCTTGGTATAGGATACACAAGTCTTATTGAATTCAAGTATAGGTGTTACTGATTCCATTTCTTTGCAAGATATTTAGCTGTAAGATTCAATGTAAGAACAAATAATAACAAGAAGAGTGATGCACCCCAAATCAGCTCTTGAAGGTTGGGGTCATTGAAGAACTCCCATATAAGCAGTGGTACTGCCGATATCGGTTTGTCAATCGCAAAACGGATGAATGAGCAACCGAGTGCGGTAAACATAAGCGGAGCCGTCTCACCTATTACACGCGAGATAGCCAGCAGAACACCGGTAAAGATACCTCCGAAAGCGGCGGGGAACTGTATCTTCAGCATCACGCGGGCGCGGTTGCCGCCAAGTGCCAAACCAGCCTCCTTGAGCGATGCAGGCAGAATCTTTAAAGTCTCCTCCGTTGAGCGGATAATGAGCGGCAACATCATAATAAAGAGTGCCACGCTACCTGCAATGGCCGAGTAGCCTTTCATTGGAACGACTGCCCAAATATAGACTACAATACCAATAATTACCGAGGGTGTTCCTTGCAGCAGGTCGGTAAGATAACTCACCGTTTGAGTAAATCTGTTTTTGGGATTCTCTGCCAGGAATGCACCGCATAAGATGCCTGTTGGAATTGCTACGACTGCAGCCATGCCAAGCATAAGCATTGTTCCTACAATGCCATTTGCTATACCGCCAGGGATTGGCTCACCCGCTTCTATTGCTTTCATTGCCTTATAGGCCGTAGGAGTGGGCTCTGTAAAGAAAGACCATGAGAGCTGGTCGTAACCACGCATAAACACTTCTCCCAAAATAGCAAACAGAGGGATAGCTGTAAGAGCTGCCAATAAGCATACAGTCCACATCAACGCCTTATTCTTTGCCAAACGGTTTCTTATTTTCAATTTATCCATAGCTATGCGATTCTTGCACGTTTAATCATTATTTTGCCTATCAAGTTGATAAATGCCGTAATCAGGAACAGTATCAATCCTATGGCAATTAGTGAAGAGAGCCTCAAATCATCTGCCTCACCGAACTGGTTGGCTATAATGGATGCCATTGAGTTGCCTGTTGATGTGATTGAATCGGGAATGTTGTTGGTGTTGCCTATAAGCATTGTTACGGTCATTGTCTCACCCAGCGCACGGCCGATTGCCAGAATATATGAAGAGAAGATGCCTGAGCCGGCAACTGGGAATACCACCTTTTGAATAACATCGGCACGAGTTGCTCCAAGACTATATGCACTTTCCTTCAAATCATTAGGTACCATCTTTATAAATTCGGCACTTAGTGAGGCTGCATATGGGACAATCATAATTGCCAATACCAATGAAGCTGTAAGAATGCCTGAGCCTTGTGGAGAAATATTGAGTGCCATAATGAGCGGGCGCAATGTGTAGAATCCCCATAAACCGTAGATAATTGAGGGAATACCGGCTAAAAGGTCTGTTACAGTACTCAATATGGCAGCAATGCGTGTTCCCTTGAAATACTCGCCCACGAACAATGCTACAGGAAGTGAGAAGGGAATACAGAAGATTAATGCAAGGAGCGTAGTCATCAGTGTACCTGTAATGAATGGCAAAGCTCCATACTGCTCTGCTCCTTCGGTGTAGCTCCACTCCGAGGATGTTAGAAACCTGAAGAATCCGAAGTGTTCAAAAGCCTCGTATGCGTCAGTGACGAGGGCGTAAATTACACCCCCGCACACTATAGGCATTATCAATGCAGCTGCGAACAACAGGACTTTGTATAGTTTATCGTTCATGGTTTTATGTCATTATTGCAATACAGCCACTCCGTCATAAGTAATGCTTTTCAGATTTGTTATGCTCAATTCCTTGGCTTTGGCCGGCAGCGGAGCATAATGCACCTCTGATGTAATGCTTTGTGCCTCATCCGACAGGATATATTTCAGCAGGTCGAGTGTTGCCTTAGCCTGCTCCTTAGTGCGGTCGGAGTAGTTCTGTTCCTTGTAGATAATCATCCATGTAAAGGTTGAAATGGGATATGCGCCGGCGGCATCGGAATTGGTAATGGAACAGCGTGTGTCAGCCGGAATATCGCCTGCTGCAGCGGCCGAGATTGTTGCCGATGACGGCAGAACAAATTCACCTCTCTGATTCTCAACGCTGGCATAAGGTATTTTTTGAGCAAATGCATACTCTGAACCTACATAACCGATTGTATTCTTTGTCTGTTTAATTACCCCTGCTACACCTGGGTTACCCTTTGCAGCCTGTCCCGACGGGAAGTTCACGGATTTGCCAGCACCGTATTTCGAAGCCCACATCTGGCTCACTTTCGTGAGGTAGTCGGTGAATACAAAGGTCGTGCCTGAGCCGTCTGAACGATATACTGGAATAATGCTTTCCGCTGGTAGTTTAAGATTGGGATTGAGTGCCGCAAGACGTTCATCGTTCCACATCTTGATCTCGCCTGCAAAGATGTCTGCAATAATCTTGCCAGATAGTTTCAGCTCCTTAATGCCATCAAGGTTATAGGCAACAACTACAGCACCCATACAGGTCGGGATATGTACTACTGGAGCCATTTCTGTCATCTCTTTATCGGTAAGGAATGCATCGCTTCCTGCAAAATCGACAATCTTGTCACGAAGGTTACGCACACCGCCGCCCGAACCTATGCCACCGTAGGCTACCTGGTCGCCGTTTGTTTGTCCAAACTGCTCGAAAACCACATTGTAGAAAGGAAGCGGGAATGTAGCCCCTGCGCCTGATAATTCTTGAGCCTTACGGTTGCCGTTGTTTGTGTTGCCCCCACAAGCTGCCATTGCCACTGCAATGGCCAATGTCATTACTGACGAAAGAATCTTTCTCATAATACTGTTTATTGAATATTTATTCTATTATAGTCCGAAATAGCAGTTAACATATGCTGAGTAACCATTCTTGGCACCGTCTGCTTTTGGCATACTCATTCTGAAGTTAGGGGCAATCTTTACATATTTGCCGAGTTTGAACTGCGCACCGATAATTGCTGCTGATTCATCTTTTGCAATGTTCCAGTCATCTCTAGAATTCAAGTCGTCATATCGTGCATAGATATCTGTAAGCTTTGATAATTTAGCCGAAGCAAATATTGAATAACCGTTCTGGTCGGCATTGTCACTATATGAAGCATTCCACATTTGGTTATATTCAACTCCGATTGTAAACCTCTCGTGCTTGTATCCTACAAATGCAGCCATGTTTACAATATCCTTCTTACCCTCTTCGCTGCTCTCATTCAATCCTCCGTAGAGACGAATCTGGAAGCCTTTACCAGGAGTCAATGTCAAGCCTAAGCCGTAGTTGAGCCCATCATTTTTCTGAATCTTCTTGTATCCCTCGCCGTTTACTATTATGGCATCGGCAGAAATCCAATCGGCAAAGCTGTAGGTTGCCGATATACCCAAATCGGCACTGCTGCCGAATTTATATTCATCTTGAAAAGACTTCATTATATATCGGTATCCCCAGAACTTTTCCTGATAGTTGAATTGTGTGGTCGGGATCAATCCGCCGTTCAATGTAAGGTTCCCAGTCTTCCATGAAATCATTGCATTCTTGATATAAGCGATGCGATGATAATCGTCAACCTGGTTCGAGCGGCCGACATCCATTACGCCTTTTATTGAAAGGCCTTTGCCTAAGTTGTACTCATAGCCAAGATAACTGCGCTCCAATTCAAATCCGCGATTGTCATTGTCAGCTCCAAAACCTGTGTGGAAATTTCCGAAAACCTGTACGATAGCTTTGCCTTTAGGCTCTTCGGTTTTGATGTCCTGTGCATTTGTACTGATACCGATGCAGGCAATAAGACCTGCTAACATTACTTTTGTTTTCATTGTCGTTTTCTTTTTTAAGTTTGACGCTGCAAAAGTACAGGCAGGTTGTTTCATAAAAGTTTCATAATGATTAGGCTTCGGTTAAATTCAGATATTATGAGGCTCTTTGTTTTTGCTCTATATAAAACCGGCGATGTAAATTAAAGCAGCATCTAAACAGAATGTTACATTTTTATTAAATCTCGGTTCCTGTATTACAAGGCTCGAAAATTAGCTATAATTTTGTATCATAATTAAATGGATAGGATATGTCAATGCAGCGAATATTGATAGTAGATGATGAGGAGACTTTATGTGAGGTCTTGAAAATTAATCTTGAGAATGAAGGTTATGATGTGGATATTGCCTTGAGTGCAGAAGAGGCTTTGACTTATAATCTACAAGACTATTCATTGATTCTCCTGGACATAATGATGGGTGAGATAAGCGGTATAAAGATGGCAAGAATGCTGAAAGCTGATGTAACAACTGCTGATATACCCATTATATTCTGTACGGCACGCGATACTGAGGATGATATGGTCATGGGGCTGAACCTCGGTGCCGATGATTATATTATGAAACCCTACACCATCCGTAATGTGATTGCCCGTGTAAAGAGTGTTCTGCGCCGTACATCATCAAACAAAATGGCTGTTAAACCTGCTGAGAAACCTAATGTATTGCAAATAGAAGGTCTGAAGCTGGACCTTGAATTCAAGCGTTGCACGGTAGATGGTGAGGAGGTAAAACTCGCCCGTAAGGAGTTTGAACTATTGGTATATCTGGTGTTGCATCGTGGAAAAATCTGTTCGCGCGAACAGATTTTGAGTCGTGTATGGAGCGATGAGGTAGTTGTGTTAGACCGTACTATCGATGTCAATATCACCCGTTTGCGCTCTAAAATCGGAGCATACGGCTCGTATATTGTAACACGTTCAGGATTTGGCTATGGCTTCCGAGATTAAAATATCGTTTCACAAACAGCTGTTCTTGCAGCTGATAATATTCTCGTGGACAATTGTACTCTGTTTTATCGGATTCCAGTATCAGCGTGAGAAAGAGTATAAATCGGAGTTTCTTAATGCACAGCTCCAGCAATACAACCGTCATCTGCTCAATACAGTTGAAGAGGGTTTGCCTTATGAGGATTATATTGCAAACCACGACAAACCTTTTGATGAACTGCGAATATCCATTATCGCTCTTTCCGGTGCTGTTGTTTACGACAATACCATATCGCTCGACTCGCTCGATAACCACCGGGGTCGCCCGGAGGTAGCTAAAGCTCTTGCAAACGGTGAGGGATATAATATCAGCCGGCAATCGGCAAGCGACGGGCGCGAGTATTTCTACTCTGCGACAAGAGGTGATAGGGTCATTGTCCGCACTGCCATTCCATACTCAAATACGTTGAGAGATATGCTTGAGGCCGACTGGTCCTTTCTTGCGGTTATGGTCACCATTAGTTTTGCGATGAGTATATTGGCATATTTTACCACCCGCAAGCTCGGCAAGGGTATTGAGCGTGTCAACCGCTATGAGGCAGAGCAGGAGAGAAACCGCATAAAGCGGCAGCTTACAAACAATATAAACCATGAACTGAAGACTCCCGTAGCATCCATTCAGGTCTGTCTTGAAACATTATTGTCGGGGATTGCGTTGAGCGAAGAGAAACGACAGGAACTTATTGGGCGTTGTTATACGCACAATGAGCGTTTACGTCGCCTCTTGAATGAGGTATCGCTCATTACCCGAATGGAAGACGGAAGTGCACTCATCAGCAAGGAACATGTTGCTATCAACGAAATAATAAATGAGGTTGCCGAGAGCTTGAATGTGATGCCTGAAGAAGAACGCCTGGCACTGCATACAAATTTTAACGAGCTGGTTGAAATAGAAGGAAATGCATCTTTGGTAGGCTCGATTTTCAGCAACCTTACAGAGAACGCCATTGCCTATTCCGAAGGTAAGAATATCTATATTACCCTGCTCGAAAACTCGAAAGAGAGGGTTTCTGTCCGCTTTGAAGATGACGGCAAGGGTGTCCGTAGAGAGCAACTGCCGCTTCTCTTTGAACGATTCTATCGCATTGACAAGGGCCGTTCCCGCCAAAAGGGCGGCACGGGGCTAGGTCTTGCCATAGTAAAACATGCCGTTCAGTTCCACGGGGGCACAATAAATGTATCTAATCGCCCCGGCGGAGGCCTTAGATTTGAATTCTCTTTATGCAAGCACAAAGATTAGAAACAGGTATCTCTTATGAAGGCGACAATTAGATGCAACTGCTATTAAGCTTTTTAAGTTCTACTTTTAGCAGCTCTTATACCCTTTATCATGAAATATGCTCCAGCAATTATAAGCGGAATGCTCAGCCACTGTCCCATAATGAGTGTCATTCCTTCTTCAAAGGCAACCTGTTCCTCCTTGATGAATTCAACGAAGAAGCGGAATGTGAATATTGTGAAAAGGCAATATCCCAGGAACAATCCTTTTCCTATTCTCTCCTTGAATCTTCTGTAGAGCATCAGCCCTCCGATGAATATCACTAAGTATGCAATGGCTTCGTAAAGCTGTGCAGGGTGGTGGGGGGCGGTCTCTCCTGCCTTTACGAAAATCACGCCCCATGGAAGTGTGGTCTCTGTTCCTATAATCTCGCTGTTCATGAAGTTGCCGAGACGTACCATTGTTGCGAAGAAAGGAGCTGCAATGGCAATGTTGTCAAGTGTCCACACCATTGTGAGCTTTGTCTTCCTTACATAGAGCAGCAAGGCTATTATCACTCCCAATGTGCCTCCGTGGCTTGCCAGTCCTTCGTAACCGCTGAATACCCAGCCGTCGGCAGTCTGCTTTATCGGCAGAAGCATCTCTATCGGGTGCGAAAGGTAGTAGTCGGGCTGGTAGAACAGGCAATGTCCCAATCTTGCTCCTATGAGTATTCCTGCGAAGCAATAGAGGAAAAGGGGGTCGAAAAGTTCATCGCTGACTCCACCTTTCTTGTACAGTTTCTTTACTATATGGTATGCTCCCAGAAGGCCGATGACCCAGCATAGCGAGTAGTATCGCACCTCGAAGCCGAATATTGAGAACGGGCTTATCGACGGGTCCCAGACAATGGAACTGAATATTGAATCCATGCTTCTTATACGTTAAAGCGGAAGTGCATTATATCACCGTCCTGAACAACATACTCCTTGCCCTCGACGCCCATCTTTCCGGCCTCCTTTACGGCAGCCTCGGAACCGTAGCTTATGTAGTCGTCATATTTGATTACCTCGGCACGTATGAATCCTTTTTCGAAGTCGGTGTGTATTACGCCAGCACACTGCGGAGCCTTCCAGCCCTTGCGGAATGTCCATGCCTTAACCTCCATTTCACCGGCTGTGATGAATGTCTGCAGATTAAGCAGGGTGTAAATGGCCTTTATAAGTCTATCGCAGCCCGATTCCTTAAGACCCATGTCCTCAAGGAACATCTGCTTCTCTTCGTAGCTCTCAAGCTCTGCAATATCGGCCTCAGTCTGTGCCGAAATTATCAGCAGCTGTGCATTCTCGTCCTTTATTGCCTCGCGCACGGCATCGACATGCTTGTTGCCTTTAGCAGCCGATGTGTCATCGACATTGCATACATAAAGCACTGGCTTGGATGTGAGAAGGAAAAGGTTCTTTGCAATCTGTTGTTCGTCTTCGGTCTCAAAAACCACTGTACGGGCCGATTTTCCGGCTTCAAGAGCCTCTTTGAACTGCATGAGCACGTCGTATTCGAGCTTTGCCTGCTTGTCACCGCCTACGCGTGCCTGTTTCTCGACACGCTTGATGCGGTTCTCTACTGTTTCAAGGTCCTTGAACTGCAGTTCGAGGTCGATAATCTCCTTGTCGCGTACAGGGTTCACCGAGCCGTCAACATGCACGATATTGTCGTTGTCGAAGCAGCGCAGAACGTGGATAATAGCATCGGTCTCACGTATGTTGCCCAGGAACTGGTTTCCCAATCCCTCGCCTTTGCTCGCGCCTTTCACAAGGCCTGCAATATCTACTATGTCGCACGTAGCCGGAACAATGCGTCCGGGGTGTACCAGTTCGGCCAGCTTGTTCAGTCGTTCGTCGGGTACGGTTATCTGTCCCATCTGTGCGTCAATTGTACAGAACGGGAAATTTGCTGCCTGAGCCTTTGCGCTCGACAGACAGTTGAAAAGTGTCGATTTTCCTACGTTGGGCAAGCCAACGATACCTGCTTTAAGAGCCATATAATATCTTTATTTAGTTATCCGCAATATATAATTTCTGCGCGAAGATAGTGATTTTAATCGGTACTGCGAAATGCGCGGATACAATATATACAACAACAGGAACCGTGCGGTTCCTGTTGTTGTGCGGGTAAAGCGGTTTTTAATGCGCCTCAAGCCAGTTGTTTCCCCAACCGTGGTCGGCAATAAGCGGAACGCTCATGGCAAAGGCACCTTGCATCTCTTCTATTACCAGTGAGAGCATTCTCTCTTTCTCTTCGGGAACAATATTGAAGTTAAGTTCGTCATGTACCTGAAGAATCATTGTAGAGCGCATCTTCTCGGCTTTCATGCGACGGTATATGTTTACCATGGCGACCTTTATTATATCGGCGGCACTGCCTTGGATTGGCGCGTTTACCGCATTGCGCTCGGCATATCCGCGCACGACCGCATTGTGCGAGTTTATATCTGGCAGGTAACGCTTGCGGTGGAATATGGTTTCTACATACCCGTTGGCCTTTGCTTCCTGTTTGCATTTTTCAATGTATTGCTGCACTCCGCTGTATGTAGCAAAATAGTTCTCGATAAGCTCTTTTGCCTCACGGCGGTCAACGTTCATTCTCTCGGCAAGCCCGAAGACGGATATTCCGTATATGATGCCGAAGTTAGCAACTTTTGCCTTCCTGCGTTCATCTTTTGTAACCTCTTCGATAGGCTTCTTGTACACCTTTGCCGCGGTTGCTGCATGAATGTCGTAACCGCTGCAGAAGTCGTCTATCATGTTCTTGTCACCGCTCAAGTGGGCCATTATGCGCAGTTCTATCTGCGAGTAGTCAACCGACAGGAAAATGCATCCATTGTCGGGAACGAATGCCTTGCGCACCTCTTTTCCGTCCTCATCGCGTATGGGAATATTCTGTAGATTAGGATTGCTTGAACTGAGCCTTCCGGTAGCAGTCACTGTCTGGTTGTACGATGTATGTATCTTTCCGCTCTTTGGATTGACCAGTGCCGGGAGAGCATCGACATATGTGCTCAACAGCTTCTTCAATCCCCTGTATTGTAAAATATTTTTTACGATAGGGTGGCGGTTCTGCAACTGCGCAAGAACCTCTTCCGATGTGACGAACTGTCCGGTCTTTGTTTTTTTGGGCTTATCAACTATCTTCAGTTTCCCGAACAGTATGTCTCCAACCTGTTTTGGCGATGCTATGTTGAACGGTTCACCGGCAAGTGAGTATATCTGCTCTTCGATGTCGGCAAGGCGTTTCCCGAACAGAGCCGATGTCTCCTTCAATGCAGCAGTGTCAATGCGTGCTCCGTTGCGTTCCATGTAGGCGAGTACAGGAACAAGAGGCATTTCAATATTGTAGAATAGTTTCTCTATGCCCTCTCTTTTCAGTTCCTCTTGCAGAATGTTCTTGAGCTTGAGTGTCACATCGGCATCCTCACATGCGTAGTCACATACAAGTGCGGGGGGTACATCGCGCATGTTCTTCTGTCCTTTTCCTTTTTCGCCAATAAGCTCTTCAATTTTTATAGTGTCGTAATTAAGATATATTTCGGCAAGGTAGTCCATCCCATGGTAGAGTTCCGGTTGCAGAACGTAATGTGCAATCATGGTGTCGAAAAGTTTTCCTTTCACCTCGACCCCGTAGTTCGCAAGAACAGTAATGTCGTACTTCATGTTCTGCCCGACTTTCTCGCTCTCTTCGTTCCCGAAAATTTCTCTAAGGATTCCGAGACGTCGCAAGGTCTCCTCCCTGTCGGCCGGCATCGGGATGTAGAACGCCTCTCCCTCTTCGGCAGCGAGGCTTATGCCCACCAGTTCGGCATCAAGAGCGTTGGTGCTTGTGGTTTCGGTGTCGAAGCACACAGTTTTGCAATTTTTCAATGCAAGGGCAATGGAGCGTATATCCTCTTCTGTATCAATAAGTTTATAGGTGTGTTGCACCTCTTTTAACGTCAAATGGCTCGATTTTTTTTCATCGCCCGTGTCTTCGGTCGGGAAAAAATCAAAGAGAGAGCCTTGAAGAGCGTCCTGTTTCTTAGTTTTCTTGCCGGCCGGCTCTATTGTTGTCTGCTGTTCCGGGGCGTCGTCAAAGAGTGACGGTGCAAAATTTGTTTTCTTTACTCTCTCCTTCAAGGCGCGAAGTTCATAGAAGTCGAGCAGGGCAGTGAGCTTTTCTTCATCGGGTGTCTCCTTTCTCAAGGAGTCCATGTCAAGTTCGATAGGAACATCGGTCTTTATTGTCGCAAGGAATTTGCTGAACAGAATTTTCTCTCTGTTCTCTTCGACCTTAGTTTTAAGCGCACCTTTCAGTTCATCGGTTTTATCCAGCAGGTTCTCTATGCTTCCGAACTGCGCGATTAGTTTCTGCGCCGTTTTCTCACCTACTCCAGGGCAGCCGGGAATATTGTCGCTCGAATCGCCCATGAGTCCGAGAAGGTCTATCACCTGAAGAGTGTTCTCTATTCCGAACTTCTCTTTCACCCTCTCTATGCCCATCACCTCGAACTCCTTGTCGCCGTACTTGGGGCGGTATATGAATGTCGTTTCCGAAACAAGCTGTCCGTAGTCCTTGTCCGGTGTCATCATATATGTAATTATTCCCCTTTTCTCCGCCTGTTTTGCCAGGGTTCCTATTACGTCGTCGGCTTCGTAGCCCGAAACTTCGAAAATAGGTATATTATAGGCCTTTATGAACTCTTTTATTACAGGTACCGATTCCCTTATCACTTCGGGTGTCTCCTCTCGCTGAGCCTTGTACTGTTCGTATGCCTCGTGGCGGAATGTTG
Source organism: Bacteroidaceae bacterium (assembly GCA_045591315.1). Classification (GTDB taxonomy): domain Bacteria; phylum Bacteroidota; class Bacteroidia; order Bacteroidales; family Bacteroidaceae; genus HGM04593. The sequence goes on from JAZNSN010000081.1 coordinate 98,813, forward strand.
GTCCTTTAGGGTCGAATGCTATTCCTATATGTGTCGGGTTCTCCTTCTTGAGAACGTCCTCCAAGGTGTTTATAAAGCCCAGGATAGCCGATGTGTTGAACCCTTTGGAGTTTATTCTGGGGTTTTTTATAAAAGCGTAGTATGCACGGTAAATGAGTGCGTACGCATCGAGCAAAAAGAGTTTTTCCATTTCTAATAAAGTATAACTGAATGTAAAAATACATAATTTTTGCTATTATCCATATTCTTTTTTATTACTTTTGCGGTTAATAAGGTGCTGTATGGCATTTTCTGGCAATACAGCAAGCCTTGCGCCACAATCGTACGATGGATAAGCTTGCAATTATAAGAAAACCGATTGAACAGGAAGTTGTTGCATTCAGCAGCTATTTCAAGTCGCAGTTCAAGAGTGATGTAACACTCCTGAACAGTGCCTTGCAATATGTCTGTGAATCCACAGGCAAGCTGATGCGTCCGATGCTTGTAATGCTTGTGGCCAAATGTGCCGGTGAGGTCAACGAAAAGAGCTATGCTGCAGCAGCGGCCATGGAGATGCTTCATACGGCAAGTCTCCTGCACGACGATGTAATTGATGAGAGTGACAAGAGGCGCGGACGTCCGTCGGTAAATGTTGCTTTCAACAATAATGTTGCGGTACTTACAGGCGATTTCCTTTTCTCTCAGGCCTTGAACAATGCTGCAGTGACCGGTGACTGCCGTATTGTACAGGAACTCTCGCTTCTCGGAAAGGCCTTGTCACGCGGCGAGATACTGCAGGTAGAACTTCAGCAGAACGGCTCCTACAGCGAAGAAAACTATCTCAAGGTAATAGAGTGCAAGACGGCATCTCTCTTTGTCTGCAGTGCCGTTTGTGCAGCCTATACGGCCAATGCCGGCGATGCAATGGCAAACAAGTTCAGGAAATTCGGTGAATACGTAGGAATATGTTTCCAGATAAAGGACGATATCTTCGACTATTCGAGCAATGATGTCGGCAAGCCTACTGGCAGCGATATGCGCGAGGGAAAGATTACACTCCCGGCCCTTTATGTGCTGCGTGAAAGCAGCAATCCGCTTCTCGAACCTATAAGGGAGAAGCTGAAGAATGCAGAAATCCTCGATGAAAACGAAATAGAATCATTGATAAGGATATCGGTGGAGGAGGGCGGTATCGATTATGCGAACTCACGTATAGAGCATTACAGAGCCCTTGCGCTCGATGCCCTGCCGGCCGATATACCGGCCGAGCTTCATGAGGCTTTCATAGCGTATCTCGATTATGTAATCATGCGAAACAAATAAAGAATGGTGAAGAATCTTCACCATTCTTTATTTGTTGTCAATGGACTTCTTAGAAGAACTTTGTCTCCTCGCCGGTTATCTCGCTCAAGCAGAGGTTAGCGAGACGGCTTGTGCCGAGGCGGAACAGCTCGTTTGTAAGCCACTCCTTGCCCAGCAGCTCCTTTACTATTGTGTAATATACCAGAGCGTCGTGCACTGTGTTTATGCCGCCGGCAGGCTTGAATCCGATTCTCTTCCCGGTCTTCTCGTAGTACTCCTTGATTGTGCTGCACATTACGTATGCTGCCTCAGGTGTAGCAGCCGGAGACTCCTTTCCTGTAGATGTCTTGATGAAGTCGGCTCCGGAAAATATCGAAAGAACCGACGCTTTTTTGATATTTTCGGCACTCTTCAATGCGCCTGTCTCAAGAATCACCTTCAGGTGCTTCTCTCCGCATACGCTCTTCAACTCCTGAATCTCGTCGCATACGCCCTCGTAGTCGCCGCTAAGGAATTTGCCTACACTCAGTACGATGTCTATCTCTGTTGCACCGTCATGTATTGCCATTGCTGTCTCGGCAACCTTTATCTCCTGGAAGGTCTGCGAAGAAGGGAATCCGCCCGAAACGCAAGCTATGCCCACATTCTCAACCTGAAGTGTGTCGTTTACAATCTTTGCGAAGTTGGGATATACGCATATTGCTGCAACATTCTTCAGTTCGGGATACTTGTCATCGAACTCGTTGACCTTTTCGGTAAATGCCATGACGCTCTCCTCGCTGTCGGTGCATTTAAGCGTTGTAAGGTCGATGCAGTTGAAGAGGAATTTCTTTACTTCAAGAGTGTTGTTCTCTTCTACTTTCTTCTCTATGAGCTGCTTTACGGCAGCTCCCACCTCTTCGTCGCTCATTGTGCATTCATACTCCGAAAGCACATAGTTGTACTTGCTCTCTTCTTCGGCATGATGTACATGTCCTCCACAATTACATTTCTCGCTCATTATTCTTTGAGTTTAGGGTTATTTATATGTCTTTTTCTATCTCTGTCTGTCTTTTTACCGAGGTTTTTTTCAAATGCAGCGGTGAGGTCCGTGCCTGTCTGGTTTGCTATGCATAGAAGCACCCATAGCACATCGGCAAGTTCGTCGGCAAGCTCGCTTTTCTCTCCATCCTTGAACGACTGTTCTCCGTATCTTCGAGCCATTATACGCGCCACCTCGCCCACCTCCTCGGTGAGTATTGCCATATTCGTGAGCTCGTTGAAGTAGCGTACACCGTACTCCTTTATCCATTCATCCACGCGTCTCTGTGCTTCCTCTATTGTCATGGCGTTCTTCATTCCCTGTTCTTTGAGTCAATGAATATCGTTACCGGGCCGTCGTTAAGCAGCTCCACCTTCATGTCTGCACCAAAAACACCTCTCTTCACCGGCTTGTTCAGTGCAATCTCCATTTCGTTGCAGAACTCTTCGTAGAGGGGTACCGATATGTCGGGTTTGGCTGCCTTTATGTACGAAGGGCGGTTGCCCTTCTTTGTCGAAGCCATGAGGGTGAACTGGCTTACGGCAAGCACTTCGCCGTCAATGTCAAGTACCGACCTGTTCATCACTCCTGCTTCATCGTCGAACAGGCGTATGTTGGCTATCTTCTTCGTGAGCCAGGCAATATCTTCGCTGCTGTCCTCCTCACCAATTCCTATAAAGACCAACAAACCGTTGCCTATCAGCGAAATAAGTTCCCCATCTATGGTTACCGACGCTCTTTTCACTCTCTGTATAAGTGTTCTCATTCCCTTGTGCTGTTTCTTTGTGCAAATATAAGCAAAACGGCTGATATATGAAGCGTATTCAATTATTTAGGTGCAACTGTATCATGCTATTCCCCCCTTTGCAGGAATTCTTTCAGAATCTCTGCTTTTGCTTTGCCTATTATTTGCGCAATCTCTTCTGTATCAGCGAGTTTGATTCTTTTAACGCTCTTGAAGTGCTGCAACAGAGCCTGTTTGCTCTTTTCGCCGATGCCCTTTATGCTGTCAAGCTCGGAGCTTGCAAGTCTCTTGCTCCTCTTGTCGCGGTGAAACGTTATTGCGAACCTGTGTACCTCGTCCTGGATTTGTGTCATGAGGCGGAACAGCGCACTGTTCTGCTTCAGGCCTATAACCTCGTACTCCCTGCCGATGATAAGCTCCGATGTCCTGTGCTTGCCGTCCTTTACAAGCCCGGCTATTGGTATATGTACGCCCAGTTCATCCTCTACAATGCCTCTTATGGCCTCCATCTGCCCCTTTCCTCCGTCAGCGATAATAAGGCTGGGCAGCTCTCCTCCTTCTTCGATTATGCGGCTGTAACGTCTTCGCACTACCTCTCGCATCGATGCGTAGTCATCGGGGCCGGCCACGCTTCTTATATTGAATTTGCGGTACTCCTTCTTGCTTGGCTTCAGCTTGCGGAAAACGACGCATGCCGCTACGGCATCATAACCCTGGGTGTTCGAGTTGTCAAAACATTCAATTGTCATCGGCATTTTTTCGAGATGCAGGGCATCCTGAATCTCTTTCATAAGCCTGGTCGTTTTCTGTTCCGGGTTAAGCTTCTCTTCCTGTTTCACCCTGTCGGCTCTGTACTGCTTTACATTGAGTCTTGACAATGCCAGCAAGCGTGCTTTCTCTCCTTTCTGCGGAACTGTAACGGTTACACCCTCGAAAGGCAGCTCCACATTGAACGGTACGATAATCTCCTTTGCATTGCTGTTGAATCTCTCCCTGAGTTCTGTAATGCCTATAGAAATCAATTCTTCGTCGCTCTCATCGAGCTTTTTCTGGTATTCTATTGTGAATGCCTGGTTTATGCATCCGTTGGTTATGTGCAGGAAGTTTATGAACGAACTCTTATCGTCACTTTCAATGGAGAATACATCGAGGTTCGTCATTGATGGGCTCACGACCTCGCTCCGTGTCCTGAAGTTTTCGATAAGAGCGTGCTTTTTTCTTATCTCTTCTGCCTCTTCGAACATCAGCATCGATGCTTTTTCTTTCATCTCCAGCACAAGTGTTTCCTGCAGAATTTTAATGTCGCCTCTGAGAATTGATGTTATTTCACCAATCATTTTGGAATATTCATCTGCTGATATTCTGCCGATGCAAGGAGCGCAGCAATTCTTTATCTGGTATTCCAGACAAGCATTGAATTTGCCTTCTCTTACTCCTTCGGGCGTAATGTTGTATTTGCAGCTGCGGAGAGGGTAGAGGTTCTTTATCAAATCAAGGAGCGCGTTCAATGCACCGCTGTTCGTGTATGGCCCGAAGTAACGTCCGGCACCTTTTACAATTTTCCTTGTCTTGAATATTTTTGGAAACTTCTCGTTCGTGATGCAAATCGAAGGGTAGGTCTTGTCGTCCTTCAGCAACACATTGTAGCGAGGCTTATGCTGCTTTATGAGGTTGTTCTCAAGAAGCAATGCATCGGCCTCGCTGTTTACTACGACGTAGCGTATGTCTGCAATCTTTGCGACAAGAAGTCTTGTCTTTAAAGTCTGCTGTTCCTTGTTGAAGTAGGAGGAGACTCTGCGTTTGAGGTTCTTTGCCTTTCCGACATAGATAATCGTTCCGCTATCGTCAAGGTATTGGTAGCAGCCGGGCGAATCGGGAAGGTTCAATACGATTCCCTTCAGGTACTCATCCCTTTTGGTCTTCTCCTCTTTTTTCATCATTTGCCTTCGAGTGTGAGAAGGCATTCAATCTCTGCATCGGCAGGGAATGTCTCTCTTCCCTTTAGTCCTTCGAGTTCTATTATAAAGTTTATCAAGACTTTTTTCGGGTTGAGCTTCTTTACGAGGTGGTATGCCGCGAGCATTGTTCCGCCTGTCGCAAGAAGGTCGTCGTGGATGAGCACTACGTCGTTCTCGTCAATAGCATCCTTGTGAATCTCTATTGTATCGCGTCCGTACTCCTTTCCGTATGTCTCGCTGATTGTCTCTGCCGGCAACTTGCCCGGCTTGCGGATAGGGACAAATCCCGCATTGAGCTTCACAGCAAGAGATGATGCCATCACAAAGCCTCGTGATTCAATTCCGACAATCTTTGTTATCCCCTGGTTTTTGTATAGTTCATAGAGCGCATTATCCATTTCGCGCAAGCATTCGGGGTTCTTGAATAGCGATGTTACATCTTTGAACTGTATTCCGGGGATTGGGAAATCGGGAATGTTTCTAAGATTCTTCAGCAATAGTTCTTTGTTCATAAGTCTTTATTTTAGTTTTCGAGTTGTTGTATTTCTTGGTTGTTCCACGTGGAACATTACTTCCTTGCAAGCACAAGCAGCACGTTTATGTCGCTTGGCGAGACACCCGGAATACGGCTTGCCTGTGCAAGTGTGTCGGGGGCTATCGCAGTCAGTTTCTGTCTTGCTTCGGTAGAGAGCGACTCGATGCTGTTGTAGTCGAAACGTCCCTTGATGCGAATATTCTCAAGGCGTATCATTCTTTCGGCGAGTTCTCTTTCACGTTCTATATATCCTCTGTACTTTATCTCAATTTCTGTAGCTTCTGTTATCTCATCCCTGTCGTTGCCCAGTTTTTCGAGTTCCTTTCTAAGCGGAGCTATGTACTTTGATATGGACTCGATTGTGACCTGCGGGCGTTCGATGATTGTAGCAAGCTTGCAGCCACGGACGAGCGGGGTAGTGCCAAGCTCTTCAAGCCCTTTGTTTATAAGGTCGGCCTTGATTGAGAAATTCGTGATGAATTCTGTGAGCCGTGCAATCATCTCCTTTTTTTTGCATAGCCTCTGATAACGCTCCTCTGTCGCAAGCCCTATGTCATGGGCCTTTCCGGTCAAGCGCATGTCGGCATTGTCCGAACGGAGCAATATCCGGTATTCGGCTCTCGACGTGAACATGCGGTAGGGCTCGTCAACTCCTTTTGTCACCAGGTCGTCGATTAGCACGCCTATGTATGCTTCGTCACGGCGAAGAACGAAATCTTCTTTCCCGTCTATTTTGTGTGCAGCATTGATGCCGGCTATTATGCCCTGTCCGGCAGCCTCCTCATATCCCGTTGTGCCGTTGACCTGTCCGGCAAAATAGAGGTTGCCGACAATCTTCGATTCCAGTGTGTGCTTGAGCTGCGTGGGGTCGAAGTAGTCATATTCTATTGCGTAGCCTGGGCGGTAAGCGACCGCATTCTCCAGTGCCGGTATCTTGCGCAGTGCCGCAAGCTGAGCATCCATCGGGAGCGACGAAGAGAATCCGTTTACATAAATCTCCTGCGTCGTTTCGCCCTCCGGCTCAAGGAACAGCAGATGTCTGTCGCGTTCGGCAAACGTCACAATCTTTGTCTCTATGCTAGGGCAGTAGCGTGGCCCGATGCTCTGTATCTGTCCGTTGTAGAGCGGCGAGTCGTCGAGGCTGCCGCGAAGTATCTCATGCACCTCCGGGTTCGTGTAGCATCCCCAACATGGAAGCTGCTCCAGCGTGCGCTCTGTGTTGCTGTACGAAAATTTATGAAAATCGGAGTCACCCTCCTGAATATCAACAAGTTGCATATTTATTGACCGCTTGTCGAGGCGTACCGGAGTGCCGGTCTTCATACGGCCCGAAGTGATGCCGTGCGCTGTTATGGATTCCGTTAATCCTTTGGCAGCCGGTTCGGCAACTCTGCCGCCCTCTATCTGCACCTTGCCTATGTGCATCAGTCCGTTGAGGAATGTGCCGGCGGTTATTATTGTGCATGTTGCGCGGAACTCTGCACCCGTCTGCGTCTTTACTCCTGCAGCCTTGCCCTCCTCTACAATAAGTTCTGTTGCAATGTCCTGCCAGATGTGCAGGTTCGGGATGTTCTCTAGAGTCTCCCGCCAGTATTGGCTGAACTTCATTCTGTCGCACTGCGCGCGCGGGCTCCACATTGCCGGGCCTTTGGAACGGTTCAGCATGCGGAACTGTATCGAAGCCCTGTCGGTTATGATGCCGGTATATCCGCCCAATGCATCAATCTCCCTTACAATCTGTCCTTTGGCAATTCCGCCAATGGCAGGGTTGCAGCTCATCTGCGCAATCTTGTTCATGTCGATGGTCATGAGACACGTTCTCTTTCCCAAGTTCGCTGCAGCGGCAGCAGCCTCGCACCCTGCGTGGCCTGCGCCTATGACCAGTATGTCGTAATTGAATGTCACGTTATTCCTATGCTATCTGCCGGGCGACATGCCGGCATATTACCAATCAACAAAAATAATACAACTTTGCGGAAAGTGAGTACAAACATTCTGATTTTTTGTGTTTGTGTGTTTTGCATGCCGGTTAAATATATATCGCTTTCTTGCCTGCATCAGCAAGAAGTTATATTTGCAGTTAATCATGCAACAAATAATCCCGGAGCACTGTTGATGTACTCCGGGATATGTCCAATCTGTATCTCTTTTTATTCTCTGGTCTTTCTCAGCTCTTCGGTAATCTCTCTCATGCGCTTTGTCGTGAGCGGATATAGAAATTCTACGTCATTACCTTGAAGATAGTCTTGGTGGTTACGTTGGCGTTGAGTATAGTGAACCTCAAGGACGTATTATATTCAAATAAATATTGTTCTATAGGTCAGAAAGTGAGATGATGCACGATTTGTGGTCAAAAACAAACAATAAAAAAACTCACTTACAGTTCTTTGCTGCAAGTGAGGTCATAATGTGAAACTATTTTTATCAGTCGAATAAAGAGTCCATTGTTATGACATTTTGGATACGACCGCTATATTCGTTCTTTGTAAGTCCATAGGTGGTTACCAGCGTTGTATGCAATGCCTTGCGACATTTTGTTTCATTGGCAAAAACATCCAACTTGCGTCGCAGTTCCGCATCATATTTCTTGTCAATGGTGTAGTTGGAGGTGGAATACTTCATTTCGCAAACATTCACAACCCTGTCTGCCCTGTCTATAAGCATATCTATTTGCGCTCTATCTCCTTCTGTCAGTTTGCTTCGCCAAGGAGAAATTTCTGCCTGCACGGCTGCTATGCCCAATGCCTGTTTTATCTTCTCGCGGTGCACAAAGCATACCTCTTCAAAAGCAAAGCCACGCCAAGCGTTCAAGGCCGGCGACATAAGATTGTTTTTCCAGTAGTTTGGCCCGGCATTCTTCTTGTCGATAAAGTAAAGATAGAACAATGTGTACAGGTCGGTGAGTTTGTAATATACCTCACGCAGCGAGTGGTTGTAATATACATATGACATGATAAAGTCGCTGCTCTCCAATGCTCGGAGCATTTTTGTCAATCCACCGCCGTATGGCAGCCCGGTTTCCTTTGCAATCTCCTCCCTTGTATATCCTTCACGTTCCCGTGATAGTAGTTTTATTATTTTTATATATTTTTCCGGCGATGCAAAAAGCGAGGCGTACAAGCGGTCAAATTCACCTCTCAGTTTCCCTTTTTTGTCAAAGAAGAGGCGGTCTATATTCTGTGTGAGGCTTTCACTCTTATCTATATAAGAAAGGTAATATGGTATTCCGCCCATTGCCATATAACATTGCAATTGCTCGTAACGGTCCATAATGATGCCCTCGTTCTTCATATACTCCTCACACTCGCCAAGGGTAAACGGAGAGAGGTGCATTTCGTAGGTTGTACGCCCGTAAAGTCCACCTTTGTTTTGTAGAAGTTTGTCGGAAATCCACGATGTTGCAGAGCCGCACACAATGAGCATAATATGTTTTTGCCCTGCGGCCCAACCATTCCAAAAATGCTCAAAGGCTGTAATGAAACCCGAACGCGGGGTATCCATCCACGGCAGTTCATCTATAAAAACAACCAGCCTTTTATCTTTACCTTTACTTTCGAGTAAAGTGATGAGCATCTCAAAAGCCTCGAACCAATCTTTCGGTTTTTTCTCAACATCTACTGCACCATAGCGTTTCAAAGAGTGATAGAACGCTTGCAGTTGTTTCTCTGCTAAATATTCATCTTCAAGTTCTATTGGCGAAAGTGCAGTGTGGTAAAAATCCAATCTATCCTGAAAAAACTCTCTCACAAGATATGTCTTACCCACTCGCCTTCTTCCGTAAACAACCGCGAACTCGGCCTTGTTTGAATTGTAAACCTGCTCCAGTTCCTTTTGCTCTTTTTTGCGACCAATTATACCCTCCATAGTTCTATTATTTTGCCACAAAGATACTAAAAGTTTGTTTCGTGGCAAGTTTATATTAGATTGTTTTGCCACAAAGACATTAAAAACTTGTTTCGTGGCAGGACAAAAAAAGAAACCACCTTACTCATAACTCTTCGCTATGGGTTTGGTGGTTTAATAGTTTGGTACGTTCATCAAAGGGACTAAAGCCTCAATGGTTACTTGCACCTCGCTATTCTTCCAATAAAATATAGACGCTCTTCGCCCTTTCCATATCTTACCAGGTATATAATTGTTTTTATTGTTTGTTAGTTGCTATGTCCCTCTCTAAAGGCCGGACTATAGCTCTTTTCAATCCAATCTGTATCTCTTTTTATTCCCTGGTCTTTCTCAGCTCTTCGGTAATCTCTCTCATGCGCTTTGTCGTGAGCGGATAGATGAAGATGAATAATGCCGAAATGCCGGCTACGGCTGCAGGAATCCAGCTCATGAGCAGCCTTATTCCTTCAACAGCATCGGCTGTCTGAACTGCACCCTCTTCGGTGTTGAAGCCGAATGCTGCGAGTATCCACATCACTGCCGATGCTCCTAATGCGCCTCCGAACTTCTGCGCCATGGACGATGAAGAGAATATGAGGCCTGTGGATGCGGTCTTGAACTTCAGTTCGGCATAGTCCGATATGTCGGCATACATGCTCCATACGAGCGGTGAAACGACGCCGGTCAGTATGCATACGAGAATCTGCAATACAAGGAGTGTCCAGTATGCGCCGCTGCCGTTAGTCGGTACATAGTAGAATGCTATGCAGAGTGCGATGAGTGCGAAGAGCGACCATAGGAATGTGCCTTTCTTGCCTAACTTGAATGTGATTGGGGTTGCTACGGCAACGCCTATCATGTTGGCTACTTCGCCAATGGCAAGGAATATGCCGGCATAGAATATGAAGTCAATGGAGAATATTGACAATGCGGCGTCCTTGGCAATGAGTGTGGCGAAATAGAAAGGAATGACCGAGTAACGTATCGCGTTGAAGAAGTTGAAGAATAGTACTCCGCCGAGCAGTATCCACCATGGGGCGTTATGGAGCAGCGAGCCGAGGTCTGCACTTATGCTAGTTGTCTTTGGGGCGGTCTTTACTCTCTCCTTTGTCATGGCAAAGGTAAGCACGAAGAGTATGACACATACGATGCCCACCACAATCATCGCATACTGCCATGCGTCGGGGTTGAGCGTGAGCTCGCCTGTGGTGCCGGCAAAGAAGTTGCAGAGCGGTTCCCAGAATGCAAGCACGATGAACGAGCCGCCATAGGCGAAGAACATGCGGAAAGATGAGAAGACTGTCTTCTCGTCGGTGTCCTCGGTAATGACTCCCAGCATTGAGCCGTATGGCACATTTATGGCTGTATATACTGTCATCATTAGAATATATGTCACGAAGGCCCATACGGTATTACCGCTTTCACCGAAATCGGGCTTGGTAAGGAGCAGCACTCCTGCAATGGCAAAAGGAACAGCTATCCACAAGAGATATGGCCTGTATTTTCCCCAGCGTGTGTCGGTGCGGTCAGCAATGATGCCCATCATGGGGTCCGAAACGGCGTCCCATACACGTGTTACCAGCATGAGTATTGCCGTGGTGCCGAGGTCGAGCTTGAATACCATTGCATAGAATAGGGGCAGATATGCACTGAAAATCTTCCAGAACATCGACGAGGCCATGTCTCCGAAACCATAGCCGATTTTTTCTTTTAATGTTGCCATCACTTTTTTGTTTTGTTAGTGTTTGATGTGCGAATATAGCAAAACAGAACCGTACTGCAAACCGTGAATCTCTGTTTTTTAACGTTTATAAGGTAAAACGGTACTGCAAAAGAGTGTCGCCGGTTGTTATATTTATCTCTTTTCTTCCGTTGAAAAGGGAAAAAATACGTGTTCCGGCAGCAGAAACATATCTTTGCTTCCGTCTGTCGTGTATGCGAGTGTCACTGCAAGCATGACAAGGGATTTTTAAAATTATCTTCCCTTTTGGCTTTTTTTATAAAAAAAAGTTTATTTTTGTCATTTGTAAAAGTGCGTTCAAACGTATCTGAAATACTATTTATTTATTATATAATTTAATATCAATTCATTATGTGGTTATCTAAATCTTCTGTGGGAAGAAAGGTGGTAATGAGCGTGACAGGTGCAGCCCTGGTGCTCTTCCTTCTTTTCCACATGTCAATGAACTTGGTTGCTATCATCAGCACCGATGGTTACAACGCTATCTGTGAGTTCTTGGGAGCTAACTGGTATGCATTGGTGGGAACAGCAGGCCTTGCTGCTCTTGTCGTTCTGCATTTCGTTTATGCTTTCATCCTTACTTTGCAGAACAGAAAGGCCCGCGGTTCACAGCGATATGCTGTTTCCGAGAGACCTAAGAACGTGACATGGGCCTCTCAGAACATGCTCGTGTTGGGTATCATCGTTGTTCTTGGTATCGGCCTTCACCTTTTCAACTTCTGGGCAAAGATGCAGTTGCCTGAGGTATTGCACATGATGGGCATGCATGTTGATGCCGTTACAATGGAGAATGTAGCCAACGGCTCATACTACATTGCAAGCACATTCAGCTGCCCTGTATATGCGGCTATCTATGTAATATGGCTGGCTGCTCTCTGGTTCCACCTTACTCACGGTATCTGGAGCTCAATGCAGACATTGGGTGTAAACAACAATGTGTGGATTTGCCGCTGGAAGGCTATCGGCAATGTATTGGCAACAATCATTATCCTTGGCTTCCTGGTAGTTGTAGTAGCCGGTTACTTCGGCCTTGGCGCGCTTGGCAAGATTGCCTTGGAGTGCGGTGCTGCATGCTGCTAATATCATTTTTTCGTAAATCATAAAATCATAGATTATGGCTAAAATAAGTTCAGTAAAAGTGGATTCCAAAATTCCCGAAGGCCCATTGGCTGAAAAATGGACTAACTATAAGGCACATCAGAAACTGGTGAACCCGGCCAACAAGCGTAAGTTGGATATCATTGTTGTAGGTACAGGTCTTGCAGGTGCTTCAGGTGCTGCATCACTCGGTGCTATGGGGTTCAATGTCCTTAACTTCTGTATTCAGGATTCTCCGCGTCGTGCTCACTCTATTGCAGCACAGGGCGGTATCAATGCAGCAAAGAACTATCAGAACGACGGTGACTCGGTTTATCGTCTTTTCTACGATACAATCAAGGGTGGCGACTACCGTGCACGCGAGGCTAACGTTCACCGTTTGGCCGAGGTGTCAGGTGCTATCATCGACCAGTGTGTTGCACAGTGCGTTCCTTTCGCACGCGAGTACGGCGGCCTCTTGGCTAACCGTTCATTCGGCGGTGCTCAGGTATCACGTACATTCTATGCCCGCGGCCAGACCGGTCAGCAGCTCCTTCTCGGTGCTTACTCAGCACTCAACTATCAGGTAAATCAGGGTACAGTAAAGGTGTTTACACGCTATGAGATGCTCGACCTCGTTGTCATCGACGGCCGTGCACGCGGTATCATCGCACGTAACCTCGTTACCGGTAAGGTAGAGCGTTTCGCTGCTCACGCAGTGGTTATCGCTACCGGCGGTTATGGAAACGCATACTTCCTCTCTACAAACGCTATGGGAAGCAACGGTTCTGCTGCTCTCCAGTGCTACCGCAAGGGTGCTTACTTCGCAAACCCATGCTATGCTCAGATTCACCCGACATGTATTCCTGTTCACGGTGACAAGCAGTCTAAGCTGACACTTATGTCTGAGTCTCTGCGTAACGACGGACGTATCTGGGTTCCAAAGAAGATTGAGGATGCAAAGGCTCTCCAGGCCGGAACAAAGCATCCTAACGATATTCCGGATGAGGACCGCGACTTCTATCTTGAGCGCCGTTATCCTGCATTCGGTAACCTCGTTCCGCGTGACGTTGCTTCACGTGCTGCCAAGGAGCGTTGCGACAAGGGCTTCGGCGTGAACAATACAGGTCTTGCCGTGTTCCTCGACTTCAAGTATGCTATCCAGCGTCTTGGTGAGGATGTAGTGCGCCAGCGTTACGGTAACCTCTTCGACATGTATGAGGAAATTGCCGATACAAACCCATACAAGGAGCCTATGATGATATTCCCGGCTATCCACTACACAATGGGCGGTATCTGGGTAGATTACGAGCTCCAGACATCAATCCCAGGCTTGTTCGCTATCGGCGAGGCTAACTTCAGCGACCACGGTGCTAACCGCCTCGGTGCATCGGCTCTCATGCAGGGTCTTGCCGACGGTTACTTCGTTCTTCCTTATACAATACAGAACTATCTGGCCGACCAGATTCAGGTTCCGCGTTTCAGCACAGACGCACCGGAGTTCGTGGCAGCAGAGAAGGCTGTAAACGACAAGATTGCAAAGCTTATGGCTATCAAGGGTACACGCAGTGTCGATTCTATCCATAAGGAACTCGGTCTTGTGATGTGGGACAATGTAGGTATGGCACGTACCAAGGAGTCTCTTGAGAAGGCTCTCAAGGAGATTGCACGTGTTGAGAAAATCTTCTGGAGCGAGCTCCGTATCCCAGGTGAGGCCGACACACTCAACATTGAGCTTGAGAAGGCTCTACGCCTCCTCGACTTCATTGAGATTGGCAAGCTTATGGCATACGATGCCCTTAACCGTGAGGAGTCTTGCGGCGGTCACTTCCGCGAGGAGCACCAGACCGAAGAGGGTGAGGCTAAGCGCGACGACGAGAACTTCTCTTATGTTGCTTGCTGGAAATATACCGGCGAGGGCGAAGAGCCGGAACTCCTCAAAGAGGACCTCAACTATCAGTACATTAAGGTACAGCAGCGTAACTACAAAAACTAATCATTCCTAAATTTGTAAGCAATGGATAAAAATATAAGTTTTACATTGAAGGTATGGCGACAGAGAGGTCCTAAGGCTAAGGGTGCATTCGAGACCTATCAGATGAAGGATATTCCGGGCGATACCTCATTCCTTGAGATGCTTGACATTCTTAACGAGCAGTTGGTAAACGAGAACAAGGAACCTATCGTGTTCGACCATGACTGCCGCGAGGGTATCTGCGGTATGTGTTCGCTCTATGTGAACGGTCATCCCCACGGCCCTGCTACAGGTGCTACAACCTGCCAGCTCTACATGCGCCGCTTCAAGGATGGCGATACTATCACCGTTGAGCCATGGCGTTCGGCAGGCTTCCCTGTAATCCGTGACCTTATGGTTGACCGTACAGCGTTCGACAAGATACAGCAGGCCGGCGGTTACGTTTCTATCAATACCGGCGGTATGCCCGATGCTAATGCAATTCCTATCGGCAAGGATGTTGCCGAGGAGGCTATGGATGCTGCGGCTTGTATCGGTTGCGGTGCTTGTGTAGCTGCTTGTAAGAACGGTTCGGCAATGTTGTTCGTGTCGGCTAAGGTGAGCCAGTTCGCACTGTTGCCACAGGGTAAGGTTGAGGCCAAGAAGCGTGTTAAGGCAATGGTTGCCAAGATGGACGAGCTCGGCTTCGGTAACTGTACCAATACCCGTGCTTGCGAGGCTGAGTGTCCTAAGTGTGTTTCAATCAGCAATATCGCTCGTTTGAACCGTGAGTTCATCAAGGCTAAGCTGAAGGATTGATAATTGTCAATGATAATCGTTGAGGGCCGCATGCTCGTGCGGCCCTCAATTTGTTTTTGCTTTGCTCTTTCTGTTAAGATAATCCGGTATGTGTGAATATCCGGTGTTCTTTACTTTCTGTTTTTGTGTTGTTTGAAATAGCTTCTCCTCATCCAATGGTCAAAGCTGATGAGAATAAAGAATATTATAGCAAAGTGCATATAGGGTGATGCAAATATCTCAAGCTGAAGGAATATGTCAGTTGTATCTTTGAATATTCTTGTCAGCTCATCACCGTAGAAGCGGTACATGAAAATCCCAATAAAGGTTGAGAGAACAGCTGATACGCCAACGATGGAATAGAATATCAGCCTTTCTGTTCTCTTCTCTCTAATGCGTATATACTCTTCAATCTTCTGCATTGTGCAGAAGGTGAAATTTGAAGGCAGTGCATTGTTTCTGCTGCTCATAGCCTTCCTTAAACCTCTGTCTTTTGCTTCCTGTTTCATAAATCATTAAGTATGAGGTATAACTTTTTCCTTATGCGGTGTAGCTTTATCTTTACATTGCTTGCAGTGAGTCCCAATACCGATGCCACTTCGGCAACAGGTTTCTCATTCATATAATAAAGGGTTATCAAGGCCCGTTCATCAGCATTGAGCATCTCAATAGCTCTGTACAGCCTTTGCAGTTGTTCTTCGCTGCTGTTGTCCAGTGTCTCATCGATAATCTCATCAGGGATCTCCTTATATACCGCATCGTCCAGATGAAGTGTGTCGTGTTTTCTCTTGCGTGCAGCCGAGATTGCGGTGTTGGTCGCGATGCGGTATATCCATGTTGAGAAACTGCTCTCTTCCTTGAAGGAGGACAACTGCCGGAACACCTTTATGAATACATCCTGTGTCAGTTCCTCAGCATCTTCCTTGCATGGGACAATGTGGGCAATAAGGTTGAATATCTGCCCACTGTATCTGTTGAGGATATGCTCGAATTGTTCGCTTTTGCCGCAGAGGATTTCCTGTATTATATGTATGTCGTCTCTCTTCATCTATCTAATAGACGTTGAAAAGTCTTTTCGGTTACAAAATTTCAAGAAAAATGTAACCGTTCGCTATTTGTTGCGTCTAAATGGTACAATGGACAAATCATTAACCTCTAAATATAATTGATTATGATGGATTTTATTATGATTCCTGCCGTTATGGGTATTATTGTACTGGGTATTTACAAGTTGTTTGAGCTTTTTGTAAGAAAGAAGGAGCGTCTTATTATCATTGAAAAAATCGGGGATAAACTGACTCCTGATATGTTGAATCCCAAAATAGAATTTCCTGCACGTATCCCGATTTTTTCTTCAGCGGCATTGAAGTTCGGTTGTCTGTTTATGGGGCTTGGAATCGGTATGCTGGTTGCCTTTGCCATTCACTATAACTTTGCATCATTTGTGGAGAGTACTTATTATACTAGAAGTACTGTTTATGGTTCGTGTGTGCTGCTGTTCGGCGGTATTGGATTAATTACAGCCTTTATTGTTGAATTGAAACTCGGTAAAAAGAGATAATGGGCTGTAAAAGAATGAGGATGCCAAAAAAAAATCGTATCCAAAATTTGGCTATGCCAGTTGCAAAATCGCAAAGTGAACTTTGCATTTAATCAGTTTGTGTTAATATCTGGTGTTGCATTCTATAATAAAGATGCCGAATCAAGAGTATTTTTGATTCGGCATCTTTATTATAGAATGGAATGTATTAAATAAATGCAAATACTGCAGCTGCTACCGTAAATATTAATATTATTCCAAGGAGTGACAATACCAAACCGGCAATGGCAAGCCCTCTTGGCTTCCTGAAAATGCCGATGATAGAGAAGATCAATCCAAGAGGCCATAGAATACAGCAAAGGATACTAAGGAATGGTATGAAACTGAATATGAAATTGATAAGTGCAAGCACAAAACCGGCGGTGCCAAGACCATTAGACTGTTTTTCCATAAAATGTGTTTTTTGAGTGTTTGTAATAAGTTTTTAATTTTTACAAAAATATACAATTACCCCGGTCGATTAAACAAATTGTGAAAAAAGTGTACAAAAAACTGTTTTAAGCGTTGTCCATGTCCAACATTACGGTTGTCCTTTATCTGTATTTATTGATTCCTTCAATGTTATCAGTCCCTCCGGGCCCATGTTGAAGAGCAGGTCGGCAATGCTGAGGTTAGGGATAAATCCGTTCCTCTGGGCAAAGACCTGGTAGTACTCTTTTATGCTGCAGCTGCTCTTTTCAAGTTCTTTAGGCTCTGCTATGTGCCGCATGTCATTCAGTGTCTCTTCTGCAGTGCTGTCTATTATACGTGTCTCGCGTTCAAGTCCAAGAAGCTCGCAAACGGTGTTGTGCAGTTTAAGGTTGAAGTCCATGAGAAAGCCGTCACGCTCTTCGTAGAAGTGTGCGAAGTCGTCGGCATAGTAGTCGAAGAACGGGCTCTTGCGGTATGCGCTTACAATTGCGTTCCAGTGCCGGTGTCTCCAGTTCCCGTGCTCGCTGATGCGTACATCGCGCATGGCTATGCTGCCGCCGTCATGTACAACGGGTATGGTAAGGTCCAGCTTGCCGTTCTCTGTCGCTATTACGGCACGGCTCCTGTATGTCTGCTTGACATAAGGCGAGCCGGCATCGAAGAGTATTGCACTGCTGTTGTACAGCTGTACGTACAACGGCAGCGGAGCAAGATATAACGGATGCGACAGCAGAATCATGGCATTGTCAGTCGAAACTGTTGACACTGCGGAAGAGACGCTCCCAGCGTATCTTGCCGTCGAACCAGCCGAGGTCTTTGTCGAGTGAGAGCCATACGAAAAGTGCCTTGCCCACTATGTGGTCTTCGGGAACAAATCCCCAACAACGCGAGTCGGCACTGTTGTGACGGTTGTCGCCCATCATCCAGTAGTAGTCCATCTTGAATGTGTAGCTGTCGCTCTCTTTGCCGTTGATGAATATCTTTCCGTCCTTTATCTCAAGAGAGTTGCCTTCGTATGCTGTTATAGGGCGTTCATAGACTGCGATGTTGTCCATGTCGAGCTTTATGCTTTCGCCTCTTTTAGGAATCCATACCGGGCCGTAGTTGTCAACGGTCCAGCCCTTGTTGCCGTTGAGCGGATAGATGCCTTGTGTGTAGTCGTTGTCGGCAATGCTTATGCTCTTTACAAGACGTTTGTTGTTCTTGAGCTTCTCGTAGCTCTCCTGAGTGAGGGGCAGCTGGCCTGTCTGGTACAGCAGGTTGAGGTCCTCTACGCTTATGCCAAGCTCGCGTCGCATCCATTCCGGTATGGTCTGTGTCAGTTCTACCTTGTAGCTGAACTGTACATTTGATGGCTGCTCAACTGGCTTGCCGTCGATATATACTACTCTGTCCTTTATCTCAAGTGTGTTGCCCGGCAATCCCAAACAACGCTTTACATAGTTCTCGCGGCGGTCAACAGGACGGTGCGTAATCTCTCCGAAAATATGAGGGTTCCTCTTTATGTATTCCAGGCCGGCATCGTAGTATGCCTTGTAGTTCCTGTATATCTCTTCGGGTGTTGAAGCTGTGTCTATAGGCATTGTCTCGCCAAGTTCCGACATTCCGTAATGGTAGCATAGCGCATGGAAGTCTATTACGTCGGGATTGCTTGTGGCTACATCGCCTGCAGGGTAGTTGAACACTACGATATCTCCGCGCTCAATCTCCTCCAGACCCTGAACACGCTCGTAATCCCACTGGATAGCTTCGCTGTAGCTCTTTCCTCCGGTAGGCAGTGTGTGCTGTGTGAGCGGCATGCTCAACGGGGTGTGCGGCTTGCGAGGTCCGTAGTTCACCTTGCTTACAAAGAGATAGTCGCCTACAAGCAGCGATTTCTCAAGCGATGATGTCGGTATGACATAGTTCTGGAAAAAGAACTGGTGAACGAAATATACTGCCACCAATGCAAATACAATGGCATCGACCCAGCTCATGATTTTCTTGAAGAAGGTATTGTTCGACTTCTTCCACCATCCCCAAGGAATGAACTTTGTTGTATAGTTGTCTATTATGAACGGTATGACAATAATTCCCATCCAGCTCTTTACCCAGAAGAGGAACAGGATGTACAGTACAAGAACTATGATGAACTTTATAAGTACTTTCCTTGTCATCTTTACGTTGCGTCCTAAAAGATTGAATTCCATCAGATATCTGTTTTATTGTTTTTGTTGGGTTTGTCTTCTTTGTGCGATGCCGGCAGCTTGAATCAGAAATCGAGAAGGTTGCTCATGCCGAGCATGCCTTCGTGCTCCTTTGCGTATTCTGCTGCAATCACTGCGCCCAATGCAAAGCCGTTGCGGTTGTGCGCGTCGTGGGTGATTGTTATGGTATCGGTGTCATAATCGTCGTATATGATGCTGTGAATGCCGGGGACTTCGTCGCGGCGTATTGCATCAATCTTAATCTCAGAGGCTTTTGGGGTGTTGCCTTTGGTTACTGTGCCGTCGGGGTTAGTGAGGTCGCCCATCACCCAGTTCTTCTTGTACGAAATGTTCTCGATAATACCCTCTGCAAGGGTTATCGCTGTGCCGCTGGGTGCGTCGAGCTTGTGGATGTGATGGGTCTCTTCAATCTTGACTTTGTAGTTGTCGAAGTTGTTCATTATCCTTGCAAGGTACTTGTTCACTGCCGAGAATATTGCTACGCCAAGGCTGAAGTTGCTTGACCAGAAGAGTGTCTTGCCCTCTTTTTCGCACTTCTCACGCATTTCTGCCTCGTGCTGGTGGAACCAGCCGGTGCTTCCGCTGACAACCTTGACACCTGCCTCCATAGCCTTTATGCAGTTGTCGTACGCTACAGCCGGAGCTGTGAACTCAATGGCAACATCGGCACTGGCAAAGGCCTCGCCTTTCATGTCGTCGCGGTTGTCGATGTCGATTATTGAAACAATCTCATGTCCTCTCTCAATGGCAATCCTCTCAATGGTCTTGCCCATCTTTCCGTATCCGATAAGTGCAATTTTCATCTTCTTGTATATATTTTGGCGCGAAGATAAGGAAAATTTTACTATAAAAGATTAATTTAATTATAAATAACAATGCAGGCACCCATACGGATGCCTGCATTGTATATCTGTGGTTTGTCTGATTTATCTCTTTATGAACTTATTGCCTAACCAGCGGCGTACGGGTTCGTCGTATAGCTTGAGGCAAGCCAATGCGAGGAGTATGCTTGAAGCGACAACCAATAGGGCTGTTGGCCAGCACTCTTCCAACGTGTAGTATCTCTTTTCGATAAGCCATGCGTAGAAGATGTACATAATGGGGTAGTGTACTATGTACAACGGGTATGACAGGTCGCCGAGCAACTTGTTGGCCTTGTGCGTGATTTTGCCGTTACTGTTGCCGCATGCTCCCAACCACACGACAAACGGGAATATGAACGCTATGCAAACGAATTCGTACAGGCTGTTGAGGCTTATCTCACCGCAAGGCTTGATGTATGGCACGGCGAAGAGAACGATAAGGATAATGCTGCAAATCCAGAATGCTCCTCTTGTCTTGCGCGGCTTGAATGTGCGTGCTAACAACATACCCATGCTAAAGGGGAAGAGCATGCGTACAAGGCCGCCCCAGAAGTTGACTTCGTCAATGGTCCAGCCTACGCCAATCATGTCATATCCCGATATGTCGCCGATGAAGAACCATGCGTGCACTATACCTAAAAGCAGAGTGAATGCCGCAAGTATCTTTGTAGAGAAGCGACGTATAATGAGTGCGTAAAGTATATTGCCGATGTATTCGAAGAAAAGCGACCATCCCGGTCCGTTGAGCGGAAACATCTCGCCGTTTCCGCGTACCTCATAAGGCAAGCCCGGTATAGCCGGAATCATGAACATTGTCAGCAGCAGTGCTGTCATCACCCAGCCTGCAGGTGCCGTCGTGCCGTCCCAACGTTCGAAGCCTACGAAAGCAAAGGCCAGGAATCCTATAACGGCACCCATTATCAGCATGGGGTGCAGGCGTATGAGACGGCGTTTGAAGAACTGCCATGTGTTCATGCTTTTCCAGCGGCTGTCGTAGGCATAGCTTATTACGAAGCCCGAAAGGATGAAGAAGAAGTCAACGGCTATATGCCCGTGGTTCAGCGTGGTTATTATTCCGTCTCCGTCACCGTTTGTCACTTCGGCGAAAGAGAATCCCTCGAATATGTGGTAGAAAAGTACCAGTATCGCAGCTACGCCACGCAGCCCGTCAAGGAGTTCGTAATGCGGTTTCGTATCGGCAAAACCTGCCGATGAAAAAGAGCTTTTTTGCATATCGTATTATATTGGTTCCAATCTCTTGTCTGCAAAGATATCAATGCGTTGTGTGCATTTCTTTGCTTTTGGGCAAAAAATCACTTTTCACTCCTTATTCTGCTCAATGTGTATATGCTTATTCCCAAAAATTCTGCCACATATTTCAACTTTACCCTGTTGAGCAATCCGGGATAATGTTCCAGGAATCGTGCATATCTCTCTTTGGGCGGCAGCTGAAGCCTTTCGACAAACAGAATACTCAACAGGATGTTGCATTCCTGATGGATTATTCTACCCCAATTGGCAATGTCGATATGTTTCTCGTAGAGGTTGTTCAGTTCATCAATCGGTATTGTATAGATAATGCAGTCGGTTACAGTTTCTATGCTTTCCAGTGATGGAGTGTTATGGTAGAGAGGGTACATGCCGAAAGTTATGTCGCCCTCCATGCTAAACCATGTGGTTGTGTCTGTTCCGTCCTTGTGAAAAATAGAGCGCGTGACCCCCTCTTCGATGAAATATACGTTACGGTCAATATTTCCGGCACGGACCAGCATCGTGTTTTTTGGGCAGTGTGCTACCGACATCTTTTCCAGCATAGCCTGGAGTGCTTTGTCGCTCACCGGGTAGTGTTTTCTTATCTTAGCCGTAACGTTCTTCATTATGTACTGTTTCTCTTTGCGAAGTTAATGCTTTTTACCGAATATCCAACAGCAGAGGTTTTCCTGTTGCTTCTGTACACTGCCGGGTACTTATTTCTGCTCCACAAGTGATTATTCTCGCGTGCATGCGCGTTAATCGGAATAAAATAATTACTTTTGTAAATTGAATCTGGACTTCGGAAACAAAACAGAAAACAATACAATATCATGGAAAAGAAATTCAAAAGAACACTTGTGACATCGGCCTTGCCATACGCAAACGGCCCTGTTCATATCGGCCACCTTGCCGGAGTTTATGTTCCGGCCGACATCTATGTGCGTTACTTGCGCCTTAAGGGCGAGGATGTCCTCTTCATCGGAGGCAGCGACGAGCATGGTGTACCTGTTACACAGCGCGCCCGCAAGGAGGGTATTACGCCGCAGGATGTGGTGGACCGTTATCATAATATCATAAAGGAGAGTTTTGAGGGATTCGGCATTTCATTCGATGTATATAGCCGTACGACGTCTGAAACACATCACAAGTTTGCTTCGGAATTCTTCCGCAAGCTATATGATGACGGAAAACTCGTGGAACAGACTTCGAAGCAGTTCTACGATGTGAAGAACGGGAAGTTCCTTACCGACCGCGATGTTGTGGGCGAGTGCCCATACTGTCATAAGCAGGCTTATGGAAACCAGTGCGAGGAGGGATGCGGCCGTGCGCTGGAACCGACAGAACTTATCAATCCTCGTTCAAAGGAGACCGGTGAGGCTCCGGTGCTTAAGGAGACAAAGAACTGGTATCTGCCGCTCAATGAATACCAGCAGTGGCTGAAGGAGTGGATTCTTGAGAACCACAAGGAGTGGCGTCCCAATGTATATGGCCAGTGCAAGAGCTGGCTCGATATGGACCTGCAGCCCCGCGCTATGACACGCGACCTTGATTGGGGAATTCCAGTGCCCGTGGAGGGTGCCGACGGCAAGGTTCTCTATGTGTGGTTCGATGCCCCTATCGGATATATCTCAAATACAAAGGAATTGTGTGACAGGGAACCCGAAAAGCACGGTTCATGGGAACAGTGGTGGCAGAGTGAGGATACACGCCTTGTGCATTTCATCGGCAAGGATAACATCGTGTTCCACTGTATTATCTTCCCGGTAATGATGAAGGCTCACGGCAAGTATGTGATGCCCGACAATGTGCCGAGCAACGAGTTCCTGAACCTTGAGGATGACAAGATCTCCACATCGCGCAACTGGGCTGTATGGCTCAATGAGTATCTTGTAGATTTCCCTGGCAAGCAGGATGTTCTGCGTTATGTTCTTACGGCAAATGCGCCTGAGACGAAGGACAACAACTTTACATGGAAGGATTTCCAGGCGCGCAACAACAACGAACTTGTTGCTGTATATGGCAACTTCGTGAACCGTGCGCTAGTGCTTACAAAGAAATATTTCGAGGGCAAGGTGCCCGTATGCGGAGAACTCACCGATTACGACAAGGCTACGATTGCCGAGTTTGTCGATGTAAAGGGAAAGGTTGAGAACCTTCTCGACCAGTACAAGTTCCGTGAAGCACAGAAAGAGGCTATGGAACTTGCACGCATCGGTAACCGTTATCTTGCCGAAACCGAGCCGTGGAAACTTGCCAAGACAGATATGGGCCGTGTGGCTACAATTCTCAATATCTCCCTGCAGCTTGTGGCAAATCTTTCGATTGTCTTTGAACCGTTCCTGCCGTTCAGCAGCAAGAGACTGCGTGAGATGTTGAACCTTGCATCGTTCGAGTGGACAAGCCTCGGCAGCACCTCACTGCTTGCCGAAGGACATGAGCTCGGCGAAGTGGGCCTGCTGTTCGAAAAGATAGAGGACGATGCGATACAGGCTCAGCTCGACCGTCTTGAGCGTATCAAGAAGGAGAACGATGCTGCCAACTATAAGGCTAATCCAATACGTCCCGAATGTACTTTCGACGATTTCATGAAGCTCGACCTGCGTGTAGGTACTGTCCTTGAATGCACTAAGGTGCCGAAGGCCGACAAGCTCTTGCAGTTCAAGATTGACGATGGACTGGAGACATGTACTATCCTTTCGGGAATTGCAAAGCACTTCAATCCCGATGAGCTTGTGGGCAAACAGGTATGCTTCATTGCGAACTTGCCACCGCGCACACTCCGTGGAATTGTAAGCGAGGGTATGATTCTCAGTGCAGAGGACAACGAAGGCAAGCTCTCATTGCTTACAGTTAATCCGGCTGCCAAGCCCGGAAGCGAGATAAAGTAATACTCAATGGCCAAGGACGAGAACAGCACCAACCTGAAGCATGCAGTCGCAAAGGGTTTCCTTTGGGCCAAGCAATAATGAGAGCAATGAATAACGGCAATACACAGCAGGATCTTAAGCATGCAGTCGCAAAGGGGTTTCTATGGGGCGGCATGAGCAATGTCGTATGCCAGCTTCTGAGCCTGCTCTTCGGCATATATCTGGCACGCATACTGGGCCCCGATGACTACGGGCCTATAGGAATGCTTGCCATTTTCTCGGCAATAGCCGGTTCCTTGCAGGACAGCGGCTTTGTCGCTGCACTTGCCAACCGCAAAAAGGTGGGGCACGACGACTACAATGCTGTCTTCTGGTTCAATATACTGGTTTCGTTCCTTATGTATGCGGTGCTTTTTGCATGCGCTCCTCTGATTGCAGGTTTTTTCAATCAGCCGGTTCTTGTGGGCCTGTCGCGGTACAACTTTCTCGGCTTTGTGGTGGCTGCATTCGGAATAGCTCCGTCGGCCTACCTGTTCCGTGAACTTAAAGTAAAGCAGAAATCAATAGCCATAATACTCTCAATAGCCGTTTCGGGCATGGTGGGTGTAGCCATGGCGTTGAACGGCTATTCGTATTGGGGCATTGCGACACAGAGCATTGTATATGTGCTTGTGCGCACGATAGTATGTTGGTATTTTACACCATGGCGCCCAAGTCTAAAGGTCAGTTTCGCCCCGTTGAAGTATCTGTTTGCCTTCAGCTACAGGTTGCTGATAACAAATATTTTCCAGCGTTTCAACTGGAATATCTTCTCGTTCATATTAGGCAAGTTCTATACCCGTACCGATGTCGGCAACTATACAAAATCGGCCGAATGGTTCAATATGGGAGGCGAGGTTGTCAACGGCATGGTGAATGCCGTAGCACAGCCGGCTCTTGCCAAGGTCGTGAATGACAGCGAACTGCAGTTGCATGTGTTCAGAAAGATGCTCCGTTTTACAGCTTTCGTGGCTTTTCCTCTCATGTTCGGCCTTTCGCTTGTCTCTAAAGAGATTATAATTATTGTCATTACAGACAAATGGATCGAAAGTGCAGAGATGCTGCAGCTCCTTGCAATATGGGGTGCATTCATGCCGATACAGTCAATGTTCACAAACCTGCTTGTGAGTTGCGGCCGTTCCCGTACATTCATGTGGTGTACCATTGTGCAGGGAGTGCTTATGCTGGCCATTCTGCTTGCAGTGCATTCATACGGTATAAAGCAGATGATTGTCTGCTATTGCATATTCAACGTGGTTTGGCTGTTCGTGTGGTTCTATTTTGCGAAGAAGGAGATTGCAATAACACTGACCATGTTCTTAAGGGATGTGCTGCCGTATATGCTGCTTTCGGCCATTGTGATGTCCGCAGCACACTTTGTCACAGTTGCAGTTGATGATATATTCTTGAGGCTTGTACTGAAGATTGCCGTTTCTGCACTCCTCTATTTGACTGCAGCGGTAATGATGCGCAGCAACGAGCTGAAAGAGATTAAAGAATTCCTGTCCAAGTGTAATAAAAGAGGTTCTATGATATGAAAAAGATTCTGTATGATAACCAGATGTTTACCTTCCAACGTTTTGGGGGCGTTACACGTTATTTTGCCGACCTCATGTACAATCTTCCGGCAAATGAATTCGTTTCGGAGATTCCTATGCGCTATTGCGAGAACCATTATGTGACTGAAACGTACGGCCACGAATATGACAGGATTTCATTTCCAAGGAACTACCGTCTTCGCCGTCTTGTATATGCTTTGACAAACAGGTACCTGGCTTCCAATGCTGTCAAGAAGGGCGATTACGACATATTTCATCCTACATACTTCAGTCCCTATTTCCTGAAGCACGTCAAGAAGTGCCAGAAACCTTTCGTGCTTACTATCCACGACATGACATTTGAACGCTATCCCCAGGATGTGCTCATATATGACCGTACCATACCCCACAAGAAGTTGCTGATATCGGAGGCTAGCCATATAATCGCAGTCAGCGAGAATACCAAACGCGATATTGTGGAGATTCTGGGAACTGACCCGTCCAAGATAAGCGTCGTGCATCACGGATGCCGCATTGTAGCAAGGCCTACAGCCCAGCTGTTTGACCGCTATGTCCTTTATGTGGGAGAACGTAAGGGCTACAAGAACTTCTTACCGTGGCTTTCGGCGATACGCCCTATATTCAATCTCGACCCGAATCTTAAGGTCGTATGCACTGGTCTTCCGTTCAGCAAGGCCGAACTCAAACTGTTCGGGAAATGGAATATCCTGGACCGTCTTGTGCATATATCGGCAAATGATGCCCAAATGGCTTCACTCTACAAGCATGCGCTCTGTTTTGTCTTTCCGTCACATTACGAGGGATTCGGAATACCGATTCTGGAAGCATTTGCCTATGGCTGTCCGATATGTCTGAGCAATGCGAGCAGCTTCCCCGAAGTGGCCGGTGATGCAGGCTTGTTCTTCAATCCCGGTGATGCGCAGTCGATGCAGGATACCCTTAAGGAGATGCTGGTAAGCCCGTCTTTGCGTGAGGAACTGAAACAGAAGGGGCTTGAACGCAGCAAGGAGTTCACTCTTGAGAGAATGGTCGAAAAGAGTTGTGAGGTATATCGTAAACTATAAGCAATAGCAGATATATGAAGTTCAGCATTTCCGAAATATCACGCTTGTGGCCTATAGCCAAACGCCGTATCTCAAAATGGATGGTTGATTTTGTGCAGCGCATCTTTTCGAATGAAAGGATAGTCAGGGATGTGTTCAAATCTCATAGCAGCAAGCGAGTGCTGTTGTGTCATCTTCCCGAAGCCTTTACAAGCAAGAGATTGCCCAAATACCACTCTAACTTTACCGAATGCTATACGATTGCAAAATGCTTCGACAGGCTCGGCTATAGCGTTGACTGTACATCAAGGGCAAATACCGGCCTTGATTACTCATCCTACGATATCGTGTGCGGTATAAACGGCAATGCATATATGGGCTCGTTTGCATCGGACAAGAATATAAAGCCGTTGAGGATTTTCTATTCAGTAGGTGCTCAGATGTGCTATAACTACAGGGTAACGACCGGGCGTAACCTTGACTTCTGGAAAAGGCATGGGTTATGGCTTCTTTCTTCGAACCGCTATGTTCCGGGTGATGCAAGGGTGTATTATGAGGAACACTTCAGCGATGCTGTAATATGTCTGGGCAATGAGTATGTGATGAAACAGTTCCTGAAGGAGGAGAATGACATCGGGAAGTACCGTTTCCAGCATGCTTTCTTCTTCCCGGTGACAGAGCCCTCAAAGGATAAGGAGTTCGGCAAATGCAGGAGAAATATCCTGTGGTTCGGAAGTTCCGGCATGCTGCACAAAGGGCTTGACATTGCTATTGACTTTGCAGTAGAGCATCCCGGATTCACCCTGCATATATGTGGAGGGAGCCGTCAGGAGACCGCTTTCTGGAGATATTACAAGCCTATTATAGAGTCTCATGAAAATATTGTCATGCATGGCTTTGTTGATATTGAGTCCGATGTCTTTGCCAAAGTGTTGGAACAGTGCGGTATTCTGCTTAATCCGTCGGTGTCGGAGGGCGGTGCGGTCTCAGTTCTGAATGTCCTGGGAAACGGTGCGCTTTTGCCGGTGTACAGCAAAGGTACAGGTCTCGACCTTTCTGCCGTAGGAATTGAGGCCGATGCTGTCTCATACGATAATTTCGAGCATGCTTTGCTTGAGGCAGACAGGATGCCCGACGATGAATTCAGGGAGAAGGCATGGGCTGCCCATAATCTGGTAAAGGAGCATTATACTCTCAAGAACTACGAAGACGGCATCTATATGCATTTAAAGGAGATAATAGAAAAAAACAGATGATATTATGACAGGAAAATTTGACTGGAAGAGCCTCTTGCCCCACGTTGCGGCAACTGCAATATTCCTTATTCTTACATTGACATACTTCTCTCCCGTTCTGGAGGGAAAGGATATACGCCAGGCCGATGCCATAGGTTCTATGGGGTGGGGCAAGGATGCGCGTGACTATCACGAAGAGAGCGGAGAATATTCATATTGGTCGAACTCGATGTTCTCCGGAATGCCGTGCAACTACACCTTTTCTCCACAGCCGGCAAATGTCTTCAAGAGTGTAGGCGAGGTTATCACTCTGAATATTTTCGGTGCTTCGTACCGTCATATCGGCTGCATATTCGCTACATTCATTGGTTTCTATATACTTATGCTGGCTCTGGGGTGCAAGCCGTGGCTTAGCATTGCCGGTGCGGTGGTATATACCCTCGGCTCATATAACTTCATAATAATCAATGCCGGACACATGAACAAAAGCCTTGTGATAGCGACAATGGCTCCTGTTATAGGCGGCATAATAATGTGCTATAGGCGGAAATTGCTTGCCGGTGCCCTTGTGACACTTGTTTTTGCAGGCCTTAATGTCTATTGGAGCCATCAGCAGGTGAGCTACTATGTGCTGCTTACCGCAGTGATAATGGCGGTTGTCTATTTCATATATGCATACCGTGATAAGTGGCTGCCTTACTATTTCAAGGCTACCGGAGTGCTTGCTGTCGTGGCATTGCTTGCCGTAGCCCCTGCTGTAGGAATCCTGCTGCCTACAAGCGACTATGCCAAGGAGTCGATGCGTGGAGGCTCGGAGCTGAGCGTTGAGAACGGTGAGAAGGCTTCAGGCCTCGATTCGGACTATGCTTTTGCATGGAGCTACGGAAAGGCCGAAACAATGACTCTTCTCATACCCGATTTCTACGGCGCGTCATCGCACTATAACGTGGGTGTTGACAGCGAACTTTATACAGCATACAGGAATTACGTTACAGCGGCAATGACAGGCCAGTATGTCGATGCTGTAATGCAGAGCAATCCTGGTGTAAGCGAAGGCGAGGCCTTGCAGTTCGTCAACAGCAACCGTGAGATAAGGAGCGAGATCGGACGTGAGGCTGCAAGGCAGGCAACAAGCTTTGTAAGCTCTGCACCTACCTACTGGGGCGACCAGCCGTTCACCGAAGGGCCCGTGTATGCCGGTGCCATAGTATGCTTCCTCTTTGTCCTGGGCCTTATGATTGTACGCGGGCCCGAAAAGTGGTGGCTGTTGGCTGCAACACTCTTCACACTTGTTCTCGCGTGGGGCCGCAACATGCCGGGGATAAACAACTTCCTTTTCGAGTATCTTCCTTTATACAACAAGTTCCGTGCGCCTTCGATGTCGCTTGTGATAACTACAATGACAATGTCGGTGCTTGCACTGCTTGCTGTAAGGGACTTCGCAAGAATGGTCTCATCGGATAACATAGTGGAAAACAAGTCGGCCAGAAAAGCTCTTTATGTATCATTCGGCATAACCGGTGCTTTGGTGCTTCTCTTTGCTCTGTTCGGCGGTTCGCTATGCAGCTTTACAACTCAGGGCGATGCACCTTTGGCACAGATACCGGAGATATTCAGTGCGCTTAAGAATGAACGTGCATCAATGCTTGTTGCCGATTCATGGCGTTCGTTCATATATATTCTTGCTGCAGCACTGCTGTTGTATGTATATGCCGCAAAGAAGATTAAGTGTACATATATGGTAGTGGCTTTGGGTGTTCTCTTTCTGGCCGATATGTGGCCGGTGAGCAAGCGTTTCCTCTCAAATGACGACTTTATGCCTAAGGAGAAGACAACAGAGATAAGCCTTACTGCTGCCGATAAGCAGATACATGCGTTGGAGAAGCGGGGAGAACACTATAGGGTTCTTGACCTTACAAGAGGAAATCCTTTCAACCAGGCCTTTACATCATATCATCACAGCTCTATCGGCGGCTATAGCCCAGCAAAGCTTGCGCGTTACCAGGATTTGATAGACAACTATCTGTCCAAATATAATTGGAGCGTCATTTCCATGCTTAACACACGTTTCATTATAACAGATGACGGTATTGCCGAGAATTCTCCCGGTAATCCGCATGGCATGCCCGGAGCATTCGGAAACTGTTGGCTTGTGAACGATATTGTGTGGGTAAACGGTGCAAAAGAGGAGATTGAGGCAATCGAGAATGTTGACAAGGCAACTGCATATATCGATGAGGCTTGGAGAGGCAAGATTGAGGATGCGGAGCAGTATTGCAATGAGGTGCCGGGTGAGATTATGATGACCGATTACCGTAATCCTGGAAATATAATATACAAGAGCAGCTGTCAGGCACCGAAACTGGCTGTTTTCTCCGAAATATATTACAAGACCTGGAAGGCATATATCGATGGGAAGGAGGTTGCTCCTGTACGTGTCAACTATGTGTTGCGTGCCTTGCCGTTGCCAGCCGGCGACCATGTGATAGAGTTCAAGTGTGTGGATGAACTTATGATTGCAAGCCACAAGTGGTCTCTTTACATGTCTATTGTTGTAGGTGCAGTGCTTGTGGCATTGGCCGGGTTTGTCATCTTCCGTCAATTCAAAGGAGAGAAGTAACTATGGCTCTGCGTCCGAAATTCTCGATAATAACAATAACCTTCAATGCAGGTCGGGTCATAGAACCAACATTAAGGAGTGTGCTGTCTCAGAGTTATGACAACTATGAGTATCTGCTCATAGACGGCGGTTCAAATGACGATACTCTTGCAAAGGCGAAGATCAGCGGAATAAGTTTCTCGCATATCGTAAGCGAAAAGGACAATGGCCTTTACGATGCCATGAACAAGGGTATTGCTCTGGCTACAGGCGACTATCTATGCTTCCTCAATGCCGGTGATGCGTTCCATTCACCCGACACCTTGCAGACAATTGTCAATGCGATTGAGGGAGAAGAGGAGCTGCCGCATGTGCTTTATGGCGAGACTGCCGAGGTGGATGAGGCCCGCAACTTTGTACGTATGCGCCGTCTTAAAGCTCCGGAAAAGCTCACATGGCGAAGCTTCAAGGATGGAATGCTGGTATGTCACCAGGCTTTCTATGCAAGGCGCGACATTGCACCTATGTATAATCTTGAGTACCGTCTTTCGGCCGATGTCGATTGGTGCATCAGGGTAATGAAAAGCTCATCGAGACTGGTCAATGTGAATGCTACGGTAGTCGATTATCTGCAGAACGGATTGTCTTTGCAGCATCACCGTGCTTCGCTGATAGAACGCTTCAGAATAATGAGCAGGCATTACGGCCTTCTGACTACTGTAGCAAGGCACTTGTGGTTCGTGTTGCGTGCTGTAATAAATAGATAACTATAAACTAAATACTAACTGTTATGTTTTCAAAAGAGACTTATATCGCACGCCGCAAGGCGTTGAAAGAGAGAATGGGCAGTGGACTGTTGCTCTTCCTTGGCAACAACTTCACAGGTATGAACTATGCCGACAATGCGTATCACTTCCGTCAGGATTCTACATTCCTGTACTATTTCGCGTCGGACTATGAGGGCCTTGCAGCCGTAATAGATGTCGATAACGACAAGGAGATAATTTTCGGCAATGAATTGACTATAGACGATATAGTATGGACTGGTGTACAGCCTACAATAAAGGAGAAGAGCGAGTGTGTAGGCATCGGGATTACGCGTCCGATGAACGACCTTGCAAAATATGTGCAGGATGCTCAGAAGAAAGGACAGAAGATTCATTTCCTTCCTCCTTACCGTGGTGAGCATCAGGTGTGGTTACAGGAGCTGCTGGGAATAAATCCTGCAGAGCAGGCTGCAAAGGCATCAATGGAGTTCGTTAAGGCTGTCATTGCGCAGCGCAACTACAAGAGCGAAGAGGAGATTGCCCAGATAGAGGAGGCTGTAAATGTTTCTGTTGACATGCATTGTGCTGCTATGCGCGCAGTACGCCCCGGTACAACCGAGGCCGAAATCGTTTCTGTCGTACAGGCTGAGGCTGCGAAGCATAATTTCGGGCTTTCGTTTCCTATAATAGCTACTGTCAACGGACAGACACTCCACAACCATGCTTATGGAACAACTCCTCTGAAGGAGGGTCAGATGCTTCTTCTCGATTCAGGATGCGAGAATGCAATGCACTATGCCGGTGACCTTACTACAACAATGCCTGTTGGCACTCACTTTACCGAGCAGCAGAGAGTTGTGTGCAACATTCTTCGCCGTGCCCATTTGATGGGTCTTGAGAATATAAGGCCGGGAATCGAGTACCGCGAGGTACATAGGCTTGTGCTTACGGAGATTGCGAAGGGCATGATTGATCTTGGACTTATGAAGGGTGATCCTGTAGAGGCAACGATAAAGGGGGCTACATGCATGTTCATGCCTCATGGACTTGGGCACATGATGGGTCTTGACGTTCATGACATGGAGAACTTCGGAGAGGTGAATGTCGGTTATGAGGAGGGCCGTACAAAGAGTGCGCTGTTCGGCTGGAAGTCTCTTCGTCTTGCAAAGGCACTTGAGCCGGGATTTGTATTCACGGTAGAGCCGGGAATATATTTCATTCCCGATCTCATAGACAAATGGCGTGCAGAGAAGCTGTTCACAGACTTTATCTGTTATGACAAGCTCGACGCATGGCGCAACTTCGGCGGTATGCGCGGTGAGGAGGACTACTATGTGTTCGAGGGCGGTGCACGTCGTCTTGGAAAGTACAAGCCGATGTCTCCTGAGGAGATTGAAGCTGAGCACAACAAGTAAGCTGGCTGAAACGGAATAAAAATGACATGAGCCCCAAAGGTTTTTCTAACTTTTGGGGCTCATGTCATTTCTGCATGGGGTTCAGTCACCAAGTCCTTCGAGGTGACGGAAACGGTT
Organism: Bacteroidaceae bacterium; assembly: GCA_045591315.1. Taxonomy (GTDB): domain Bacteria; phylum Bacteroidota; class Bacteroidia; order Bacteroidales; family Bacteroidaceae; genus HGM04593. Next base: position 131,781 of record JAZNSN010000081.1, read on the forward strand.
TACAAACCTGAAACGCTTTTTTCGCGTGTTTATATTAGGCCGATACCCTTTTGTGAGTTTTCTGCGGCTTAACTTGACTATTGCTTTGGACGCAAAAGCCAGAATCAGAACTCCTATTATCGAAATCCATACATACATAATCCTATCAGTTTTAGGTTGTGAGCCACTCTTTGTCTATAGTACTGTGTACAGGTGACATCAAATAATTGGTGCAGTTGATCTTACTCTCGTTTGCAAATAAGGCGAAAATATTTATAAAAACAAACCTTTGTGCCGTTTTTTTTCAAATTGACGCTTCGGGAGGCTTCGGAAGCGCTCTTCGTATGCCAGATTAGAAAGCCGGACAAAAAAGGATATATTGTTGATAACTTTTGTCTGTTTTAACACAAGACTCATTGCAGAATAACTATTTTTGCATAGTATTCGATTTGGAAATAAAAATCCCTTTACATATATGATTCAGACTGTTGTCAAGCGCGACGGGCGTATCGTCGGCTTTAATGAAGAGAAAATCATCACGGCTATCCGTAAGGCAATGCTTCACACCGACAAGGGTGAGGATATGTCGCTTATACGTCAAATTACAGACCATATCTCATTCCGTGGAGATGCCCAGATGACTGTTGAGGCCATTCAGGATATGGTGGAGATGGAACTCATGAAGAGTAGCCGCAAGGATGTAGCCAAGAAGTACATTGCATACCGTAACCAGCGTCGTATTGCGCGTAAGGCAAAGACACGCAACATCTTTCAGGAGATTATTAATATCCAGTCGAATGACGTTACACGTGAGAACGCCAATATGAATGCCGACACTCCTGCCGGCATGATGATGAAATTCGCAAGCGAGACGACAAAGCCATTTGTCGATGACTTCATGCTGAGCGAGGAGGTCTTTGATGCGGTGCGCGACAACTATCTGCATATACATGACAAGGACTATTACCCGACAAAGAGCCTGACATGCTGCCAGCATCCGCTCGACAATATCCTGCAGAACGGCTTCAATGCCGGTCATGGAGAGTCACGCCCTGCAAAGAGAATAGAGACAGCAAGCATAATGGCATGTATCTCAATGGAGACAGCCCAGAACGAAATGCATGGCGGTCAGGCTATTCCGGCATTCGATTTCTATCTTGCTCCCTATGTACGTGCCAGCTTTGTAGAGGAACTCAAGGGCATTGAGGAGCTGACAGGAGCCAACTATTCACATCTGTATGACAAGGAGGTAGAGGATTATGTACAGCAGCCGCTGGATTTCCTCAGTGGAGACGAACGCATAATGCAGCATGCCATGAACAAGACTGTGGCACGTGTGCATCAGGCAATGGAGGCTTTTATCCATAATATGAACACCATACATTCCCGCGGCGGAAACCAGGTCGTTTTCAGTTCAATAAACTACGGTACGGATACATCTGCCGAGGGCCGTTGCATCATACGTGAGCTGCTTAACAGCACCTATCGTGGCGTAGGAAACGGTGAGACTGCTATCTTCCCGATACAGATATGGAAAAAGAAGCGTGGAGTAAGCTATCTGCCGGGTGACCGTAACTACGACCTCTATAAACTGGCATGCAAGGTTACAGCACGCCGTTTCTTCCCGAACTTCCTAAATCTCGATGCTACATTCAACCAGAACGAGGCATGGAGAGCTGATGACCCTAAACGTTACATGCATGAGGTGGCAACTATGGGATGCCGTACACGTGTGTTCGAGAACCGTTTCGGTCCTAAGACATCGGTCGGTCGCGGAAACCTTTCATTCTCTACGATAAATATTGTGCGCCTTGCAATAGAGTGCATGGAGATTGAGAATCTTAATGAACGCATATCTCTGTTCTTTGCGAAGCTCGACAACCTGCTCGATATTACAGCACGCCAGCTCCACGAACGTATGGAGTTCCAGAAGAGTGCTTTTGCAAAGCAGTTCCCGCTGCTCATGTCTGCTCTATGGATAGGCAGTGAGAATCTGAAGCCTGGAGGAACCATTGCGCCGGTGATAAACCAGGGTACGCTGGGTATCGGCTTCATAGGTCTTGCAGAGTGTCTTGTAGCTCTTGTAGGAAAGCATCATGGAGAGAGTGCGGATGCTCAGGAGCTTGGCTTGCGCATAATAACATACATGCGTGACCGTGCGAATGGCTTCTCGGAGCAGTACCAGCATAACTACAGTATATTGGCTACACCGGCCGAAGGTCTGTCAGGCCGTTTTACACGTGGCGACCGCAAGCATTTCGGCATAATACCGGGAGTTACCGACCGTGAATACTATACAAACAGCAACCATATTCCGGTATATTACAAGTGCGGTGCACGCCATAAGGCAGAAATAGAGGCTCCGTATCATGCGTTGACCGGAGGCGGTCACATCTTCTATGTTGAAATTGACGGTGATGCAACACATAATCCTGAGGCTATAATGCGTGTTGTCGATATGATGGACCAGTACAACATAGGCTACGGTTCTGTAAACCACAACCGTAACCGTTGTCTCGACTGCGGTCATGAGAACTCTGCAAAAGACCTTCAGGAGTGTCCTAAATGTGGTAGCAAGAACCTTGACAAGCTGCAGCGCATTACAGGATATCTTGTAGGAACAACCGACCGTTGGAACAAGGCTAAGCTTGCGGAGCTGAACGACCGTGTGGTTCATGAATAGTCATTATGGCATCGATTTCCATTCTTGATATCCTGGAGGATACGACCGTAGATGGCCCCGGTTTCCGTACTACGGTCTATTGTGCAGGTTGTCCTAACCGTTGTCCCGGCTGTCATAATCCGCAGTCATGGGATATCGGCAACGGCCGTGAAACCGATATCGAGGATATCTTAGAGGTTATACTTGCCGATCCTTTTGCCGATGTCACATTCTCCGGCGGAGACCCGATGTTCCAGCCCGAAGGGTTTGCAGCCCTTGCCAGAGCCATAAAGGAGAGGAGTTCAAAGAATATATGGTGCTATACAGGCTATCTGTTCGAATCCTTGCTTGAGAATCCAAATTGCAGGGCATTGCTGGAACATGTGGATGTGCTTGTTGACGGGCGTTTTGTCGAAGCGTTGAGGGATGAGGAACTGCGTTTCCGCGGCAGCAGCAACCAGAGAATAATAGATGTTGCAAAGTCGTTGCAGCAAGGGCATGCAGTAATACTTGAGGAGTACTGTTAAAAAGGATATGGCCGACAATTATCTTGAAAAGAGAATGGAAGAGCACCGTGTGCAATACTCTGCAAAACGTCTTGTTCCGAAGAATTCGCTGATGACATTGCTTGAGAAGAACCGCAGTACGCGTGGTTATGATGCGTCGTTCATTGTGCGCAAGGACCAGCTTAGGCGTATTGTCTCTGTGAACAGTAAGGTTGCCTCTGCGCGTAACAGGCAACTGTTGCGCTTTCGTCCTGTAACTTCAGAAGAGGCTCATAAGGTACTCCCGTACATAAGAATGGGAAGTGCTCTCAGTGAAATGAACCTTCCTTTGCCTGGGCATGAACCCAATGCCTTTATCGTTGTCTGCTCTGTCATCGAGCCACGGCAAAGCACATATATCGACTTGGGAATATCGGTGCAGAGCATGCTTCTTCAGGCAGTGGAGATTGGTTTGAACGGGCTTTGCATAATGTCGTTCGACAAGGAGAGGATTGTATCGGAACTGGACCTTCCTTATGAGCCTTTGATGGTCGTTGCCATTGGAAAGGGCGTGGAGCGTTTCCGTCTTGTCGATGTTGACTCTTCTGCTTCCCGCGACTATTATCGTGAAGAGGGTGTCCATTGTGTTCCTAAACTGGTTTTAGATGAACTGATAATAGAGTAGTTATGAAAGAGAACAAACGTTTGCAGTCGTTGGATGCCTTGAGGGGCTTTGACATGTTCTTCATTATGGGCGGAGGCTCATTGCTGTTGGCATTGTCTGCATTTCTTCCGGACGGTATGCATGCCGTAGTGTCAGAACAGTTAGGGCATAAGGCTTGGCATGGATTTGCTTTCTATGACCTTATATTCCCTCTTTTCTTGTTTCTGGCAGGTCTTTCATTCCCGTTCTCATTGAACAAGCAGTATTCTGCCGGGAAGAGCAGGGTTGATGTTTCGCTGAAAGTTGTGCGCCGTGGCCTTCTTCTGGTATTGCTGGGTATGCTCTATAACGGTCTGCTGCAGTTCGACTTCGAGAGTATGAGGTATGCCAGTGTATTGGGCAGGATCGGTCTTGCCTGGATGTTCGCAGCCTTGATATATATATGGGCCGGGAGCAGGATTTCCATGACGCTTTCTGTCGCTATTCTTGTCGGATATTGGATTCTGCTCTCCTTGACGGTCGCTCCTGATGCCCCTGACGGTTCTTCCCCATTTTCTATGGAAGGCTCTATTGTCGGATATATTGACCGCTTGCTGTTGCCGGGCAGGCTTCATCTTGAGATACACGACCCCGAAGGGTTGCTTTCGACTCTTCCTGCCATAGTCACGGCAATTGCTGGCATATTCACAGGAGAGTATGTCCGGAGCTCCTCTTCTGCCGGCTTACGTAAATGTTCCGTTATGTTTATTTCGGCATTGTTACTGTTGTTTGCCGGTTATATGTGGGATAGCGTGTTTCCTCTAAACAAGAATTTGTGGACAAGCAGTTTTGCATGCTGTGCAGCCGGCTGGTCGCTGCTCCTGTTCGCTCTCTTCTATCTTGTCATTGATGTGCTGGGATATGTGCGCTGGACACTCTTCTTCCGTGTAATCGGCATGAATTCGATAACAATATATCTGGCACAGGAGTTCTTCGATTTCTACAAGCCTGTAGAGACACTTTTTGGGGGCATCTTGAAAATGCTTCCGCAAACTCTCTATCCATCTGCTTATTGGCTATCTTATGTGATGGTTTGTTGGGGATTGCTCTATTTCCTTTATCGCAAGAAGATATTCCTTAAGGTATAAGGTTTATTCCACAACCTTGTAGTTCTTTTTGGCATCCTCGCGTGTTGTGAGGTTGAAATGCCACCATTCGGTACGTATGCTTCTGAATCCGGCCTCTTTCATCACTCTTCGCAACAACTTGCGGTTCTCCATGGCCTGCCGGCTTATCTTTCCCTCGGCTACAAGCTTCTCCTCTTCGTCAATGTGGCTCAGACAGGTAAGTGCATCAACCTTTGTTCCCATGTCGATACTGTCGCCTTTCTCATCAACGATGCTTACATCGACTGCCAGCCCGTAGTTGTGCAGTCCTCCGCCGTTCTTGGGATTGCTTACATAGTTCTGCTGTGATGTTCCCTTTACCTTGTCCCACATCTTCTGCTGTACGCTCATGGGGCGTGTCGCATCGTATATGCATAGACGGTAGCCGGGGTGCAATGCTTTCAGTCTTCTGTTGGCCTCTACAACAGCTCTGGCGGCCTTAGGGTGCAGATATGCTTCGGTAAAGCCGTACATGGCTTCTCCTACGAAGTTGTCGCTCTTCGCGTACATCAAATCGACCTCTATGCTATTGTCGAGGTCCTTTACTCTAAGGAATCCTGCCATAGAGGATTGTGCCTTAGGTGTTGCAGCTGCAAGCAGTGCTGTAAGGAATATGTATATGCTTTTTTTCATTCATTCCCACAATAAAGCAGGGCGATCCATTTCTTTGGGTCGCCCTGCTTTGTAGTATTATGCATCAATATTTGCGTATGTTGCATTCTTTTCGATGAACTCACGGCGTGGCCCCACATCGTCACCCATAAGCATGGAGAAAATGTAATCGGCCTCCTGGGCATCGCGTATCGTAACCTGCTTCAGAGTTCGTGTTTCCGGGTTCATGGTTGTGTCCCAAAGCTGTTCCGGATTCATCTCACCGAGACCCTTGTAACGCTGGATGTTTATATCCTTTTCGTTTCCGCCTGCATACTCCTGCACGAATGCCTCTTTTTCGCGGTCATCGTAGCAGTACTTCTTGACCTTGCCTTTTGAGCAGAGATAGAGTGGCGGCATGGCCTTGTAAAGGTGTCCGCCTTCGATAATCTCCGGCATATAGCGGTAGAAGAGTGTCATGATGAGTGTTCCGATGTGCGCACCATCGACATCGGCATCGGCCATCATGATAATCTTGTGGTAGCGGAGCTTCTCGATATTGGCTTTCTTGCTGTCCTCCGGGTCGAGGCCGAAACGTACGCCTATGGCCTGGATTATGTTATTAACTTCGTCGCTCTCAAAAGCCTTGTGCCACATAACCTTCTCTACGTTGAGGATTTTACCGCGCAACGGCAATATGGCCTGGAACTTGTTCTTGCGTCCCTGCTTTGCTGAACCGCCGGCAGAATCACCCTCGACAAGGAACAGCTCACAGTTTGCAGGGTCCTTGTCGGAGCAGTCGGCGAGCTTGCCCGGCATGCCGCAGCCGCTCATAGGGCTCTTGCGCTGTACGCTCTCACGTGCCTTGCGTGCCGCAATACGCGCTGTGGCTGCAAGAATCACCTTGTCAACGACCATCTTCGCCTCCTTAGGGTGTTCCTCCAGATAGTATGCCAAAGCCTCGCCTACGGCCTGATCAACAGCTCCTGTTACCTCGCTGTTTCCGAGTTTTGTCTTTGTCTGTCCCTCAAACTGAGGCTCTGCCACCTTTACTGATACGATAGCGGTCAATCCTTCGCGGAAGTCCTCGCCGGAAATCTCCACCTTTGCCTTTTCCAAGGCTTTTGTGTCATCGGCATATTTCTTGAGGGTACGTGTCAACGCACGGCGAAAGCCGGCAAGGTGTGTACCGCCCTCAATGGTATTGATGTTGTTTACGTATGTATGTACGTTCTCGCTGTATCCTGTGTTGTAGATGATTGAAACCTCAATAGGAATACCGTTCTTTTCGGTGTTCAGGTAAATTACATCACCGATAAGCGGGGTACGTGATGAATCGATGTAACGTACGAACTCCTTCAAGCCCTCGGTCGAATAGAATGTCTCGCTCTGATAGTTTCCGTTCTCGTCGGCCTCGCGCATGTCGGTCAATGTGATTGTGATGCCGGCATTGAGGTATGCGAGTTCGCGAAGGCGTGTAGCCAATATCTGGTACTGGTATTCCGAAACGACGAATATTGAATCGTCTGGCTGGAATGTCTGCTTTGTTCCTCTGAGATTTGTCTCGCCAACACAGTGAACGGCCTCCAGCGGCTTTCCGCATGAGTAGTTCTGCTCATAATGCTTTCCGTCACGGAAGACCTCTGTCTTCATGTGCTTTGAAAGTGCGTTCACGCATGATACGCCCACACCGTGCAGACCTCCTGAAACCTTGTAGGAGTCTTTGTTGAACTTACCGCCGGCATGGAGTACTGTCATTACGACTTCAAGAGCCGAACGTCCCTCCTTTTCGTGCATATCGACAGGAATACCGCGTCCGTTGTCCTGTACTGTTATTGAGTTGCCGGGGTTGATAGTTACGCTTATATGTGTACAGAAGCCGGCCATAGCCTCGTCGATAGAGTTATCGACTACTTCGTAAACCAAATGGTGGAGTCCCTTCTCGCTGATGTCTCCAATGTACATCGCAGGGCGTTTACGGACTGCTTCAAGTCCTTCAAGAACCTGAATGCTGTCGGCTGAATAGCTGGCCGCAGAATTTTTGTTTACTTCTTCGCTCATAGTAGATTTTAGTGCCTCTTATAACTGAACAAAGTTAATAAAAAACACCTTTATGGGCAAGCGTTTTACAATTAAAAAAGTTGCTGAAAATGCACTTTTGACGATATGTTTGTTTTTATGCGTCGGGTGGTGTCTGTCAAATAATCTGGATATGCACGATGTGGGGATTTCTGCATTTCTGTATAAATAAGTTTCAGGCAGTGATATCTCCTTTATTTTTGTTAAATTTGCATCGTTTTTATGCTCTTCAACAAAATATATCATGACCGCAGAAAATAGAAATTGCAACAAGTTCTGGCGTCTATGTAAAATAATTTGGTCTAAATTATCAATCATAACAACACCGATAATGGCAGAATTGCCTTATATCTTGTTCTTCTTGAGTTTGATGGGAGGGTGGATTCCGTTGATGTTTATTTTTGCATATATCAGTGCTGCTGTCATTGCAAATATAAGATATTCCCCACTCAAATGGTTTCTTAAAGTGCTGATGTATGTATTTGTGCTTAGTCTCTATTTGGTAGATTTGTTTATCTCAGAGAACTTTGGCCTTAAAATAAATCCGACGCTGTTTGTTTTGCTTGCCGAGACCACCGGTGCCGAGTCAATGGAGTTTGTCAACCAGTATATCTTTTCAAGCGCAATATATCCTACGCTAGTGCGGACTGGTATAAGCGTACTTATAGTTGTGGTTTGTGAGTTCCTTTGGTATTATCTTAAAAAGAGATTTGTATATATTTATGCAGTTATAAGATGTGTGGCTGTGCTTGTTGCCATTCCTTTGCTGCTTATGGGTATTAGTTATTCAAATATATATTGGATGATGTATAATGCCCAGTCGGCCGACCATATACGCTTTATGCAGACTCCTAAAGACCCGATATCTTCTTTGTACAAATCTTGGCTTGTTATCCGCATCACTGAAAAGAATATGGGTGACGCGATTGAGAAGAACAGGTCTGTTTATGAATACGGTGAAAGCAGTTCTGCAATTGCTGAGCCGTTGAATGTTGTTGTAGTAATCGGGGAGTCGTATATAAAATGGCACTCCCAGCTGTACGGATATGGCCTTGAGACAACGCCTAATCTAGCCAGGGAAGAAAAGGAAGGCCGGCTTTTTGTCTTTAGTGATGTTGTCTCTTCGTCCAATTATACAAGTGTCGTTATGCGTAATATAATGTGCTGTAACAACAGCAGCGATGGTGAGCATTGGTATGATACTCCTCTTTTCCCGTTGATATTCAAGCAGGCGGGCTACAACGTCTATATGTGGGATAATCAGTATGCGCAGGATGTGTACACGACGTACTCGTTTACCTTGAACAGTTTTCTGTATAACCCTGATTTTAGGGAATGGGCATATACAAGGACCAATGATGTTTCATATAGGTATGACGGTGAACTCGTAGATGCTTTCAGACGGGATATAGGTGTGTTGGATGAAGGGCACAATCTGGTGATATTTCATTTGATGGGTCAGCACTACACTTATTCCAAACGTTTCCCTCCCGAAGAGTTTACACATTTTACACCTGATAGCATAAACAGAAGCGAGGAGTATCTGAAAGATGCACGTAAACAGCGTATTGCCGACTACGACAATGCAACATTGTATAACGATCATGTTGTCAATTCGGTGATAGAGATGTTTAAGGACAACAATACGGTGTTGCTCTATTTTTCCGATCATGGAGAAGAGGTGTATGATTACCGTTGCAGAACGGGAAGACAGTATGGAATAATGAACGCCGATATTCTGAAGTATCAGTACGATGTTCCTTTTATGGTTTGGTGCTCCGATAAGTTCAAGTCCAATTATCCCGATAAGGTCGAATGTATAAAGCAGGCAATTGACCGTCCTTTCCTGACAGACAATATCTGCAATATGCTTTTTAATGTAGCCGGCATAGAAACGCCATATTACCGCGATACGTTGGATTTGCTTAATCCGAATTACCGTTGTAGCGAGCGTATCATAAATGGCTGTAAGTATGAGGATGTCCGTTTCTCCTCCAAGAAATAGGTTGTACTATTATAACAAATCAAAAACCGGCCGACAAGCCGGTTTTTGATTTGTATATAGTCGGAACGGTTTGTTTGCTTTAACCAACAAACTTTACGTTTTCATATTTCTGCTGAGATACCACAGAACCGTCAGGATAATAGATTGTTATTACGATGTCGTATTCGCCTCCTGCTTTCAGGTCTTCAGTGATGTTGAATGTGAATATGAATGATTGGGTAATAGCGCCTGTAACAGGGAGTTCGTCCAGGCTTATAGCGAAGTCTCCGCTAGTGCTTAAGGTCTCTCCGCCGGTGTACGTAGAGAACAGATATGGGTTCTCGTAGTATAGCCAATTCGTCCAATCCTCAAGATTGTCATCTTCCTCGCTGAATACAGTGTAAATTACACCTTTTGATGAATTCCAGTTGTAGTATTCCGATTCCGGGTTAACTGACAGTACAGACCATCTTGCATCATTGCCTGGCTGGTTTCCCTCGTCTGTGAAATATACGTAGAAGCGGTTTGAACCGTCGCGGAATGAGAAGTTTTCATCGGCAAAGTGCAACATGATTCCTCCGCACTCGCCTCCTGCGTTGTTGTATTCCCTGGCTTTCTCTTTCAATGTCTCGTAATCGCTTGGTGGAGTAACCATATTCTCGCCGAAATGTTGAGTTCTATAGGTGCCGTGGTATCCGTAATGTTCGTTTGAATTTAGATACTCCGACAGAGTGTTGACATCCGTGATGTTAAGCGCACCATTGACGCGATAGTGGTCGATGCCTACGCATCCGAACTGTACGTCCATTGTCTCTGAGAGCTTCTGGCTCCAGCGGATTATTTCCTCTGCAACCTTGTCGGCTTCCTGATCCATACTGCCGGAGTTGTCAACAAGGAATACTACATCTGCTTTCGCTTTTGCTACGGCTCTTGTCGTAACTTCGTCGCCGTTGATGATTTTTACACCTTTTTGTATTCCGTTAATCTCTAACCATACATTCTGGTTTTCGGTATTTGTTCCGTGAAGTTCGAGCCATTCTCCATTGGCATTTATTCCTGCCATGCTGAAGCGTCCGATGTTCTTGTTGTTAGGGTCAACTTCGATTGGTGAGATACTTGCAGGCATAGTGAAAGTCTTGTTTTCGGCTGTTACCTCAGGAGCTTCTCCTGCCTCGGCATCTGTTGGGATTCCTGTTAGGCTTTCTACTTTCTTTGGCTTTTCGTCATCGTCGCTGCTACATGCTGTAAAGATAGTGAGGCCGGCAAATGCAAGCAGGCAACAAAATAGATTAATTCTTTTCATAATTTAATGTTTTTTAGGATGTTGTCTGCAAATATAGTGTCCAGTTCCGTTTTTACCCCCCCATTCTGTTAAAAAATGTTAACAAGTGCTTGTTTGATAAGTTGCGTTAATATAGGGCTTTTGCGACTGCCTTGTCTTTTTTGCTGTGTCGGTTGAATTGTATGGCAAGAGTACAGTAATGTGGGTTGGCCTTGTGGGTATATACAACACGAAAAGGCTGGAAGTGAATCCAGCCTCTTGTAGGTAAATATATGTTCTAAAAAATTAGGCTAACTTCGCAATTCTAGCGCAAAGACCTGACTTGAGGTTAGCAGCCTTGTTCTTGTGGATAAGACCACGCTTAGCCATTCTGTCGAGCATCTTCTGTACCTCCGGGAACTTTGCCAATGCCTCGTTCTTGTCTGTTATAGCGCGCAAGCTACGTACAGCAGAGCGCATGTTCTTGCCGAAATAACGGTTCTGAAGATTTCTCTTCTCAGTCTGTCTGATTCTCTTAAGTGATGATTTGTGATTTGCCATCTCTTTTCAATTATTTTTTAGTTTACTTGTAGCCCATAGGGGAATCGAACCCCTCTTTCAAGAATGAAAATCTTGCGTCCTAGCCGATAGACGAATGGGCCTTTAGTGCCGAAACCCCTTTTGAGGGCATCCAAACGTGGTTTGGTGGCTAAAGCGAATGCAAAGGTAAAACCTTTTTTTTAATTGGCAAAGAATTTCGGAGATTTTTTATAGCTTTGCCTTGTAATAGCTTGCCCGATGATAGAGAAACTTGACGGAATAGTACTGCGGACACTGAAATATAGCGACACTCTTATGATTGCCGATATATATACTCGTGCCTATGGAAGGCTGTCGTTTCTTGTTCCGGTTTCACGCAGCAAGCGAGGCAGGGTCAGGAGTGTGTTGTTCCAGCCTCTTTCAATGCTTACGTTCACAGCGAACTTCAGGAGAGAGAAAAATCTTTGCCGGATAAATGACGTACAGCCGTATGCCATGTACGCAACAATTCCTTTCAATGCGGTAAAGTCCTCAATATCGCTATATCTTGCCGAGTTTCTTACATTTGCACTCAGGGAAGAGGGGGAGAATGAGTCGCTTTTCAACTTTCTCGACCGTTCGTTTGTGTTGTTTGATACTCTGGAGCATGGATATGCCGATTTCCATCTGGTGTTTATGGTGCAGCTTTTGCGTTACATCGGGATCTATCCTAATCTGGAGGGCAATAGCATATACAGCTACTTTGACCTGCAGCATGGCTGTATGGTGCGTGAACATCCCCTTCACCCGAACTTCCTCTTGCCTGTAGATGCGCAGCCCTTCATAGATTTGCTGAAGACTGGTTATGACTCCATGCACTTGCTTTCGTTCAATAGAAAATTGCGAGGTAAATACCTCGCAATCCTCAACAAATACTATTCTCTTCATATCCCCGATTTCCCTCCTCTGAAGTCGGTAGAGGTCCTGCGGGAACTTTTCGATTAGGTCAGCTGTTCAGCAGCTGCTTTACAATTGCAGAAATCATACGGCCTTCGGCCTTCCCGGCAAGCTGCTTGGTTGCAGTTCCCATAACCTTTCCCATATCCTGAGGCCCGCTGGCATCGAGAGAGGAGATAATCTCCTTGAGTACAGCTGTAACCTCTTCTTCGCTCATCTGTTTGGGAAGGTACTTTTCCATAACTGCAACTTGCGCAAGTTCTTCCTGTGCAAGTTCAGGACGGTTCTGGCTGCTGTAAAGCTCTGCCGACTCCTTGCCTTGCTTTACAAGCTTCTGAATAAGCTTGATTGCTGTTTCGTCGCTTACGGTGTCTCCTGCTCCAGGTGCTGTCTTTGCTTCAAGAAGCACTTTCTTTATGTTCCGGAGCGTGTCAAGGGCAACCTTGTCCTTGGCCTTCATTGCCTCCTTTATGTCGTTGCTGATAATATCAAATAGTTCCATATTAAATTACAGGTTCTTCGGTTAGTATTTCTCCTTCGTTTATTTCACTTTCATTCTCTTCACCGCTGTTGTTCTTGGAGAGTATGTCTGTTGTGCAGAATATGCTCATCATTCTCTCCAGGTCCTGAGCAGAGCGGCTATATGTAGGGGACATGTCAAGTGCATTGAGGAACTCTTCGTTATACATCTCCTCGCCTTTGAAGATATATACCTTATATTCGGGCTTGTAGAAGACCTCTACCATCTGGTCGAGTTTCTTGTCTTCTTCCCTTTTCTTCTCCTCTTCCTCACGCGTGATAGCTTCTATCTTCTCTTCTTTCTCCTTTATTACAGGCTCCATACCTGGTATGTCCTTCATGCCGAATCCGGTTGCGAGTACTGTAACCTTTACTTCTCCCTCTTCCAGATTCAGGTCTTTGCTCAATCCCCAGATGAGCTCAATATTCTCATCCTTGAACTGTGCCATGAAAGCTTCGACCTCGGCCATCTCTTCAACACGTATCGGGTCGTTAGGGTTCTCATAGATGTTGAAAAGAATCTTCTTCGACTTGTAGATGTCATTGTCGTTGAGCAACGGAGAGTGCATTGCTTTCTTGAATGCACGCGAGACACGCATGTCGCCTCTCTCTATTCCGTAGCTCATGATAGCTACACCTCCGTCCTTGAGTATCTTCCTTACATCGCGGAAGTCGAGGTTTATTGTTCCGCGGGCGGTAATGATTTCCGCAATGCTCTTTGTCGCAGTTGTAAGGACATCATCCACCATACGGAAGCCGTCATCGACATTCAGTTTCGGGAACATGTCGATAAGGCGCTGGTTGTTGATGACAAGCAGGGCATCTACGTGCTGGGCAATCTTAATTACGCCCTTTAGTGCCTGCTTGATCTTGCCGGTCATCTCGAACTTGAAAGGTATTGTAACAATACCTACGGTGAGTATTCCCTTGCTTTTTGCAATTTCGGCAACAACAGGAGCTGCGCCGGTACCTGTTCCGCCGCCCATGCCGGCTGTGATGAATGCCATCTTTGTGCCGTCGTCGAAGAGCTGCTCAATCTGTTCGCGGCTCTCCTCTGCTGCCTTGCGGGCAACTTCGGGGTCATTTCCGGCTCCAAGTCCTTCCGTGGCTTTCTCGCCTAGCTGGAGCTTTTTCGGAATAGGAGAGTTCTGCAATGCCTGCATGTCGGTATTGCACACCGCAAATGATACATTATGTATGCCTTTGCGGTACATGTTCTGCACTGCGTTGCTGCCACCGCCTCCTACGCCGATAACCTTTATTATTCTAGGTGCGTCTGTAGGTATTGCAAAAGGCAGACTGCTTTTTACTTGTGTGTTATTTTCCATACTTTCCTGTATCATTTATCTGTTAGTTCTCGTCATCGTAATCCTCGTCTTTCTCGTCATCGGTAACTTGTCCGATAAAGTCCTTTGTTCCTTTCTTGAACTTGTCAATTATAACATCGAATAGTCCGGGAGAGTTTCTTCTCTGTTCCTCTCTAATCCTCTTCTGCTCCTCCTTTATTCTTCTCTGTTCTTCTTTCCGCAGTCTTTCTTCCTCCTTTTTCCTCTCTTTCTCTTCTTTTTCCAGCCTTCTTTTTTCCTCTTTGCTCATCTCCGGTTCTTTGGGCTTGACATCTTCAGTAATCTCATTTTCGTTCACATAATTGTTCCCTCCAAAGATATCCTGCTCAACGACAACTTTAGGAGCCTCTTTCCTTATCTCCTCGCAGCAGTTTTCTTTTCCCTGTTTGAGAAGTCCGTAAAGTGCTGTGGTAAATATTCCGTTAAGGTTTACACCACTGCTGCCTACAAGGCTGAACTGGGGCTCCGAGATGACTTCTGTTCTGAAGTTGGGAAGAAACTCCTCCAGAAGAAGCTCGATGTTCTTCAGCTTTGAACCGCCACCTGTGAAGATGATATGTCCGATGAGCTCTCCAGACTCTTCGACCTGGTATTTTACATTCTGCAGTATTTCGCTCATTCTGGCATTGATAATGCTGTTGACAAGCTCGGAGTCAATAGGTGTGGTCTCCTTGCCTGGAGATTTGTATCCGCGTGTAATCTTTATCTCTTCGGCTTCGTCAAGCGAGAGCTGGCCGGCACATAGGTCCATGGTTATGTTATGACTGCCGAGAGGAAGCACGGTGAGCATACGCAGTATGTCGTTGTTGTATATTGCAATGGTTGTGGTGTCTGCACCGATGTTTACAAGTGCGCAGCCATTGCGGCGGGCATCCTTGCTCAGCAGAATGTCAGCGTCCATTCTTGCTGCACTGAAGCTGTCGGCTATCTCAATGTTCGCCTGTGCGAAACTGTCGTTGAGCTGCTTGAGATACTGTTCTTTAATGACAATGTTCAGATAGTTGCCTTCAATCATCTTGGTCGGGGCTCCGATAGGGCTGTTGTCTATCTTGCCGTCTAGCCTGTATTCCTGATTCACGACCTGCACTCTGGTGTATCCGGCAGGACACTGGAATGTCTCGTCGTTCTCCATTGCCAGGTCATTTATGATTTCAGGGGTAATCTTTGTGTGTTCCTCAAAACCTCTGGTTACTTTAGAAGGTATAGAGTGTACTGTCAGCCCCGCAAAGGAGATGTAGGCTCTTTTGATATTGATATTGTCGAGACTTGCTTCAAGGCTGTTGATTATGCAGTTGATGGCCTTGCTCGTTTCATCGACATTGCGTACGACACCCTTTGATATGAATCTATCGACCGGCGTGCTTGCTGTAGCCAGTATCTTTATTCCGTCATAGGCTTCAATGCCCACTGCTCCGGAAACTTTTGATGAGCTGAGCTCAATCGCAGTGATATAGTTAGTACTTCCCATATATTTGATTATCTTTTTGTACAAATGACCTTTTCGTTATATTCTATGTTCAGCTTGCTGTATTTGTTCCAGCCTATTGTGTTTATGCCTTTATGATAGAAGGTGTGCAGCTTCTGAAGTTTTTGTTCAACGTCTTCAGCCTTTCCCAGTTCTATGATATGGTCTCCGACGCGTGGAACAATCACTATCTCCTTGTTCTCGTTAAAATGAATCTGTTCAATCTGGGCTGTCCAGAATGCATTGCCGTTTATAGCATTGGCAATCTCCTTAAGTTCTATGTTTGCCATGCTGTCTGTCACATGTCCGGTAACGACTGGCAGGTAGAGGGCTTTCTGTACTCCGTCAATTATATCTCCCTCGCAGTCAATGTAGTATGCCTTGCCCGAAGATTCAATGACTTTCAGTGCCGGAATCTTGCATTCAATGTCAATATTCAGGTGTCCTTTGGAACTCAAATATACCTGACACTCTTTCACGAGTGATATGCTGCTCATGTAGTTCTCTATTTTGCTGCATACAATGCTGTCAACATGGTTGCCTATCGGGTCAAGCCCCTCCTTATCAAGCATTTCCATTATGCTTTCCTTGCTCATGGCTTCCATCTTGTCGCCTTCGATATATACAAATACACCTTTGCATCTGTTTTCATTGTCCATTAGCGGAATATAGACAAATGAAAATGCTGCATAGCATATCAGGAATATTGCAATGATATATTTCAGAATTCTTTTCAACATCTCTCTTCTAATAGTATCTTTTTCATTTCTTGAACATCGTTCTCAATGTCTCCGGCACCAAGAGAAACAAGGACTTCGATGTTTTCCTTTTCCTCTTCGACAACCTTGAGCACATCGGCACGGCTGCACATCTTTTTCTCTACATTTTCTGCAAGGCAATCGTATATAAGCTTGCTTGTCACGCCGGGCATAGGCTTCTCTCGCGCAGGGTATATTTCTACCAGTATAACCTTGTCAAACAGTGAGAGGCTTTCGGCGAATTCCTTATAGAAATCAGCTGTACGGCTGTAAAGGTGTGGCTGGAAAAGCACCGTAACCTTCTTGTCGCTGTAGAGTTCCTTTATAGACCTTGCACAAGCCTTTACCTCGTCGGGGTGGTGTGCATAGTCGCTGAGAAGCACGAGATCCTCTTCCTTTATATGGAAATCGAAGCGTCTGTCGGCACCGGCAAAACTCTTCATTCCATTCTTTATCTCTTCGGCTGTCGTGCCGCAAATCTCGGCCATAGCCATAGATGCGATTCCGTTCTCGATGTTGATGCTTACCGGCACCCCAAGCTCAACATCTGCGATTCTCTGCCATGGCGATACATAGTCGAAAATTATGGTTCCGTTGCCTATGCGTATTCTTTCTGCATGGAAATCGCCGCTTTCGCGCCCATAGGTGAATGTCTGTACACCTTCTTTTGTGCGTGGAACAACTTCAAGGCCTTCATGGATTATCAGATAGCCGTCCTTGCGTATCTTTTCGGTAAACTGTGCAAAAGCTTCTAGGTAGTTCTCCTTGTTGCCGTATATGTCGAGGTGGTCGGGGTCGGCCGATGTGATTGCTGCAACATATGGCTCAAGATGCAGGAATGAACGGTCGTACTCATCGGCCTCAATGACAACAAGGTCGCTGTTGTCGGCAAGTATCAGATTACTTCTGTAGTTCTTCGATATGCCGCCAAGGAATGCGTTGCAATCGACATGGGACTGCTTCAGCAAATGTGCGGTCATAGTCGATGTCGTAGTCTTGCCATGAGTGCCGGCAGCGCAGATACCGAGCTTGTCCTTTGTTATAAGCCCCAATACCTCGGCACGTTTCTTTATGGTGAAACCGTTATCACGGAACATCGCCCACTCCTTGTGGTCGGCAGGGATTGCAGGTGTATATATGACAAGGGTGTCCGAAGGATTCATGCATACTTCGGGAACTAGCTCCGTATTCTCTTCAAAATGAAGTACGGCACCCTCTTCAATGAGTTTCGATGTAAGCTCGCTAGGTGTACGGTCATATCCTGCAACAAACATCCCTTGTTTCAGGAAGTATCTTACAAGAGCACTCATGCCAATGCCTCCGGCTCCGAGGAAATATACGGCCTTTATATCTTTCAATCCCTTCATTTCAGTTTCTCCTTCTTTCTGCGGGTCTCTTTCTCTATGTATGCATCGGCAAGCATGATAACCTCGTTGGCGATATCTTCTGCTGCGTTCGGTTTGCCAAGCTTCTCTATATTTGTCTCAAGTGTTGCAATGCGTTCATCGTCGTTCACTGTTTCAATGGCTTTTGCTATTAGCTCTTCCTTGACTTTTGCATCGGCTACATATATGGCGGCATCCTTGTCAACCAGGGCCATGGCATTCTTTGTCTGATGGTCTTCTGACACGTTCGGTGACGGTACAAGTATCACAGCCTTGCCGATAAGGGCGAACTCCGATATCGAGCCTGCGCCGGCACGTGAAACTACAAGGTTGGCTGCGCTAAGGGCGTTTGCCATGTTCGAAACGAAATCAGTTATTATAAGGTTGTCCGGTTTGCCTGCTGCAGCTGCTCTTTCCTTCATCTCCTCGAAATAAAGTTTTCCGGTCTGCCATACGAACTGTATATCCTTGTTGTTTCTTATAAGCTCAATATTCGCTATCACTCCTTCATTGATGCTTCTTGCTCCCAGGCTTCCGCCTACAATGAGAATACATTTCTTGTTCTCGTCAAGACCCATCGATTTCATGGCGTCCTTGCGGTTGGCACGCATATCCAGAAGGCTCTTGCGTACAGGGTTGCCGGTAAGCTTTATCTTCTCGTGCGGGAAGAAACGTTCCATGCCGTCGTATGCTACACAAATCATCTTTGCTCTTTTCGACAGTATCTTGTTAGTTACTCCAGCGTAGGAGTTCTGCTCCTGGATAAGTGTCGGAATATTCATGCTTGCCGCCATTTTCAATGTCGGTCCGCTGGCATAGCCTCCGACTCCGACAGCGACCTGAGGTGCAAAATCCTTGATAATCTTCTTTGCCATGCGCTGGCTTTTGAAGATGAGCCAAAGTACCTTGAGATTCTTCAGAAGATTCTTCCGGTTAAAACCGGCAATGGGTAACCCTATGATATCATATCCGGCATCCGGGACTCTCTGCATCTCCATTCTGTTGTCGGCACCAACAAACAGAATCTTTGCCTCCGGGTGCTTGCTTCGTATGGTGTCGGCTATTGACAATGCCGGAAAGATATGCCCTCCAGTTCCTCCACCGCTTATTATTATCCTGTACTCCTTTTTCATAGCATCAGATATTTTGTATTGTTATTGTCTCTATTTCCGGTGCACCGGAGTTGTTCCCATCATTCTCCTTTGTATCTGTTTTTCTCAAGCTTGCCTTGCGGGCATATCGGCTGATGCTGAGAATCATTCCGATATAAAGGCAGTTGATGAGTACTGATGTCCCTCCAAGGCTCATCAAGGGCAGTGGCTGTCCCGTAACGAAGCTTCCTGCTGAGATGAACATGTGCAATAGTGCCTGCATTGTTATTATCATTCCGACACCCATTACCAGATATGCCGGGTAGGGCTCGTCGCATTTCTTTGCAATCTTGCCGCATCGGTACAGTATTGTCAGGTAGAGCATCAGTACAAGAAATCCGCCGGCGAGTCCCAACTCCTCTATAATAATGGCATAGATAAAATCGGAGTAGGCATGCGTGAGGTCCTTGCGGTGTACTGAGTTTCCTGGACCGCAACCGATAATGTTGCTTGATGCTACTGCAAAATTGGCATGTGTCCTCTGTCTGTTCCTGTCTGTTATTTCATATTTCTCAGGCGGTACAGGGGGCTTGAATGCTTCCTGTATGCGGTACTTCCATGTAACTACCTTTTTCCCGATATCGTATTTGGCAGCGCTGTCGGGTGTGAACAGAATAGCACTTATTCCAATGACGCATGTTATTATGGCTGTGCCCAGAATTGTAAGCAGTTGTTTTCCGGGCAGGCGTCCTACGAACATCATGAAGTATATCGTAAGCAACAGTATGGCCGCTGTTGACAGGTTCTCCTTGAGTATGAGCAGTACTGGAAGTATGCAATACAGCATTATGCGTTTCAATGCGAAACGGTCAGTCCCCTCTTCGTCCTGGTGCTGTGTCATTATGAGTGCCGTTACCATGACTAATCCCATCTTTGCCAGTTCCATTGGCTGGAATGTCATTCCCATGATGCTTATCCAACGCGCACTGTCGTTTATTTTGGAACTGGTATCGAACTGTGCCCAAATGAGTCCTGCCACACCAAGCCAGTATATGGCAAGGGTAAGCTTTCTTATCCATGATACCTTCATGTTGTGCATGAACCAGACGACAACCATTCCGGCAATAAGGAATACGGAATGCTTTATGATAGGAAGCCAATAGCTGCCCTGTTTATACCCTTCCCTGGCTGTCGCACTGAACACTTCTACCCAAGAAATGGCACAAATAATGAAGAAGACAGCCCAGATGACCTTGTCTCCCTTGAACAGTATTTTCTTTATCTGATCTCCTCCCATATTATGACGTTATAGTTTGCATACACATTCTTTGAACTGTTTTCCTCTGTCTTCGTAGCTGTTGAACAGGTCGAAGCTGGCACAGCATGGGCTAAGCAACACTGTTTCTCCGCTTTTTGCCATTCTGTATGCAGTTTCTACACACTCCTGCATTGAGTGGGTATCGGCTATTGGCAATCCTGTATTTCCGAAGAAGTCCAGCAGCTTGCTGTTGTCGGCACCTAGGAATATAAGTCCGCAACACTTCTCCTTTACTAGTTCTTCAATCTCGCTGTAGTCGTTTCCTTTATCCTTTCCGCCTAGAATGAGTACGGTCTTTGCTTTCATGCTCTGCAGTGCATACCAGCAACTGTTCACGTTGGTTGCTTTTGAGTCGTTGATGTACTCCACACCGTTTACCTTTGCAACCTTTTCTAAGCGGTGCTCGACACCGGTAAACGATTTCAGGGCTTCACGTATTGTCTCTTTGCGTATGCCGGCCACGTTTGCCGATATGCCGGCAGCCATGGAATTGTATATGTTGTGCTTGCCGGTAATCGAAAGTTCTTCAAGCTCCATGTTGAACGGTACAGGTTCTGTAAACACAATCATCTCCTCCTCGGTATATGCTGCTATTCCGGCCTGCTTCTCTTCGGCAAAAGGGTATAGTTTCCCGTGCTTGTATTTAGGCAACTCTTTCTGTATTATCGGGTCATCGTACCAAAACACGAAGGCGTCTTCCGGTTTCTGGTTCTGCAGAATGCGGAACTTGGCGTCTATATAGTTCTGCATCTCATAGCCGTAGCGGTCAAGGTGGTCCGGTGTGATATTCATCAGGACAGCGACGTTTGCGCGGAATTCGTACATGTTGTCGAGCTGGAAACTGCTCAGCTCCACTATGTAATAATCCTTGTCATCCTCTGCCACCTGAAGTGCAAGGCTGCTGCCGATGTTCCCGGCCAAACCGACGTTAAGCCCGGCTTCGCGGAATATATGGTATATCAGCGATGTCGTCGTTGTCTTTCCGTTACTTCCGGTTATACATATCATTTTTGCCTTTGTGTAGCGCCCTGCAAACTCTATTTCCGATATGACAGGTATGCCTGCGTCCTTAATCTTTACGATTATGGGTGCCTCATCGGGTATGCCCGGACTTTTTATGACTTCACCTGCATTCAGTATGAGCTCTTCCGTATGTTTCTTCTCTTCCCATTCAATATTGTGCTTGTCAAGCAGTTCCTTGTACTTATCGGCAATGCCCCCGAAGTCCGATACAAAAACATCGAATTCCAGTTTCTTTGCCAACACGGCAGCTCCGCTGCCGCTCTCGCCTGCTCCCAGAACAACTATCCGTCTCTCCATTTATCTTATCTTTAGTGTCATCAGGGTTATGGCAGCCATAATGATTGTCACAATCCAGAAGCGTATTGTTACCTTAGACTCATGCAAAGGCCTTTCGGGACCTTTGAAAATATATGTGCAATCCTTGTCCAGCTTCTCCTCCTCTACATTGTAGTGGTGGTGAAGTGGGGTGCGTCTGAAAATTCTCTGCTTTATGCCTTTCCTTTTTCCTCTCTTGAAGTATGCAACCTGCAATATTACGGACATATTCTCGGCTACGAATATGCCGCATAGCAGTACTAGCAGAATTTCCTTGTGAAGCAGGATGGCAATAACGCCAATAATGCCACCGATGGTAAGACTTCCGGTATCCCCCATGAATACCTGTGCCGGGAATGAGTTGTACCACAGGAAGCCTATCAGCGCACCGATGAAGGCAAAGGTGAAGATAACGACTTCCTCTCCTCCTGGCAAGAACATTATGTTCAGGTACTCGGCCCAATTCACATGGCTCGATACGTATGCCAGCACTGCTAATGCTACACCTATTATCGCGGCATTGCCGGCAAGCATTCCGTCCATGCCGTCATTCAAGTTGGCTCCGTTGGAAACGGCTGTCACCACGATTATTGTAACGACAACAAACAGAATCCACCCTGCGATTTCCTTATACTCTCCGCAGAACGACATTATTTCGCTATAGTCGAGATTGTGGTTCTTTATGAACGGTATGGTGGTTTTTGTAAGCTTTTCGGGTGTACTGCGGTGCCGTACCTCTTCGGTATTGTTTTTGTTTACCGTAATATTCTCACGCATTACAGCCTGTGGACTGAAGTACAATGCAAGGCCGATAAATAGTCCGAGACCTACCTGCGCCACAATTTTTATCTTTCCCGATATTCCGTCCTTGTTCTTCTTGAAAGTCTTTATGTAGTCATCGGCGAATCCTAGTATTCCAAGCCATACGGTGGTGAGCAGAAGCAATAGCATATATATGTTGTTCAGCTTTCCTACCAACAGGCATGGGACCAATATGGCAATGATTATGATAATGCCTCCCATGGTAGGTACGCCTGCCTTCAGGTTGTTCTTGTCGAACTCGCGTAAGGTCTCCGTAATCTGCTTCTTCTTGAAGTATCTGATGAGGCTGCTTCCGAACCATGTCGATACAATAAGGGCTATGACTATGGCGAGAAGGGCTCTGAATGATATGTAACCCATCAATCTAGCTCCAGGCAGGTCGGTATCCTTTATCAGGTCGAAAAGATAGTATAACATAGTTCCCGTTTATAAATTGAAAATTTCTTTAATAACCTCTTTGTCATCGAAATGATGTTTTACACCGTTTATCTCCTGATAGTTCTCGTGTCCTTTCCCGGCAACGACAATGACGTCACCCTTTTGGGCAAGGGCATAAGCTGTCCTTATAGCCTCCTTGCGGTCAGTAATGGCAAGTGTCTTTGCTCTCTGTTCCTCGTTCAGGCCTGCAAGCATGTCATTTATAATCTCCTGCGGCTCTTCTTTGCGTGGATTATCCGAGGTCAGGATAACTCTGTTGCTTCCCTTGACTGCTTCCTGAGCCATGATAGGTCTCTTGCCTTTATCCCTGTTTCCGCCTGCACCGACAACGGTTATAATGTTTCCGCGACCTCTAAGGACTTCATTTACAGTGCCGAGCACGTTCTTTATTGCATCAGGGGTATGTGCATAATCGACTACGGCAGAAATTCCGTTGCCTGAGTGTATGGTCTCAAAACGTCCCGAAACCGGTTTTAAGGTGCTTATTACGCGCAGTACCTCCTCCGGTTCCTTTCCGAGTTCAACGGCAGTTCCGAATATTGCCAACAGGTTACTTACGTTGAACCGACCTGTAAGCAAGGTTGTGAATTCGCGGTTGTTGAATTCAAGAACCATGCCATCGAGGTGTGTCTCTACAATACGGCCCTTGTAGTCGCCTAATGTGCGTGCCGAGTATGTCTTTACTTCTCCTTTGCAGTTCTGTACCATGACCGGTCCGTTCTTGTCATCAAGATTGGTTATGGCGAATGCTTGGCGCGGAAGATTGTCGAAGAAACTTTTCTTTGCCTTAAGATAGTTATCCATGTTCTCGTGATAGTCCAGATGGTCACGGGTGAGGTTCGTGAATATTCCGCCGGCAAATTCAAGTCCGCCAGTACGTTCCTGTGCAAGAGCATGTGAACTTACTTCCATAAATGCATATTCGCATCCTTCTTCAACCATTTTCGCCAACAGTCTGTTGAGTGATATAGCATCGGGCGTAGTGTGTGTCGATGGATATGGCGTTCCGTTTATATAGTTGCATACGGTGGAAAGCAGTCCGCATCTATGCCCCATTTGTGTAAATATCTCATACAAGAGGGTCGCAATGGTTGTCTTGCCGTTAGTCCCTGTAACACCTACAAGCCCCAATCTTTGAGAGGGATTACCGTAGAATGCAGTTGCCAGACGGCCGGTAGCATGCTGTGCATCATTCACCTTTACATACGCAACGTTCGGGTTCAACTTTTCGGGCATCTCTTCGCAGACGATTGCTGCAGCTCCTTTCTCCTCGGCAGCAGCTATGTAGGCATGCCCGTCTGTCTGTGTACCCTTGACAGCGATAAACACATCGCCCTCCTTCACAAGGCGGGAGTCGATGTTGATACCTTGTATCTCCGGTTCATCTTTCGGCAGTACCAGCCGGTTGTACTGAATGTCTCTGAGCAGTTCGCTAAGTAGCATATATGGTATATTTATGTTGTTCTTTATGTATTGGCAAGTATTAATCTTATGGCCTCTCCTTTAATGGCCTTTGTTCCGGGAACGATGCTTTGGGACTTGACTCTGCCGTATCCCTCTACTTGTACGTTCAGCCCGCGTTCCTGCATCAGGTATATCGCGTCTTTTGCTCCCATTCCTGTAACGTTAGGTACAACTTCAATGTCAAGGTCTCTTGTCTTGAATGTTGCCTTTCCGTTCTTGTCGGTGCTGTATTCTCCCCAAACGAATTCATCCTCCATATGTTCGGGATTGTCATTCTGCTTCAGGTTAAACTCCCTTAAAATATAGTCGGTATCTATCCTGTTGCCATTCTTGACTTTAGGGTTGTGTGTATTGACGGTGTCTATAGCTGTCTCCAGAGGTGCCTGTAACTGTTTGGCCATTACTTTCTCGGCAATCTCCTTGAATGCAACGGCTGCACTGCTTCCTCCGCCGAGCTTGATTTTCTTGTCATCGGGCCTGGTGTCCTGTTTCTTGTCATACAGCATCTGTATGAGCAATGTATATTGGGGATCATCAGCAGGGAAGAATCCGCAGAAGCTCATCATCTTCTCGCTGTTGTCGTACTGCCCGGTTATGGAGTTCGGGATGTTTGCCGTGCCGGTTTTGCCTGCAACAAGCATCATGTCCGATTTGGCCCTTTTGCCGGTTCCGTCCTTACCATTTACAACTTCTACAAGCAACTTCGTGACATCTTCTGCCGTTGATTTCGATATTACCTGCTCATTAAGGACCTTTGTGGGGAACTCTTCAACAACAACTCCATCTTTCATGATTGCCTTGACGAGGCGTGGCTGCATCTGTCTTCCTCCGTTTGCAATTGTGTTGTAGAAGGCAATCATGCTTATTCCGGTCATTCCTACCGCATATCCGTATGACATTGAATTGAGGCTCAACGCATTCCATGATTTTGTCCCAGGAAGAGTAAGGTATGATGTGGATTCGCTGTCAAGAACCTTGTAGTTCTGTGTGAGTCCCATGCGTATAAGGGTGTTGGTGTATTTTTGAGGGTCTTTTGCATAGGCTTTCCTTATATATTGCACCATACCGATATTTGATGAGTACTTAAGTGTCTCTCCCATACTGTATTTCCCGGTTCCGTTGTCACGGTACATCTCGTCGGTAACAATCTTTCTGTTGAAGACACACTGCTTAGACGAGTATGAGGTAACAGAGTCGTTTATGTTCAACAGTCCGTCGTCCAATGCGGCAGTCAGTGCTACGGTCTTGAATATTGAACCCGGTTCCATAAGTCTGCAGAATGCATGGTTTGGAGTGGGGTTGTTCGGAATGTTGTCGGTTGTCTCATAGTATGCTCCGTTCTTCAGACGGGTGAGGTTTACGACCGCCTTTATGTCACCGGTCCTGGTCTCCATCAGTATGGCCCAGCCGGCAGGAAGGTGGTGCTCTGCAAGAACTTTCTTTACCGCGTCCTCACAAATGTCGAGCATGTCCGAGTTTATTGTGGTTTGTATGTCCATGCCGTTCTCCGGTTCCACAATAATCCTTTTTATATATTTGCCGCCGACTTTCTCAATCCGCTTTATGCCTGGAATGCCACGCAGGTATTTGTCGTACTTCTTCTCAAGTCCGTTCAGTTCTTCGATAGCAACTCCGTTCTTTTCGGTATTTCGGACTATTCCGAAAGTGCTCATCCCGATATCATTGAAGATGTTCTTGCGTTCTATCTCCTCTTCAACGATAAGTCCGTTATATTTCTTTCCCATACGCATTATGGGAAGCCTCTCCAGTCTCTTGTACTGGGTGTAAGAAATCTTGCGATTGTAGAGCCAGTGATATCTTTTCTTGTTGCGGAATCCGTACCAAAGGTCCTTTTCGAAATCTTCGGCCGATTTGTCGGGGAAGATGTCATTGAGTCCTGCGCTCAACTCTTTCAGCTCGTTTCTCCAGAGAGAATCCCTCATTGCAGTCGTTTTCTCTTCGTCCTTCCTGTCGTTCTTGTTGCTATATACGAAGTCGAGGTGTATCTTGTACTGCGGAAGGGTGCTTACAAGCAGCTCGCCATTGTCGTTCAGTATCTTTCCTCTTTTCGGAGGTTCCGGCGATTCCTTTCCGATATTCTTTTCCTTTATAATATTCCAATATCCTCTCATGAGTGTCATTTTCGAGAATGCACACCACATGATGACAATACCCCACACAGCAAAAAAGAATATCACCAGCAGGTTGAAACGGAATATTACATTTGGTCGGAACTTGAACATTATTTTTCTTCTTTTGGCTTTTCTATCTTATATATCGGTTTTGTGGCAACTTCTAGGTCGCTTTCTTTCTCATAGAGCAGTTTTTCTATTTCTGTCTGTCTGCTTTTGTAGGAAAATTCACTTCGCATTGTCAGGAGGTTGTTTCTCATTTCATCCCTCTTCTTTGTAAGCCGGTCTATCTTAAGCAGCTCCTGCTCATACTCATAATGGTTGCTTACATAAATGAATGCATAGACAACTATAAGCGCAAGGAGCATCGCATTATTTGTTATGATATCGCTTATGAAAATGCGGCCACCCATTATGTAGTTGATGATTCCGCCTTTTTTCTTTTTCTTTTTTTTCATGTTGTCGCTCATCTCTTCTCTTCTTCCAATTTAATTGCGATGCGCAGTTTGGCACTTCTTGAGCGCGGGTTCATCTCCTGTTCTTCATCTGTAGGAACTGTCACTTTCTTCATTTCAAAAGGTGAAATTACTCTTCCGAAGAAATCTTGCTCGACCTTTCCTTCGAAATTGCCGCTTTTCATGAAGTTCTTCACTATGCGGTCCTCAATGGAGTGGTATGTAATTACAACAAGCCTTCCTCCTGGCTTGAGCAGCTCTTTTGCGCCTTCAAGCATTTCCTGTAATGCTTCAATCTCTTTATTTATCTCAATGCGTAATGCCTGGAATATCTTTGCCATCTCTTTCTTCTCGCGTTGGGGAGGGCAGAATGGCCTGGCAATCTCAATGAGTTCGTTTACTCTTCTTATAGGTCTTTCGGCACGTACCTTTACAATCTTTGCTGCCAATTTCCGTGCGCAATTCAGTTCACCATAGAACTTGAATATCCTAGTCAGTTCCTCTTCCGATGCATGGTTCAGCAAGTCTGCTGCGGTCTCGCCCCCTCGTTTGTTCATGCGCATGTCAAGGTCGGCGTCGAAGCGGAATGAAAAACCGCGTGTCTCGTCGTCGAAGTGATGTCCCGACACTCCCAGATCGGCAAGTATCGCATCGACTTTTGTGGCACGGTGGTAGTGCATGAAGTTGTATATGAACCTGAAGTTTCCGCGTACAAAAGTGAACCGCTTGTCATCGGGCGCATTCTTTTCTGCATCGGCATCCTGGTCAAAACTGTATAAGTGCCCGTCGGCTCCTAGGCGGCTCAAAATCTCTCTAGAGTGCCCCCCGCCTCCGAATGTAACGTCGATGCAGGTGCTGTCAGGTTCAATGAGCATGCCGTCAACGCTCTCCTTGAGCAGTACTGGTGTATGATATACATCTGTTCTACTCATTGGTACCTCCTTTCTCGGCCGTCATAATCTTTTCAAGCTCACTTCCGAACTCTTCGGGTGACACGAACGGCTTTTCAAGTTTTTCTTTTGCCCAGATCTCAATAGTGTCGTCCATGCCAATGAAGCGCACCTCCTGCTTTATACCGGCCATGTTCAGGTATCGTTTCTGCAAGAGAATGCGTCCGTTGCTGTCTATTGACAACTCTTCGACATCTGCCACGAATTGCCTGAATATCATCTGGTGTCTTGAGTTCCATTTGTCAAGACGGCTGCGCAACAAGTCAAGCTGTCTGTTCCAGCTCTCCTCCGGATATATTACAAGGCAATCCTGATATACGTCCTTTCGCAACATCACCTTGTCGCATCCCCCGGCTTGGAGTATGCGGCGGAAGCAGGCTGGCAAGAAAACTCTTCCCTTGCTGTCTGTCTTTGCCTCTATGTTGCCTATGAAACGCATATTATACCTCTAATATAGATAATCCGTTCCAAAATTACACAATTCCCCACAATTCCCCACCAAATACACAAAATATTTTGAAATAAAGTTTTCAACAATTTGTTGATATCCTCATTTCGCCCTATGATGTTGAGAATAAATTCTTTGCTGTAATGTATTGTGAGTGGACTGAAGTGGTATTTGTACTTTAAAATAAATTTTCCTCTTCTGTGTTATATGCAGAAAAGTGCTAATTTTGTCCAAAATTAGTTTTATGAGAATATCAGTCAGAAAATTTACCGTCTTGCTTCTGTCTCTATTTGTCTTTGTGGCAATGCGAGCACAATCCCCGTTGGAGTGCGGTTATGGGAGTATTAATGAAGTTGATGCGAGAAGCATTGTCTCTCTCCTGGCTTCCGATTCGTTGCAAGGCCGTGACGCTGGAACTGCCGGAGGCCGTATGGCTGCGGATTTTGTCAGCTCTTTTCTGAATGATTGCGATATGATTGTTTTTGAACAGTCATTTACGGCAGTCAAGAACGGCAACAATTGGGTAACTGAGGCCGATATGGATATCTCGGTGCTTGTCGCAGCCGGAAATGAGTCGCGTACCTTGAAGAATATAGTAGCACTTATTCCTGGAACAGAAAAGAGGGCTGTGGTTATAGGAGCCCATTACGACCACTTGGGAACAGATACGACACTCGTCAGTGACCAATGCTTCAATGGAGCAGATGACAATGCTTCGGGGGTGTCTGCTGTATTGCAGATAGCTAGAGCTATGAAGGTTGCTGATGAACGTCCTCGGAGAACGGTTATTTTCGCTCTATGGGACGGAGAGGAGAAAGGTGTGTTGGGCTCAAGATATTTTGTAAAGAACTTTCCATATATGCAAAATGTAGATGCATATATGAATTTCGATATGATAGGTCGAGGTCCCGAAGAGAAACCGCTTCACATGAGCTATCTATATACAGCCGGGAATCCGCTTTTCGGCGAGTGGCTGCATGCCGACATGGAGAATTACGGTTTTGCTCTTGAACCGTTCTGCAAGGCATCGGAGAATCTTCTTGGCGGCAGTGACAATATGCCGTTCGCTAGGGCTGGAGTTCCTATAGTTTGGTATCATACTGAGGGGCATCCCGACTATCACCGCCCGTCCGACACGGCCGACAAGATAGACTATCGGAAACTTACGGACATTACACGTTTGGCCTACCTGTGCACATGGCGTCTTGCTAACGAGCATTCCTATTGAGCGGTCAATCCTTTATGTTTTCTTTAGGAAGGTACATGTTGAGCATAATACAGCCAATTATTGCAGAAGCCAATGAGCCGCACAGAATTCCCAGTTTTGCCTCGTTGAGCAGTTGTATTCCTGTAGTGCTGCCATTGTTGTAGGAGAGGTCTGCAATGAATATCGAGACAGTGAGGCCGATGCCGCAGAGCATGCATACGGCTGCAAACGATTTCCAGTTACAGCCTTTCGGCATGGTTACTATCCTGCATCTTATTGCTGCCCATGAGAAAGAGAGTACGCCTATGAACTTTCCGAATAGAAGTCCGCACATCACGGACAGGCCTACTCCATTGACAAGATTGTCCGGTTCCATTGAAGAGAAGTCTATTCCCACATTGGCAAAGGCAAATAGCGGAATCACAATGAAATTTATAAAGTGGCAGAACTCGTCTTCAAGTGCCTGAAGCGGGCTGATAAGCTTGTCTGCTGCCGATTCGATGCTCTTCAGCTTGTGTATGTCATCGTGGCTCAGTATCACCGTGTTGTGCTTGCCTGCAGCCTCGGTTACAGGGAAACTGTTTATATTGTTCCTTATGCGCTCGATATAGTAAGGAGTGCCCTTCTTCAACGATGCCGGGATGCAGAATGCGACAATAACCCCGGCTATAGTGGCATGTATTCCCGAATTGAGCATGGCAAACCATAATACAACTCCTATGGCAAGGTAGAATCTCTTTTTCATAATCTTAGCCTTGTTTCCGGCAATCAGCAGCATGGTGCATGCAAGGGCGAGCAAAAGGAACTGGGTATCCATCTCCGAAGAGTAGAAGAGGGCTATTACAATTATTCCGCCCAAGTCATCGGCAACAGCAAGGGTTGCAAGGAATATCTTCAGTCCTGCAGGTACTCTGTTGCTGAATATCGACAGCACTCCCAACGAGAACGCGATATCAGTAGCCATGGGAATGGCTACGCCACGCAGCATCTCTGCATCGTTTGGGCATGTAAGCCAGAATATTATTACCGGAACGAGCATTCCGCCCATTGCTCCGATAATGGGAAGCATGGCTTTTTTCATTGACGACAGCTCTCCTACAAGCACCTCTCTCTTTATCTCAAGGCCTACGGAGAGGAAGAACATCGCCATGAGAAAATCGTTTATCACTGCCATTATGGACATTGCATGCCCGTTGTGGCTGAACAGATTGAAATCTCCTATTGACAGATATACCTCCTGTTCCCAGATAGAGAAATACCATTCCTTGAGTGATGTGTTTGCCATCACCAGTGCAAGTATTGCGAAGAATATGAGTACGCCACTTGCATTGACGTATCTCTTTATCATGCTTTTAAGGCTATAGTTCATGCTTATCTCTTTGGATTTTACGGCTGCAAAAGTACCCCTTTTTTGCATGGCCGGCAAAGTGCTTCCATTGTTAAAAACGAACGTAGCAATCGGTTTTGGCAATTAAAAAAAAGGAGTGCATCATTGAAAGTGCACTCCTCAATTCTATGTAAGGCAGGATTTATTCCTCAGGCATGAACATCGGGTCCCAAGCGGGGAGCATTGTGGGCTTCTCATCGAGTACTTTGAGAATCTCGGCAGGAATATATTTCTTGTCAACTACAAGGCGGAACATATACTCATTGAACCATTCGTCAGTCATTATGAGTGTGCCATGGAAACCTGAATTTGCACCCCAGCTGTTCTCTACCTGCCATTTTACTGTATTGCCATTCTTGTCGATGTCAACAGCCTTCAATGTCATGGCATGTGAAGAACCGCTGTCGAAGGTCATTACGCGTTCGCGTTTGTCCATGCCGAACTCAGTACCGAAGAGCTCACCGTAGTTGTAGTTCTTGAGGTCGAGTGTGCCGCGCTTCGAGTCGAGGAACTTTCCTACATCGCATGAGAAATACATCATGGTGCTGTCCTTGATTGATGCGATAGCCATTTTCTTTATCTCATCGAGAGGCAGGTTTATATAGAGCCAGTTGTGCCCGTCATAGAGATGGCGGTCGTACTCTATCTCATAGCTCTTCCAATAAGGGCGTGTTGGGTCATTCATGAACATCACATAGTCGTCCTGCATGTTTATGTTGAGATATTTCTCATAGAAACTCTTCGGAGTATATCTCTGAGGTTCTTCACGGTACTTGCCGTTTGCGTCCTTTGGTGCCCATGTGAACTCTGTAGGAGGAACTCCATATACCTGTGCGAGCATCCTATAAACAACTTTCAGCTGTTCTTTTTTAATTTCATGGAGTTTGTTCTCTTTTGCGCCATTGTCATGTGCCTCGCGCAAGCGGAGGCCGAACTCGCGCAACTTGCTTGTCAGCAACGATGAGAATGCACTGGTGTTGTCGCTTGTGTAGCTCTCCTTCATGACTCCTTTTGGAACTACTCCGTACTTTGCAATCAGGTCGGCTACGCCGGTGAATGTGCCGCCGTCGCTCAGAGGATGTTTGAACAGCCACTCTACAGTGCGGTCGTCGTACGGTTTTTTCCGTGTGTCGATTACTCCCTGAAGGAAGAGATTTGATTTCTCAAGCTGGTCGTAGAAAAAGCTATATACTTGCGAGAACTCGAATGAGCCGAGATTCTCGCTTGCAATCATTTTTGCACGCAGTACGTTCATTCCTGTAAATAGCCAGCAACGGCCCGATGACTTCTGGTCGGTGATTCCTTTTGACGGTACGCTATGGCTGAAGTATGTGTCCATCTCGTTAAGGTTCTCCTGGTTTACGGCCAGAACCTTTACCGAATTGGCCAGCATTACATTCTGCAGTGCCTTCTCAGCACCGGCCGGTACATAACTCTCCTTGAGCTCATTCAGCATCTTCGCGTCGATGCCTCCGTTGTTCTGCGCCATTGCTGCCGATGAAAGCAGTAATGCCATTGCTGCAAAACCTAGTAGTCTTTTTGTCTTCATATATAGAAATGTGTTGTTGTTCTTTGGGTAAAGATAGTGAATAATCCTCTAAAACCAAAAGTTATATAATGCCATGCCTTCCAATTTCTTCAATGAAGGCTAGTGCAGTCTCTACATTCTTTACGTTTTCAACGGTGATTATGCACCGACCGTCACCTTCGCGTACCCGGCATTTGAATTGGCTTGAAGGAATATAGCTCATTATGCGTCCGAAGGTTTCGCTCGTGTAATAACGTTCGTTGCGGGTATCTACAAGAAAAAGGTTCATCTTTCCACCCTTCAGGTAAATTTTTTCTACTCCGAGGCTCTGTGCCTTGCGTCGCAGGGTAACCATGCGTATAAGTTCCTCGGCCTGAGGCGGAATCTTTCCGAATCTGTCCTTTATTCGTGCCTTGAAGGCAATGATGTCGCGTTCTTCGGTTATTGAGTCAAGTTCGCGGTAAAGGAGTATCCTTTCGTTGCTGTCCGGTACGTATAACGCCGGAAACAACAGTTCGAGGTCGCTCTCGACAAAACACTCCTTTACATACCTTTCAAGCTCGTTTGTGTTCTCTTCCTCTTGTGTGAGTATGTCGCCGAACTCCTCGTCTTTTAGCTCGCGTACGGCCTCGGCAAGAATCTTCTGGTATGTCTCATATCCTAAATCGGCAATGAATCCGCTCTGTTCCGCTCCCAGAAGGTTTCCGGCACCGCGTATGTCAAGGTCCTGCATTGCTATGTGCATGCCGCTGCCCAGTTCGCTGAAGCTCTCGATGGCTTCCAGTCGGCGGCGTGCATCGCTGTTCAGGTTTTCGCGTGGCGGTGTGAGCATGTAGCAGAATGCCTTGCGCTTGCCACGTCATACACGTCCGCGCATCTGGTGCAGATCGCTAAGGCCGAAGTTTTGTGCCTGGTTTATGATTATCGTGTTCACGTTGGGAATATCGATACCATTCTCGACAATAGAGGTGGCTATCAGGACATCATAGTCGTGGTTTATGAATCCGTACAGAATCTTTTCAAGTTCTGCCGGTTCCATCTGCCCGTGCCCGATGCACACTCTTGCATCGGGCACATGACGTCTTATCATGTGTGCAAGTTCATCCATTCCCGATATGCGGTTGGTGATGAAGAATACCTGTCCGTTGCGGCTCAGTTCAAAGCCGATAGCTTCCTTTATCACCTCTGCATCAAAGGTCTGTATCTCGGTGTGTATCGGGTATCTGTTGGGCGGTGGTGTCTGTATCATGGAGAGGTCTCGTGCGCCCATTATAGAGAACTGAAGCGTACGCGGTATCGGCGTGGCTGTCATGGTGAGAGTATCGACATTCACCTTGAACTGTCTCAGTTTCTCCTTTACCGCAACACCGAACTTCTGCTCCTCGTCGATAATGAGCAGTCCCAAGTCCTTGAACTTGACCTCCTTGCCGGTGAGCTTGTGCGTACCGATTATAATATCGACCTTGCCGTCCTTTATCTCTTCAAGAATCTTCTTGGTCGTGGCAGTGCTGCGTGCGCGGCTCAGATATTCGATATTGCACGGGAACTCTTTCAGACGTTCCTTGAATGTGAGATAGTGCTGGTAGGCAAGTACTGTTGTAGGTACAAGGACTGCTACCTGCTTACCGTCGGTGGCAGCCTTGAAAGCCGCTCTTATGGCAACCTCTGTCTTGCCGAATCCTACATCACCGCAAATCAGCCGGTCCATAGGACGCTTGCGCTCCATGTCGCGTTTTACTTCATTGGTTGCTTTCAGCTGGTCGGGAGTATCTTCGTAAATAAAACTTGCCTCAAGCTCGTTCTGCAGGTAGCTGTCGGGCGAGAATGCAAATCCCTCTTCCTTGTAGCGTTGGGAGTATAGCTTGATAAGGTCGCGCGCAATGTCCTTTATCTTCTTCTTTGTGCGCTCCTTCATTCTCTCCCATGCACCTGTTCCGAGCTTGTTCACGCTGGGCGGCTCACCCTCCTTTCCACGGTACTTAGATATCTTGTGCAGGTTATGTATGGAAACAAATACTACATCGTCGTTCTTGTATATTAGCTTTATGGCTTCCTGGGTCGAGCTACCGTTAGGTATGCGTACAAGGCCACCGAATTTGCCCACACCGTGGTCTATATGCACGATGTAGTCGCCGATGCCGAACTCCTTCAGCTCCTTTATTGTCATTGCGACCTTTCCGCTACGGGCACGGTCGCTGCGCAGCCTGTAGTTATGGAAGCGTCCGAACAGCTGGTGGTCGGTAAAGAATGCCTTCTTAAGGGTGTTGTCACAGAATCCCTCATGTATGGTGTGTTCTACAGGAGTGAATTCAATATCATCTCCTCGGTCTTCGAATATTGCCTTTAGGCGTTCGGCCTGATGCAGGTCGTCGGTAAGCAGCATTATGCTGTATCCCTTTGCAATATACTCTTTGAAGCTCTGCGATACCAGGTCGAAATCCTTGTGGAACAGCGGCTGAGGCGATGTGTCGAACTTTACCTTTGTGCTGGTACTGTTGGCGTTTGTTCGCAGTTCCCAGTGCTTGACTCTTTTTGAAAACTCCTCGAATTCGCTACCCGACATAAGCTCAGGCATCTCCGGCAGTTCGCTTTCCGAAAGCCTTGCCTGGAGAGTGAACCCTTCGCTATTGAGTTTCTCTATGCTGCCCTTGACAAAAGAGGAGTCATTTGTTATGAGAATTGTGTTCTTCGGGAGAAATCCGGTGATAGGAATATTCTCTCCTCCGGTGATTTTGGGAACGATTGAAACCTCCTCAACGCGCTCCTTCGAAAGCTGGCTCTCAACCTCAAAGGTCCTTATGCTCTCAACCTCGTCTCCAAAGAAGTCGATGCGGTAGGGATATTCCGATGAAAAGGAGAAAATATCTATAAGACTGCCTCGCACGGCAAACTCTCCCGGCTCATATACGTATGTGACCTCCTTGAACTTCAATCCTGCAAGTTTCTTCTCCACATCGTCACGGCTTATGGAGTCGCCGACAGCAATTGAAAGAGTCTTTTTCTCAAGGTCGCTCTGCGATGCAACCTTCTCGGCTATGGCATCCGGGTGTGTTACAATTACAAGCCCCTCCTTGCGCCGCCGGCTTGAGAGGCGGCTCATCACTTCGGTGCGCAGTATGCGGTTGGCATCATCTTCCTGTCCGTATTTCAAGGCTCTGCGGAACGAGGAGGGAAAGAATAGGGTATTCTTCTCTCCCGACATCTGCACCATATCGTGGTAGAAGTATCCGGCCTCTTCGGCATCACTCATCACTACAAAGAATGTCTGCTCCGGCACTCTTTCTCTTAGTCCCGAAAGTATCATTGCGGCGCTGCTGCCTATAAACCCCTCAAGGAGAGCATGTTTATTGCCCCCCTCTTCCTTTAGCCTAATCAATGCATCCACTCCGGGATGCGATGCGAACAGGTGTTGAATATCTTTTGCTTCCATCGTTCTGAATGCAAATTTAGACAAATAATTCAGTTATTATGGAACTGCCGTTGATTTATATTTTTTGATTCTATAATTTTTCTTAAAAATGCCAACAATAATATTATTGTTGTATATTTGCATAAATTGCTTGTTAAAGGCATCTTCGTGATTTGTTATTAAAGCATTGGATGTTATGGAGGGTTATAGTTTTAAGTTTGAGATGAAGGTCCGCGATTATGAATGCGATATTCAAGGAGTTGTGAATAATGCCAATTACCAGCACTACCTTGAACATGCGCGTCATGAATTCCTGGAATCCATCGGCGGCAGTTTTACGGGGCTGCACGAGCAGGGTATCGACCCTATGGTTTCAAGGATTACGCTCGAATACAAGCGGCCGTTGCATGGCGGTGACAGGTTTGCCGTGTGCGTGAATATGGTCCGTAAAGGTGCGAAACTTGTTTTTCTGCAGGATATATATAACCTTGCCGATGGTTCTTTGTCTCTTAAGGGAGAGGTCGATGTGGTATGCCTTAAGGATGGAAGACTAACGCGAGGAGAGGTGTTCGATGAGATGTTCAGCGATTATTTTATGAAAAAATAAGGCATTATGATATCTATAGTTTCAATAGTAGCTCTTATAGCTATCTATTCTTTGATCGCGATAGTGAAAGTTGTTTTTTCTAAGGACGGAGGAGTAGAGGTTAAGCCTGATATCGGGGAGGCTTTTCCGTCGATAGAGCCTCTTGACCCGATTGAAGAACCGTCTCCTGTGGAAAAGACCAGTAAAAAGAGCACAGTCAGGACTTTCTGTACGGCTCCTGATAACCGCAGGATTTTTTTGAATCCTGGTACTGAAGAACCGAAACCGGCATCAAATGAGAATCAAAAGGCTGATAAGATAATGATGAAGAGCAAGTCAGATGCAAAGAGGGCATTCATATATTCCGAAGTCTTTAACAGAAAATATTGACAGACAAACATTTAAACACGAATAAAATGAGCTACCGTATTATTACAGCCCAAGAGGCTGCATGCTACATCAACGATGGTGACGGAGTCGGGATAAGCGGTTTTACGCTTTCCGGTACTCCAAAGACCGTGCTTCCTGAGGTCGCAAAACGTGCAGAGGAGGCTCATGCGGCCGGCAAGCCTTTCATGATAAACCTCTATTCCGGCGCTTCTACCGGTGATGCTATTGACGGGGCATTGACACGTGCCAATGCTATACGTTTTCGTGCTCCTTTCATCTCTAACCCTACAATCCGTAATTCCATAAATGCGAAAGGAATTACATATACCGATCTTCACCTCTCTCTTATGGCGCAGGACTTGCGTTATGGCTATCTGGGCAAGGTCGATGTTGCAATACTTGAGGCAATTGACATAACCCCCGACGGAAAGGTCTATCTTACGACTGCCGGTGGTATAGGTCAGACAGTCGCAAATCTTGCCGACAGGATAATAATTGAGAGAAATACATTCCATCATACTATGGGCCTGCACGATGTGTATGAGCCTCTTGACCCGCCTTGCCGCAGGGAGATACCGATATTCAATGCTTCGGACCGCGTAGGCAAGCCTTATGTGCAGGTCGATCCTAAAAAGGTCGTGGGTATAGTTGAGGTGTGTCTTCCAAATGAGCAGGTCGTCTTCAAGGAGCTTGACCCCGTAACACGCAAGATCGGCGAGAATGTAGTCGATTTCATCATAAGTGATATCAGGCGCGGAACGATACCGGCTGCCGGTCTCCCGATACAGAGCGGAATCGGAAACGTGGCCAATGCTGTTCTCAAAGGACTTGAAGACTGTACAGAGATTCCGCCTCTCGACCTCTATTCCGAGGTGTTGCAGGATTCTGTCATCAAACTCATGGAACTTGGGCGCGTGAAAGCCGGCAGTACCTGTTCACTCTCTTTGAGCCAGGAGTGCCTGCAGCACGTGTATGACAATCTTGATTTCTTCAAGGAGCGTCTTATTCTGCGTCCGTCCGAGATTTCCAATCATCCCGAAATCATACGCCGTTTGGGAATAATTGCGATGAACACTGCAATAGAGGTTGATCTTTACGGTTGCGTGAATTCGTCGCATATTTGCGGAACACGCCTTATGAACGGCATAGGCGGTTCGGGAGACTTTGCACGCAATGCGTTTGTTTCAATATTCACATGTCCTTCTACCCAAAAGGGCGGAATGATAAGTTCTATCGTTCCTATGGTTACGCATGCCGACCATACCGAACACGATGTACGTGTGGTGGCAACGGAATGGGGTGTCGCCGACCTACGTGGCAAGGGACCTGATGAACGTGCCAAACTGCTTATTGAGAAGTGTGCCCATCCTGACTACAAGAACCTTCTTTGGGATTACCTGAAGATTGCAAAGTGCGGCCATATTTCGCATAACGTGGCTGCTGCGCTTGCCATGCATGCAACATTCGAGCGTGAAGGCGATATGAGGAATACCGATTGGAGCAAGTTTGTATGATGAACAGGAAAAAGCTTGTCACCGAAATGGGACGCATAGGGCGCGAGACATTCATCGAGTCTGAGAAACTGCCGCTTGTAGTCGTGCTCGACAATGTACGTAGCCTGCATAATGTAGGCTCTGTCTTCCGTACAGGCGATGCTTTCCGTGTTGAGAGCATAATTCTGTGCGGAATTACTGCAACACCTCCGCATGCAGAAATCCACAAGACAGCACTAGGCGCAGAAGATGTCGTCTCTTGGCAATATTTCGAATCGGCTTTGGATGCTGTAGGGCAGCTTCGGGCTCAAGGCTACAAGGTATATTCAATAGAACTATGCGAGGGAAGCATGCCGTTGCAGTCTTTTGAGGCTGTCCGTGGTGAAAAGTACGCTGTCGTGTTAGGGAATGAAGTGAAAGGTGTGCAGCAGGAGGTGGTGGATTCCTCATGCGGTGCAATAGAGATTCCCCAGTTTGGTACCAAGCACTCTCTGAACGTTTCGGTAACTGCCGGAATGGTCATCTGGGAGTTTGCAAAGAAATTAGGGTTGGTAATAAGCAATGGTTAAAAGCTCAACAAACAGTCTGTAGTTCCTTTTTTAATGCGTGTATCTGCTGCAATTTTTAAAAAGATAAGGATTTTTTTTTGTAAGTATTGAGGAATCTCATACTTTTGCTGTAGAAACAATAAATGATTGCTTATGGCTCTTTTGTAGGTCAATTGTTGGGGGAGTGAACAGTCTTGTTGTTTATCGGTAAAGTTCACTGGATAAAAGTGTTGAATTTTTACTAATCAAATATTTAGATGTTTAACTTGTCTCAAGATATTTATGGGACATTAATTATTACAAACATGAAAAATTATTTCTTTACAGCTATTATCTGTTGCGTAGCATTGTTTGCAACATCATTAACCGCAAATGCAGCGAAGAAGATTACTATCAAGACAATTCCGGAGAGTGCGCAGATTTGGATTGACGGCCAGCATGTCGGTACTGGTACATATCAAGTGAAATTTGATAAGAACAATGAATTTTATCTTGTTTCTGTATTGGCTCCTGGCTATATTGGGCGCAGATATCGTTTGCTTAAGAGCAATCCGCAAAAGACGGTTGTTTACACTCTTCCAAAATCAGAAGCTTATGAAGCCTCTTCGTCAGGCGAGGACATCGGTGTAGAACCTAACAAGTGGATGGATATAACTTGTCGCAAGGGGTTGAAAGAAGATGTAATCTGGAAACGTCTGATGAATGTTGTTACCAGCTATTTCGATAATGTAGAAGTCAGGGACAAGAGTGCAGGGTGGATTAAAACAGGATGGGCTATCAATAAGTTCCGATATGAAACTGTAAGAACACGTTTAGAGATTAGAATGTCTTTTACAGATGAAGATGTGGTTTCATATCGTGCTCGAATTATTACAGAAATAAAGGATAATGACTGCAAAGGATCAAATTGTTATAACAAATATGAACGTACAATGCGTCGTTACGAACCAATGATCCAAGAGCTGCAGACCTCTGTTGGTGGTGGTGAATAAGAATCAGTAATATTGTAATATTTGTATTATGAACCGTATTTTTTTGACAATTGTACTGGCTGTATTCTCAATGATGGCTTCAGCCCAGTTTGAATCAAAGGGTGAATATCAGCTTAAATATGTGCCGACAAACGACCCTCAATATTTCTGGGACCAATATAAAGTGAAAAAGGCCGAGGTTGTTGTTGATAAGGACAAACTCACATTGGAATCCAAACAGGAAGGATTGAGAGTCATCACGCATGCAGAGTTCGATTTCAATCCTGGAACACAGGACTTTATATTCGAATATGTGTTCAAGCCCTCTGATATTGATGATGAGAAGCCTTTTGGTATTGTCTTTGATTTTAATAACGAAGATAATTACTCTTTGATTACTTTTTCGGAGAAGGGCTTTGTGTATCAGGTCTGCGAAAAAGGTGAATTCTCTATAGTAAAACGCGGAACATACAAGCGGTCATCCAATAAAAGGCTTTTTGAAGGCGAAGAGTATGCAAGTGAGTTGAAATCGATATTGAAAGATAAGGATATGTTCGATGTAACTATAGTCAAAGAGCAGGGCAAGTTCTACTTGTTGGTTAATAACGTTGAGATTGCAGTCTTTAGAAATGTTAAGATTGAAAATCCTAATTTCGGATTCTATATTGGTACAAAGATGAAGCTTGATGCCTATTGCGTGTTGTATTCTACAATCTATTACGGTGATGATGATGAGGAGGAGGAGTAAAATCCTGTTATAGCATAAGCAATATAGTCAGAAGTCGGCTAAAGTCAAAAACTATTTAGCCGGCTTCTGTCTTTTATAATATCCATTATAGCAAATAGTGCAATACGTATGTGATTCTGCCTTTGCTATTCCAGTTTCCTTGTTACTTGTTGTGCCTTATACTTTTGTGTATATAAGTAAGATAAATTATAGAAAGCAATACATAATAAATTGGAAAAATAAAGTATCTTTGCAAATAAATATCAAACAATAGAACAACAATGAAGGATTTTTTTAAGATTCTGAAACGTTACGTACCTCCATACAAAAAGTATTTGCTGCTGTCTCTGCTCTTTACATTGTTGTCGGCAATACTGAATATATTCTCATTCATGGTGATAATACCAGTATTGCAGATTCTGTTTAAGATAAACAATGTGTCAGCAGCTTCGTTTATTCCATGGAGTGAAATGAATACGGACAATGTGAAGGATGTGCTGATGAACAATGGTGTATATTACCTGCAGGGAATCAGTGAAGAGTATGGAGCAGCATTTGTATTGCTGTTGTTGGGAATTTTCCTCATATTCATGACATTCCTGAAGACTGCAAGCTATTTCGGTTCTTCTGCAGCCATCATCCCTTTGCGTACTGGCCTTATACGTGATATGCGCACTCAGTTGTATGACAAGATTGTAAATCTTCCAATAGGTTTCTTCACCAACGAACGTAAAGGTGATATTATCACACGTATGACAGGTGATGTTACAATAGTGGAAAGTTCCATTGTAACATCATTCGATATGCTTATCAAGAACCCGATATTCATTATCATGTACTTTGCAACAATGTTGTATGTGAGCTGGGAACTTACGCTATTTACAATATGCGTGATACCGGCGCTTGGTTGGGTTATGGGAAATGTAGGCCGTAAGCTAAAAGCCAATTCACGTGTTGCACAACAGAAAATGGCAGAGACGACATCTCAGTTGGAAGAGACGCTTGGTGGCTTGCGTATAGTCAAGGCTTTCCTTGCCGAGAAGAAGATGTCGGCACGCTTCCTCAAATGCAGTAATGAACTCAGGGCCGCGGTAAGGAGCGTTACTACAAGGCAGGCTATGGCTCATCCGATGAGTGAGTTCTTGGGGACAGTTGTCATAGTGATAGTGCTTTGGTTCGGCGGAACTCTTATTTTGAGTGAGAAGTCTCCGATATCGGCAGCAGAGTTCATTTATTACCTTATAATCCTTTATAGTATAATCAATCCGCTGAAAGACTTGTCGAAAGCATCATATACTATACCGCGCGGTCTCGCTTCTATGGAGCGAATTGATGCTATTCTCAAGGCTAAGAATCCTATAGTTGACGGTAAAAAGGGTATAGAGATTCCGGATATGAAATACGGTATAGAGTATAAGGACCTGTCATTTGAGTACACTTCGGGCCGTCCTGTTCTCAAGAATGTGAACTTGAAGATTGAGAAAGGCAAGACTGTTGCTCTTGTAGGCCAGTCTGGCAGCGGAAAATCAACTATGGTAGATCTCTTGCCGCGTTATTATGATGTAAAGCAGGGTTCAATCACCATTGACGGTATTGATATCAGGGATATGAAAGTAAACTCTTTGCGTTCTCTTATCGGAAATGTGAATCAAGAAGCCATTCTGTTCAATGATACATTCTATAATAATATAACCTTTGGTGTAGAGAACGCAACAATGGAGCAGGTAATTGAGGCTGCTAAAATCGCGAATGCACATGACTTCATAATGGAAACCGAGAAGGGTTACAATACAAATGTCGGTGACCGCGGATGCCGTTTGTCCGGCGGTCAGCGTCAACGTATCAGTATCGCCCGTGCCATATTGAAGAATCCACCTATACTTATTCTTGATGAGGCCACATCGGCTCTTGATACCGAAAGTGAACGTCTTGTGCAGGAGGCTCTTGAGCGCTTGATGAAGAGCAGAACCACAATAGCTATCGCACACCGTCTATCGACAATCAAGAATGCGGACGAGATATGTGTGCTCCGCGACGGTGAGATAGTAGAACGTGGCAAGCATGATGAACTCATACAGCTTGACGGCGTTTATAAACGTCTCAATGATATGCAGTCCTTGTAAAGCTGTTCCCAATGAAGAGTGTGGCTTTGTTCTGTGCTGCATCAGACAATATTGAATCCTGGTACTTCGATGTTGCGCACGAGGTGGGTACAATGCTCGGTTCTATAGGTGCTGAACTTGTATATGGCGGTGCACGTTTCGGGCTTATGGAAGCCTCTGCCAGGGCGGCAAAGGCTGCAGGTGCGCATATTGTAGGTGTTGTTCCCGATATACTTGTAGAACGTGATAGGGTAAGCACGCTTCTTGATGAAAAGGTGCTATGCCGTAACCTCAGTGAGCGTAAGGATATAATGCTTCAGCTGAGCGAGGTGCTTGTAGCCCTGCCGGGAGGTGTCGGTACTCTTGACGAGATATTCCATGTGGCTGCTGCAGCGACGATAGGATACCATTGCAAGCGTGTTGTCCTTTACAATGCCGGTGGTTTCTGGAACACTCTTGTCGAGGCTCTGAAAGAGATGGAGAACAAGGGTTTCTTGCGGGGCGGTTTTGAAGAATACATTTCTGTTGCAGAGAATATTGATGAATTGAGGGATTTTATAGAAAAGGCATAGTTATGGGAAAGATTATAGGTATAGGCGAAACTGTCTTTGATATCCTGTTCAAGAATAACCAGCCAGTAAAGGCAGTTCCCGGTGGTTCGGTATATAACAGTATCATTTCACTGGGCAGAATGGGTGTGCAGGCATCCTTCATAAGCGAGGTCGGTGATGACAATATCGGCCGTATAATACTTGACCATCTGCATGACAGCGGTGTCGATTCTTCAGCAGTGTGTTCCTTTAGCGGAGGCAAGTCTCCGTTGGCTTTGGCATTTCTCAACGAGAGCAACGATGCCGACTATCTTTTTTATAAGGATTATCCCAATAATCGTCTTGAAGTGGATTTTCCGCATATTGAGCCTGGTGACATTGTTCTCTATGGTTCATATTTTGTACTGAATCCGGTACTTAGGACAAAGACAAAGGCGTTTCTTGAGTATGCACATGATAGAGGCGCTCTTCTCTATTATGATATAAACTTCCGTAAAAATCATGTTCACGAACGTATAAAGCTTGCAGAGGCATTGATAGAGAACCTTGAATTTGCCGACATTGTGCGTGGCTCGGCCGACGATTTTACATATCTTTATGATATGACCGATGCCGAAAAGATATATCGTGAGAAGATAAGGTTCTATTGTCCGAATTTTATCTTTACAAGCGGAAGCGGCACTGTAAGGCTCTTCACCAAGGAGAGCTCATCGGAATATGATGTCAAGAAGGTAGAGGTTGTCAGCACTGTCGGTGCCGGTGACAATTTCAATGCCGG
Organism: Bacteroidaceae bacterium; assembly: GCA_045591315.1. Lineage (GTDB taxonomy): Bacteria > Bacteroidota > Bacteroidia > Bacteroidales > Bacteroidaceae > HGM04593. Next base: position 175,713 of record JAZNSN010000081.1, read on the forward strand.
TGTCGTTTATGGAATGCTGAAGCAGGGTGTCAGCCGTGACGGGCTTATAGACTTATCGCAAGAACAATGGGATGACATAATGTTATGCGGTCTCGATTTTAGTGCGCATGCTTGTACACTTCTGGAGAATTATATCGATAAGGAGTGGGCTGCCAGTTATAAAAATAAATAAGGCAATGAGAGGTCTGATGCGTAAAATATCATATATGCTCATGCTCATGGCAATATCAATGCTCATGGGTATGCGTGTCATGCCTCATCATCATTGCGGGTGCAGTACAGCCGATGTTGCTTCAATACACTTCGGCATTACAGAATGTGACAAATGCGAGCATCATGGCTGTGATGAGGAAGAGGAGCATTCAGGGAGACTCTGTTATGATGCTTCGCTTTTCTATTTCCGTCTTGCCTCTGACGATACGTTTGTTGCAAAGAAATCCATTTTTCCGATACAGCTCATAGCATTGCTGAATATTTCGGCATTGGCTGACATGCCAGCCGTAAAACTGCAATGGTCTGAATTCCGGGAACATACTCCCCCGGAACAGGAGCTCTCTACACTTGCCCTTCGTGGGCCGCCTGCCGCATAGTTTCTGTGATTTGAAATTATGTATAATAAGGTTAAAAATTTACTATGAAAAGAATATTTCTATTGGCAACTGTTGCGGTTGCCTTGTTGGGATGCGGTGGCCATAGCCACGGCACAGAAGGTGATGGCCATGAGCATGCACATATTCATGGCTTTACAGCCTATACTCATGCATTTGAATACTTCTTGCAGCACGAAGGTCTTTCTGTCGGCGAGAAATCATGCATAACATTGTATGTAACCGACCTTTCATCTTTCAAACCTGCAGAATCCGATATTGCAGAGGCTGTACTCACAGTCGGCTCGAAAAGCGTTTCGCAGAAGAGTGGGGCTGGTCATAAAGGTATGTTTCATTTCGACCTTGTCCCGGAGAGTGCCGGTTGCGGAATGCTGTATGTGAAGGTCGGAGATGATGAGGCTCATTTCGATGTAGAGGTACACAAGAAAGGTGAACCGCACGACCACGGACACGCTTCACATTCAGGTCATGAACATGCCCATAATCATGATGCCCACACAGGCCATTCACATGGCCATGATGCTCACTCGCACGACCACGACGGCCATTCGCATGGCGATGCCGGTCATGAACATGGACATGCCGGTCATGGAATTGCTACAGACGGCAAGCCGGGCGATATTGCATTCAGCAAGGAGCAGAGCTGGAAGATTGATTTTGCTACGGCTGTAGCAGGCAAGAGCTCTTTCGCCGGGGCTGTAAAGGTTGCAGCGAGAGTTGAGTCCACACCCGGAAACTTTACGACTCTTGTGGCAACAGCAAGCGGCAAGGTGCAGTTTGTCGGCAACCTTGTCACAGGCAAGGAGGTAACATCGGGAGAGCCACTGTTCTATCTCGAAGGAAGTGACGTTACTGACAACGACGCATCTGTTAGGTTTGCCGAGGCTGAGAGCAACTATAATGTTGCAAAAGCCGATTTTGAGAGGAAGAAGCTTTTGTTTGCCGACAAGATTGTGTCTGAACGTGATTATCAGTCGGCTGAGGCTGCATACAGGCAGGCCGAGGCACGCTATATGAGCATGAAGCGCAACTATGGAGGAGGCAAGGTCATACTGAAGTCTTCGCTTCGCGGATATGTCTCTTCTCTGCTTGTGTCGAATGGCGATTATGTTACACCGGGTACCCCGCTTGCAACTATACAGCGTGCCGGTGACATGAATATCGTTGCCGAACTTCCTGTACGATATGCGCAGCAGCTGCATAACATTTCGTCGGTAAATATTGAACTTGCTTCGGGCAAGGTGGTTTCTCTTGAGGAAGCTGAAGGACGCGTACAGGCTGTAGGCAGTTCCGTAAACTCCTGCAACATGATACCGATTACAATATCTGCAAAGAATCTCTCTGGGGTCGTTCCAGGCAGTATCGTTACATTGTATATAACATCGGCGTTTATTGGCGACTTGAATGTAGTTGTGCCACGTACTGCACTTGTAGAGGAGATGGGGGCATTTTTTGTCTTCGTGCAGAACAGCCCGGTATCGTTCGAAAAACGCAGTGTAGAGGTTGGCGTTACAGATGGCAAGATGGTGAAGATAACAAAAGGCGTGCATGAAGGTGAGCGTGTTGTGACAAAGGGTGCCATAGCATTGAAACTGTCGCAGGGAGCAGCCGCTCTAGACCCGCATGCAGGTCATGTACATTAACTATTACCGCTATGCTGAACAGAATAATAAAGTTCTCATTGAACAACAGGTTGCTGGTGATGCTTGCTGTCCTGTTGGTGATAATAGGCGGAATATACTCTGCAAAAAACATTGAGGTCGATGTGTTCCCCGACCTTACAATGCCTACCGTAGTTATCCTTACCGATGCGTCAAACATGGCACCGGAAGAGGTGGAACGTCTTGTTACATTCCCGATAGAGACAGCCGTCAACGGTGCTACAAACGTGCGTCGTGTGCGTTCTTCATCTTCACAAGGCTTCTCCTTTGTGTGGGTAGAGTTCGATTGGGGAATGGATATATATCGTGCGCGTCAGGTAATAAGCGAGAAGATGAGCCTTCTTTCGGGCCAGTTGCCCGACGGTATTGTGCCGATGCTGGCACCTCAGTCGAGCGTCATGGGTGAAATCATGTTTGTCGGCATGATGGCCAAGACTACATCGATGATGGAGCTCCGCACTCTTGCCGAATGGATAGTAAAGCCGGCTATTCTTGCTACAGGCGGTGTATCTAATGTAACCATAATAGGCGGCGACTACAAGCAGTACCAGGTTCTGGCCGACCCTGTAAGAATGGAGATGTACGGTGTGACAATGGAGCAGCTTGAGAGTGCGGCTTCATCGATGAGCGTGAATATCGGTGCAGGCGTCGTACGTGATTTCGGCAACGAGTATAATCTGCGCGGAATGGGACGTAGCAATGACCTCGGTGAATTGGGAAGCACGGTAGTGAAGGCCGGCGACGGTGCAGTAGTGCGTGTTGCCGATGTTGCCGATGTTGTCGTAGCCCCGGCTGTAAAGCAGGGCTATGCGGCACAGAATGGTGAGCCGTCAGTTATACTCTCTATCTCAAAACAGCCTGGAATAAATACCCTTGATGTTACGGAGAATATCGAGCGTAATCTAGAGAGCATTGTGCAGTCGCTTCCGGCCGATGTTGAGGTTGATACAAGAATATTCCGTCAGGCCGACTATATACAGGCCTCTGTCAACAATGTGGGCAGTTCTCTGGCAGAGGGTGCAATCTGTGTAATACTTGTCCTCTTCCTTTTCCTCATGAGCTTGCGCTCAACCGTAATCTCGCTTCTGGCTATTCCGTTGTCTCTTTTGGGAACAATCATTGTCCTCTACCTTTTGGGAATGGACATAAATACCATGACTCTAGGCGGAATGTGCATTGCTATCGGTTCGCTTGTCGATGATGCAATCATTGATGTGGAGAATGTCTATAAGCGTCTGCGTGAGAATCATGCTCTTCCTAAGGAACAGCGGAACTCCTCTTTTGCAATAGTCTTTGAGGCATCGTCCGAAATACGTGCATCAATCATACATGCTACGCTCATTATCATGGTGACCTTCATGCCTCTCTTCTTCCTGACTGGCCTTGAAGGGCGTATGCTCAAGCCTCTGGGAATAGCATATCTCATTGCTCTCCTGATGTCGCTTGTTGTGGCTATTACCGTAACTCCGTTGCTGTGCAAGCTGATGCTTTCCGACGAAAAGTACCTTACGCGCAACGAGAAGAAGAACTGGGTTGATTTGTGGCTGCTCAAGAAGTACCGCATTTCCCTCGAATGGGTCATGGCGCATGCAAAGCCGGTAATAGGTTCTCTGTTATTGCTCTTTGTTGTATGTCTGGTGCTTTTTGCGGGTATGGGACGCAGTTTCTTGCCTGAGTTCAATGAGAAGGCTCTTACTATCGCTGCTGTGTCACGTCCGGGTGTCTCTCTCGAAGAGAGCAATATGCTGGGTGCTGCAATAGAGAAAGAACTGTTGCAGATACCTGAGGTCGAGAGTACTGCGCGAAGGACCGGACGTGGCGAGCTTGACGAACATTCGCAAACCTCAAACGGTGCTGAGATTGATGTCAACTTTACTCTTGGGGAACGAAGCAAGGCAGAGTTCCTTGCCGAAGTACGTGCCCGTCTGGCTACGGTTCCGGGAGTCGTAACATCTGTAGGCCAGCCGCTTGAACACCGCATAGACCACATGGTGTCGGGTACGCAGGCCGATTTGGCTATAAAGATATTCGGTCCCGACCTCAGTACGCTATTCAGGAAGGGTACGGATATCAAGGAACTTCTAAAGGAGTTTCCGGAGGTTGTTGACGTGAATGTGGAACAGCAGGTAGAGACGCCGCAGCTTCAGATACGTGCCGATAGGGAGAAACTGGCCTATTATGGCATAACTATGGCTGAGTTCAACAGCTTTGTAGAGGCTGCATTCCCCGGAAAGAAGGTAGGAAATGTATATGAGGAGGAGCGTAGCTTCGACCTTATAATCCGTCTCAACAAGGATTATACCGAGAGTATGGAGGGTGTGAAGCGTGCCCTTATAGATACACCAGACGGCAAGATTTCTCTTGCCGATGTGGCTTCCGTGGTCTCTGTGGGAGGTCCGGGAAGCATCAGCCGTGAGAACGTGCAGCGCAAGGTTGTTGTGTCGGCAAATATTGCAAGCGGTGATGTTGCTGGAACTGTTGACCGCGTTGCCGACTATCTGGATAAAAATCTTCAGCTCGATGAGGGCTACCGCCTTGAGTATGGCGGACAGTTCGAGAGTGCCGACAGCGCGTCACGCACATTGTGGCTCACTACGCTTGTTGCTATTCTTGTGGTGTTTGTTCTTCTCTATAGCGAGTTCAAGAGTACCTCTCTTTCTATAGTAGTGCTTCTTAATCTTCCGCTTGCCCTTATAGGCGGAATTATTGCGACGGGAGTTACTTCCGGAGTTATGAGTATTCCTGCCATAATTGGTCTGATTACTCTCTTCGGTATCGCTACACGCAATGGTATTCTTCTTGTGTCACGCTATCAGCATCTCCGCAGTGAGGGAATAGGAACAGAGGATGCTGTAATGGCCGGTTCGCTTGATCGCCTTACTCCAATCCTCATGACAGCGTTTACCTCAGCCCTTGCATTGGTGCCGATGATTCTCAACGGTTCGGCATCGGGTAACGAGATACAGAGCCCTATGGCTGTCGTTGTGCTCGGAGGCTTGTTGTCATCTACAGTGCTTAACATCTTCATCATACCGATAGTATATCGTTGGGTGGTTAGAAGAAATTGGGTATAAGCATATTCTATATATATTATGGGGCTGTTCCATGCAATATGGAGCAGCCTCTTTTTTAATTGAAAAATCTGCCGTTTCATGTTATAAAAGATTGGTTGCATAATTTTATGAAGTTTATTTAACAGCTGTTAACAATCAGGCGTGTCAATATTGGTTACTTTTGTTTAAAAGTATAAAAACAAAGGTGATATGAAACAGTTGTTTATAATCCTGTCCGGTATTCTCTTTTCTGCGCTATCCTTTGCGGCCACCCCAGACAAGAGGCTTGTTGTGACAAGCTGTGAGGGTGTTGCCGGGTATGCAATCAAGTCTATTCGGAGCCTTAAGTTCAGCAACGGTGCTATGTTGCTCAATATGCACGACGGTTCTGTAATTGAATGTGATACGGAATCGGTAAGTTTCCTTCTCATAGAAGACTACATACCTTCGGAGGAGACAAATGTCGGTTGCATAGAATCGGAGCCTGCTGTAAGATTCGAGAGAGGAGTCTTGCATATTTCAGGCTTTTCTTCAGTTGATGTACAGCTTTTCAACCCTAGTGGAAGCATATTGTATAGTGAGAATTTCAACGGCGATGGCGTAGTCAATCTTTCGGGTTATCCGAAAGGAATCTATATGCTTAATGTCAATGGTCGTACATATAAGATAATTAACCGATGAAAAGGAACCTTTTGCTTCTAGCAATGCTTTTGTCGGCAGTAATGGTGTATGCCGATAAGGATATAAAGTTCTTCATGAACACAGGCGAAATTAAATGTGTTGCACAGGAACGTGTTGATAGTATTGTTTTTGACGAAGATGCCGGTAAAGTCACCGTAACTCTTCACGACGGTTCGGGTATTCTGGATATGGCTGAAATAGACAGTATAAAATATGGCATTCTGCCCCCAACTGTTGAAGTCATATATATGAATGAAAAGGCAATTGTAGAGAATCCTTTTGCATTTGACAGTGTTGCAGTGGAGATAGATGGAGCGAAGGTTGTAGTTATGTCAAGTACACTGCGTGAGATTGGATATACATTGCACGGCAGCAGCGGTGACGGATGCTTCAAGCTCTATGGCTTGAAGAAGTATAACCTTTATCTTAACGGAGTGGAGCTGACAAATGGCTCTGGTGCGGCAATAAACAGCCAATGCGGCAAGCGCGGAAGGATCTTTGTCGTTGACGGAACTGTTAACCGCCTTGCTGACTCTTCAAGCTATTCGACGGTTTCGGGAGAAGATGAGAAAGCTTCGTTCTTCAGTGAAGGACAGCTTATCTTTGAAGGCGGCAGCGGCAAACTAATAATTAACGGAAATTGCAAGCATGCAATCTGCAGTGATGATTATGTAGAGGTCCGTGGCGGAAATATCATTGTAGAGAGTGCAGAAAGCGATGCCTTGCATGTCAACGATTCTGTAATAGTGCTTGGAGGTTTAATGGATTTCAAGGCCGGAGGTGACGGAATCGATTGTGACGGAGTAATAAGACTTCACGGTGGAAAAGTCGTTGTAATGGCTGAAAATGATGACGTCAAGGGCATCAAGTCGGCTTCAGATATAATAATAGACGGGGCTGATGTCTCGGTAACTGTATCAGGTACAGCATCGAAGGGTATAAAGAGCAATGGTTTGTTTGAGGTCTCAAACGGTAATGTCGTCATAGAGGCTACAGGCAATAGTATCGCAACTTTGGGTGATCCCTCATATGCTACATGCATAAAGTGTGATTCGACTGTAAATATTAATGGCGGCAATATCTCTCTTAAGGCAACCGGTATCGCAGGACGCGGCATATCTTCTGATGTTGACGTGAATATCATAGGCGGTGAATTGGTGGTTGAGTGCAGCGGGGACAGCGAGACATACGTTCCTACTACGGAGGAGGATATATTGGGTGGTTCCGAGGAAGAGGAGAAGAGTTACGTGGTATATGTAAGCATTCCTGCAACCTCAACAAGCAATCGTCCGGGAGCTGCATCATCGGCATGGAAGAGCGTATATCTCTACGACAGCAGCAATTCGCTTGTCGCAACATTGACAAACAGTGTGGTTGTGAACGGAACCGCATTCTACTATTATGATTTCGGTTCAGCTGTGACAGGCAGCTACTACTTCAAGAGCGATGACTATTCAAGTTTCAGGGGAAGCTATACAATACAGAGCTCATTGTTTACCGGCCTGGACAGTGACAGGTATTATCAGATATCCTCTTCCTATACGACATCAGGCAGTGTGCGTACATACTCGCTGAGCGATGTCACATCAAGCTATGAGGGCGGCTCTGTATCCTCTTCAGGTTCTGCTACAGAAGATTCGTATGCTGCGGCAGGCATCAAGTGTGACAAAAATTTCATATTGTCAGGCGGAAGTCACCTGATAACAATGCATGGTACTGAATCCAAAGGAATAAAGGTTGAAGGAAATGCTGTTATTGACGGTGGAAAACTGGAGATAAACACTTCTGGCGCAGCCAGGATAATAGCATACGACCCATCTTATTGCACGGCAATAAAATGTGACGGTACGCTTGAGATAAATGGCGGTGAGGTTGAGATAACAGCTGCCGGCCAGGGAGGTCATGGCATATCGGCAGATGGAACAGTTACCATGAATGGAGGTACTGTCAATATAACGTTATCCGGTTCCGGTTCGTCATATACGGCTTCAAGCGGAACTGACTACTATTCGACAAAATGCCTTAAGGGTGATGTTGCTGTAAATTTGCTTGAGGGAACATTGAACTGTCTTGCTAAGGGAAATGGCAGCAAAGCTATTGTTGCAGGCGGTCTGCTTACGATAGGCAACGAGGGTGCTGCCAATGAGCTGTTGAATATAAGGGCTGTTACGCAAGGAGCCTCCCTAGGTACAAGCTCAGGAAATACCGGTATGGGCGGTATGGGCGGCATGCAAGAGGGTTTCAATGCTGCCCCAAAAGCCATAAAGGGTGCTGCAAATGTTGTGGTGAATAGCGGAACGATATACACAGAGACTGCGTATGACGGAGGTGAAGGTCTTGAAAGCAAGGCAACGATGACCATAAATGGCGGCATTGTAGAATGCAATACTTATGATGACGGAATAAATGCTGCAACATCGCTGATATTCAATGGCGGTTATATATTCAGCCATGCTTCGAACAACGATGCAATTGACTCGAACGGAACAATAACCGTGAATGGAGGCGTTGTGCTTGCCTCCGGAACAAATGCACCGGAAGAGGGTTTCGACTGCGACAATAACCAGTTTGCCGTAAACGGCGGTATCATCATCGGTACCGGAAGTGCCAACAGTTCCGTCACTTCGTCGTCGCAGCCTTACGCCTCGGTATCTTCGGTATCGGTAACACAAGGCAGGTATCTTGCCGTAAAGAACAGTTCTGGCGAGGTGATGTTCTCTTACAGATGCCCCAATACGGTAAATAGCGCGTCCGTGCTCCTCTCATCGCCCGCATTTACATCATCGTCGCACACTTTGATGTATGGAGTCACTTCGGTTACGGGAGCAAGCGAAAGTTACTTTGACGGTTCCTTTACGGTCGGAGGTACGGCATCCGGCGGCTCGTCGAAGAGCTTTACACCGCAGTCAAGATAAACAAACGGAGAGAAACAGCTGTTTCTCTCCGTTTGTTTATCTGTTGGCAATCAGTCTCTAAGGTCTGTCCCCCACATAAGTTTATCCTTGAGGTTCTGTATGAAGGTATGTTCGTGACGGCGTATGACCAATTGTCTGTAATCAGCTTTGCGTACTGTAATGCGTGTAGTCTCACTGCAGCTCTCGTTACGTCCGTCAATAGCAATAAGGAAGTTGCGGCTGCGGCTGTTCACTTTTATATCTATTACAGTGCTGTCGCTTATGACAATAGGTCTTGCACTGAGACTATGCGGGGCGATAGGGGTGAGGACCAGCACATTCGCATCAGGTGTTATTATCGGTCCGCCGACACTGAGCGAATATCCGGTCGAGCCCGAAGGTGCCGCTACTATAAGGCCGTCGGCCTGATATGTTATCTTGTCGTTGCCGTTCAGTGTGACGTCAATGGTCATCATCGAAGAACTGTCATGTTTCATTACTGCAATCTCATTCAGTGCAAACGGGTAGCTATTCAGTTCTTCTCCATCTGTTAAGGCTTCAATAAGGCTTAGCTCCTCAATGTAGTACTCCTTGTTGTGTATCTTGCCGATTACATAGCCGATATCTTCGTTTGAGGTTGTTGTCAGGAAACCAAGACGTCCTGCATTTATGCCAAGGATCGGAATTGCCTTGCGCCCGATACGGCTTGCCGTTCGCAATAAGGTACCGTCACCGCCGAAACTGATGGCAATGTCGGCTGTGAACTCATTGCCGGTGATTATTTCATCGGGAGCAGGCATTGCAATTTTCTCTTTTCTGAGAAAATCATAGAACGGACCGTCTATGGCAAACTTATCGCCATTTTGTGTTATGACGTCAAAAAGTTTCTCAATGCTTTTCGATTTCTTTGTCTGATGCTTGTTGCCGAATATTGCAAATTTCATAACGGAAAGATGTTTGTGCAGATCTGCCACGTTTGCGTGCCGGCCTGCTTCTTGATATTTTAAGTATTCTACAAACATAGCATACGGTTTTCATCCCTCTGCCAGTGCAAAATTAAGAGAATTTATAATACAAGAATCTTTATTTATACTATTTTTGCAGAAAATATACTTTAAACTATATTGTTCTATAATACGACACTATTTCAGCTAAGATATACGAGATGAGAACCAAACTTAGTGTAAACATAAACAAGGTCGCTACCATCAGAAATGCCCGTGGGGGCAATAATCCCGATGTAATCAAGGTAGCTAAGGATTGCGAGGCATTCGGAGCCGACGGTATAACTGTACACCCGCGTCCGGACGAGCGTCATATAAGACGTGCCGACGTACTTGATCTGCAGGCTGTATTGCGTACCGAGTTCAACATTGAGGGTTATCCGTCAAAGGAGTTCCTAGATCTGGTGCTGCGTGTTCGCCCTTCCCAAGTGACATTGGTACCCGACAAGCCAGAACAGCTTACATCAAACTGCGGTTGGAATACAGAAACAGAGCAGGATTTTCTCCGCGATGTGCTTAACGATCTCCGCAATGCGGGGATACGTAGCTCGATATTCATTGATGCCGATGTACACATGGCGGAATTTGCAGCTAAGGCCGGAGCCGACAGGGTTGAGCTATATACAGGTCCGTATGCTCACATGTATGCCAAAAATCCTGAAAAGGCTATAGAGCCTTTCCTTGAAACCGCAAAACGCGTAAAACAGTTGGGTATCGGACTGAATGCAGGACACGATCTCAGTCTTGAGAACCTCAAGTACTTTACCGATGTGATACCTTGGGTAGATGAGGTATCAATAGGCCATGCACTCATTTGTGATGCCCTGTATATGGGGCTTGAAGCAACAATTGCTGCATATAAGGATTGTCTGAAAAAATAAAATGCGATAATTATGATTTCATTTACAGTAGCTGCAATCGCAGCAACAGCCGCAGAAGTAGCGGCAGATACATTGTCAATAGCCTCTGAAGCAGTTTCTACAACTGTTGAAGCTGCAGAAAGTTTAAGCATTCTTGAGCTCGCGATGAAAGGTGGCTGGATTATGATAGTTCTGGCATTGCTCTCAATAGTGGGCGTATATATATTCTTCGAGCGTTTCTCAGTGCTTCGCGGTGCCATGAGGAAGAATCCCGACCTTCTTGACCGGATACATGATAACCTTAGGGAGAACGATGCTAAATCGGCAATGAACTATTGTGCAGGCCAGAACTCTCCTGTTTCACGTATTCTGGCAAAAGGAATAAAGGACTGCAACCTCGACACCGCTTCAATACGTCAGGCGTTAGAGAATAATGCCGGTCTTGAGATTGCAATGCTTGAGAAAGGCCTTCCTGTGCTATCTACCATTGCCGCAGTAGCTCCGATGCTGGGATTCCTGGGTACTGTAACAGGTATGGTACAGGCCTTCTGGCAAATGTCAAATGCCGGAAACAATATCGATGTGTCGTTGCTGGCCGGCGGTATATATGAGGCTATGGTAACAACAGTCGGCGGTCTCATTGTCGGCATCATGGCAATCTTTGCATACAACTATCTTGTAACGAAGGTCGATAAGGTGCAGAACATGATGGAGGCAAATATCATTTCGTTCCTCGAAATTGTAACCGAACTGCGTGGTTGCAATGATTCTGAAGCCGAATAAGGAATTCTCTATCAATAAAAACACAGAACCATGATAAAGAGAAGAACAAAGGCAATAGATATTTTCTCAATGTCCTCTATGACGGACATCATCTTCCTGTTGCTCATATTCTTTATGATAACCTCTACAATGGTTACTCCCAATGCCATTAAGGTGTTGCTTCCTCAGGGCAAGGAGCAGACTCAGGCAAAGCCTATGGCACGCATAATAATTGACAGCAACCTGAACTATTATGCAGCATGGGGTCGGGCCGACGAGATGCCCATAACAGAGGAAGAACTCACTCCGTTTCTTCTCGATTGTCGCGAGAAGGATTCGGAAATGTATGTAGCTCTGTATGCCGATGAGACAATACCGTATGCCGAGATTGTCAAGGTGCTTAATATTGCTAACGAGAACAAATTCAAGATGGTGCTGGCTACGCGTCGCCCCGACAGGAAATAATGGAGAACATTTCAAAGGATAGGATAACCGGAATTGTAGGCACGTTGCTGTTCCACACGGTACTGCTCGTTCTGCTGTGTCTGCTGGTGATGGCAGCACCGCCAAGGCAGGAGGAGTCGGGTGTGCCTGTTGTCTTAGGCAATGTTGAAGATGCTTTCGGCAGTGAATTGGCCATGACGGATGTCGAGATAATCCCGCAGCCCGAAGTGTCTCAGCAACTTCCTTCTTCGGATGATGTCTCTCAGGAAGAGCCGCTCTTGACTCAGGATGCTGAAGAGAGTATTGCTGTACCTGCAAAGAAGGAGACCAAAAGTGCAAAGGAGATAGAGGCGGAGCGTAGAGCCGCCGAGGAGGCTGAACGCAAGCGAATAGAGAAGGAGACAAAGGCGAAGGCCGACAATCTCATAGCCGGTGCTTTCGGAAAAGGCAATTCTATGAGCAGCAAAGGCAACTCAAGCGATGGTGAGGGTACACAAGGCTCCAAGGACGGCAACTCTTCTACGGGAAAGACAACCGGAATTGGCGGAACAGGTGTCTTTGACCTGAACGGACGTTCCTTGAGTCCTGCCGGTTTGCCTAAGCCGCATTATAATGTGCAGGAAGAGGGTCGTGTGGTCGTTACGATTACCGTAAATCCACAAGGCAATGTGGTTAGAGCAAGTATAAATCCACGAACGAATACTTCAAGCCCGGCTTTGCGTAAAGCTGCACTTGAAGCTGCAAGGAAAGCTACTTTTAATGCTGTTTCTCAGGTTGAGGATCAGGAGGGTACGATTACATATTACTTTAAACTGAAATAATTATGAGCAAGGTATATCTTTTTCTTGCCGACGGTTTCGAGACTGTTGAGGCATTGGCTCCGGCTGATGTTATGCGCCGTGCAGGCATAGAGGTTGTGACAGTCTCTATAATGGGTCGCCAGAATGTTGTTTCAGCACAGAATGTGCCGGTTGTTGCAGATGTACTCTATGAAGATATATGCTTCTGCGATGCCGATGCCCTGGTGTTGCCCGGCGGAGGAACCGGCACCGATAATCTGTCGGCTCATGAGCCATTGTGCGCACTTTTAGTAAAGGCACATGCCGAAGGTAAGCTTGTAGCTGCAATATGTGCAGCACCTATGGTTTTTGGCAGAATAGGAATTCTAAAAGGCCGCAAGGCTACATGTTATCCGGGTTGCGAGGGTGACCTCTTTGGTGCTGAATATACTGCAGCCCCGGTTGAGGAGGACGGAAATATAATTACAGGTTGCGGTCCCGGTGTCTCTTTCGATTTCGGTTTCGCCATTGTTGAACGTCTCTGCGGAGGTGATGCCGTGAATACATTGCGTTCGCAGATGCAATTTTGATTATTCTGTTATGAAAAGATATCTTATAGTAGTAGCCGGAGGCAAAGGCATGCGTATGGGCGGTGAGACTCCTAAGCAGTTCCAGCTATTGGGAGAGAAACCGGTTGTTATGGTAACATTGGAACGCCTTCATGCCATAGACCCCTCTATGCAGCTGATTCTGGTGCTTCCGGCAGAGCACATGGATATGTGGATCTCTCTATGCAAGCAACACTCTTTTGCAGTTCCATTGTTGCTGGCTCAAGGCGGCTCTACACGTTTTCATTCGGTACAGAACGGTCTTGCACAGGTCGATGATATCGACGATGCTCTTGTTGGGGTGCACGACGGTGTCCGTCCTTTCGTTTCTCCGAAAGTGCTGGACGACTGCTTTTGCGAAGCCTGGATTCACGGTGCTGCAATACCGATGATAGATATTCAAGACAGCTTGCGTCACATTGTCGGCGGCAATGGCGTTACAGAGGTCGTTCAGCGCGACCGTTACCGTCTGGTACAGACTCCGCAGGTATTCAAGTTGTCTCTTCTGCGACGTGCCTATGAACAGCGTTTTGTTGAGAGTTTCACCGACGATGCTTCTGTCGTTGAGGCATTGGGTGAACAGGTAGTAGGCGTTGAGGGAAACCGCGAGAACATTAAGTTGACAACACCTTTCGACCTCATGGTTGCCAAGACCTTGATGGAATGCTGGATACCACAACAAGAAATATAAAGTTCCTGCCCGGTGTGGGCGAGCAGCGTGCAACATTGCTTAACAGGGAGCTGAATATACACTCCCTGTACGACTTGTTGTACTATTTCCCGTACAAATATATCGACCGAAGCCGGGTTTTCAAAGTTTCGGAATTGGGAAGTCAGCTGCAGCATGTGCAGCTCATAGGCGAGATACGTTCGTTCGAGGAGATGGGTGAGGGTGCGTCACGTCGTCTTGTGGCACATTTTACTGACGGCACAGCCTTTGTCGATCTTGTATGGTTCCGTGGACTCAAGTTTGTAAAGAACCGTCTTAAGCTGAGTACTAAATATGTCGTGTTCGGGAAGCCGTCTATGTTCAACGGACGGATAAACATTGCTCACCCTGATGTTGATGATGCCTCATTGCTGAAGTTAGACAATATGGGACTGCAGCCATATTACAATACAACGGAAAAGATGAAACGTAGTGGTCTCAACTCCAATGCGATGGCCAAGCTGGTGCAGAATCTTTTCGTTCTGTTGAACAAGGAGATTGAGGAAACGCTTTCGCCCGATATTATAAGAAAGCATGGCCTTATGTCGCTTGACGACGCACTCCGCATAATCCATTTTCCAAAGAACAACAAGGAACTTCAGCTTGCGCAGTACCGTCTCAAGTTTGAGGAGCTTTTCTTTATCCAGCTGAATATATTGCATTATGCCAAGGATCGGCAGAAAAGATATGTAGGCCATCGTTTTGCCAAGGTCGGTGACATGTTCAACCGCTTTTATCATGAAAATCTGCCTTTCGAGCTTACAGGTGCCCAGAAGCGCGTAGTCAAGGAGATACGTTCCGATGTGAACGGGAATAGACAGATGAACCGCCTTATACAAGGTGATGTGGGCAGTGGAAAGACGCTTGTCGCACTGCTCTCCATGCTTCTTGCAAAGGACAATGGCTATCAGGCATGTATGCTTGCTCCGACAGAGATTCTTTCCGAACAGCATTTTGCAACGTTGCGCCGTATGCTGGGCAATCTTCCAGTAAGAGTGGAACTGCTGACAGGCAGTACAAGACCGAAGGAGAGGCTGCCTATTCTTGAGGGTCTTGAGAACGGTGATGTGGATATACTTGTTGGCACGCATGCAGTGCTTGAGGACAATGTGCAGTTCCGCAACCTGGGTCTTGCCGTTATCGACGAGCAGCACCGTTTCGGTGTAGTGCAACGTGCAAAGATGTGGGCAAAGAACAATATTCCTCCACATGTGCTTGTAATGACTGCAACTCCGATACCCAGAACGCTTGCCATGACGCTGTACGGCGACCTTGACGTGTCGGTGATTGATGAATTGCCGCCAGGCAGGAAGCCTATCACAACCAATCATATATTCCGTAGCCGTGCAGACGGAATGTACTCTTTTATTAAGAAGCAGCTTGAAGCTGGAAGACAGGCCTATGTGGTCTATCCTCTTATAAAGGAGAGTGAGAAACTCGACCTTAAGAATCTTGAGGACGGCTATAATCAGCTATGCAATGTATTTTGTGACTACAAGCTAGGCAAGCTGCACGGTAAGATGAAACCGAAAGAGAAGGATGAGGAGATGCGCCGTTTTGCACAGGGCGAGACTCAGATTCTTGTATCTACAACAGTTATTGAAGTTGGAGTTGACGTTCCGAATGCTTCGGTAATGGTGATAGAGAATGCAGAACGTTTCGGTCTCTCACAACTGCATCAGCTCCGTGGGCGGGTCGGGCGTGGCGCATCGCAATCCTACTGTCTGCTTGTAACCGATTACAAGTTATCGGAAGATACGCGTAAACGAATGGAGATAATGACTTCGAGCAACGATGGTTTTGAAATAGCCGAAGCCGACCTTAAGCTCCGTGGTCCTGGAGATATGGAGGGTACGCAGCAGAGCGGAATAGCCTTTGATTTGAAGATTGCAAATCTCGCCCGTGATGAGCAACTGCTGCAGTTTGTGCGTGAGGTAGCTCGCGAAGTAGTCGAAGCCGACCCAGAGTGCTGCAATACGGTGTACAGGGTAGTGTGGGAGCGTCTGCGCATGATAAAAAACATGCGGAACTGGAATTGGGGAGCGATATCATAAGATAGTCTAAAGACCTTGTTGACCGCTATTTTAGTAAACTTAACTGATTAATTTTCGTTATAATAGCTTTTTTTATTACCTTTGCCGCACTCCAATGTGAACACGTCGGATAAGTTTTCGGTACACTTTCAACTAACACATAATAGAATCATAATGGAAAAAACGCTTGTCCTCATAAAGCCGAACGCATTGCAGCGTGGTCTTGTAGGTGATATAGTAACACGTTTCGAACGTAAGGGTCTTAGAATAGCAGGCATGAAGATGATGTTTATGACCGATGAAATAGTAAATGAGCATTATGCACATCTCGTCGAGCGTCCATTCTTCCCATATCTGAAGGCTTCTATGCAGGCAGCTCCTATTATAGCTTGCTGTGTCGAGGGTGCAGAGGCCGTAGAGACAGTGCGTCTTATGGTAGGCGTTACCAACTCGCGCAAGGCCCTGCCGGGTACAATACGTGGCGACTTCTCAATGAGCGGCGAACAGAATGTCGTTCATGCATCCGACAGCGTAGAGAATGCCCTTGTCGAAATCAACCGTTTCTTTGCTCCAGGCGAGCTGTTCGACTATGATTCGGCAGTGACATGCTTTGAATACGGCGGTGAAGAGAGCCAGAAGTATAAATAAGTTTATCCGGGGACTGCTCATTAATAAACTCGAATAAAAGTGAAGAATATATTCCGTTGCATACTGTTCCAGGTAATTTGTTTCTTTGCATTGACTGGTGTCAAGGCGCAGGATTGTGTTGCCGATGTGGTTTCTGTTCAGACAAGCATTGAGGGTGTCACTCCGGTTGCCATGCGTAGGATGTTGCTGAACGAGGCACATATTATTCCGATGAGTGACATGTATCCCGAATGGGCGAACAGCGGTGTGCATTATACAGCAACGCTTCCCGATTCGTTTGCAATAGATCTGAGCGGTTACAGCATGCCTGCAACCAGTACGAAGATAACCGATGTGTTCGGCTATCGTCCGCGTCGTCGTCGCGTACACCAGGGGATAGACATCAAGGTACAGACCGGAGATACCATCTATGCGGCATTTGACGGCAAGGTGCGTATCTCGTCATATCAACGTCGTGGCTACGGAAATTTTGTTGTGATACGTCATAATAACGGCATTGAGACACTGTACGGCCATCTTTCGAAGAAGTTTGTTGTGGCAAACCAGAATGTAAAGTCAGGTGATCCGATAGGCCTTGGCGGAAGTACAGGGCGTTCTTCAGGTTCTCATCTGCATTTTGAGACAATTCTTATGGGAAAGGCCATTAATCCGGCTTTTCTATTTGATTTCAAGAACCAGACTGTTACAGGAGAGAAATATCTTTATCGCAAGCCGGGCAGCAAGTATGTAGAGAACGGCAAGGTAAAGACCGCCGGTCCGGAGCCCAAGTATCATAAGGTGAGGAAAGGAGATACCGTTTCAAAGATAGCTCACAAGCATGGTGTCTCGCAAAAAACCATATTTAAGCTTAACGGTATAAATGCAAAGACAGTTCTTCGGCTAGGAATGACATTGAGATATCAGTAATAAAAGAATAGGCTGCCTAAAGCAGCCTATTCTTTTATTACTGATTATTATCATCGTTGGAATTTCGAAATCTTGCAAGAGCGCAATATAAATAATCATTTGTGGCGTATGAAGGAACCGGAAGGCCCGTTACATACGCCACTGTTATGTATCAATATTTCTCACTACTCCTTGCCTACGGCAATCTCTATCAGACCACTGTCTCGCAGAACAGACAATATAAGCTTGTCCGGTAGAGTATGAAGGATATTGCGTGCATTGAGATCGTCGGCTGTAATGCCATTGATTCTTTCGATGCGGTCACCTCGGCGTAGTCCGGCCTTCTCGGCATTACCGCCTTCGAGCAAGCCGTTTACAACCCAATGGCTGTTATTTGGCTGGAGTGCAATACCGAAATCGTTTGGTTGCGGTTTATCGAAGTTCTTGTTTGGTCGAATATGGATAACCCAATTCTGAAAATCGAAAATAACATCAAAGCGAGCAAAGAGTCCATTGCCTGCAAGTCCGTCGAAGCGATTATCGGCCATAGCGCCATGTTCGTTATCTGAGCAAGAGATGCGTATATCTTTGATAGCCTTACCGCCGATGCTTATTTGCTCCGTAAGCGCATAACTCTCTGTTCGTGAGCCGCCGATGCCACCCGTCTCATATGTCATACGGCCAACATCGGCAAGGTGACCGTCTCTCTTCAAGCGATTTGTCGTACCGCTATTGAGTGATAACTCGTCGGGCATACCTGTATCCATAAGGAAGTTCCCGTTGAGAGTATATCCATCTGCAAATGTTACTGATAGCGGAAGTATGATACGGTCCTTGTTGTTTAGCCATTTGCATTGTATGGCTGTAAAATCTTCTGATATTTTCTCTTCTGGTGTCATGAAACGAATATAGCCGTCGGCATAGTTGAACTCCACACGCTTGTCCTGCATAAACGGTAAGCCAAATAGACCGTCAGCACCATCGCCGAGTATTTTGCGCAGGTCCATAACAATTGCCTTCTGTTCGGTGCCCGACACCTCACCAATACGGTAGCTCCAGCTGCTCGCATCAATTGTTGTTAACTCAAATCCGTTACCGGCACCAGACAACATCGCCTTATGCAAGTTTGTGTTCTTTCCGAAATATGATGAATAGAAAGTAGAATCCAACAATAGGTTGCTGCTGCCAGTATCAAAAATCATTCTTGCAGGAATTGAATCTCTGAGTATTACATCGAAGTATAGATGATCATTATACTTCATCTCAATTGCGTCTGCAGGAAGTTGAGGCCTTGTATCCTGCTGCTGTTTTTGCTGATTGGCATTTGAACAAGCTGTAGCCCAAAGCAAAACTGTTACGGTGAATATATGGATAAGGTTCTTCATAAACATATCATTAATATTATTGCTTTGTTGCGACAGCTCCTGTTCCGAATCCTTTCAGTTCTCTGATTATTCTTGGGATATCAGTGTTATCAATAACACCGTGGAATACCTCTGCAGATTTGCCGATGGCAAACAGAGGAACGAATGTGCCTGAATGGTTGTAGCTTGCCCACGATAAAAGTGCCTCACGGTTGAGTTTGTGCATTGCCTCGAAGGAGAGCTCCTTTGCAAGGTCGCTGTCCATTGTAACCTTCTCGTCCTTGCTCTTATCCTTTCTCGGTGCTATGCCCATATTTTCTTCAAGCAGTTCATTCACACGCCCCCATGTGGTCTCTTTCTCGGCAAGCAGTATATCCTTCATTCTCTCAACGCTCACCTTCTGTCTTTCGAGGGCCTTCAGATTAAGCCGGTATTCGTGGCTGTAACCAAGTACAATGCCACCAGTCTCATGGTCGGCAGTAACGATAATCAGTGTCTCGTCCTTGTGCTTCTTGTAGAATTCGTATGCAACCTCAATGGCTTTGTTGAAGTCCATTACCTCCTGGAACATTGTAGCGGCATCGTCGTTGTGCGATGCATAGTCAATCTTTCCTCCCTCAATCATCATGAAGAATCCCTTGTCGCTCTTATCTTCAAGGAAATCGATTCCGGCTTCTGTAATCTGTGCCAGAGTGAGGTCATCTTCTGTTCTGTCTATTGTATAAGGAATCTCAGTAGCGACATCTTTCTGGTAAAGCATCATTCTTTCGGCCTTCTCAGCCTTGCTCTTGTAATCCTCGAATCCTCGTGCAATAGCATATCCCTGTTTCTCCGCTTTGCCGTAAAGCTCCTTGCGTTCGCCGTCGCTGCATTTTGCATCTCCTCCTGCATAGAAGTCATAGCCTGCTGTCAACATCCATTGTGCAATTTCACTGTAGTTGTTGCGGTCAAAGTTATGTGCATAGAAGGCGCTCGGAGTAGCATGGTTAATACATACTGTTGTGGCCACACCAACAGCCATTCCGGCCTCTTTTGCCTGCAGTGCAACGCTGAATACGTTCTTCCCGTCGGCATCTACGCCAATTCTGCCGTTCCGGCTCTTGCTTCCGGTCGATAATGCTGTTCCCGATGCAGCAGAGTCCGTTACGCCGTTGCTTGCCGAGAATGTGGTTACGAAAGCTGTCTGCGGGAACTGCGTGAAGCACAGTTGCTGCGGGCGGCCTATTACTCCCTGCTTCTCGCCCAAATAGAGCTCGGTTCCCAGCACATGTGAAGGTCCCATGCCGTCACCGATAAAGTAGAAAATGTACTTAGGTCCGTTGCAGTAGCCTGTTGCAACAAAAAGCAACAATAGGATTGTTCCAAATAATCGTTTCATATCATTCGTTTTTTTATTTTACTGACGGATTGCCTACCTTGCCGGCAAATATCACCTCATTGTTGTCTTCCTTGACAATTGCATATATGAATGGCCGGTCGAATGTAATTACCTCAATTTGAGGAGGTCTCATTGATAGTGCACCGACAAACATTGCTGTTACAGCAGCAGCCTCGGTTCCTTTTTCATTGACATCAATGTATGTCTTCTGTATAATATCGCTTATAAATAACGGGTCATCTGAAATTCCGTTGAACTGCGCCCTGTTGCCGAAAGCTCTTTTTATGCCCAGTTTTTCAAGTATAGGTCTCAGGCTTCTGCTGAACTCGGTCCTGAATTTCGGCAGTGAAAGCGTCAGGTTTCTGACTTCCATATTTTTGAGATATGTGTCAAGATTGTTTGCAAGGTGTACTGCGGCTTCGTCGCATTTCACGCCCTCGTTCGGCAAAACAAACAGCATGCTGTATCCGAACTGCAATCTTTTGGAGGTCATTGCCAGTACATCGTCTTTGTAGAACAGCTCATTTGAACGCATCATCATTGTAGGGACTGTTATCTCCTCACCCTTCTCAGTCGTGAACTTCTTATTGGCAGTGTTATTTTCTTGGAATGGTTTGTCCCACGCTGCCTTGAAGTATAGAGCATTGAGCAGAAGCATCCTGTCATTTTCATTGAAACGCTCAATTATTGACGGAATCTTTCCGTTGGTGTTCTCCTTGCACCAATTGTTTATGCGTTCAACAGCCGCATCGTTGAATTCTGTTTTCTCGACCTGTGCATCGAAGAACACCTTGTTGGTATCAATGAATTTCTGCTTTACATCGAATTTCTCTTTTATCCAAATGGAGTTGGCAATCTTTACTTCACAATATTTGTTGTCAAGATTGTCCAGAAAAGCCCTGTAATGTCTATTGGCATCATCTCCAATTTGCATTGCTTCGCAAATCTCCTTCTTTGTAATCCCTTCGGCACCATTGGCAATCATAGACAATGCGAACTGTACGCTCATCGGTGAAAGGCAGATGTTTTCCATGTTCATCTGCCGGCAAGCTTCACCCAGCAGCCCGCCCCAGGCCGATCTGGTTGCAGTCGTGTTCTTTGCTGCAGCCATTGGGCCTGGGGCGGCATTCTCTGCAGAACTGTTGTCGGGAGCGGCACCGGCACCGCCTACGGCGTTCCTGCTTGTATTGCATGATATTGCCATGACGATAAATGCGATGTATAATACCTTTCTAAACATATCAGAATATGAATTTTGTTATATCGTTGTATGTAGCAAGCAGGAACAGTCCCAATATCAGCAGCATGCCCACCATCTGTGCACGTTCCATGAACTTGTCGCTTGGCTGTCGGCCGGTAATCATCTCTGCAATCAGGAACACCGCATGTCCGCCGTCAAGAGCCGGTATCGGGAGTATGTTCATGAATGCCAGTATGATTGAAAGGAACGCACTCATCAGCCAGAATTCATGCCAATCCCACTCTGCCGGGAAGAGGCTGCCGATAGAGCCGAACATGCCGACCGACTTCGCACCCTCGCTGCTGAATACATACTTGAAGTCGCTGACATATCCCTCAAGTACATTCAAACCGAACTGTATTCCTGCCGGGAACGACTCGAAGAAGCCGTATGTGTTGTGTATGAGCGGATAGTCGTTCAGTACAGGCATGACACCGAGCGTAAATGCCGTATCTACCGAAGCTGTTATCTCTAAGATGCTGTCACGTTCCACCTCAATGCTGAATGTTCTCTTTCCTTCCTCTTTCAGGCTTGCCATGATGCGCTTGAGGTCGTTCCACGAGTCAACCGGCTTGCAGTCGATTGCTATTATGCGGTCTCCCTTTGCTATGCCGGCCAATGCGGCAGGGCTTCCTGCCTCCACGCTGTCGATGCAAGACAGAATCCTCTCCTGCATGAACAGGCCGTTCTTGTTCATGTTGAGCAGTCCCAGTGTGTCGGGGATGGCAATGGCAACCTTCTTGCCCTCACGGAGCACTGTCACCTCATCGGCATTGCATATATCGCGGAGGATATTTACGCCGCGTACTTTGTCCTGATAGAGCTTGTGTGCTTCCTCGCCGTTAATCTCCACTATGAGGTCTCCGTTCCTGAAGCCTATTTCATGTGCTGTCTTATTGAAAACGAAACCGTTCTTCATTGAGTGCATGTCGGTGTAGTAATCACCCCATGTAAAGAGTACCATTGCGTAGATGAACAGGGCAAGTATGAGATTGAACAGTACACCCCCTACTATAATGAGCAGTCTCTGCCATGCCGGCTTGGAACGGTACTCCCAAGGCTCAGCCGGCTTGTTCAGCTGTTCCGTGTCCATCGACTCGTCAATCATTCCTGCAATCTTGCAATATCCTCCGAGCGGAATCCAGCCAATGCCGTATTCCGTGTCACTGTTCTTTGGTTTCCATTTGAACAATGAGAACTTCCAGTCGAAGAAAAGGTAGAACTTGTCAACCTTTACCTTGAACAGTCTTGCGAATATGAAGTGTCCGAACTCGTGTATAAGTACCAGAAGGCTCAAAGCCATCAGAAGCTGAAGTGCGCGTACAAAAAATATTTCCATTTCTTTATTAATATATCGTTTTAGTTAATCCATTCTTCTACCATGCGACGTATCTCTTTGTCTGTTTCCAGATAATCCTCAAGCGTCGGCTTCAAGATATATGTGGCTTCGTTCATGGCGCGTTCAATCAAGCGGGGCATGTCGGTGAACCTTATGCGGTCGTTGAGGAATGCTGCTACACAAATCTCGTTTGCCGCATTTACGACACAAGGAATGTTGCCGCCCTTTGCCAAAGCCTCATAGGCAAGGCGCAGGTTGGGGAACAGTTCAAGGTCGGGTTTCTCGAATGTCAGTTCTCCGAGCGTGCTCCAGTCTATGCGTCCGAATGAAGATGAGAGGCGTGAGGGGTATGTGAGCGCGTACATTATAGGCAAGCGCATGTCGGGAGTGCCCAACTGTGCCTTTACAGCCCCGTCCTCGAACTGCACCATCGAGTGTATTACCGACTGCGGATGTACTACAACCTCAATCTCCTCTGCACCCACGCCGAAGAGCCATTTGGCCTCCATTACCTCAAAGCCCTTGTTCATCATTGAAGCCGAGTCTATGGTTATCTTTGCTCCCATGCTCCAGTTCGGATGCTTCAGAGCCTGCTCCTTGGTCACATGTTCCAGCTGTTCTTTAGTGAATGTGCGGAACGGGCCGCCTGAGGCTGTCAGTATGAGTTTCTCCACTTTATTGTGCATCTCTCCTGCAAGGCACTGGAAGATTGCCGAATGTTCCGAATCGACCGGCAGTATCGGTGTCTTGTACTCCATGGCAAGGGCGTTTATCATCTCTCCGGCCACTACCATGGTC
This sequence comes from Bacteroidaceae bacterium, assembly GCA_045591315.1. Taxonomy (GTDB): domain Bacteria; phylum Bacteroidota; class Bacteroidia; order Bacteroidales; family Bacteroidaceae; genus HGM04593. The sequence continues at coordinate 199,461 of JAZNSN010000081.1, forward strand.
TCCTTGTTTGCAAGAGCTATGGCCTTGCCGGCCTTTATGGCATTGATAGTCGGGCGCAATCCGGAGAATCCTACCATTGCGGTGACAACGATGTCTATAGGGCCCTCTTCAACAATCTGGCACACTGCTTCATAGCCTCCGTAAACCTTTATGGGAAGGTCGGCCAGTGCCTCCTTGAGCCGGGGGTATTTCGAATCGTCAGCAATGACTACAGCCTCCGGCATGAACTTGCGTGCCTGCGCTATGAGGTCATCGACACGGGTGTTTGCAGTGATTGCATATACCTCGAAACATTCGGGGTGCTCCTCTACAACCTGTAGTGTCTGAGTTCCGATAGAGCCTGTAGAGCCCAGTATGGCAATCTGTCTCTTTCTGTTGTTTTCCATTATATCTGTATCTGTTCTTAGAATGCGATGTATGTGCTCGGGTCGAGCGGTTTTCCGCGGTGCCACAGTTCAAGGTGCAGGTACTCCTTTTTTCTGTTATCGCTGTTTCCGCTGCTTAATGTCGCAATGACTTCACCGCCCATAACCTTGTCTCCTATTCCTTTCAGCAGGCGGTAACAGTTGCGGTATATCGAAATCATGTTCTCGCGGTGCTGTACTGCAATGGTAAATCCTTCATTTGCAGTAAAGTCGCTCATTACTACCACTCCGTCATGTATGGCCATGACGCTTTCTCCGGGAATCTCGGCGATATCTACACCGAAATGGCCCGAACTGGGGTCGAACGCCTTTATGATTTCTCCTCTTGTGGGGCGCAGAAGATGCAGTTCATGAACTGCCGCTACATTCGTTGCCTGAGAGGTCAGATTATAGTTCTCCCGCTCTTCCCATTTCTCCAGGAATTCCAGTTCGTGCAGAGTCTTGTCGATAGAGATGCTGTCCTTGTTTATCGGCAACGGTGTGCTTATGATAGAGTCCGTGACGATATTGCCGCTTATAATCCTTTTGATATTGGCTATGTAGCGGTCCTGTTTCTCCACCTCTTTTGTCAGGGAGTCAATGCGTATGTTGTTTCTGATAAGTTCTTCTTTAGCCCTGTCACTGATATATCCGGGCAACAGGTTTCCGACGGGCGTGAATACGACAATCAGATAAAGAACCCCGGCCAACAAAAGGAATGAGAAGAAGAGCGACATAATCACCCATAATGGCGATATGTAGAAACCCAGTACGTTCTCCAGCTTGTTCTCGTTGTGTATAGTCAAACGGTATTTGCGCAGTAGTCTGCTACGGAATGCCTTTACTTTCATCTCTTTGCTGTTTTAAAGTGAAACAAGTCCGTCGGGCAGGCCGAAGACGACCTCCCTCTTTTCGTGGTCTATTCCTGCAATGAACTCTTCTTGTGCAGGGACAAGTATCTCGCCGTTGTCACCGTTGATGACAAACAGAGTGTTTATAGTGCTGTCGTCAATATCCGTAATTGTTCCCAATGGGCCTAGTGCGGTATCTCTCGCCTCGAACCCTATGAAATAGTTCAATGATAGCTCCTCGCTCTCTTCGCTCCAGCTGCGCGGAACGTATGCATCGCGGTTTGTAAGGTAGCGCACCTCTTCAGCGGTTTCCATACGCTCTATCTTCACTATTACGGTATCATCGTTCTTCGGGCGTATGCTCTCGAAGAAGAACGGGACAAGAATGCCGTCAATGTCGCATGCGACAAAGTCGCACTCATCGTCAAGCATGAATGTGTCTCCTTGCAGTCCTATCTCGCCTTTTGTGCCATGCGGTTTCAGGAACTTCCCGAAATAGACAAACTCTTCCTTTTTCAACATAATGTCACGAACGTGTTATTCTTGCACCGATGCTGTTCAGTCTCTCTTCAAGGTTCTGGTATCCGCGGTCAATCTGCTCAATGTTGTCGATACGGCTTATGCCGTCGGCACTCATAGCCGCTATAAGCAACGCGATTCCGGCTCTGATGTCGGGCGAGCTCATGGCGCGTGGCTTCAGGGTGAACTGCCTGTCGTGCCCTATGACTACGGCACGGTGCGGGTCGCAGAGTATTATCTGTGCTCCCATATCTATAAGCTTGTCAACGAAGAAGAGGCGGCTCTCGAACATCTTCTGGTGTATGAGCACGCTTCCCTTTGCCTGAATCGATGTAACAAGCAGTACGCTCAGGAGGTCCGGGGTAAGACCGGGCCATGGAGCATCGCTTATGTTCATGATGGAACCGTCGATGAACGATTCAATCTCATAGTGCTCCTGCGCAGGAATGAAGATATCGTCGCCTCTCTGCTCGAATTTTATTCCGAGCCTGCGGAAACTCTCCGGTATTATGCCCAGGTTCTCGAATGATACGTCTTTTATGGTAAGCTCGCTCTGTGTCATAGCCGCCATGCCTATGAAACTGCCCACTTCAATCATGTCGGGCAATGCGCGGTGCGTACATCCGCCGAGCTCCTTCACGCCTTCAATGGTAAGGAGGTTGCTTGCTATGCCCGAAATCCTTGCACCCATCTTGTTGAGCATTCTGCAGAGCTGCTGTATATAAGGCTCGCAGGCTGCATTGTATATTGTTGTAGTGCCTTCGGCAAGCACTGCAGCCATAATGATATTTGCAGTACCGGTAACCGAAGCCTCATCAAGCAGCATGTAGCACCCCTTGAGCTTTTTTGCATGCATGTAATAGACTCTCTTCTCTGTGTCGAAAGAGAACTCTGCGCCCAGTTTCTGCAAACCGATGATATGTGTGTCGAGGCGACGGCGTCCTATCTTGTCGCCGCCGGGTTCCGACATAGTCGCCTTGCCGAATCTTCCGAGCAAGGGGCCGATGAACATTACCGAGCCCCTTAGGCGTGAACAGCCGTTGATATACTCCTCGCTGTCGATATAGTCGAGGTTTATGTTGTTGGCCTGGAATGTGTAGCAGCCCACTCCGTTGCGTGTTACCGAAACACCCATGTTCATAAGCTGGTTTATGAGGTTGTTCACATCGGCGATGTCGGGAATATTCTCTATTGTCACCTTCTCGCTTGTAAGTAGTGTGGCACAAATCTCCTGCAACACCTCGTTCTTTGCACCTTGCGGTGTTATTGTTCCGTTGAGCTTGTGTCCGCCCTCTATAATGAATGATGCCATTCTGTGCAGTATTAGAATTTCCGTTTAAAGTTCTTCTTCCCGTTGTTGCCGTTATTGCAGTTGTTGCGTCTTGCATTGTTGCGCTGCGTGTTGTGCTGGCTATAACCGGTCTTTATTTCTCCTTCGGTTATGTCTATCATACCGTTGGTGTATTCGCGCAGGTCGTCGAATATCTTCTTGTCCTCAACACCCTCCTTGTTCCATGCCGCATAGTTCTTCTTCATCTGTACGGTGATGAGCTCCACAAGGCAATCCCTTTCCTCTCCCGGCTCAAGCGTGCATGCATGGGCAATCATCCCTTCCACGATACGTCCGTAATGTCTGTTCCTTATCTCTCCGTTCTGGTAGGGAACTCTCTGAGGTGCCACATTGAACTCCTCTTTCTTTATCACATCGAACGGGTAATCGATGTCAAGCTCAAAATCGGACATTATCGCAAGATGGTCCCATAGCTTACGTTCGTAATCGGGCTGGTTGCGATAGTTGGGAAACATGCTTCCCATTATGCGTACAATTGTTTCGGCGCATTTCTGCCTCTCCTCCTTGTTCTCGATAGTAAGTGCATGATCGACCATCTTCTGTACCGAACGTCCATATTCGGGCAGAGGCAACTTCTTCTGTTTGGTATTGTATTCCATCATAATGGTATGCTGTTTTATTTGTTTCTCAATAAGTCTTTCGGTTTTGCGGCGACGAAGTTCTTCAGGTAGAACGGCTCAAAATATGCTATATCCTCGAATCTCTCGTCATACCAGGCTCTCTCTGCAAGGGGCATCATGTTTTTTGCCAACGGGTTCCTGTGCTCTTCGAGGAAATGTGCGTTGGGGTGTGTTATTATGCTCTTGCATTTTGTTGCCCCGTTTCCGAAGAAGTATATCGGCTGCTTGTCGAGCAGCTCTTTGTAACTCTCCTCGGTAACAACTTCGGCGTGTGTCTCCTTCACGACACCCAAAGCCCTGTCGTATATTGTCGCATACACCTCGTTGCGTCGTGCATCTATCATAGGGCATAGTAACGCCTCTTCGGGGAGGTCGTCACGGAAGAGTACCGGAACGCTCATTACAGCAGTCGTGGGTATGGCTATCAGCGGTATGTTGCGTCCGTAGCACACGCCCTTTGCTGTTGATGATGCGATTCTGAGGCTGGTGTATGACCCCGGCCCGCAACTGAGCGCGACCGCATTTATCTTCGCTCCCTGGCTATCGGCATTCTGCAACGCCTCTTCTACAAAAGGAGCCAGTACCTTGGCATGTGAACGCTCGTCGCGGTTTATCCTCTCGAAGAAAACGTGCCCGTCCTGGCTCAGAGCAACTGAACATATTTCTGTCGAGGCCTCGATGTGAAGTATTATTGTTGTCATTCCTGTTTGTTTTATACAAGTGCAGAACACGCACTCTGCTCCATTATTCTGCAAAAATACAATTTTATTGCAATAGTCATGTTATAATATTTATTTTTAAATATATTTTATGCAACGGAAGCAAAAAAACGGCTCTTATGGGCCACTATTCCGAATTATTGGCTAATTTTGCAAAAATACGGACATTATGTCTGATGTCTTATGAACCATTGGTGCTGTTGTACCGCAAAAAGATTGATATGATATATTCGATGACAGGTTACGGCAAGTCCGTGGCAACTTTTCAGGACAAGAAGATTTGTGTAGAGGTGCGTTCGCTGAACGGTAAGGCGATGGACCTCTCTACCCGCATAGCTCCTCAATTCAAGAACCGTGAAATGGAGATACGCACTCTCATAACCAATGTGCTGGAGCGCGGAAAGGTCGATTTCTCGCTTTGGGTCGAGCAGGGCGACAAGGCAGATATGCCCTCGATAAACAGTGCTGTGATGCAGAACTACATTGAGCAGATGAACGAGGCATCAAAAGCTACAGGCATTGCCTTGCCGCAGAATATGTTCGAAGTGCTGTTGCGTATGCCGGAGGTGATTGCGCGCAAGGAGGTCTATGAGGCAACGGACGACGAATGGTCGGTAGTGCTTGCATGTGTAAAGGAGGCCCTTGACGAGCTTATGGCTTTCCGCAAGCAGGAGGGCGAGGCTCTGGCATGCAGATTCCGCAGCAATATCTCCAATATAGGCAGGCTTCTTGCGTCGGTCGAGCCGTACGAAAAGGAGAGGGTCGAGAAAATCCGTGCCCGCATAACCGATTCGCTTGAAAAGCTTGCCGGGGTAGAGTACGACAGCAACCGTCTTGAACAGGAACTGATATACTATATCGAAAAGCTCGATGTAAACGAGGAAAAGCAGCGTCTTGCCAATCATTTGAACTACTTTGTGGAGACAATGGAAGGTCCTGAGGGACAAGGCAAGAAACTCGGCTTCATAGCTCAGGAGATGGGGCGTGAGATAAACACTCTCGGCAGCAAGAGCAATCATGCCGAAATGCAGAACATTGTAGTGAAAATGAAAGATGAACTTGAGCAGATAAAGGAGCAGGTTCTGAATGTAATGTAAATAATTATGAAAAAGGGCAAGGTAGTTATTTTTTCGGCACCGTCGGGCTCAGGAAAGTCAACTCTGGTGCATTTCCTTATGGACAAGGACCCTTCTTTCGGTTTCTCGGTATCGGCCACCAGCCGTCCTCCGCGCGGTGAGGAGAAACATGGCAAGGACTACTTCTTCTTTACTCCTGACGAGTTCCGTGCGCGTATAGCCGCCGACGAGTTCGTTGAGTACGAAGAGGTCTATCCCGGCCGTTTCTACGGGACTCTGAAGTCGCAGGTAGAACGCCAGCTGGAGCATCAGAACATCCTGTTCGATGTCGATGTGAAGGGGGGGTGCAGCCTGAAGAAGTATTATGGCGAGCGTGCTCTTTTCATTTTTGTCCAGGCACCTTCGATTGATGTATTGCGCGAGCGTCTTGTGCGCCGTGGCGATACGGCGATGGAAGAGATTGAGAAACGTGTCGGCAAGGCCGAATATGAGATGACATTCTCCAAGTTTGCCGATAGGGTGATTGTCAACGACGACCTTGAGTCGGCCAAGAAGGAACTGATGCATATTGTTGACAAGTTTCTTAATGAATAACAGAAAAAGGACCGTGGTTTTCGGCGGGAGCTTCGACCCGGTGCACATCGGGCATCTTTCGCTTGCATCGGAAGTGTGCCGCCGGGGCTTGGCGAGCGAGGTCTGGTTTATGGTCTCTCCGCAGAATCCTCATAAGCAAGGCACTGATTTGACCGATGAAACAATGCGGCTGCAGATGGTGCAGCTGGCAATAGAAGGGCGCCAGGGCATGCGTGCTTCCGATTTCGAGTTCGGCTTGCCTCGCCCTTCATATACGGTAAATACCCTGGCAGCCTTGGAACAGGCTTTTCCCGACAGGGAATTTCTCTTGCTCATCGGTGCCGATAACTGGAACAAGTTCGGCCTTTGGTACAAGGGTGATGAGATACTGGCGCGTTACGGCATAATTGTATATCCGCGAGGCGGTGAAGAGTGCCCCGAACTTCCGAAGGGCGTGACATGGCTTCAGGCAGAGCTGTATGATGTCAGTTCTACAATGGTTCGCAACATGGTATCTGCCGGCAAGGATATCAAGGGGCTGGTTCCCGATTCCGTTGCCGATTTTATAGAAAGGAATGAATTATATAAATGAATATGAAAAAGTATATAGTCTGTTTTTTGTTGATTTTTCCTGCACTCGCTAACGCGCAGGTAAAGCTGTATGATGAGTTGTGTGACCCGTTACAGGCTGTCTTCTGCGACTATGCACGCAACGAGGGCGAAGTCGTGTATCTGTCGAACCCGAACGGGCAGTATATAGGAACACTGATAGACGACAAGCTCTATGGCTGGGGCTTCTACCTTTCCAATAACGGGTCTCAGTCATTCGGGCAGTACAGGAACGGCAAAATCGTTTTCGGTCTGATAATTACCGATGATGTGGCGAAGGTAGGCGGTGAGGACAACTATGTCATGTACAGTCTGAATAGCGGTGAGGTTGTGGCATGGTACGTCAATGGAGGCAAGATGCAGTTGGAGTACCCTCTGGTGCCTGCTGAGAATGAGCCGGTGCCGTCTTATTCGTTCAAGAAGGAGAAATACGCAAATGGCGATATCTTCTATGGCGAGTTCTTCGAAGGCAGAAGGCACGGATATGGTGTCTATTGCTGGTCGAACGGCGATATGTGGTACGGACGCTACAAAGAGGGATACCGTAACGGTTACGGCATGCTCATAAAACCCGACCGTACAGTGCATTACGGCAAGTGGGTCGGTGACCGCAAGGTCGAGTGAGGCGTGGGGTTTATGACTTGTAAATGTATGTCAGTAAATAAATTTCAGCTATGAATAAAGGATTCTTGTATTTAGTATCATTTATTGCAGTCTCGTTCCTGGCGTTGCCGGCGGTTGCGCAGGAAGGGAGTACGGTTACTCTGTCGGGTAACGGGTATATAACAGCAGCTCCAGAGGGAAAACCCTTCATTGACGACCAGCGTTGCGAGCTGCGCAACTGGAACGATCCGGGAACGGTAGTAAGCTTCTACTTCAGAACAGAAAAAAGTGGCAAAATGAATATTGCTCTCAATGCAAAGGGACATTCTCAGATTGAGGTTTCCCTTTTGGGCAAAAAGAAAAAGGTAAGGCTTGACAGCGACTCTATTGCACGTATAGAGGTGGGAACGTTCAAGGTAAAGAGCCCCGGCTATGTAAAGATGGATATCCGTGGCGTGAAGATAAATGAAGGAGAAACTTTCGGCAATATAGAATCTGTTGCCGTTGGCGGCAACGTAGATCCTGTCGTTTGTGTATCTCCTGAGTTCAGTGCCCATTTCGGGCGTCGCGGTCCTTCAGTGCATCTGGGCTATATACTGCCTAAAGAGGATGTGGAGTGGTTCTACAACGAGGTTACGGTGCCGGAGGAGGGTGATATCCCCAGCAGCTACTATATGGCTTGCGGTTTCGGTCAGGGGTATTTCGGAATGCAGAACAACAGCCCGCACAAGAGAAAAGTGCTCTTTTCGGTGTGGAGCCCATACGAAACCGACAATGCGTCAGAGATTCCCGATTCGTTGCGTGTTGTGCTCCTGAAGAAAGGCGAGAATGTTAAGGTGCAGGATTTCGGAAACGAGGGCTCCGGAGGACAGAGCTATATGCACTACGACTGGAAAGCCGGAGAACGTTGCCGCTTCCTTATGGGAGTAAGGCCCGACGGCAATGGCAATACAGTATATACGGCCTATTTCTTTGACAATGCAAAGGGCAAGTGGCAGCTTGTAGCCTCTTTCCGCCGTCCGGAAATCACCACATGGTACACCGGTGCACACTCATTCCTGGAGAATTTCAATCCTGTCATGGGCTATATCAACCGCAAGGCCTGCTACGGCAACCAATGGGCACGTACTGTTGACGGCAAGTGGGTTCCGGTGACGAAGGCGCGCTTTACATGCGATGCAACAGGGCATCATAAACAGCGTCTCGACTATAGCGGCTGTGTCGAAGGCGATAGCTTCTTCCTCACTATGGGCGGCTTTTTCAACGACTATTTAAGCTCCGGCACAATATTTGAGCGTGCTGGCAATGTGACAGAGGCACCGGAAATCGATTTCTCCACACTTGAATAGGATAAACATTTTTGCTTCGGAAATTTCCGCAGTAAAATTGTGACGGTATATAAATTTGGTTATCTTTGCAACATGCACTATTACGGTGCATTGCATGGCGTGTGCCTGCATTGTTTGAAAACGCATACTTTGAAAACATTAACAAACAATATTTATCTAAAACACACTGTAATATGAACTTGAAGAAATTTTTCGGTCTTGCCTTGTGCGGTATCGTTGCTCTTATGGGCTCAACAGCACAGGCGCAGTCACTTTCTCCTTCAACAAAGTGGCATTGGGACAAGGGTACTATCGTAGTTGAAACACCGGAGCGTCCTGCAGGTCAGGAGCACGCTTTGAACCTTGCAGTAGCTCCAATCAAGACAGTTCGCGTTGCGTTCGTAGGTCTTGGTATGCGCGGTCCTGGCGCGGTAGTACGTTTCTGCCGTATCCCAGGCGTTGAGATTGTTGCTCTTTGCGACTACGAGTATGAGCGTGCAGAGAAGTGTCAGGAAGAGCTCCGCAAGCAGAACCTTATTCCTGCAGACATCTACTATGGCGAGAAGGGTTATGAGGAGCTTTGCAAGCGTCCTGATATCGACCTCGTTTATGTTGCCGCTGACTGGAACCACCACTATCCTGTAGCAAAGTGCGCTCTTGAGAACGGCAAGCACACAGCAATCGAGGTTCCTTCTGCAATGAACCTTGAGCAGTGCTGGAGTCTTATCGACCTCGCAGAGAAGACACGTCTCCACTGTTTCATCCTTGAGAACTGCTGCTACGACGACTATGAGATGAACGCTCTTGCAATGGCTCAGGACGGCGTGTTCGGTGAGATTATCCGCGCTGAGGGTGCTTACATCCACAGCCTTGAGTGGTTCTGGGATGCATACTGGAAGGACCCTGCCGACAACGATGTTGACAACCTCCACTGGCGTCTGAAGTACAACAAGGAGAACCGTGGCGACCTCTACGCTACTCACGGCCTTGGCCCCGTTGCGCAGTGCCTTGACATTCACCGTGGCGACCGCTTCACAACATTGGTTGCAATGGATACAGATCCTTTCTTCGGCAAGCAGCTTGTAAAGGAGAAGACAGGCAAGGAGTGCAAGGAGTTCCGCAATGGTGACCACACTACAACACTTATGCGTACAGCAAAGGGTAAGGTTGTCGAGATTCAGCACAACGTCATGACTCCTCAGCCATACAACCGCTTGTTCAAGCTCACAGGTACAAAGGGTTACGCTACAAAGTATCCGGAGCCAAAGCTTGCCCTTTCAGGCGATGCTCTCAAGGATACAGGCGCACCTCAGGTTGATAACCTCAACGCTCACGGCTTCATGAGCGATGTACAGAAGGATGCCATGATGGCTAAGTACTACCACCCGATCCTCAAGAAGTATGTTGAGAAGGGCCGCGACCTCGGTCATGGCGGTATGGACTTCGTAATGGATTCTCGTCTTGTATATTGCTTGCAGAACGGTCTTCCTCTCGATATGGACGTTTATGACTTGGCAGAGTGGTGCTGCTTGGCAGAGCTCGGTACATTGTCAATGGACAACAACTGCGCAGCTGTAACATTCCCCGACTTCACACGCGGTTACTGGGATGTTCAGAAGGGTTACAAGCATGCATACGCAACTCCTGAGGCAGAGGCTGCAACAGAGGCTGAGGCTGAGGCTTACAGCGCAGCTCAGAAGGCTGTTACTGTTCAGAAGAAGCTTTGGGATCTTTACGATGCTGTAAAGGCTGCAAAGGCTGCCGGCAATGCAAAGGCTGAGGCTAAGGCTCAGAAGAAGCTCGACGCTGCAAAGGCTGCTGCTGACAAGGCTATCGCAAAGGAGTTGAAGAAGGCTCTTGCTACGAAATAATAAGCATTTAAGGCTATAAAAAGACGAGGTGCCACGCATTGTGGTGCCTCGTCTTTTTTGTTTAACACAGCGGAGGAGTATGAGCTCTGCAGTAGCGGATGCGGTTCCTATGGGCAAATATCCCTGCAGGCTTTACAAAAATTTGTAAAATTCCATTAATTGTTTGCAAAATAGCAGAAAGGCATTGTGCATTTTTGCGATTATTTTAGGATAATTGAAGTTTCTTTGTAAATTTGCAATTCACAAGATTAAGAATAGAAAACCATATTATGATAGCAGTACTTAAACATGGAGTAACAAAGGCACAGCAGGATAACCTTATCCATTGGCTGGAGTCGCAGAATGTTAGGGTGCATGTGTCCGAGGGCGAGATGCAGACTGTCATCGGCCTCATCGGTGATACCCGAAAGATAGATATGGACCTGCTTGCAGGCCTTGAGATAATCGACCGCGTGACACGTGTTACCGACCCGTTCAAGAGCGCGAACCGCAGCTTCCACCCCGAAGACACGGTAGTAACCGTGGGCGAGGGTGAGAATCAGGTTAAAATCGGCGGCGGCAACTTTGCAATAATGGCAGGCCCTTGTTCGGTAGAGAGCGAGGAACAGATACTTGCTGTTGCACATGCAGTAAAGGCTTCGGGCGCGAATATCCTTCGCGGAGGTGCCTTCAAGCCGCGCACATCGCCCTATGATTTTCAGGGACTGCGTGCCGAAGGCCTTCAGTTGCTTCTGAAGGCGCGTGAGGCAACAGGATTGCCTATCGTTACTGAGATAATGTCGGCTTCGCACCTCGACCTCTTTTCCGATGTGGATATAATACAGGTCGGTGCGCGCAATATGCAGAACTTCGAGCTCCTCAAGGAACTCGGCCGCAGCAACAAGCCAATCCTGCTGAAGCGCGGTCTTTCGGCAACGCTGAAGGAGCTGCTCATGAGTGCCGAGTACATCATGTCCGAGGGTAATGAGCAGGTAATCCTCTGCGAGCGTGGAATCCGCAGCTACGACAACTATACACGTAATGTGCTCGACCTTGCAGCCGTTCCGGTTCTGCAGGGCCTTACACACCTTCCTATCGTCGTTGACCCCAGTCATGCGACAGGCGTTTCACGTCTTGTGCGTCCGATGGCATGCGCTGCAACTGCTGCCGGTGCCGATGGCCTTATCATCGAGGTCCACAACAACCCGGTATGCGCTCTTTGCGACGGTGCGCAGTCGCTCACTCCGGAGCAGTTCGACGAGGTGGCACAGCGTGTCCGTGAGATACGCGGCATAATGCACTAAGGTATGACTGTAGGGATTGTCGGTCTTGGTCTTATAGGAGGCTCGGCAGCCAAAGCATTCAAGGCTGCCGGCTACAAAGTACTGTCCTACGACATAGACAAAAGCATAACCGGCTTCGCCTCCCTTGAAGGCACAGTCGATGCGGAACTATCAGCAGACAATATTGCTTCGTGTGACCTTATTCTCCTGACAGCAACGCCAAAGGCTGTTGCCGGCTATCTTAAGGAGAATGCTGGGCTTATTCCTGAACATGCTCTGGTAATAGACTTCTGCGGAACAAAGCAGATGATATGCGACCTGGGCTTTGCGCTTGCAGCAGAGCATGGGTTCACCTTTGTAGGCGGTCACCCTATGGCAGGTCTGCAGTATTCGGGCTACAAGTATTCAAAACCGTCGCTCTTTAACGGAGCGTCGTTCATAATCGTTCCGCCCGTACACGACGACATCGCTCTTCTCGACAGGGTGAAACAGGCTCTGATGCCTCTCGGCTTCAAGAAGTACGTTGTTACGAATGCCGATTTCCATGACCGCATGATTGCATACACGTCGCAGATGTGCCACGTGGTGTCAAACGCTTTCATCAAGAGCCCGTCGGCAAAGTTCCATAGGGGCTACAGTGCCGGCAGTTTCCGCGACTTCACACGCGTGTCGCGCCTGAACGAGAACATGTGGACCGAACTGTTTATAGAGAACAAGAGTCATCTTCTGCAGGAACTCGACCTGCTCATAAGCTCGCTTGCCGAGTATCGTGAAGCTATTGCAGCCGAGGATTCCGAATCGTTGTGCAGGCTGTTGCGTGACGGCCGCATAGCAAAGGAGGATGCCGAAAAATGAAAACAATGCAATACAGGACAATAGCCGTTGAGGCATCAAGAAGCTACAATATACATATAGGGGCAGGGCTTCTCTCTGCAATAGGCGATATGATACGCCCGGCAGTGGGCTGCTGCCGTCTTGCCGTGCTCACCGACAGCAATGTCGATTCGCTGTACGGCAATTCCATTATGGATAATCTCCGTTCGGCAGGCTATGAGGCATGCAAGTTCGTCATTCCGGCAGGTGAAGCATCGAAATGTGCCGATAATCTTCTTGCCTTCCTTAACTTCCTTGCTGCAGAACGGCTCACGCGCAGCGATGCTGTCGTTGCTTTCGGCGGTGGAGTAGTGGGCGACCTCGGCGGCCTTTCGGCATCGCTCTACCTGCGTGGAGTAAAGTATATTCAGGTGCCTACAACACTGCTTGCCGCTGTTGATAGCTCTGTCGGCGGCAAGACAGCGATAGATATACCGGCAGGAAAGAATCTTGTAGGCAGCTTCTACCAGCCGTCGATGGTATGCTGCGATACCGAACTCATGGATACTCTACCGGCCGAAATCTACCGTGACGGCTGTGCCGAGGTCATAAAATACGGTGTCATACTCGATGCTTCTCTCTATCGTCTTCTGCACGATGTGCCTTTTGAAAGGGAAAGCGTGGTTGCACGTTGCGTTGAGATAAAGCGCGACATAGTGCAGCAGGACGAGTTCGACAACGGCATACGCGGTCTGCTCAATTTCGGGCACACCTTCGGGCATGCAATAGAGAAACTGAGCGATTTCGGTGTGTCACATGGCGCGGCAGTGGCCAAAGGTATGGTAATCGCAGCTAAGGTCGCTCCTCTATGTGGCCTTTGCGATGTTGTCGAGGAACTCTCCTCCCTGCTTGTGCGTTACGGCTTTGATATCAGCTGTCCGTACAGCGCAAGTGAGATATACAATGCCCTTTTGTCGGACAAGAAACGCCGTGGCGGCACTATATCCGTTGTCCTGCCGCGTGCCATAGGCGATTGTACGCTTGTTGATTTGCCGGTAGAAGAACTTGAAACGTTGCTCGAAAAAGTTATATAAATGATAAAGAAAGTTCATGGAGTGCTTAATGGCGAGGTTGTTCCTCCGCCGTCGAAGTCAAGGGCGCACCGTCTCCTTATTTGTGCAGCTCTTGGAAAAGAGCCATGCACTATCGTATGCAGCAGTGTAAATGACGATATAATTGCCACAATGCGCTGTCTTAACGCTTTGGGTGCGTCCATAACCTATTCGTCGGGTGTGTTCAACGTCAATCCTGTCAAGGTGGTAAAAGGCGGCACACTCGACTGCGGAGAGAGCGGTTCTACACTCCGTTTTCTCGTTTCGGTAGCGGCAGTCCTTGGTGCCGATGCGACATTCGTCGGTTCGGGAAAGCTTCCGCAACGTCCTATGGGAGCGTTGACCGATGTGCTTGCCGAGCATGGCATCTCTTTTACGCGCCTTGCAGCCGATGAGCTGCCTGTAAGCTGCCGGGGTGAGCTTCGTGGCGGCAAATACATTTTGCCGGGCAATATATCGTCGCAGTACCTTACCGGTCTGCTTTTCGCTCTGCCTCTTGCAAATGATGACAGCGAAATAGAGATTGTAGGCGGCCTTACAAGTGCCTCTTATGTCGCAATGACTCTTGATGCCCTTGCAACGGCCGGCATAAGCATAGAACATAAAGGAAATATATTCAGGATAAAAGGCAACCAGCAGTATCGTGTGCCTTCGGACTTGATTGTCGAGGGCGACTGGTCGTCTGCGGCCTTTTGGGTTGTTGCCGGTGTCGTAGGGGCAAAGCCTGTTACGGTATGCGGCATGAACGAGGAGTCGTTGCAGGGCGACAGTGCCATTGTAACGCACCTCCGCAATATGGGAGCATTCATCGGGCTGCAGGACGGCAAGACAATAGCCATGCCCTCGCACCTCTTCGGTGCCGAACTCGACTGTACCGACACTCCCGACCTTGTGCCGGTCCTATCTGTTGCAGCTGCTGTAGCGCAGGGTACCACACTCTTTACCGGTGTAGGGCGTCTCCGTTTCAAGGAGTGCGACCGCCTTGCCGCAATGAAAGAGCTGCTTGCTCTCTATGGCATCTCGTCGCAGATAGGCGAGGATACCTTTACTGTCTTTGGCGGCGAGCCTGTGGCGAGCGGCGTTGTCGATAGCTGCGGTGATCACCGCATAGCTATGGCAGCAGCCATAATGTCAACGGTGTCGAGAGGTGTCACGGCTATCGACGGAGCCTCATGTGTGGCAAAGTCATACCCTGCCTTCTTCGACGATTTTGCTTCACTCGGAGGATCGGTGGAATAATAGAATAACACAAAAAATATACAAATATGGATTTAGACAAACTACGTCAGGAAATTGATGAGATAGATACCCAGATGTGCGACCTTTTCGCGCGTCGCATGCAGGTAGTGTCAGGTATCGGAAAATACAAGAAAGAGAATAACCTCCCGGTGTATCACCCCTCACGCGCACGCGCCGTGCTCCATAATGTATCAAAGCGTCTCGGCCCCGAATTCGAGGGCTACGGCCGTACATTGTACCGCACTATCTTCGACCTCAGCGAGTCATACGAGACACGTATGCTTTCCGAGGGCAGCGAGTTCTTCACATATTTCAAGAACATAGCATCGGTGCCGCCCCAGCCGTTCCCTAAGCGTGCTTCCGTAGCATGTGCCGGCTGCGAGGGCTCATACGCACACCTTGCTTCAGAGCGTCTTTTCGACCTTCCTGAGATAATGTACATGAGCAACTTCGAAGGAGTCTTCAAGGCAGTCAACAGCGGTTTGTGCGAGTTCGGTGTCCTCCCCATCGAGAACTCTCTCGCCGGCTCCGTGAATGCCATATACGACCTTCTCTCCGAATACAACGTAAGCATCGTACGTTCGGCACGTCTTAAGGTCGATCACGCGCTTCTCTCTGTTCCTGGCACCAAGCTTGAGGATATCCGTGAAATATATTCACACCAGCAGGCAATAAACCAGTGTTCCGATTTTCTCAATACCTTGAAGAACGTACGTGTAATCGCTTGTGAGAATACAGCCGAGGCTGCACGTATGGTGGCTCAAGGCGGTGACCCGACAAAAGCATCACTCTCTTCGCGCCTATGCGCCGAACTCTACCAGATGCAGGTTCTCAAATCGGCAATACAGAACCGCGACAACAACTATACCCGTTTCATCTGCATTGCCAAAGAGCCTAAAATATATTCAGGAGCCGACCGTACAAGTGTCATGATAAATATCCCTAACCGTCCCGGAACACTCTTCCGCATCATGTCACGTTTCAATGCGACCGGTGTCAACCTTGTAAAGCTGGAGAGCCGTCAGATTCCCGAGCGCGAGTTCGAGTACCGCTTCTATTTCGATATTGAGGCTTCCGTATATAGCGAAGAGTTCCTCTCTCTTATGTGCGAGCTTCATGAGTGTGGAGAGCAGTTTAGGTATTTTGGGACGTATGCCGAAATAATATAAATTATTGTCTAAATTGGTGATAACTGCGTTACGCTTGGTTTTGTAAACAGTCATTTAGGTTTACTAAACTCCTGTTTCCAAAACCGTCGCAAGCCTTGTTCTCCCCAATTTATACTAATAATTTGCGTTGGAATAATGGCGATAACTGCGTTACACTTGGTTTTGTAAACAGTCATTTAGGTTCACTAAACTCCTGTTTCCAGAATCTTCGCAAGCCTTGCTCTCGCCGTTTTATGCCAACAATTAGAAACAAGGCATTTTGCCTAAAACGACGATAGCTGTGCTATAATGCAATAAATATACTGCGAATACGTTATACGTTTGTTGTTTGGCTGTTGCTGATTATCGGCTGTTGTTAAGCAACAAACGTAAATTGTTTCTTGCAAATCCTTTATTATATGAGTCAAAATGTTGCTGCTATAGTCAAATGGAGCATACTTTTTTTATGTTGGTTGCTTTTCTCACCGTTGTTCTACTGGCTTGCTGGTAAGTGGGGTATGGTAAGCAGAACAAGACGTATATGGCTGTCGATCTTTTCGCCAAATATGATAATACTCTTTTGCCTGTTGCTTCTGCTGATTGTCCTGTTTGTGGTATATATGGCTATGCTTTACAATAGCTTGGATAGGGTATATATCTATGAAGATTCTGAAAGATTGAAGAGGATAACAGGTGTGGCATTCCCGGAATTCAAACTTATGGAATATGAAAAGGGTGAGACTAATTTCTTGGGTGATTACGAGGATAAATTCATTCTTGAAATGGAAGAGGAACTTTCAGAAGCAACATATCACCATCTTGACAGCATAATAGAGTGTGGTGATGCTCATTGGAGCAAGGATGGCAAAAGGTATTGGTACAGGAATATCTGGGGCAATGGCGAACCGACACCCGAAGGTGAGGACTCAAAAAATGACCGTTTCCTGGAAATCGATTTCGAGAAAGGAAACCGCATCGTAAATATACGTTGGGGTATTTGGTAATAAAAGAATGAAAATATGAAAAGAATATTGGTTATAAATGGTCCAAACCTCAACCTCTTGGGTTTGCGTGAACCCGCGCTTTATGGGGCGCAGAATTTTGAAACCCTGCAAGCTTCAATACGTGAGTGGGCTGCTGGCCTCGCTCTTGAGGTCGAACTCTTCCAGTCGAATCATGAGGGTGTTATTGTCGACAAGATACAGGCTGCATATGGTGTGTTTGACGGCATATTAATAAATCCTGCAGCTTATACCCACACAAGCGTCGCTATACTAGATGCCTTGAAGGCAGTTGCCCTTCCTACCGTCGAGGTACATCTTACCGATATTACCACTCGCGAGAAGTTCCGTCAGTTCTCCTTCGTGTCGCTCTATGCCCAAAAGACAATCTGCGGAAAGGGATTCGACGGCTATAAAGAGGGCCTTGAGTATCTTGCCGGCCTATGAAAATCTTTCCCACATCGGCAATCAAGGCTATAGATGCATATACAATCGTGCATGAGCCGATAGCCTCAATAGATCTTATGGAGCGTGCTGCACGTGCCATTTTCCATGCTGTTCTGGAGCATTGCACCGAAACTCGCTTTGTTGTGTTCGCAGGCCCCGGAAACAATGGCGGGGACGGCCTTGCCGTGGCGCGTATGCTGCATAATGCCGGGCGCGAAGTTGCGGTGTGGCTCATCAATCCAAAGGGCAAGCTCTCTCCCGACTGTGCGGTAAATCTTGAACGCTTGAAGGAGTGCGGAACAGTTGTCAATGAGGTGTGCAGTTCGTTTGAAATGCCTTCTGTCGGCAGTGATACGGTTATTGTCGATGCTCTCTTCGGCAGCGGGCTAAGCAAGCCGGTGGAGGAGGGGCTCTTTGCATCTGTAATTGAAGGCATAAACAGTGCGGAGTGCAAGGTGGTTGCCGTGGATATGCCGTCGGGGCTTCCCGGCGAGTGCGATGCTCTTGTTTCGGGTGTGGCTGTACGTGCAACATATACTTTTACATTGCAGTTTCCGAAGGTATCGCTTCTGATGCCCGAAAATGCATGTTATGCAGGTGAAGTGAGAATAATCGACATAGCACTCTCGAAAGAGGGAATGGAACAGACTCGAACTAATCTCTTTTTCCTTGATGAAAACGACATAAAAGGGTTGCTCAATCCACGATGGGGGCATGCCCATAAGGGGTGCTTCGGGCATGGACTGCTCGTTGCCGGTTCACGGGGAATGGCCGGAGCATCAGTTCTTGCCGCGCGTGCTGCATTGCGCTCAGGTGTGGGGCTGCTGACAGTTCATCTCCCAGCATGCAACAACTCTATTATGCAGGTGGCAGTTCCCGAAGCCATGACAAGCATCGACAGCAACGGGGCCTGTTTCAGTGAACCGCCATGTACAGGAAAATACAATGCGGTGGCAGTAGGTCCGGGGCTGGGCACAAGCGAACTGAGCGAGAAGGCGCTTCTCGGCCTTATCGACAACTGCCGTGTGCCAATGGTGGTCGATGCCGATGCGCTGAACATAATTGCACGTAACCCTCATTATTTGTCACGCTTGCCCGAAGGAAGCATCATCACTCCTCATCCGGGCGAGTTCGCAAGGCTGTTCGGCAAGGCAAGCAGGTACAGCTCCATAAATTCCGTGCGTTCTGTGGCTTGCGAGAATGGTATTGCCATCGTGCTGAAGGGCGCATATACTGCAATAATAGCTCCTGACGGTAATGTATATTTCAACAGTACGGGCAATCCCGGAATGGCGACTGCCGGAAGCGGCGATGTCCTTTCCGGAGTGCTCCTCTCGCTTCTGGCGCAGGGGTACACTGCAAAGGATGCTGCACTGGCAGGAGTTTATCTTCACGGGCTTGCCGGTGACTGTGCTGTAAGTGCTAAAGGGGTTGTATCTATGGTGGCAGGTGATATCGTCGATTTTCTTCCTAAGGCCTTTGTCTCCTTAGGAATATGAAGTTAACTTTTGTTGCCGATGTAATAACCGGCGGCAATGTGCGTTAAAGAAAGAAACAGTTTATAAGAACATAACCATTATATGAAAAATATCATTTTGACAGCAATGTTTGCAACGGCGGCGCTTCTCTTTGCCGGTTGCAGTGACGAGAATCCATATTCGGGCTATCATGCGAGCTTTAAGTTCAATAGTACTTTCCACCCGTATAACCAGGTGCGTACTCCAGGCCAATATATATGCGTAAGACGTGGCAGGAACCATGGAGAGTACAAGCTCACCGATGCTCTGGGAAAAACAACTACAGTGCAGGTCCCCGAAATTGACCTTCAGCAGGGCAAGTTCCATTATGGCTTGGGCGGCTTGATAATAGGTACTCCTTCGGCCTATGGCGAAGGAGCGCTGATAGTGTATGACTGGGCATGCCCAAGCTGCGACCTTGAAAAGTACAGATTGAATATAGACCGTGACGGCGGAACAGGCAAGGCGACATGCCCGGAATGCGGTACGGAATTTGACCTCAACAGCGGCGGCGTGGCAGTCAAGAAAAAGTCCAAGCCATTGCGCAGGTACCGTGTGATTGATGACGGCACGACAGTGATTGTGCAAAATTAAGGTGTTGCATTTTGCAATTCTCTTCAAATATCTTATCTTTGCAACCGCTATCGCTATGCGATAGCACACATAAGGTCGCTCGAATGGTGGAATCGGTAGACACGAAGGACTTAAAATCCTTTGGCATTTAAACGCCGTGCGGGTTCAAGTCCCGCTTCGAGTACTGGATGATGCCAACAGCCTATACTGGCCGTTGGCATTTTTTGTGTTCCCTGGTGAGCAAGGTTTATGCATAGAACAGCTTGATGTTGAAGATGTGAGTTTTGCAGGTGACTCGTTCCGCAAATGTCTTTTTTATGTGAAAAATAGTAAAAAAGCGACATTTTATTAGAAAGGAGTATTTTTTGACGGAATTTTGGATTATATTCGCAAAATAATTCTGTGTGCAAAACTGATAATTTTGATATTAATCTAATAATAATTAAAAACTATGCTTATGAAAAAATTTACACTTTTATTTTTATCAATGTTCTGCATGCTGGGCGCAGCCGTGGCACAGGATATAGACGATGAAGCATTTGCATTGCAGTACACATCACCCAAAAATGGTGCGTCCGTTTTCAGCGTAAACTACATCCAGCTTGTATTCAACAAGGATGTAACAGTTACACTCCCGGAGGGTGGCATTGAGGTAAAGAACACCGAAACCGGTGAAGGCCTTAAACTCACACGTGTTTACGAAGACCCTTATATGGAAAAGAAAATGGTAATGCTCATGTTTGAGCAGAGAACCGTGATTGACGAAAAGGACGGACAGGAGAAACTGGAAGATATGTACATCAATACTCCAGGCACATACAGCTACACAATCCCGGCCGGTGTAATTACAAGTGTCGACAACGAGGTATTCCCCGAGCAGACATTCACATTTACCATTGCCAAACCATTGGCCATAGAAAGTGTCTCACCGAACAGTTCTACAACACAACTTGACAAAATTGTCTTCACATTCAGCACACCTATTGCAGAGGTTAAGATACCCGCAGACGGAATGTACATTGTTGACAACTATTGGACCCCCGTAGTTAAAATCAAGGATAACGCAATCATCAGCGAGGACAAGAAGAGTGTCACTCTGGAGCTTGAGACACCGATAACCAAACCCGGCAGCTACAATCTGGATATCTATGAGGGCATCTTTGTAGGCGAAGATGGCGGAATAAATGAATACAGAAATTTCCAATTCCAGATTATTGACACAGCTCCATCTTTCTCTCTCAACTATAACGAGGGTGATAGAGTAAAGCAGCTTGGCGACCTTGAAATCACATTCAAGAACGTGAACGAGGTTGAGCTTGTTGAAGGTGCCGACCCTGTTGTCGTTTATATTCCCGGTGATTCAGAGATAGAGGGTACAGCAACATTGTCAGGTAACAAGATTACCGTATCATTCGGTGAGCTCACAGAAGAAGGCGTATATACATATGCAATCCCTGAAGGTTTCTTTACCATGGACGGTGTTGCGAATGAATATACTTCAGTAAGCGTAGAACTATATACATTTACAATAGAGCCGCTTGAGGTGGTAAGCGTTACTCCGGTAAACGGCAATGTTGAGCAGCTCGATAGAATTATCATCGAATTCAACCAGAATGTAACACTCTCTTTGGATGAGAACTGGCAGCAGATTTCACAGCAGATTGTATTGAAGGGCGAAGACAAGGATTATACTTTGACATATAACCCAATGTCTAACCTCGGCAAAACACTTGAGTATCTTGTAAATGCAAAGTGGACAGGCTACGAGTATACAGTTACACCTATTACTGCTGCAGGCAAATATACACTCGACCTTTCACAGATTATCGTTGACCATGCTGCTGAGGACTATATTGATGAGTGGGGTTATCCTAACACAAAGTGGCACAGCAAGAATCAGGTTTGCTCAGGTTCTAAAGAGTGGACTATCAATAACAGTACCGGCATTGACGAGGTAAAGGGTGAAAACGGAAATGTCAAGGCTATTTACGACTTGACCGGAAGAAAAGTAGAAATCCCGACAAAGGGAATATACATTATCGACGGCAAAAAGGTTTTTGTAAAATAAAGCCGTAAATAGTTTGGCAACTTAAATATTATGGGCGAGGATTTTTTCCTCGCCCATTGTTGTTTTCTTAGCATAGGTTATTAATGCCGATTGTATGTTAACCGGAGTTCGATATAAAATTTTCGCTATAAATTGGTGTGTTTGTATAGTGTTTGTCATTCTATATTTGCATTGTCATTGACTCGTTTTGCCTTTCGTGCACCGCAGGGCATCACTTTTAGCGATGCTGCCTGCGACGTTCACTGCAAAACTCGTCGATAACAAAACTGTGTTTTGTCATTCTATATTTGCACTGTCATTGACTCGTTTTGCCTTTCGTGCACCGCAGGGCATCACTTTCAGCGATGCTGCCTGCGACGTTCACTGCAAAACTCGTCGATAACAAAATAAAGGGGTCATTGACTCGTTTTGCCTTTCGCAACCCAAACGGTATAACCTACGGCTATGCGACGTTTGACCTGTTGCTGCAAAACTCGTCGATAAC
Organism: Bacteroidaceae bacterium; assembly: GCA_045591315.1. Classification (GTDB taxonomy): domain Bacteria; phylum Bacteroidota; class Bacteroidia; order Bacteroidales; family Bacteroidaceae; genus HGM04593. The sequence goes on from JAZNSN010000081.1 coordinate 221,649, forward strand.
AAAACCATGTTTTGTTCATTCCGAACCGAAGGGAGGAATCTCAAAACCGCGAACAGAGATTTTTCCGGGCAAGCCCTCAACAACACGTTTCCGTTGCTATGCTCTGTATATTACAGATGTAAAAAAAGGACGGCATAACCGTCCTTTTATCATATAAATAACTCTTTTTATTCTTCTTGGTCAAGGTAGTAGAGGTCGCCCGACATTATCTGCTTGACACGCATAATCACTTCGTCGTTTTCCAAATTGAGCGATACTGCACGTCCTTCCGGCTCAATGAGAACAATTTTTGGAGTGCTTTCTACCTTGTACAGTTTTGCTGCAGGTGATTCTGCTCCGGCTGCATCGCATGCGTGTATCCAGCCCTCAAGGTCTGTTCCGTTGCTCTTGACTGCGTCTTTCCATGCAGCTGCATTGCTGTCAAGAGCAAAACTTACAATTACAAACTGGCCGTTGCTGCTCTTGATGGTTTCGTGCAGTTCCTTCATTATTGCAAGCATAGCCGGAGATTTCTCGCAACCGCTTGCCCAGAAGTTAAGTACTACATATTTGCCACGGTAGTCGCTCAAGCATTTCTTCTCGCCACTGAGCAATGGCAGTGTAATGTCAGGCACTTCGTTGCCCACTTTCATGCTGTTCGAAAGCACTTTGTTGCGCAACGACAGGTAGTAGGGGTGATTTTCCAATGACACTGCTATTGCTTTTGTCATCTGGTCGGCATAGCCCTCGCTGAGATTCGGCAGCAATGTATGTTCAATCTCAAACGGTGTCATCGGAGAAGAGTTATGGTTTATAAGGAATCTTATGGCCTCAGCCTCTGTCTTAATTGCCTCTCTTGCCTTAATGCTCTTTACTGCATTCTGGCCTTCGTTGCTCTGCAGCCAATCGCTTCCATTAGCTGCTGCAAGAGCTTCTGTCTGTGTCACAACTCTTTTTTGCCCGGCATTTCTGATTGCCATGTATTCTGCGTATGCATCATTGGTCGGGGTGCCTGTAACAGTGCTCTCTTCTGATGCTTCGGCAGAGACTGTGTTTACATTGACCTCGCCTGGTTCTACAAACAGCCTGATGCCTTTTTCGCCGATGCCTTTTATGGTATATAGCATCACCGGCTCACCGGCTGCAATTTCATGTGTGAAAAGGTACTTCCCCTTTTTAACCTTTGATACGGCAACTTCTCTTTCCTGGCCGAACTCATCGGTGATTACAAGGCTGACTTTCTTTATTTTCTTGCCGTCGGCAATGTTGCCGTTTATTACGCATGTCCCTTGTGCACCGGCCGAAATGCAGGCTGCAACAGCTATTATTGCCGAAAATAATCTCTTTAGCATAACTATAATGTTTTTATTTGTCTGCACCGTCAACGATGCCTTTCAGTTTCTTTACCATCTCTTCGCCTCTGAGGCCGAATTCTACGACATTGCCGTCCGGGTCGATGAGTGCAGTGAACGGTACGCCTTTAACGCTGAAGAACTTTATTCCGTCACTGTTCCAGCCCTTAAGCGTCGATATGTGTACCCAGTTCTTGTGTGTAAGCTGGTTCTTTGCAATGCAGTTTACCCAGTCGTCCATCTCATTGTCTATCGAGTAGCTCAGCACAACAAGGTTGTCGCTGTTACCGGAGTATGCAAGAGCCTCTTTGAGGAACGGTATCTCGCGGCGGCATGGTGCACACCAGCTTGCCCAGAAGTCTATGAACACATACTTGCCCTTGAAATCGGAAAGTGAAAGCTCCTTGCCATCGGGAGTGCGTCCGTTGATGTCCGGAGCCGGAGAACCTTCCTTGAGGTTGGCCGAACGAATCTCGTTGACCAGCTCCTTGTACATTGTCTGCTTATGCAGTTCCTGTGGAACGGCATCAAGGAACTTCTGTATCATCTCAGTGGTGAATGTTGGGAGCATGGCATATTTTATTATATACAATGCTACCGGTGAGTCGATGTGCTGGTATATGAAGTCCATGATAGCTACCTTGAAGTGCATGTTGTTCACATAGAAGGTCGGTGATGTGTACTTCATTTCTGCATCGGGCTTCCCCTTGACATCTTGGGGCAAGGTTTCGTATGCAGTTCTCATGCGTGCCTTGCTTTCGTTGATACATCGGTTGTTCAGGTCGATATAGGCCTGGTAGAGGTCGTTGCAAGGGGTGCCGCCGGTTTTGGCTGCTACCGGGTATGCTGCATCGAACGGGCCTACTGTAATTTCACCCTCTTCAAGGAAGAACTGTATTCCACCGTTGTCGAAGCCTGTTATGTTGCACAGCGTAAGCTCTTCTGGGGCAGTGCCCTCGAAAATAAATTTGCCTTCCTTGACAGGTGAAGCTGCTATCACAGTCTGTACACCATCAACAAGCAACTCAAGCCTGACTTCCTTGACAGAATCATTGCTGTAACATAGCTTGTTGCTGGCCATTTCGCCTTTTATGACGAATTTCCTCTCTTGTGCAGTGCCGAGTGCTGCAAAGGCCAGCAATGTCAATACTAATAACTTTCTCATTGTGTATGGTTTTAATTTAGGTTCTCCTGCAGGAATGCTCTCAGCTGTTCACCGCGAAGCCCTGTTGCTATTATATTGTTGTTCTCGTTGAGTATGAAGAGCGACGGTACTCCGCTCACGTTGTAGAGGCGTATTGTCTCGCACTCCCATCCTTTGAGCGAAGATACATTTATCCAGCCCAGTCCGTCCTTCTCTATAGCCTTTTCCCAGGCACTCTTGCTGGTATCGAGCGAGACACCGATAATCTCAAGGCCCTTTTCGTGGAACTCCTCATAGAGCTTCTTGAGTGCAGGGTTGTTTAAGCGGCACGGTCCGCACCAGCTTGCCCAGAAATCAATAATCTTAATCTTGCCCTTTACGCTGCTCATCGTTATTGGGTTGCCGTTGATGTCGGGGAGTGTAAAGTCCGGTGCATCGGCTCCCTGGTCTGTCTTTTCCATGCGTTCTATACGTTCCTTTATTATGCGTCCGAACTGGGAGGTCTTGGCTCCGTCTCCCAAAGCGGCATACATGCTACGTGTCTCTTTGAGACCTGCGTCGCGCATTAAGATGTTGGAATATACGGTATATGCCGTTATAACGTTGTCGTTGTTGCCGAGGAAACTGTCGGTAATCTCACGCAACTTTTCCTGCTCGCGTTGCAAGGTGTCGTTCACAAGGCTTGCGCTACGCAACTTCCTTGCCTTGCGCATGGCGTCGTAGCGTTCCTGCAGTCCGGATATGACAGTGCGGAGTGAGTCGGAAACCTTCATGTGGGCTGTATAGCTGTCATTAAGGCTGCCGCCTCTGATGTAGTAGCTTTCATTCTCGCTGAGGCATGCACTGTATGTCACTTCGGGCTCTGCAAACAGCGTGAATCCGCCTGAGAAACCTTCTACTACAAGCTGTGCGACAACAGGCTCTTCGGCATTAGCCTTCAACTGGAACTTGCCTTTCTTGAAGTCGCAGAATCCCAAGGTGTCGCTCTTCTCCTCCGAGGAGCGTGCAAGCAGGTAGAGACGGCCTTTCTCTATACCTTCAATTTTTCCTTTTATTCTAATCTCGCCTTTCTGGGCTATTGAGGCTGTTGCGCAGCAAAGTACAAGCAGTGCTGCCAGAACGGTCTTCTTCATAATTTAATAGATTACTTTGTAAACGTAGTCATTCACAAACTGGATATCAATGATTTCACCCCATAGGTTGCCTTCGTTGTCTTTCTCGTACAATATCGGAGCATAACCGTTATCGACGTCTGCTGCTGTATTAAACTTTATTTCAGCTATGGCACCATTCGAACCGTTGAATAGAACAATATTCATATAAAGGCCTAAGTCGTCATTGAATAGCGAGTTGTCCTCTGTACGGAATTTTATTTTGGTTACATCATACCCTATCGGTGCTTCATAGACAGCATGTCTGTCTCCATTTGAGACATTGTAGCGGTAAACGGTATTTCCCTCGGCAAAGAAGAGGTTGGATGTCGTGAACCAGGAGTTGTATGTTATGGTTGACATGTCGGTAGGAGTCAGGCCGCTGAGTCTCTTCTCGCTGTTGATTGTGTATGCCGAAAGCTTTTCTTCGTTCTCGCCGCTTCTTTGCTTTGCCTTGCTGCCGTCTCCGATATCCTGCATGAGGAGTTCGTAACGGTAATAGTTGCCGGTTGCTTCGTCCTTGAATATGAAGTATGCGTTCTGCTGGTCGTAGTTGTCACGGTAATTGATATATCCCATTACAGCTGTCATGTCGGCCGGTGATTTCTGCAGTCCGATGAATTTTACATTGGCATCGAGAAGAGGGCTCATAGATACATAACTGGGCTTTATGGAATTCGCCTCATCTATAGCAAATCCGGGGTCTTGTTTTGCTGCATAAAGGAAACGTCCGTTCTTTGCATCCCACATTAGGAAACGGTTGTGGGTGATTGTCGCTGCCGTAATCTCATAGTCGCTCTGGTGCAGCAGGTCCGGGTCGTTCTCGCATGCAAGTCCCGGCTTGTATAGGGCGTGTATGTAGTTTCCTACATATACTTCGCCGTTGTCGGATAGAACGACCTTGCATAGTGTGTAGTTTGAAGGGTCTCCGGTCTGTACAGTTTTCTTGTATGAGAAATTCGGGCTTTCGGCCTTGAATATTTGCGGTGATGTGTACTTTACATTCATACCATGAGGGTTGTAGGCTCTTGTCTCTCCATTGCTGCCGTAGATTGTCAGCGTACTGGTTACTGCGATGTTTGAGAGATCCTCCGGTATATTCATGAAGGTTGAATATCCGAAACCGGTTGCATTCTCATAGTAGTTGTTATCCTTGGTCACAGACTTTACATCGGTATATATGTTCGTTTCATTGCCAATGACCTCAATGTTGCCTATCTTTCGGCTGCCCTCCTTGCCGTGCATGACAAACAGGCTGTTCTTGAATACAGGACGTGTGTTTATCTTGAATGCAGAGTAGTGTGTCAGGTCGGTACTCCTGTCATATATATGCAGGAATATGTCGTAGGACATGGCTTTCCCGACAGGCAGATTGAATTCAAGGTAGCCTTTAGTACGAATCGTGTCCTTTACGTTCTTGCCGTCTTTATCGGCAAATGACCTGCACCAGTAGAATTCGAGGTCGTCAAGGTTATCGGCGAGCGATTGCTCTACAATAGCTTCGACACGACGTGTGCTGTTTTCTTCTTCCAGAGCCTGTTGCACTTCGATGACATCTCCCTCGGCCGATTTCACTACCGATGGTGAGAATGTGACTGACATTATCTTGTTCATAGAATCCAATGTGTAGTCGTAGTTGCCTTTGTCGTCGTAGCAACCGGCCAGCACGAGAACAAACAATAGAAGTGATGATATCTTTTTCATATTATTCCATTTCGATGATTGTTGATACTTTCTGTTCTTGTAGATGAACAGCCTTTTAGTCGAGTTCTACATCCGGGATGTCATATCTTCTTGATTCCGGGCGCTTGTCATTTGCTGCCTTTATGATACGGTAACACTCCTTGAGACGCTCTTCGCCCGAAAGCTGCTTCTTGCCGAACGGTGATTCGTCCCAAACGTATCTGTTGTTTGCCTTGTCATATATAAACGGGAGTATTGATGCTGCAATGAAGTTCCCGGCACCATCATCCTTCATCATTGTCTTCAGCATGAACTGGTACTTGTCGTCTTTGTATTCTCCGAAGTACTTCCTTGCAATTTCGGCTGTTCCCAGTCCGTTCGGGTCCTCCCACCAGTACGGTATTCTCATCCTGTAGTTCGCATTGTTCTTCATCTCTACCCAGAACATATTCTTGTATTCCGAAATCGGGCAGCCGTTCAATGCGTAGTTGTAATACTCGTTCAGCATGTCATATACATCGTTCTTGTGGAAGTTGTCTGCTTCATCCTGCATCTTCTGTATCGCATCCTCGCTTGAATATAGCAATGCGATGTCTCTGGTGTTGGAACCGCCGAGCATAGTCGTAAAGCGGCAGAACTTGTTAGCTCTGAATGTGCCCAGATATTGTTCATAATCTTTCCAGAAGTACGGAATTGTATAGTCGGGACGCTCGGTTTCTGCAATTATAGGAAAATCGACTTCAATGGGTTCTGCCGGTTCGTTCGCAAGCAATGCATTTACAGCGCTTACGTTGAGGGCTATGATAGAGTCGAACACATGAGCTCCCATATTATTGTCGTAAAGAACCGTGTAGAACTGGTCGTTTCCGGTGTGATTGGCAAGGAATATTTGCTTCTCCTTACTCCAATCTCCCAGGTATGTATCTACGTGGCTATACCATACTGCAGGCTTGCTGTACGATTCTGTTACATACAGGTTTATTTCGTTCTTTCCGTTTAATCCGGTACCGATGTCTCCGCTGCCGTCAAGGTATATGCATACGGCATATACAGAATCTTTTATCTCAGGGCGCTTTACCTTAACTATAATCTCCTTCTCGTACTCGTCCTTGCCGAATACAGCCTTCTCTATGGCAACCTGAGCCAGCATATACCCTTCCACTTCCTTTGTCTTTACCGACAGTGTGCGGTTTTCTGTCTCCAGATAACCGAGCAGCTTTACCTTTAATGCGACGGAGACTGTATCGGGGTTCCCGACTATGTGGTCACAGAAGTTGATCTGCTTGTTGAAATCAGCTCCATATTCATAGTCGAAATAGGCTCCGTTCGCGCTTTTGTCAAACAAATCGGGCTCGTTTTCATCACAGGCTGCAAACACAAGTGTGAGGCATAGTAGCCAAACTATATAGTCAATACTCTTTTTCATATAATTAATGTATCATGTTTGAATGATTATACTCTTGGTGTTATCTCTTCCGTATGTGTGAGGATTTCTATTTCCGGTAATTCGATTTATTCTTCTGACCAGCCGTATTCAACTTCTGCGTCAGGCAACGGGAATACGAAGTTCTCCTCAACAAGTGTCACTTCGGGAGAGTGTGACAGTTTTCCTGTAATTCCGTGTGTCTTCATGAACCAGAAATATTGTCCTTCACCATAGAATTCCTTGCAGAATTCCTTGTTCAGGGCCGCTATGCGCTGTTCCTCTGTGTTGCACGAAACGTCCTTCGATTTGGAGATACCTCTCTTGTTGCGTACGTTGTTGACATACATAGCTGCTTCCTCGCTGTCTTCGGTGTTCTCGCATGCTATGTAGTACATCTCCGGAAGACGTATAAGAGGTATTATCTCATTGTCATTGTCGATGTATTTCAATGATATTGCCATTTGGGACTCGTTGTTCCTGTGGAATGCGGTGCCTTTGGCGCGCATATCTTCATTTTCGGCACCTATACCCTCATATATTGAGTTAAGTGTCGAGATGTTCAGGTAATATTTGGTGTTCAGTTTATCGCCGATAGCAAAATAGTCGGACATGTTGTCCTTAAGCTCGTGCATGTTAAGTCCGCAGATGACTTCCTTAGAGAGTATGGGGTCGTTGTCGTTGCCGTTCTCAAGTGTGAGTCCACACTTCTCTATAACCATTCTGGCATGCATGGCAGCACTGTCTTTCACGCCTGCATAGCTATAGACGCGCGCTAGCAGGGCGTTGATTGCATGATAGTTGAAGCGGAAGTGTCTTCCGTCTATGCGGTTGCTCAGGTCCAGGTCCTTTTCGTGGCTCATACATTCCTTGGCCTCCTTAAGGTCATTTATAATGTTGCTTACAATATCCTTTGCAGGCAGCAGAGGCTGCTTGGAGTGGTCGGCTACAACACGGTAGGGAATGCATTTCATTTCCTTGGCATTGTCTGCTCCTGCATAGTTCATAGGTCCCCAGCCACGCAACAGGTCGAAGTGCAGGAATGCGCGTAAGGCTAAAGCCTCGCCACGTATCATATTACGTGTTTTTTTGTCGGCTATCACTGCCTCGGCATTGGCGTCCCACCATTTCAGCAGATTGTTGGCATTTGCTATAGTGTGGTACTGTGAACGCCAAATGCTTGCAAGCGTTCCTTTGGTGTTGTATGCGCCGCTTGTTTCTGTGTCGTATATATAGACGCTTTGGCGGCTAGTTGTGCCGTCGGGTATCTTGTCATACATCTGTGCCAGCTGTTCAACAATACCGAAACTGAGGTTCTTTCCATAGGTGTCCTCTTCGGTCATCGTTATGTACAGACCTGCCAATGCACTCATGAAACCGTTTTCTGTTGTAAACAGTTCTTCTGCCGGGACATCGGTGTCGGGTGATATGTCCAGCCAATCGGAACATGAGGGGAGGGTGAACAGAGCTGTCAGGAGTGCTATAAATATATTAGTTGTCTTTTTCATGTTTCTGTTGTCTTTAGTAGGTGTTTTTTATCTGAACATAATTGACAGTGATAAAGTGTATGAGCGTGCGAAAGGATAATCGAGGCCTCGCTCCATCTTGATTGGTGAGATGCGTGCGATATCGTTCGTGGTAAAGCTCAGTGCGACAACGTCAATATTGGCCTGACGCAGGAACTTGAATGTTTCAGCATTGAATCTGTAGCCGACATTCAAGCTGGCAAACCTAATCTCGTTGTCATCCATTATGAATCGTGTGCTTGCAGGTGTATTTGCTCCTGTCGGGCTGAATCCCACATAACGTGTAACGTCGCCAGGCTTCTCCCAACGTCCCTTTCCGGCACGCTCGTCAAGGTTATATGCCACATTCTGGTTTTCAATTTTGTCAACTAGTGTCTGGTTATAGACAATGCCTCCGTATTTGTATGTGAAACCAAGCGAGCAAGAGAAATCTTTCCAGTTTATGCTGGTAGAGAGGGTTCCGCTTATCTTCGGGTTTGTATCGCCTACGGGTACTTTATCGTTTGCATTCCACACAAAAGTCTTTGTGCCGTCACGTTTCAGATAAACCTCCTTGCCGGTAACCGGGTCAACGCCTAAGGAGCGTACTACATACAGCGTTGTAGTTGATTCACCCTCGCGGTATTGTGGCAACGGTGCTTCAGCCGACTTCATCTGTTCCTCGTTGACTTTCTTCAGGTAGTCGGACAGCTTACGTATCTTGTTCTTGTTATGGTTTGCATTAGCACTGATGGTCCAGAAGAACTGTTTGCGAAGGTTCTGTACTGCAATGACATTCAATGAAACATCAAATCCTCTGTTCTGCAATTCTCCGGCATTCATGACCATTGATGAATAACCGGTTGATGGTGCCAGGTCGTAATTTGTCAGCAACTCCTTTGTGATATTGTTGTAGTAGTTGAATGACAGGTTTACACGGTTCTTCCAGAATCCCAAATCAACAGAGAAACTGGTGTTGTGTGTCTTTGCCCAACCAAGTTCTGTGTTGTTGAGTCCGCTCAGAAGGGCTCCAAGAACGGGGAATGAGCTGTAAGGACGCATGGTGCTGGAGAAACTGTAGTACTCGATAGCATCGGACGGGCTGAAGTTCTGCTCACCGGTGACACCGTAGCTTGCACGGAATACAAGATTCGAGAGATATCCCTTTAGCCATTTCTCATTGTGGGCATTCCAACGTCCGCCCACCGACCAGAACGGCACGAAGTCATGCTTCGCGTATCGTGAAGAAGCCTCGCCGCTGATGTTGAAATCGACAGAGTAGCGGTTGTCGTAGCTGTATGAGAACTGTCCTATGAGACCTATGGAACGTGACACGTTCTCGGTACCTATGTTGCTCATGTTTGTCTCCATCTTGTTGCCGAAGATGAAGTCGTCCATGTGCTGGTCGGGATAACCGGTAGCCGACAGATTTACATAATCGTTCTTGTCTTCGCTGATTGTCCAGTTGGCAAATACACTGAAAAGGTGTTTCCTCAACACAAGGTTATAGTTTATGCCGAAGTTGTTTGACCATGAAGACATGTCACCGTCGCTCTTGTAATAACTTCCCTTGCGTGTAAGGTCATCTTCAAGCTCAAAGCTGGTATGGTCGGCCGGGAGGAACTTGTCTGTTCCTGCCATTCCTCTTGAATAGGAGAACTGTTCCGTAATGCGCAGATTCTTAAGAAGCATGTATTCAAGACTGAGGCTGGTAGTTACATTGAGGCTGTTGGTGAGGTCCTTTATGCCTACGGTAGCATCGTATAACGGGTTGGTTACTATCATGCTCTGCCCGCTTACGGTGTTGTTGTCAAGTACCTTTATCTGGTTCCCGTAATCATCTTCCGGTATATAATAGGGGTTAAGCCTTGTATATTGTGAGAATGAGCCGTAAGGCGAGTTCTTGCTCTCCGATTCCGAAAGGCTGATGTTGGCGCGCATGGTGAACTTCTCCTTCATGTAGGTCATGTTGAAACTTACGCCTTTTGTCTCGTTCTCCGACTCCTTCATCACACCTGGCTGCATAGCCGCATTGAGGTCGAGGCTATAGCGGAATGCTTCAGTACCTCCGGCTACGCTTACTGAATGACGGTGCTGGAATGCTGTACGCAAAGGCTTTGACAACCAGTAGGTGTCAACGCCACCGAGCACATTGCGCTTGTACTTGTTGTAGAGGTTCATCTGTGCGGCATTGTTCGGGTTATATAGTCCGGCACGCCATTCGGTATCGAGCTTAGTCGCTGCGTCCATCATGTTGTAGTCGGTGAGGTCGGGTGTCTGTACGGTCAATGTTCCGTTGTATGAAACGGAGAGCGCACCGTCGGGAGCGACCTTTGTCTCTACTACAACTACGCCATTTGCAGCACGTGAGCCATATACCGAAGTTGCCGCAGCATCTTTCAGTATGGTAATGCTTTCGACACGTTCCGGGTCAAGGTCAAGGATTCGGCTCATAGGAACTGTGAAGCCGTCAAGCACGAACAGCGGAGTGTTCGGACGGCTTGATACGTTGTCGAGCATCAGGTCCATGCTGTTCATGGACTTTGAGCCCAATGACTGGTCTCCGCGAATCTGGAAGTCCGGCTCTGCGTTAGGATCGGAACCGGTCCTGTTGTTCTCAATGACCTTGAAACTAGGGTCGAAGAACTGCAGGCTCTTCAGAATGTTTGTAGGGTTCATCTTCCTTAACTCGTCGCCTTTCACCTCAACATAGTTTCCTGTAAAGCTGTTCTTGCTGCGGCGGCTGATACCGGTGATGACAACGTCGTCAAGTTCAATGCTCGGCTTCAGCTCTATTACAAGGTTGTGCTCGTTCTTTACAATCTGCTTCGAAACAGTCTCGTATCCAACGAAAGAGACGCTGATAGACTCTTTCTTGTTCAGGCGCAGACTGAACTTGCCGTCAAGGTCGGTTATGCAGCCTCTTGCACCGTTGCTCTTGCCTGTACCGTCTGTAATGAGCACTGTTGCTCCTACAAGCGGTTCCTTGTTGTCCTTGGCAAGAATCTGTCCCGATACGTTGTATTCGCCCATGTCGCTTTCGTGCTGTTTGTCGGGCCCTACAATTATCTGGTTGTTGCTCTCGTAGCTTATCACTACATCCTGGTCGCCTATAAGGTCGCCAAGGACCTTGTCAAGAGGCTTGTTCTTGACAGCAAGGCTTGTAGGCTTGTTTATGTTCCATAGCGATACGTCCTGCAATGTTATTTTCGCATTTGCAGCTTCTGCAACCATTTCCAGCACTTTGCCAAGAGGCTTGTTGCTTACTCTCAAGGTTACGGGTTTCTCTTTCCAATCGGCTGCTGCCTGTGCCTGCACACCTGTTATGCTGCATGCGAGCATGACGGCAACAATGAAAATTCTGCAGAAAAACCCTAATTCAGAAATAGCTTTTCTCATAAGATTATTCAGTTAAATGTTTTTGCATTTATTGTAGAAGCATGTCGATAATGCTCTTGTACGAAGCATTGCTGTTGTATTTCTCAAGATAGTCCTTGTATAGGACATCGGCTCTTTCAATCTCCTTGCCGTTCATGATGAAGTTGCGAAGCAAGGTATAAAGCAGGAAGTCTCTCTGTTCGCCGCTGTAGAACGATGCGAACTCCTTGTACATATCTTCCATTACCTTAGGCATGCTGTATGTTTCGCCTTTCTCCCTCGCAGCCTTCTCGTTCATGTAGAAACAGTAGCGCATAAGGAGGCTTGCATATTCGGGGCAACTCAACGACTCGGCATCGTTTCTTGTAGCGTATCCCTCCATGATGTTCCAATAGTCGCCTATTTCCTGGCTTGCAACGGCAAGCCCTCTTGTGCTTTCGTACATTACAGGGTACTCTATGAAAGACATATATACATCATAGTCAACCATAGCCTTGGCATAGTTCTTTGCCTCGTTGCTTGCCTGGCTGTTCCCGATAAGGGTGTTTGCCTTTTCGAGCAGTGCGCGTGAATCGTCGATGCGGCTCTTCGGCTTTATGTCGAGCGCGATGCAACCGAGAAGCTGCCCCTTGTATCGCATGCTCCTCTTTATGTTTTCAATGCCCTTGAACAGGCGGTTGTTGTTTACTGCACGTTCCGAACCGCTGTATTCTACCTTTACGTTCTTTCCGTCGTAGTTGATGTCAACGTGCAGGCTGTCTCCGGGCTGGAGTACAACCTTGACTCGTCCGTTTATGGTCATGTACACAAGATTGTCGCAGTCGAAGCTGTAGATGTGTTCTTCACCAGGGTTTGTGTGGAACTCCTGTGCTATAAGCGGAGTCTGTACGCAGTCGAAATAGACCATATCTCTCTGGTAGCCATATATCTGTGCACTCAGAGTCGTCTTCTGTTGTGATGTTGCAGTACCCACGAGTGAGATGATGGATATCAGTGCAAATAGCAGTTTCTTTTTCATAGTTGTATTGTTTTTTTATATAAAACGTATCAAAAATGCGAAAATTACCTTAAACAAAGCGAAATTATTGCAAAAGCATATAAAATCAAATTCTATGCTGGTGAAATTATAAAAATATATGTTAAAAAGGGTTTTTTCGCATTAGCGTGTGCCGGAAGCCGGATATTTTATACTCCTGAGTCTCTAAAAACTACGATAATTTTACGCTGTTTCATAAAATATGGCTACATTTGTAAGGAAGCTGCGTGGCTATCTTGTTGCAGGCAGTGCCGGCCTTGCAGCTTTTCTATTCGTATAGTCTAAAAACAAAAATATGCAGAAGAGAATCATTGAGTGCGTTCCCAATTTCTCTGAGGGGCGCGATATGGAGGTCATTAAACAGATAACCAATGCAATAGAGTCCGTAAAAGGCGTAAAACTGCTTGATGTTGACCCCGGTGAGGCGACAAACCGCACTGTAATAACGTTCGTAGGTGAGCCGGAGGCTGTTGCCGATGCGGCTGTTGCATCAATCAAGCGTGCTACGGAGCTTATCGATATGCGATTGCATAAAGGAGCGCATCCCCGCATGGGTGCATGCGACGTTTGTCCGCTGATACCGGTTTCAGGAATAACAATGGAAGAGTGTGCCGAACTTGCACGGGATTTGGCAAAACGTATAGCCGACGAGCTTGCAGTGCCGACATATTGTTACGAGGCGGCTGCATTCAAGCCCGAACGCCGTAATCTTGCAGTGTGCCGCGAGGGTGAATATGAGGCCCTTCCCGAAAAGATGGCAAACGAGGATAAGCGTCCCGACTTCGGCGCACGTGCTTACGACGAAGGCATTGCCCGTACCGGAGCTACTGCCGTAGGCGCACGTGATTTTCTTGTTGCTGTAAACTATAATCTCAACACGACATCTACAAGACGTGCCAATGCCATTGCTTTCGATGTCCGTGAAAAAGGCCGTCCGAAGCGCGAGGGTAATCCCATTACCGGCAAGATTATAAAGGATGAGAACGGAGAGCCGGTAATGATACCCGGTACACTCAAAGCGTGCAAGGCTATAGGCTGGTTCATCGAGGAGTATGGCATAGCTCAGGTCTCAATGAACATGACAAACCTCTCCGTTACTCCGTTGCATGTAGCTTTCGACGAGGTGTGCCGTGCTGCCGATGCGCGTGGCGTGCGCGTTACAGGAACGGAGATTGTGGGCCTTGTCCCGAAGAAGACGCTTGTGGATGCCGGACGTCATTTCCTTCTTAAGCAGCACCGTTCGACAGGCCTTCCCGAAAGGGAGCTTGTGCGCATAGCGATAGAGAGCATGGGTCTCTCGAACCTCAAGGAGTTCAAGCCCGAAGAGAAGGTCGTGGAATATATCCTTGAGGCCGAGGAGCAGAAGAGCGTTAAGAAGCTTGTAGATATGACATGTGCTGCATTTGCCGAGGAGACAGCGAGCGAGTCGCCGGCTCCGGGCGGAGGCTCTATTTCGGCATACATGGGTGCTCTTGCCGCAGCTCTCGGCACAATGGTTGCCAATCTCTCTTCGCACAAGGCTGGTTGGGACGACCGTTGGGAATTCTTCTCATGCTGGGCCGAAAAGGGCATGGCTGTAATGAACGAGCTGCTTGCTCTTGTCGATGAGGATACCACCGCGTTCAACAGAATCATGGACGTGTTCGGCATGCCGAAGGGCACAGCCGAGGAGAAGGCTGCACGTGCGGCAGCCATGGAGGTGGCTACTCTTTATGCTACCGAAGTGCCGATACGCACGATGAAGGCTGCGTACAAGGCGTTTGAGGTTGTACGTGCAATGGCCGTAGAGGGCAATCCTAATTCGGTATCCGATGCCGGTGTGGGTGCATTGGCTGCACGTTCGGCAGTGATGGGTGCATGCCTCAATGTAAGGATAAATGCAGCCGGTCTCAAGGACAGGGCTGCTGCCGAAAGGCTTGTTGACGAGGCTATGGAGATACAGGCTCTTGCACAGCAGGCCGAAAAGGAGATTCTTGCCATCGTTGACAGCAAGATTGACTGAAACAGACAAAACTATAATATAATGACGGATTTTCAAAAGGAGATACTTGCAGGAATACCCGATGTGTTGCCTGCAAGAAGAGAATATGACAAGAGTGCAAACCATGCGCCTAAGCGCAAGGACATTCTCACCGACGAAGAGAAGATGCTCGCATTGACGAATGCATTGCGTTACTTTCCGCAGAAACATCATGCCGAGCTTGCTCCGGAGTTCCTCGATGAACTGAAGAGATACGGCCGCATATACATGTACCGTTTGCGCCCTGCATACGAGATGCATGCGCGTGCCATAGACGAGTATCCGGCGCGTTCGCGCCAGGCGGCTGCGATAATGCTCATGATACAGAACAACCTCGCCAAGGCTGTTGCCCAGCACCCCCATGAGCTCATTACATACGGCGGAAACGGTGCGGTGTTCCAGAACTGGGCGCAGTACCGCTTGGCAATGAAGTACCTCGCAGAAATGACCGACGAGCAGACTCTGGTTATGTATTCTGGTCATCCGCTCGGTCTCTTCCCCTCCCATAAGGATGCTCCGCGCGTGATAGTCACGAACGGAATGGTAATCCCTAACCACTCGTCGCAGGATGATTGGGAGCGCTTCAATGCTATGGGAGTATCGCAGTACGGCCAGATGACAGCCGGTTCCTACATGTACATAGGCCCTCAGGGTATTGTACATGGCACTACCATTACCGTGATGAATGCAGCTCGCAAGCGCATGAAACCTGGGCAAAGCGACCTCAAGGGTATGCTTTTCGTTACTGCAGGTCTCGGCGGAATGTCGGGCGCGCAGCCTAAGGCCGGAAACATTTCGGGCGTGGTAAGCATTACGGCCGAGATAAACATAGCCGCAGCCGAGAAGCGTTACAACCAGGGTTGGGTAGATGAACTGCACACTTCGCTCGATGAGCTCATTCCGCGTGTAAGGAGTGCCGTTGAGAACAAGGAGGTGGTTTCATTCGCCTATGTAGGCAATGTGGTGGATCTTTGGGAACGTCTTGCCGATGAGGGCATGAATGTCGATTTGGGTTCCGACCAGACTTCTCTCCACAATCCGTGGGCAGGAGGCTACTACCCGGTGGGGTACAGCTACGAGGAGTCGAATCGAATGATGGCCGAGGAGCCTGAGCGTTTTCGCGAGTGCGTGCGCGAGTCGTTGCGCCGTCACGTTGCGGCAATAAACAGGCTGACAGCACGCGGCATGTACTTCTTCGACTACGGAAATGCATTCCTGCTTGAGTCGTCGCGTGCCGGTGCCGACATTATGGCTGCCGACGGCAAGTTCCGCTACCCGTCATACGTTCAGGATATCATGGGCCCTATGTTCTTC
Organism: Bacteroidaceae bacterium; assembly: GCA_045591315.1. Lineage (GTDB taxonomy): Bacteria > Bacteroidota > Bacteroidia > Bacteroidales > Bacteroidaceae > HGM04593. The sequence continues at coordinate 237,634 of JAZNSN010000081.1, forward strand.
GATTACGGCTTCGGCCCGTTCCGTTGGGTATGTACATCGGGCAAGGAGGAGGACCTCGAAGTTACCGACCGTTTGGCGGCAGAGGTGCTTGAGGATATGCTCAAGGATGCTCCGGCCGAAATACGCGGACAGCTTGAGGATAACCTGCACTGGATACGCGAGGCAAAGCAGAACAGGCTTGTCGTAGGCTCACAGGCCCGTATCCTCTATGCCGATTCCGAGGGCCGCACGCGCATTGCATTGGCATTCAACGAGGCTATAGCAAGGGGTGAGATTTCGGCACCCGTTGTGCTGGGGCGCGACCACCACGACGTGTCGGGAACCGACTCGCCTTACCGCGAGACATCGAACATCTACGACGGTTCGCAGTTCTGTGCCGACATGGCGGTACACAATGTCATAGGCGACTCCTTCAGAGGTGCTACATGGGTGTCGATACACAACGGCGGCGGTGTAGGCTGGGGCGAGGTCATGAACGGCGGCTTCGGCATGGTGATAGACGGTTCCGACGATTCGGCACGCCACATCGAGGAGATGCTTCTCTGGGATGTGAACAACGGTATCGCACGCCGCAGCTGGGCGCGCAACGAGGGCGCGATGTTCGCAATAAAGCGTCAGATGGAACGCACTCCGCTGCTTAAGGTCACATTGCCTAACCTGGCCGACAAGGAACTTATAGATAAGGTCTTCAATGAAAATAATTAAGTAACTGTCCGAACAAAATAAAATACAAAGCAACTATGATTCATTACATAAGTGCAGAACACCTTACAATTGCAAGGATTGAAGAGATACTGACAAAAGGTTACAAGCTGGCTTTGAGCGACGATGCAAAGAAGCGTATCGTGCATTGCCGTGAGTACCTCGACAGGAAAATGGAAGATACCGAACGTCCGATATACGGCGTTACGACAGGCTTCGGTTCGCTGTGCAACATTTCAATAAGCAAGGAGAACCTTTCCCGGCTGCAGAAGAACCTGATGATGTCGCATGCATGCGGAACAGGGGCAAGGGTGCCTTCGGAAATAGCGCGCCTTATGATTCTCCTCAAGGTACAGTCGTTGTCGTACGGTCATTCGGGCGTGCAGCTCGTTACGGTAGAGCGTCTTGTCGATATGTTCAACAACAATATTGTCCCGGTTGTATATGAGCAGGGCTCGCTGGGAGCATCGGGCGACCTCTCTCCGCTTGCACACATGTGCCTGCCCTTGCTTGGCCTGGGCGAAGTTGAGATTGACGGTGAAGTGGTCTCAGGCGAGGCGATGATGCAGAAGATGGGCTGGGAGCCGATTGCTCTTTGCTCGAAGGAAGGTCTTGCTCTGCTCAACGGAACGCAGTTCATGTCGGCATACGGCGTGTATTCGATAATCAATGCAAGGCGTCTGAGCCGCTGGGCCGACCATATCGGTGCAATGTCGCTCGATGCCTTTGACGGCCGCATGGAACCGTTCGAGCATAACGTGCATGCGATACGCCCGCACAACGGCCAGATAGAGACAGCGAAGGCAATACGCGGAATACTGGAGGGCAGCGAAATCGCAAGGCAGCCCAAGAAGCATGTCCAGGACCCGTATTCTTTCCGCTGCATGCCTCAGGTGCACGGCGCATCGAAAGATACCTTGGCCTATGTCGCAAGCGTGCTTGAAACCGAGGTGAACTCGGCGACGGACAATCCTACGGTTTTCCCCGATACCGATGAGGTTATCTCTGCCGGCAACTTCCACGGGCAGCCGATAGCTCTTGCCATGGATTTCCTTGCCATTGCAATGGCCGAGCTCGGAAACATATCGGAACGCCGTATATACAAGATTATATCCGGCGCGCGCAACCTGCCAAATTTCCTCGTTGCCAATCCGGGCCTTAACAGCGGCTTCATGATTCCGCAATACACTGCGGCATCTGTCGTCAGCCAGTCGAAAGGCCTTTGCTGGCCCGCTTCGTGCGACTCCATTCCTTCGTCGCAGGGCCAGGAAGACCATGTAAGCATGGGCTCGAATGCAGCGACAAAACTCTGGAAGGTGGTGCAGAATACCGAACGCGTGCTTGCCATCGAGCTTATGAATGCGGCACAGGCATTGGAGTTCCGTCGTCCGCTCCGTTCATCGGCTGCTGTAGAAGCAATGTTCGAAGCCTACCGCAAGGTTGTGCCTTTCGTTGAGAACGACACAGTAATGTTCCCTTATATAGCATCATCGGTCAAATTCCTGAACGAATATGAGCTTGCTCGTTAAGAATATAGGCACTATTGTCGGCGTTGACGAGAGCGGTCGCAGCCGTGTCGCCGGCAAGGATATGGACCATGTAGGAACTGTCAGCAATGCATGGCTGCTTACCGACGGCAAACGTATAAAGGATTACGGCAGCATGGATAAGCTCCCCGAAGCAGCCGGGTGCGATGTCATTGATGCCGGCGGTGGCTGGCTCTTCCCCTCGTTCTGCGATTCGCATACGCATATAGTATATGCCGGCAGCCGTGAACAGGAGTTCCTCGACAAGATAAACGGCCTTTCTTACGAAGAGATAGCAAAGCGCGGAGGCGGAATCCTTAATTCGGCCGACCGCCTGCATGGCACCTCCGAAGATGAACTCTATCGTCAGGCAATGGAGCGCATCGGCGAGATTGTTTCCATGGGTACAGGCCTTGTGGAAATCAAGTCGGGCTATGGCCTAACCCTCGAAGACGAACTTAAGATACTGCGTGTCATACGCCGTATAAAGGAGAACGCGCCGCTTGAGGTGCGTGCCACGTTCCTTGGAGCGCATGCTGTAGGCCGTGCTTATAAAGGACGGCAAGCCGAATATGTAGAGCATGTGTGCAACGATATGATACCGGCTGTCGCAAAGGAGGGCCTTGCCGAGTATGTCGATGTCTTCTGCGATAGAGGATTCTTTACCGTAGAGGAGACAGCAAAGATAATCGAGACCGGAGCAAGATACGGACTCCGAGCAAAAATACATGCCAACGAGCTTGCCGTTTCGGGCGGTGTTGAGGTTGGTGTGGAGCATGGCGCGCTGTCGGTTGACCACCTGGAATCAATGGGCGATGAGCAGATAGAGGCACTTAGTGGCAGCGAGACAATGCCGACGATGCTTCCGGGCTGTGCCTTCTTCCTGGGCATAGGCTATCCGCCGGCACGCAGGATGATTGATGCCGGCTTGGCTGTAGCTCTGGCCTCGGACTATAACCCCGGAACAGCACCATCGGGCAACATGAGGTTCGTGGTCTCTTTGGCAAGCATCAAGATGAAGATGACACCGGCCGAGGCACTCAATGCTGCAACTCTCAACAGTGCATGTGCCATGGGCGAGAGCAAGGACTTCGGCTCGATAACACGCGGTAAGGTCGCCAATTTCTATATAACAAAGCCGCTACCGTCGCTCGCATTCCTGCCATACGCGCACCAGACACCGGTAATAGAGCAGATAGTGCTGAAAGGCAAGGTGGTGAGTTTGATGATTGGATAAAGAAGCAGCAAGAACCCCAAAAAAATAAAAGTTTGCACCAAACCCAAAATAACAGAACCCGTCAGCATCCCGTAGAACTGCTGGCGGGTCGCTTTTATAATTGCGGGTCACAGCACAGACAAATTACAATATGTTATTTATTATTTTCTCAAAACTTTTAGCGACAACATCTTCGCTTGGAATCGTTGAAAAAGCAATTGCCGGTAATTCTTTCAAATATGTCTCTTTCAGATTAGACCACAAATTAGAGAAGTCTGATAACAATGGAGATTGTTCTATTTCCATTGTATTCCAACCTTCAGGTTTATCAAATGTCTCTCTGTCATGAGCCAATAAAGTATTGAAATCCGTCTTGAATTGTTCCGATTGTAGATATTTAGCACACTCTGAATCCTGCAACAGATAATGCAAGTCATAAAAATGACGTATTTTGGCAGCCACATCGTGGCTCACCTGCAAAAGTTGGGGGCTCAGTAGAAATTTACTGTGGTTAATATTGTACATGTACGATTAATTTCTATCCAAAATATCTTATTCCAAGGTTCGTTTTACCCTTAATCAGTTATCTTTTATTCTTCTTCTTGTCGCTCTATCATGTCCTTTGTCGCGCAAAGGACCAAACGCCCGGCACAGGGCAAAATCAGTCGTAACGTCCTTTTGCTCGCGAGTCGCAAGCGACATCCCTCGGTTGGCCGTTACTTGCCATTCAATGCTAATCGTTGTAATTCATGCGCTCCGGAACTTGTGCGGTCCAGCGTTATAGTAAAAAGATAACGCTGCCGCACTGCAGGCATGTCCTCGCTTGCTCATGAATTCCAACGGCATTGAATTGTGATTTAGACAGTGCCGGTTTCTTTTTTTAAATTACCATGCTGTACGGCCGCACAAAAGTAATTTTCTTAATATCCGTCACCGATAAAGGCTGCGGGTAAGTGAGTGCAATACAAACCCGTTTGTAATTGCACCACGAACGCAAGCAGACTAGACAAAATCAAATTACAGCAAACAACCGTTCAAACATCGGATAAGGAGAGGAATTGTTTGAGCGGTGCATATACGTGATAATGTTTTTCGTGAATAGCGAGTTGTCCTCTCCCCACTGTTTGAACGAAAAGTTCTTTGAGACACCATTGCGAATGAGCACTGCTTGCGACGACGGGAGCTTTAGCTCCCCAAAGGAGTGCCTTTAGGCTACTACTCTCCCACAAGGCTGCACGCAGGGCAGGCTCGTCAGTGCCGGCAGCAGTCGGTCGTACGAAGCATCGCTGAAAGTGATGCCGGGCGGGATGCGACAGGACGGCACTGCCGGGAGAGGAGGTTGGCGACACTGTATAAAAAAATCCAGGGACTCTAAAGAGTTCCTGGATTCTGTAAAAGTGGCGATGGCAGTGCGAT
>JAZNSN010000082.1:0-27930 GCA_045591315.1 Bacteroidaceae bacterium
GTGCTTGCTACTATTGATTCAAATCTGCCCGCACATAATTCAGGCAATACATACGAATCGGCAGCTATTGATTCAAAGAGATACAGATATCTGCGCTTTACTGTAACCGGATCGGCTGGTCCTGGTAATGCGCAATATGGTGGTCAGTATTTCTTCGGTATGCTTGAGTTCGACCTCTACAAGCTTACATCAACAGCTGAGGTTGCTCCAAAGTACAAGAACCTTGCCGGTGTAACCAACGAAGAGACTGCAACTCTTTACGACTCAATGGCCGAGGCATTGTACTTCTACAACAACGGTGGTACTGCTGATGAGTTGCAGGCTGCATACGATGCATTGAAACCGTTGTACGATGCACTCAATGCAAAGAAGGATAAAATCCTCAATGGTGTTTACAACATCAACTTTGGCGGCAAGCCTCTTTTTATCGCTTATGCAGCGGCCAATGAACTTGACGGCTTGACCGGTGCGGGCAATGCCGGCTTCAGATTGTTCGATGCCACAACCACTAATACCGATAGCAAACATTCAACAATTCAGAACAACGCTATTGCAGCACAGGCACCGGCCGATGCTCTCTTTACAATTGTGCCTAAAGACGATTACTCCGGTTATCACTTGTCGGCACAAGGAAATTATATGCGAGCAACCGGTGTACACTCTCAATGGGATATTCAGGCATTCGACACCGATGTAGCCAATGCCGGTGTATATCTGTTTGAGGAGACTGCAACAGCAGATGTATTCAAACTCAAGAGCACCATTAATATTACAACAGCCAATGCAACAACGAACTACGTAAACGACTGGGGTCCAGTGTTTGGTAGCGATAACTATAACAAAGAGAACCTCTCTACCTTTACACTCACTCCTGTAACAGAGTACACACTGAGCGTTCCTGCAAGCGGTGCAACAACACTCTGCTTGCCGTTCAATGTTGTATTGCCGGCCGGTGTCACTGCATACGACATTACAGAGGCGCAGATAATACAGAAGGGCAGCAGATACATATATGAACTTAACAATGTAGTTGCTGCCGAGGGTGAGACACTTGCAAAGAACACACCGGTAATAATAAAGGCTGCCGAGGGTAACCATGTATTCACAATCACAATGAGTGACGAGAATGTAAAGGGCTCTGCAAGCGGTTCTGTATTGCGTAGCGGTCTTGTCAAGACAACTATCGATAATACAGTTGTCAATTACACGTTAAGCAACGGAACATTCAGCCTTGTTGAACCTGCAGCCGATGTTGCAGCCAACCAGTGCTGGATGGAGCTTGCCGAAAATCGCGGAACTCAGATACTTGATGAGTCATCTTATAGCGGTGCTTTCTTCTACACTACCGACGAGGAGAGCCCGGTGCTGTACAATATTTATCATAAGCGTACCGGCAAAGTTATGGGATACGACTATGCAGAAGATAATGTTGATATTGTTGCAAAGACCAGTAACAATACCTTCCAAGCATGGTACTTTATGGCCGGCACCGATGGTGCAGTTCTCATTAAGCCCTATAATGGTAATGGCAAGGTGCTGGGTGCAAATGACACCTCAAACGGCAAAAACAAACTGTTGCTTGCTGCAGATGCTACTCACAAGAATTGGACTGTTGAACTTGCAAAAGAAGATAACGGCGAACCGTATTTCTATATCAAGACCAATGGCACCTTTGTGAACGATTTTGAGAATGATACCGTAAATATCGGTTTCTGGAACGGTGCCAGTGCTTCAACAGACGGCTCGCTGTTCAAGTTTATTGAAGCTGAATTCGAGAACAACAACCCACGCTATTACCAGCTCCAGGATTTGTTAAATACTATGGATGTCACAACCCAGGCAAAGAGCGGTGATGCTCCCGGTTGCCGCGCGAATGGCGACGATCACTATGCTGCATACGAAGCAGCAACAGGCCTTATCGATGCCGGCAGCAACGTATCGGCTTCAACCGACTGCTATACAGCTTATACAACCCTGCGTGCAACACGAGAGGCATTGGGCAATATGGTAATGCCAACTCCCGGCAAAGTTTACCGTTTGAGAAGCTATGTCTCTTCAGTAGCCGATGAGAATAAGAACCACTATATTGCAAATACAAATGCAAGAGTTGAATTCCCGACTGCTATAGATGAGAACAAGACATTGTGGATTTGTGCTGAGGGCACCGCCGGCAAGTTCAAGTTCATAAGCGCGATGGGTTCTGCAACACTCGGCTGGAAAGAATTTGCCGAGGAGGGCTTTGAATTCACACTGAAGAGCGGTGTTGAGCAGGGTGCGGTTGCTTTGGCAAACGGTACAGATAACCTTACCCTTACTACCGAAGGCAATGCCAATGGTGTGGCATTCGGACACAATCCTGACTCAGCAGTGGAGCAGGGTGCAGATTGGTCAACCGACTGGTATCTTGAGCCTGTTGCAGATGCTAAGGTATATTACAGCCGTTCAATTGCCAAGGGATACAATTGGGCAACAATGTTCCTGCCGTTCAGCGTGACTGTTCCCGATGGTATAGAGGCATACACGGCTATTGAGGGTGATATTAAGGAAGGTGACACTAAACGTTATGTTGACCTTAATACAGTTGCCTCTGTAATTCCGGCCCGTACAGCTGTTGTTCTCTATCGTGAGAACAATGAAAGCCTTCAGGAGTTCCGTTTTGATTTTACAACCGAAGAGGCTGATGTTGTTGAGAACAACATCTTTAGAGGTTGTGTTATGACAAAGGCTGTTGGCGGTAACCCGGCCAATGAGAACTACTATCTGCTGTTCCGCGGCACAAACGGCGAGGCGTTCTACTGGATGAAGGAGGAGTACGATGAGAATCTAGGTAGCGGAACAACTCACATCAAGTGCGAGGGCAACAAGGCTTATATGGTTCTTCCTGATGTTGATGCAGGCAATGCGTCATCGTTCAGTTTCCGTTTCCCAGGCACAACCGGCATTGACGCTGTTGAAGGCGAAAGCGGAGAATTGAAGACCATTTATGATTTGCAGGGCCGCAAGCTCACTGAAATTACTGTACCGGGCATCTACATTGTTAATGGTGAGAAGGTGCTGATCAAGTGATAAACAGCTTGCGATACTTAAACGAATTAAGGCAGCCGTAAGGCTGCCTTAATTCGTTTAATGGGTAGTGCGCGCTAATGGCTTCGGGGCTTTAGGGTCTATAGGGCCTTTAAGGTCTTTAGGGCGGCGCGCCACTAAGGACTTTAAGGACCTTACTAACCGCGCGCCTTGTCCACCGTGCACCTTGTCCACCGCGTGCCACAATCTCCCACGCAACTAAAATTCAAGCGCGCCTTTTGGGCACGCTTGAATTTTATAGTTCGTCAAAGTCGAATTCTTCGAGGTCGAGGTCGTAGCCTTCTTCTACAAACTGGTCGAGGTCGCGGCGTTCCTTCTTTGTGGGGCGGCCTGTTCCTCTGGCCCTGCCCACGAAACCGCTCATGCGGCTCATCTCCAGTATCTCGTACTGCTCCTGCGGCGTGACATTCTCCATCAGCTCCGGTACAAGCTTCGCGCCTACACGGTTCTCGGCACACTTGAGCACTTTGAAAGAGTATGTTACAGGAGCTTTCTTTACGTTCACGATGTCGCCTACACGTATGTTGTGTGCCGGCTTTGCTGTGCGCTCGCCAATGCTCACATGCCCTTTCTTGCATGCTTCGGCCGCTATGCTGCGTGTCTTGTATATACGCACTGCCCAGAGCCATTTGTCTATGCGTGCTTGTTCTGCCATATCATTCCTGCGGCTTGTTGCCGTTGCCTTTTTTGTTGAACTGGTTCATGGTGCGTGCAAGGCCTGCAAAACAGAAGCTCTTTATTATCTCTGTCGTTGTCTCCAACTGCTCGTCAACCGCTTTCTGCTCCTCGCTGTCGAATGCTCCGAGAACAAAGTTTACCTGGTGCCCTTTGCCGAAGTCGTTGCCTATACCGAATCTTAGTCTCGCGTAATTGGTTGTACCGAGGGTCGCTGCAATATGCTTGAGTCCGTTATGGCCTCCGTCGCTGCCCTGGCCCTTAAGGCGGAGTGCTCCCACCGGCAACGCGAGGTCATCGACGATGACCAGAATGTTCTCCAACGGAATCTTCTCCTGCTGCATCCAGTAACGGACTGCGTTGCCGCTAAGATTCATGTATGTAGATGGCTTCAGCAGGATTAGCTTGCGTCCGCGCACCGATGCCTCGGCCACAAAACCGTAACGCTTGTCCTGAAAAGAAGTATTGGATGCCTTTGCAAAGGCATCCAATACTGTAAAACCGATATTGTGGCGGGTTCCTTCGTACTCAGAGCCGATGTTGCCCAATCCTACAATCAAATATTTCATCTGTTCGGGTTCAATTACTTCTTAGCGGCTGCTGCAGCTGCTGCAGATGCACGTGTTGTCTTCACTGAAGCAACGAGTGACTCCTTGACAGTTACGAGCTCAAGACCCTCGTAAGAAAGGTCGCCTACCTTGATTGACTTGCCAAGGCCGAGTGATGTAACGTCAACTGTAAGAATCTCTGGGATTGCTGTATATATAGCTTTAACCTTGAGGTAACGCTGTACCTGAACGAGCTTACCGCCGGCACGTACACCGTCTGCGAGACCTTCGAGCTTAACGGGAACTGACATAACGATAGGCTTCTCCTCTGTTACCTGATAGAAATCAACGTGGAGGATAGTGTCCTTTACAGGGTGGAACTGGATATCCTTCATGATTGCCTTAACTGCCTTGCCGTCGATTGTGAGGTCAACTACGTGGATGTCTGGTGTGTAAACCAACTTGCGGAGACCTTCTGTAGGTACGCTGAATGCCTTTGTTACAGGGTTGCCGTTCTCGTCTTTCTCAACTCCGTAGATGCAGCATGGTACGAGACCTGCGTTGCGGAGAGCGTTGGTAGCCTTCTTGCCTACCTCGGTTCTGCTTGAACCTGAAATGCTGATAGATTTCATAATTAAAATGTGTTACTCTAAATTAAGATTAATGTTTCTGCTTAATTCGCCATCACACGATGTGCTTAAAGCGGACGCAAAGGTACGCTTTTTATTTTAAATAAGCAAAGTTTTTGCTTTAATATTAGGTGTTCAGCCCGTTTTGAGGCCGATTTAGAAATCGATGTCGATATCAACTTTCTCTTCCTTTGCTCCTTCGGTTGCTGCAGAGCCTTCGGCAGGGTAGTGGGGAACGTACTCGCCTTGCTCGGCAACAACAAAGCCTATTGCATCGTTAAGGCTGCTGACGAACTTCGCGAAATCCTCGCGGTAGAGGAATATCTTGTGCTTCTCGAATGTTACCGATGCACTTTCGCCTTCGCCCTGGACAATCTTCTTGCTCTCTGTGATAGAGAGGTACATTTCGTCCCTGCGGTTCTTCTTCACGTCGATGTAATAGATTCTCTTTCCTGCTTTGATGGTTTGTGAATACACAATCTCCTTCTCGCTTTCAATCATTCCGCTCTTTCTGTTGTCTTCCATCGTAATTACCTTGCTTTTGTTAGTATTATTTTCCAAATATGAATATATTTTTTTAAAAATCAATGAATTTTGCCATGATTTTTTGCTTTTGCAGTGCTTTTTTGCCCGAAAATGAAGAAAAAATGTGCATTCGGATAAACCAAAACCCGGTTTTTACGTTGTTCTGTATATATGTATTTGCTGCTTCACAATAAATAAAATTCTCCTTTTCCTTGTTTGTGTCGCTATAAAGTGCGACCTTTGCATGAAATCAGAAAAAGCGTTTTATGATTAATAGAGTTCTTATCCGTCTAAAGGTGATTCAGATAGTCTATGCCTACTACAAGAACAGCGGCAAGAGTCTGAAGGCTGCCGAGGACGAGGTTTTTTTCAGTCTGTCAAAGGCGTATGACCTTTACAATCACATGTTGCTTGTTATGCCGGCAATAACACATTATGCTGCCGACCGTATATCGTTCCTTAAATCGAAAGCACATATCTCAGGTGCCGAGGCTCCCGACACCAAGTTCGTGGAGAACCGTTTCATTGCACAGCTCGAAAGGGATGAACAGCTTGTGAAGTTTGCCGAAAAGAGCAAGCTGAACTGGGTTGACAGTTCCGATTTCCTGCGCCGTATGCTCGACGAAATCGAAGCAAGCGATATATATAAGGAGTATATGGATTCTGGAGAATCTTCGTTCGAGGAGGACAAGGAACTGTGGCGCAAGATATACAAGACTTTCATAATTGAGAATGAGGAACTCGATTCCATACTTGAGGAGCAGAGCCTGTACTGGAACGATGACAAGTCTATTGTCGATACTTTTGTGGTGAAGACTATCAAGCGTATCGAGGAGAATGAGGACGGTGCTTGCCAGCTGCTGCCCGAATACAAGGATGTTGCGGATATGGACTTTGCACGCAAACTGTTCAGGAATGCGATAACAAATGCCGAAGAGTACCGTGCTATGATGGGCGAGAGCTCAAAGAATTGGGATATGTCGCGTTTGGCGTTCATGGATGTTGTGATAATGCAGGTGGCTCTTGCCGAGGTGATGTCGTTCGACGATATCCCTGTTTCGGTAACTCTTAATGAGTATGTAGAGATTGCAAAGTACTACAGTACCGCAAAAAGCGGTTCTTTCGTGAACGGACTGCTCGATTCAATTACAAAGAGATTGAGAGAGAACGGAAAGATTAATAAATAAAGACAAATAAATTTAATGATTATGGTATTTACAACATTTGCTATGGGTGCAGCTTCACTACAGCCGCTGATTATGTTTGCGGTTATAATTGCTATTATGTACTTCATGATGATCCGTCCTCAGCGCAAGCGCCAGAAGGAAATCGAGAATTTCCGCCGTGGCCTTCAGGTAGGCCAGGAGGTCGTAACAAGCGGTGGTATATATGGCAAGGTCAAGGAAATCAACGACGGTGTCGTTCTGCTTGAGATTGCGCATAATGTGAATGTCCGTGTTGATATCTCTGTAGTGTTTGCAAACCCTAATGCAATGCAGCAGGAGGGTAAGTGATAAGAAAACCGGCTTTGATAAAAACATTCATAAGAAAAACAGAAGAGAATAAGCTGTTGCCTTTTCTCTTCTTCCTTTTGGTCTCGTGTTGTTTGTGGCTGCTTCAAGCGCTGAACTACAAATACGAGACCGATGTTGCATTCAAGATAAACGTCAAGGGCCTTCCTTCGGATGTGGAACTCGACAAGGATGATATCTACTTCATGGCACGTCTGCGTGACTATGGAACAGGTCTCATAGGGTATGAGCTCCGGGGAGCAACGCCAGTGGATGTCAACTACGCAGAACTGGGCAACAGCAATGGACGTCTGGTGTTGCCTTTGTCTGTGGCGAAGCAGAAGGTGGAGAATCTTGTCGGTTCTTCAACTTCGTTGGTACGCATGCTGCAGGATACCATTATGATTGACGTAAAGAGGGATGTTGCTCTTTTGCCGGTCAAGCTTGACGGCGTTGTTGACGTTGCCGACCATTATACAGTTGCGGATATTGAGATTATTCCCTCTGAGGTCAATGTCTATGCTACTGCGGCTCATCTTGAGAAGATGAGTGACATCAGGACTGAATATGTCGTCAAGAAGTATCTGAAGAACAGCATTGGCTTCAAGGCGAAGATTGTTGCAGATGAACTGGTGACAGTTGAGCCGTCTGTGGTGGATGTTTATGTCACTGTACATCCGCTTGTTGAGAAGAAGCTCCGTCTGCCGGTCGAATATGTCGGTTTCCCTGTTTCATACCCAGGCTCATTGCCACGTGAGGTGGAGGTTACATTTGAGGTTCCTGAACCTGATGCCGGAGATGTGGGGGCGAAAGATTTCTCTGTTTCTGTCGATTATGCCGAGGCTGCAGCTGCCAGTAGCCGCAAGGCTGACATAGTGGTGACACCTCTGTCGCATAAGATAAGCAATGTTTCAACATCACCTTCATACGTCATTCTTCAATAATATGGGTAAATGCATTAGATTGGCTATTACCGGAGGAATAGGAAGCGGTAAGTCTGTTGTTTCGCGTATGCTCGATATTATGGGCGTTCCGGTGTATGACTGCGATGCCAGAGCAAAGGAGATGATGGTTCATGATACTCTGGTTGTTGCGGAATTGAAAAGGATGTTCGGTGAGGAGTGCTATAACGAGGACGGCTCCTTGAACCGCAACTACATTGCATCGTGCATATTTACCGACAAAGAGAATATAAAGCGTGTGAACGGGCTTGTGCATCCCTTGATAAAGGCTGATTTCAATAGGTGGGCATGCGAACAGAATGTTCCTCTGGTGGCTGTGGAAACTGCTATTCTTTACGAGTCGGGTATGATAGATGCTGTTGACAAGGTGCTAGTCGTGTGGGCCGGAAGAGAAACGGCTATTGAACGTACGATGGCGCGCAGCGGCATGAGCCGTGTTCAGGTAGAGAGCAGAATGGATAACCAGATGTCGGCCGATGACCTGCTGTTGCTTTCCGATTATTCCATATGCAACGATAAGGGGATATCGGTCATGGAGCAGCTCGTTTCTCTGCTCGAAGAGTTAAAAAATATTTCAAATTTTGCGGTGACGGATTGAAATCCTATCTTCGCGGTATGCTATTACAGGAGTACGAACAACAATAAATACAAAATAGAACAATATGTTTGAGAGAATCCTTACAATTTCGGGTAAGCCCGGTCTTTACCGCCTCTTGTCAAGTGGGCGCAATATGTTCATAGTTGAGATACTTGATGCTTCAAAGAAGCGTATGCCTGTCCATAATAGCGACAAGGTGGTTATGCTTGATGACATTGCAATATATACCGACACCGAGGAGGTGCCCTTGCGTGACGTCTTTGCAAAGATATACGAAAAGGAGAACGGTGTGTTGCCTTTCGATATGAAGATGGCTACACCGGAGGAGATGGTCGAGTACTTTGAGGGTGTAATGCCTGACTATGACCGTGAGAGAGTTTATCTGACACACATCAAGAAGATGTTCCAATGGTATAACATTCTTGTCAGCAACGGTGTGGTGGATTTTGTATCAGAAGAGTCTGTCGAGGAGAGTGCAGCTGAATAATATAAATATTGTTGCATATGAAGAGAATATTTTTTCTGGCTGTATTGGCTATAGCTCTCTTTGCCAATGCTGATGCCCAGTCTTGGAAAGATGCTTTGGGAAAGATTGCAGGCAAGGTTTCTGAAAAGGTTTCCGGAAACTCTTCCGGCGTAAATGATGTTGTCGGAAACGTGTTGGGCGATTTGATAGGAAAGGCTGTGCCTCTCAGCGACTCCTTGCTTGAGGGTACATGGAACTATCAGGGTGCTGCATGCGTGCTTGAGAGTGAGAACGCTCTTGCCGGTATCGGCGGCAGTGCTGTTTCTGGTCAGCTTGAGGAGAAACTCGATGGCTATCTTGCAAAAGTCGGGGTGGCAAAAGGCACATGCTCGTTTACTTTCAACAAGGACAATTCATGTGTGTTCAGAATCAAGGAACGTGAAATTAAGGGTACATATAAGCTTAATGCAGAAGAGAAGACCATTAATTTCAGTTTCATGAAGAATAAACTCAATGTCAAGTCTTATGTTGCCTATAATGTGAAAGACATGAACATTGTCTTTGATTCGGATAAACTGCTTGCTCTTTTGCAGAAGACTCTAGGCGTGGTTTCAAGCAAGGCTTCAAGCCTTTCTTCGGCATCGTCAAGATTGGGTACAGCGGCTTCTACACTTGGTACTGTGGGGAAACTTCTTGAGAACTACGACGGTATGATGCTGGGAATGGAACTGAAGAAATGAAAAAGAGGATATAACAAAAAAACGGGTCAGCCACGAAGGCTGACCCGTTTTTTGTTATTTGTTGATGAAGACGAGGCTCTCTTCGGTGGCTTCTACCTTTATCGGAAATTCCTTGTTTACGCTTCCGGCAAGCAGTTGCTTTGAAAGGTCGTTGAGGAGCAGCCTTTGTATGGCCCGTTTGATGGGGCGTGCACCGAACTCCGGGTCGAAGCCGGCCTTGGCAATGAACTTTATTGCAGTGTCATCAGCTTCAAGCCTTACGCCGTTTTCGCTGAGCAGCTTTGCTACGGAATTTATCTGCAGGCGTACTATCTGCTCTATTTCACTTTCGTTCAGAGGCGTGAACATAATCGTTTCGTCAATGCGGTTCAGGAATTCTGGACGTATTGTCTTCTTCAGCATCTCCATTATCTTCTCTTTGATCTCCTCGATGATGCTTTCCCTGTTCTCCTTGCCGATTTTTGAGAACTGTTCCTGGATATAGCTGCTGCCAAGATTGCTTGTCATTATTATAATGGTGTTCTTGAAGTTCACTACGCGTCCTTTGTTGTCGGTGAGACGTCCGTCATCGAGTACCTGCAACAGTATATTGAATACGTCGGGGTGCGCCTTTTCTATCTCGTCGAAAAGTACAACGGAGTAGGGCTTGCGGCGTACGGCTTCGGTGAGCTGTCCTCCCTCGTCGTATCCTACATATCCCGGAGGGGCGCCAATCAAGCGGGATACTGAGAATTTCTCCTGGTACTCGCTCATGTCTATTCGTGTCATCAGGCTCTCGTCATTGAACAGATAGTTGGCTAGGGCTTTTGCAAGTTCAGTCTTTCCTACGCCTGTCGTACCCAGGAATATGAATGAACCTATAGGACGTTTGGGGTCCTGCAGCCCGGCCCGGCTACGGCGTACTGCGTCGCTGACAGCCTGTATGGCCTCTTCTTGTCCAATAACGCTCTTGTGGAGCTCATCTTCCAGGGTGAGCAGTTTCTCGCGTTCGCTCTGCAGCATCTTGCTGACGGGGATGCCTGTCCAGCGCGATACGACGTCGGCGATGTCCTCTGCCGTTACCTCCTCTTTTATCATGGCAACTGCGCCTTGCGCTGTACGCAGCTCTTCCTGTACTTTGGCAATCTCGTCTTCCAGGGCTTTGATTTTGCCGTAGCGTATCTCGGCTACGCGGCCGTAGTCGCCTTCGCGTTCGGCTTTTTCGGCATCGAACTTGAGCTCTTCAATTTCGTGTTTCGCGTTTTGTATGCGGTCGGCAAGTTCCTTTTCCTGTTGCCATTTCGCGCGTTTCTCCTTTTCCTGTTCCTTTAGGGCTGATATCTCTTTGCCGAGCATAGCAAGCTTGGCTTCGTCCTTTTCACGCTTTATCGCTTCGCGCTCAATCTCAAGCTGTTTTAGGTGGCGTGATATCTCGTCAAGTTCCTCCGGCAAGGAGTCTCTCTCCATGCGGAGCTTGGCAGCAGCCTCGTCTATGAGGTCAATGGCCTTGTCGGGCAAGAAGCGTTCTGTTATGTAGCGGTCGCTGAGGGTAACAGCTGCAATGATAGCATCATCCTGTATGCGCACCTTGTGATGGCTTTCGTAGCGCTCTTTCAGGCCGCGTAGTATTGAGATGCTGCTCATCTTGTCGGGCTCGGTAACAAGCACGCTCTGGAAGCGTCGTTCAAGTGCCTTGTCTTTCTCAAAGTACTTCTGGTACTCGTCGAGCGTTGTGGCTCCTATAGAACGCAGTTCGCCGCGGGCAAGTGCCGGCTTGAGGATATTGGCAGCATCCATTGCGCCTTCTCCCTTGCCTGCTCCCACCAAGGTGTGTATCTCGTCTATGAAGAGTATGATGCGTCCTCCGGCTTTGGTTACCTCGCTTATAACGGCTTTCAAACGCTCCTCGAACTCGCCCTTATACTTCGCTCCTGCCATGAGTGCTCCCATGTCGAGCGAGTAGATCTGCTTGTCGCGAAGATTGTCGGGCACGTCACCTCTTATGATGCGGTGTGCCAGTCCTTCTACTATTGCAGTCTTTCCGGTTCCCGGCTCTCCAATCAATATCGGGTTGTTCTTTGTACGGCGGCTCAGTATCTGCAGTATGCGTCGTATCTCGTCGTCTCGTCCGATTACGGGGTCGAGCTTGCCGTTTCTTGCAGCTTCGTTGAGGTTTACTGCATATTTTTCAAGTGCCTGATAGCTCTCCTCTGCGCTCTGCGATGTAACCTTGCTGCCTTTGCGCAGTTCAAGTATCGCTTTCTCAAGTTCTTGCTTGCTTACGCCGTTCTCCTTCAATATTGCTGAAACCGGGCTTCCTGTTTCGAGCAAAGCTGCCAGCAGGGGTTCTACCGATATATACTCGTCACCGTATTTCTTTGCAATATCTTCGGCCTTCAGTATGATGCTGTTGCTATCGCGGCTTAGATAGGGTTCGCCTCCGCTTACCTTTGGCAATGAACGGATGATGTTCTCTGTTCCGTTCTTTATGTTGTTTATGTTCGCACCTGTCTTCTGTAACAGGAAAGAGACTATCTGTTCGTTGCTTTTCAGAACTCCTCCCATTATGTGAGCAGGTTCAATTACTTGCTGTCCATGCGCCTGGGCAATGTTTACAGCTTCTTGAATTGCCTCTTGGGCTTTGATTGTAAATTTGTTAAAGTTCATATTTTTAATCTCCTTTCATGAACTTATGAACAAATAGCGCGCCATTCGGTTTTATGGTGACAAAATGTCTGTTTAGGTGACAACTTGTCGTTATATATAAGTTTTACGGCTTGAAATCATAAGACTTCAAGCCGTAAAACTTTATTTGTCGGTATTAATAGATATCTTCCGGTTTGCTCTGGTCAGATATTACTACCGTAGGTACAAGTTCCAGATAATCCTGGTCGAACTGTTTCAGCTTTCCGGTACTGTTTTCTGTGACGTCCTTGAAGCGTAGCCAGTGGTCGCCTTTGTCAAGACGGTATGTTCCGATTATTTTTCTGATTGACTGTTCGCTGTCTCTCATGGTATTCTTGTCTTCATCAAGGCAGATGCTTGCAGGGCCTTTCATGTAACCGCGGTTACGCATGGCCTTGTCGTTCTCCTTGATTTCATCTTCTGTCTTTCCGGCATCTGTTGTCCAGCCGATTATCAGGTCGGTTTCTGCATTCCAGCGGAGGTCAACCGGGATTCCGGCAATGATGCCATCTATGTAGAATTGGCACACGCCTCGATAATATCCTCTAGGATATCCGAAACGTATTTCGTAATCGCCTGCCGGAACATGTGGAATACGATACTGGAAGTCGTACTTTCCTTCTACTATGAATTCGTCTCCCTGGAAGTTGGCATATGAACCGAGTGATGTGGCATGCGGTCTGAAATAGAATACTTCGGTGTCGTTGTTGTTGACTATGAAATATTTACAGTAGCCTGCCGGTATGAATGTCACGACATTGCCCGGAAGTGACAAGTCCCAACGTACGTCGTTGTTCGTGAACTCCGGGAACAAAGCAGAAATATCCATTCTGATTCTCTCTCTCATTACGTTTCCGGCCATCTCATCTTCATTGTATATAAGAATGCGGTCGATTGTGTGGATAATGCCGTTCAATGCGCTCTGGTCGAAGTCGGCAAGTTCCGGGTATTTCTCTTTTGTTGCAGAAGCCTTGTCAACGATGACATTCAGGTGGTCCTGCATATTTGCATTGTTGCAGGTTGTTCCGCCGTTTTGTCCGTAGTTGAGGACAATTTCCTGTCTGAGCTTATCGTTGGTATATGGCTTTGTTACCTTTATCATGGTATATGGCAACATTGTCTCATAGTATTCTTGGCTGTCAAAGTTCTGGTTGAGATTCAACAAAGATGAGTATCCTTCGTTCTCGTAATTCTCCATAATGAATCCTCCAGGACCTGTTGAGGAACTGTAAAGCAACTGGCGGTCGATTATGTGGTAGAGAATGAATTGGCGCAGTGCGTTCTTCGGGTTTCTATAGTCTCCTTGTGCCTCTTTTCCATAATGCTCCTCGGCAAATGCAGCAAGTTCGCTGACGTTGTTTATGCCAAGGCTGTGGTAAAGAGCGTCCGGCTCGATAAGCACGGTGTATTTTTGCTTCTTGTCTTTCGGGTATGGTGATGTAGAGCTTTCTGAGTCGAGTGACGGTCCTGTCAGGGTGTTGTCATATTCCGGGTCGATTTCATATATGTCCAGAATTGAATCCACGCCTGTCAGCATGATTGCATCGTAGAATATGCTGAAAGGCAACTGGGACTTTATGAGTTCGGTCAGCATTTTGTTCGATGGGCTTAGAACAGCGTCAATTACCTGAATATAGCCGTTTTCCATCTTAAGGTCCTGTGCAATTATTCTGGAGCTGTTGTTGAGCAACGGGAATACCTGACCTTTATCATTTGTAGTCCATTCTACTGTCGTGAATCGGCGGTTCATTGTACTCATCGGGAATGCACCGTCGTAGATGTCTGTAGTCTTGTAACCCATCTCAATGATGTGGTTCTTTGCAATCTCCGTGGCCATACTGTCGGTAAGATCCTCTATGTATGGTGAGGTGATGCCGGTTCTTTCACCTTCAAGATGAAGGTTGTACTGCTTTATCAAGAATGAGTCTATAGCCTCGTTCTGCGGTGCGAAGCATGTGTAGGAACCATAAGTGGAAAGTGTCTTCAGAATGCTTCCTGATGTCTTCTTGCCAATCTTTGCTTTACCAAGGATTGTCGCAAAATTGCTGAACTGAGGATTGTTTACAATGTAATCCGAAATAAGTTCGCCGGTGAAAGTGAACCTGTTGCTCTTGTCAATTTCATCTTCGCAACTGTTAAGGCCGCATAAGGAGATTGTGCTTATAAGCAATACAGCCCAAGTCTTGATTTTGCTTGTCTTTCTCATATTGTGGTTTTTTGTGGTTTTCGGTTATTTGCGGTTCTGTTCGCTCCAAAGCCTGCTGCTGCAGTCTGCCGGCATGTTCCATCCATCTTCCCTGCTGAAGTTGCAGCTTCCGGTCTTAGGGCTGTCCGGCATACATGAGCGCTTGAACTGCTGTGTAAAGAAGCGCCGCACGAATGTGTTCAGCCATTTGTCAATTGTCTCGCTGTTGTGGATACCTTCAAATGCATTCTTTGCCATGAACGAAATCTTTTCAGGCGAGAATCTGTTCCGCAGGAAATGGTACAGGAAGAAGTCGTGGAGTTCGTATGGACCTACCAGATCTTCGGTCTTCTGTTTTATGTTGCCATTGTTGTCGGCCGGTGTCAGTTCCGGTGATATTGGGGTATCAAGTATGTCTATGAGCGTTGCGCTTGTTTCTGTGTCATCGCAGTTCTCTGCTACCCAGCGAACAATATGCTGTATAAGCGTCTTAGGTACAGATGCGTTCACTCCGTACATACTCATGTGGTCTCCGTTGTATGTCGCCCATCCGAGTGCCAGTTCCGACATGTCTCCGGTGCCGATAACCAAACCATTCTGCTTGTTGGCAATATCCATCAGTATCTGTGTGCGTTCCCGTGCCTGTGAATTCTCGTACGTGGTATCGTGGTTGTCTGTATCGTGTCCGATATCCTTGAAATGCTGGATGCATGCCTCCTTTATCGATATCTCTCTTATGGTGACTTTGAGCTTGTTCATCAAGGAGAGCGCATTGTTATAGGTTCTGTCGGTTGTTCCGAATCCGGGCATCGTTACAGCTGTTATATCGCTGTGCGGTTTTCCCAACATGTCGAAAGCCTTTGCTGTTACCAGGAGTGCCAGTGTAGAATCCAACCCGCCGGATATTCCTATAACGGCACTCTTCGAGCATGTGTGTGCCATTCTTCTAGCCAAAGCTGTGGCCTGGATTGTGAAGATTTCTTCATATCGGGTGCTGCTCTCATGCTTTTTGGGAATGAATGGTGTGGGATTGAAGCGTCTTTCAAATGTCTTTAAGCAGTTTCCTGTTGCAGGTATATATAATTTGTCCACAATGCTTCTCTTTGAAAAGTTCGGGTCTCCGATACGTCTGTTGGTGACCTTCTCAACATCGGCTTCAATGGCTGTTGTGTGACTGCTTGTGAGGAAGCGTTCGCTTTCGGCAATTATGTTGCCACACTCTGCAATGGCGCAGTATCCGGAATGTACTGCGCTGCTCGTGGATTCTCCCCAACCGCTGTTGGCTTGCATGTATATGCATTTGTATCTTCTGCTTTGCTGTCTGACCCTTTCTTTTATACGCAAGTGAGTACCGGCTTCTTCGGCTCTTGCAGTGGGGTTCAGTATTATCTGTGCACCTGCTATTGCCAGTTCTGCACCAGGAGCAATGGGGGTTTCGGCATCTTCTCCTATTTCTATTCCAAAGGTGAACGATTGTGTCTCAATTATCCCGCTCTTGAGAAAAGGAACTCTCTTGTCGGCTATTATTGTCGTTTCTCCTTCGTTTAAGGATGATGAGCTTGTGAACCATTTGCTGCTTTGCGCTCTTTGTGGAACCAGACACATTATTTCTCCTTTGTGTATAACGGCTGCACAGTTGAAGATTGCGCTTTTATGCATTATCGGTGTGCCGACGACAATGATTGTCTCTTTCCCTCTTGTTTTTTCTGCAATGTGTGTCAAAGCTTTCTTGCACTCTTCTGTCAAGAGAGGACTAGAAAACAGGTCTGCACAACTGCTTGCTGTTATACATAGTTCGGGAAATAGCATTAGCTCGACCTCTTCTTTTATTTGGCCGATAGTAGAAATGATGCTTTCCGCATTGAATTTCGGGTCTCCGACATTCAATACTGGAACTGCTGTTGCTGCCTTTATGAATCCGTGCTTCATCTCTTATGTATAATGGCTCTTCCGTTAATAATAGTCAGATTCTGTATAAAATCACCAATTATTGCAAATATACTAACAAACAAGCGAAAGTTGTGCAAGCGAATGGGTGAAAATTTGTTTTCACATGCAATGAGCGCAGCTGAATTTCGCTGAAAGCAATAATATTCAAGTAAACTTGAATGTTTTTCAAGGCGAGTGCAGTATATGTGCTAAGTAGCGTCCCAAATATAGTAAAAATGAGCGAAACTATTCTTCTTGCTTTTCCCTTTTTATCCAAATGATAGAATTCAATGTGTTTATATATGCTTTCTATATATTAATTAGGTATGCATGCTTGCAGGATTCAAAAAAAAAGGAACGAATCAAATTCGTTCCTTTTTAAAGTTTTGTGTTTTAGGATTAATTGTTGTCCTCAGGTTTTCTCTGGTCTGTTATGATAGACGTAGGTACGATTTCAATATAATCCTGGTTGAACTCGGTGAGTTTTCCGGTACCGCCTTCAGTTACCTCCTTGAAACGCATCCAATGCGACTCACCGCTGGTGAGTCGGTAGGTTCCTACAATCTTTCTGAGAGCAAGGTTTGAATCGCGCATGGTCTTCTTGGCTGTTTCGCTCTTCTCCATAACTACGCTTGCCGGCGCTTTCATGAAGCCGCGGTTGCGCATGGCCTTGTCATGTTCTTTGATTTCCTCCTCACTGCCAAGTTCGTCATCGCCAATCCAGCCGATGAAAGTCAGGTTCTCTGCATTGTTCTTGAGGTTTACAGGAATACCGCAAATGGTGTTGTCGAGGTACATCTGAACGATACCGCGCGCGTCTGACATGGAGAATCCGAAGCGCACTTCGTAGTTACCGGTCGGGACATGGGGCAAGCGGTATTTGAAGTCGTACTTTCCTGTTACCAGAAGCTCGTCACCCTGATAGTTTACGTAACCGCCGATACCTGTCGGATATGGACGTAGGTAATATACGTGAGTGTCGTTGTTGAGTGCCTCAAGACGTGAACTGAATCCGTTCGGAATATATGTAAGTGTATATTCGTTCTGCAATGCCCAGCGGACACCGTTGTTCGTCAACTCCGGGAAAATGGAGGTTATGTCCCAGCGCATACGCTCGTTCAGGATATTGCTTCGCATTTCCTCTTCGTTGTAGATAAGTATCTTGTCGATAGTGTGGATGATTCCGTTGAGGGCGTTCTGGTTGAACTCTTCAAGACCTGGACGTCTTTGTGTAACCTTGGCCGGCTCTACTACTACATTTATGTGGTGCTCCATGCCAGGCACGACGCAGCGTGTGCCTTCGTCCTGGGCATAGTTGATTATGAGTTCCTGGCTCAGTGGAGTCTCGTTGGCCTCGCCGTAGCGTTGGTATTGTGCCAAAGTTGAGAATGGTTTTGTTACCTTTATCATGGTGTAAGGCAGTTTTGTCTCGAAGTAGTCGTACCTGTCGTATTCTGTGGTCAGGTTTACTTCAGACGAGAAGCCTTTGTGGTCATAGCCCTCCATGAGGAAACCTCCAGGGCCTGTTGAAGAGCTGTAAAGCAACTGGCGGTCGATGATGTGGTATGCTATAAACTTGTATAGCGCATTCTCTGGATTGTCGTATTCTCCGCGTGCTTTTGTGCCATACCAGTGCTCTGCAAACTTGATGAGGTCTTCTGTTGTTCTTATCGACATGCCCAAAGAGTTCTTGGTCGGGTCAGCGAGCAGGTCGTCACTCTCGACAAGGAGGGTGAAGCGCTGGTGCTTTTCCTCTGGAACCGGAGGCTGCTGCTTGTTCTGTGTCTCAAAAGCCGGACCTAGTTCAGTGTTGTCATAATCTGGGTCAATCTCATATTCCGACATGTACTTGTCAAGGCCTGTCATAGTCATGGCTTTGCTGAATGTCGTGAATGAGGGCTGTGAGGCCAGAAGCTCGTTTGACATCTTGCTTGACGGCGCCAGTACGACATCGATTACCTGTACGTATCCGTTTTCCATTTCAAGGTCCTGCTCGATTATGCGTGACTCGTTATTGAGAACGGGAGAGATACTTCCGTCAGCATTGGCTTCGAATGTGATGGTCGTGAATCGGCGGTTCATGGTAACCATGGGGAATGCTCCCTCATTGATGTCGATTGTCTTGTAACCCATCTCGATTATATGGTTCTTGGCTATTTCGGTTGCCATGCTGTCGCTTATCTCTTCGAGGTCCGGTGATGTGATGCCGTTGAAGATGATAGGAGCTGTCGGGTCAATCTTGTTCCGCTCGACGCTTTCGTAGTATTCGTTGTAGAGCTTTTCGATGTAGGCTCTGACTGCGCTGTTTACCGGAGCAAAGCAGGTGTATGAACCGTAACTGGAAAGGGTCTTGAGGATGCTGCTGGATGACTTCTTTCCGATCTTTGCCTTGTTTAGAACAAAACAGAAGTCACTGAAATCGGGGTTCTTCTCAAGATAGTCTGAAATCAACTCGCCGGTAAAGGTAAAACGATTGCTCTTGTCAACTTCGTCTTCGCAACCGCAGATTGTCAGCGCAGAAAATGAAGCGAGCAGACCAAAGGCTAAAACCTTTACATTCTTTAAAATGGTCATGTTCATATTATTAAGTTTTTTAAGTAAAAACGAATTTAAATGTTAATAATTATATTATTAATCCCTCAAATTTATCTGTTATTGTTTAAATATCCAAATATTCCAATAATCTTTTTTCATTTTTGACGAACTTTTTAATATTTCGCATATAACTTTTCTTGTATATTGGCTCCTTTATTGTGCGTTTGCATTTTTTAACAAAAATAATATAGAAAAAATTAGGAATTAATGATTAAATGATTTTATATTTGCAATGGTTTCAGAAATGAAGTCACAAATAGAAAATATTATTAACGGCTTAAATAAAAAATACGATTATGAAAAAGTACATTTGTTCAGTTTGTGGTTATATACATGAAGGTGATTCAGCTCCAGAGAGATGTCCGGCCTGCAAGGTTCCGGCGGAAAAGTTCAAGGAACTTGATGTAAATGCAAAGCTAGAGTTCGTTCAGGAGCATGTCGTAGGTGTTGCAAAAGGATGTGACGATGAGATGATAAAGGACTTGAATAACCATTTCATAGGGGAGTGTACCGAGGTGGGCATGTATCTGGGGATCAGCCGCCAGGCCGACCGTGAGGGCTATCCCGAAATTGCTGAGGCTTTCAAGCGTTACGCATGGGAAGAGGCTGAGCATGCAGCCAAGTTCGCAGAGCTCCTCGGTGATGTGGTTTGGGATACAAAGACGAACCTCGATAAGAGAATGAATGCAGAGGCGGAAGCGAATAGCGACAAATATCGCATTGCTAAGCGTGCGAAGGAACTGAATCTTGATGCGATACACGATACAGTGCACGAAATGGCTAAGGACGAGGCACGCCACGGAAAGGGCTTCGAAGGTTTGTACAACCGCTATTTCAAGTAAATGAACAGACGCAATAATTCCAACAGCTAACTAACCAAGAAAAAACTTAAGAGTCATAAATGTTTGATATTGTTTTAGTGAATGAATAGTGTTTTGAATGTGCCGCGCCGGCTGTAGTGATACACCCGGCGCGGATTTTTTTGCTCAGAACTGTGTGCTTCGGTTCTTGTGCGTGATATCGGTTCTGTCTATTGCTGAAAATGACGGTTTTACGGTAATGTTCTTTCCATTCGGTTACTTCATGAATACGAAATACACTGCGAGCACTAGGAATATCACCGCTGCAAGGTGGTTCCATTGAAGGCTCTCGCCTTTGAATAATATCGATACGATAACGCCGAAAACAAGGCAGGATATTACTTCCTGAATTACTTTCAGCTGTACTAGCGAGAATGGTCCGCCGTTTATCTCGGAGCCAATCCTGTTCGCTGGTATAAGGAATGAGTATTCAAGCAGTGCCACGCACCAGCTTATTAGTACAATGAAGACAATCGATGTGTTGTTCGAGATTATCTTCATCTCCTGCAGTTTGAGGTTTCCGTACCATGCAAGAGTCATGAAACAGTTCGAAACGATTAATAGCGCAAGGGTAAGGATTGTTTTTGACATTGTTGTGTATTTTTACTTTGTTTTCTCGATTTTTGGCGGCAATAGCTCTGTCTGTACATTGCTCATGGCCCCCCATAGATTATAGCGGGCTTCAGGATTCAGCGTCTCAAGGTGACGCAACACTTCTTTCATTGTGTTGCGGTTGGAACTCTTCTCGTGTGGGCAGTTCTTTTCCTGTGGGGGGAATCTGCACTCTTGGGCATAGGCTTCTACGTCGTTTTCGTTTACAAGACAGAGAGGACGTATTACCGTTATCGGGAATTTTTCCATTCTCATTACAGGTGCCATGGCGCTGAATGCTCCTTGAAAGGTTATGTTCATGAGCATCGTTTCTATGAAGTCGTCCATATTGTGCCCTAGTGCAATCTTGTTGCATCCGATCTCCTGTGCAAGGGTGAAGAGGGCTTTTCTTCTGTTCCATGAACATAGGAAACATGGAGACTTTCGCGTATCGGTGCTTGCATCAAATCCGCTTTCAAGAATATGGAGCTCCACACCGAGCCCGTCGCAGAAATCTTGCAGGAATCTTAAGTCCACCTTGTAAGGAATGTTTACCATTGTGACGTGTGCCGCAATAACCGATATTCTGGGCTTGAATATCCGTGAGCGCTCTGCCATAAGTTGCAGGAGCGTGAGCGAGTCCTTTCCTCCCGACAAGGCTACGAGAATCCTGTCTCCGTCGTCAAACATGCCGTACTCCTTCGTTGCACGTCCGAAGGCCTTGCCAATGCGTTTGTGCAGTATCTGCTGTTCTGTGAATTTGGGCATTTTGTACGCTTTTTGCTTTTGTGGCGCGAAGTTAACTATTTTGCGGCTTTTCTCGCTTTCTATCGTGCCGGTTTTTTGAATTTCGCCTTTTTTTGATGATTATTTCAATAAAAAAACTAAAAAAGCGCTCTTTAGGTACATTGATTGTTTTTTATTTGTATATTCGCATTTATTAAGATGTATTGTTATATAGAGAAGATTGTTATGAGATATATTCTTTGTTTGGTTCTTGCTTGCATGATGATGGCAGAAGCTTCGGCACAGACACGTGCCGTTGTACGTAAGATGTTTCAGGAGGGTAAGTACGAAGAGGCAAAGCCTTTGTTCAAGAAGCTTCTGAAAGCAAATCCCAGAAACTCGGAGTACAGTTTCTGGTATGCGGCTTGCTGTCTTGAGACCGGTGATACGGCCGATGTCCGTTCGCTTCTTGAGTTTGCCGTGTCGCGAAAGATTGTCAATGCCCATCGTTATCTGGGTGATTACCATTTCGTTAAGATGAACTATCCTTTAGCGGTGGAATGCTACGACGAATTCCTTGATTTGACAAAAGATGATTCTTTGAAGTCTCTCTTCCAAAGGAAACTGAACAAGGCTGCCCAGTTGGAGCGTATGGTGAATAACTGCTATAGGATATGCGTAATAGACAGTGTGGTCGTTGACAAGTCAAAGTTCTTGTCGGCCTACCGCATGGGAAACGATGTTGGAGTGATATCTTCCTGTGCCGACTTCTTCGACGACGAGCTCTTGCCGGGATATGCTTATGGAACTGAACGCGGACTTGATGTGTTTTTCTCAGATACAGACGATGATAGCGGCCTGTTGAAATTGTATGCAAATTCCAGGGTGGGCGATGACTGGGGCAGTGCGGCAGCGCTCAAAGGCTTTGACACTAAAGGCAACGATGACTATCCGTTCATGTTGTCCGACGGTGTCACGCTCTACTTTGCAAGTGACGGCGAGTCGTCTATCGGCGGTTACGATATATTTGTTTCGCGTTTCGATGTCGAGAATTCGCGTTTCCTGCGCCCCGACAATATGGGTATGCCGTTCAATTCCATAGCCAACGATTATATGATGGCTGTGAACGAGGTCGCCAATATCGGTTGGTTCGCAAGCGACCGCAACCAGCCGGAGGGTAAGGTGTGTGTATATGTATTCATTCCCGACCCTGATAGAAAAAAATATAACTCCCAGGCTCTTGGATATGACAGGATGCTTGCCTATTCGCTCATTTCGTCTATTGCGGATACTTGGGGCGATGAAGACGCTGTTATGAAAGCACGCCGTCAGTTGGTGCTGTTGGCCAATGCGCGTGAGAACGATGAGGACAGCAATACTCCAGTTTTCATTATCGATGATGTGCGTGAGTATAGGGGAGAGAAAGATTTCAGAAGCGCGGAAGCAAGGAGCCTATTCAAGAAATGGCAGGTTGCTGTACGTCGTAACAGAGATAATATCGGGTTGCTTGACCGTAAGCGTGAAGAATACTCATCTGCAAATGCCGGTATGAAGGAGAAAATGAGTGCAGGGATTCTTGCTCTTGAGGCAGAGGTGGAGGAGGAGGCCGATGCTCTCAGGAAAATGGAGTACGAGATAAGACGATTGGAGCAGGAGGCTATTTACCGTTGACCGGCGCCTGCTGTCATGAACTAAAATATTTGAACTATGGAAATTGTTGTTGTTGTGTTCCTCTTGTTGTTGGCGGCTGTGCTGCTAATAGCTGAGGTTTGTTTCATTCCCGGTTTCGGGATAAGCGGAGTAATGGGTTTCCTCTCTATGGCGGGAGGTGTGCTATATGCGTTCTTCGAGATTGGCAACATCGCCGGATGGGTGACTCTCTTTGTTTCGGGTGTAATATGTGTCGCGCTCATCATCTGGGCTCTGTACGGCAAGTCGCTTGATAAGATTGCTCTGAAGAAGAACATTGACTCTACTGTAAGGGTTGTTGATGTCAAGAACTTCAAGGTGGGTGACTGCGGTGTCGCAAGAACACGTCTGGCTCTCATAGGAGAGGCTGAGATAAACGGCCATATAACAGAGGTGAAGTCGGAAGGCGGTTTCATCGATGAGGGCGAAAGGGTTGAGGTTACCCGCATATCGGGAGATTCTCTCTTCGTGAAAAAAGTGTGATGTAATTTATGCTTAATCTAAAAATATACAATTATGGGTGATTCTCAAAGTTACTACATGATTAGCGGCGGTATAGTTGCTGCAATCATTCTGCTTTCAATCTTTTTCCATTATGTGCCGTTTGTGCTATGGCTGTCGGCAAAGGTATCGGGCGTGAACATCTCGCTCATGCAGCTCTTCCTGATGCGTATCCGTAATGTGCCGCCAGGCGAGATAGTGCAGGCTATGATTGAGGCACACAAGGCCGGCCTGGAGAATATTACACGCGATGGCCTTGAGGCCCATTACCTTGCCGGAGGTAGGGTGGCAAAAGTGGTTCATGCCCTTGTGTCTGCTTCAAAGGCGAATATCGACCTTACATTCCAGATGGCTACTGCCATTGACCTTGCAGGCCGTGACGTGTTCGAGGCAGTGCAGATGTCGGTTAACCCGAAGGTGATAGACACACCGCATGTGACAGCTGTGGCAAAGGACGGTATCCAGCTCATTGCCATTGCCCGTGTTACCGTACGTGCCAATATCCAGCGTCTTGTCGGAGGTGCTGGTGAAGATACTGTTCTTGCACGTGTAGGAGAGGGTATTGTCTCTTCTATCGGTTCGGCCGACAGCCACAAGGCGGTGCTGGAAAACCCCGACTCAATATCGAAACTGGTTCTCAAGAAGGGTCTTGATGCCGGAACGGCGTTCGAGATTCTATCTATTGACATCGCCGATATCGATATAGGCAAGAACATCGGTGCTGCATTGCAGATTGACCAGGCTAATGCCGACAAGAATATCGCTCAGGCCAAGGCTGAGGAACGCCGTGCCATGGCGGTTGCCCTTGAGCAGGAGAACAAGGCCCGCGCCCAGGAGGCTCGCGCTCATGTGATAGAGGCTGAGGCAGAAGTGCCTAAGGCTATGGCCGAGGCTTTCCGTAGCGGCAATCTCGGCATTATGGACTACTACCGCATGAAGAATATTCAGGCCGATACTGCTATGCGCGACAATATCGCAAAAGAATAATACTTTGATATATCGAGAGTTGAAATGTTGATGTTGAACTAAAAAGAGATTCTTATGAAACGTTATTTTGCGCCCTCCGAACTGTTGATAGAACCTAACGGGGCGATTTATCATCTGGGTGTCAAGCCCGAACAGCTTGCAAGCAAGATAATCCTTGTGGGTGACCCGAACCGTGTGCCTAAGGTTGCAGCTTTCTTCGATACGCAGGAGTGTGATGTATCGGCACGCGAATTCCGTACAATCACCGGTACATACAAGGGCAAGCGTATAAGTGTTGTCGGTACCGGTATAGGCTGTGACAATATCGATATTGTCGTTAATGAGCTCGATGCTCTTGCCAATATAGATTTCGTGACACGATATGAGAAAGAGGAGTTCAGACAGCTCGAAATGGTGCGTATAGGCACTTGTGGAGGCTTGCAGGAATATACTCCCATAGGCTCTTTCATCTGTTCCCGCAAGTCTATCGGTTTCGATGGCTTGCTTAACTTCTATGCCGGACGTAACGAGGTGTGTGACCTTGAGTTTGAAGAGGCGTTCAAGAAGCATCTTGACTGGTCGCCGTTGCTCTGTGCTCCATACACTATCCCTAACGATGCAGAGCTGGTAGAGCGCATTGCAGGGGATAATATGGTCCGTGGCGTTACAATATCATGCGGCGGTTTCTTTGGTCCTCAGGGCCGTCAGCTGCGTGTGCCGTTGGCGTTCCCAAAGCAGAATGAGCTTGTGGAGTCGTTCGAGTTCGAAGGTCAGCAAGTTACCAATTTCGAGATGGAGGGCTCTGCGCTCGCAGGCCTTTCGGCTCTCATGGGGCATAAGGCTGTTACGGTGTGTCTTGTTATAGCAAACAGACGTGCCAAGGAGGCTAATGTCGATTATAATGCCAAGATGAAGGAACTTATACAGACGGTTCTCGACCGTATCTGATTACATTGGGTCCAAAGAGGGCAGGGGAAACCCTGCTCTTTTTATATAATTTATTGTGCAATAAGGTTTAATAGTGCTTTACTTTAATAAAATATAAGCTGATGAGTGAGACTATCTGTGCGCTGGCTACAGCCCAGGGCGGAGCTATAAACGTAATTAGGGTATCCGGTGAAAAAGCCATTGAGACGGTGTCGCGTATCTTTATTCCAAAGGGTGGTGAACCGCTCGAACAAAGACGTTCTCATACGGTGATTTTCGGTGACTTATGTACTAATGGAAGAGAGGTTCTTGACGAAGTGCTTGTCACTGTTATGCGTGCTCCTCGCAGCTATACGGGTGAAGAGAGCGTGGAGATAAGCTGCCATGCTTCGTCATATATAACCCAGCAGATTCTCCTGAGCCTGCTCGATATGGGCGTGCGTCAGGCCGAGCCCGGTGAATTCACCATGCGCGCCTTTCTGAACGGCAAAATGGACCTGAGCCGTGCCGAGGCTGTAGCCGACCTTGTTGCCTCTACCTCGCGCGCAGCTCACCGCCTTGCAATCAATCAGCTTAAGGGTGGCTTCAGCCATGAACTGCGCAATCTTCGTGACAAGTTGCTCAAGCTCACCTCGCTCATGGAACTTGAACTTGATTTCAGCGAGGAGGATGTTGCCTTTGCCGACCGTGCCGAACTTATGCAGCTCTGCGAGGAGGTGGATGAGGTAATCTCGCGCCTTGCCGGTTCGTTCAGTGTGGGAAATGCGGTAAAGAACGGTGTCCCGGTGGCCATTGTAGGTGAAACGAATACAGGCAAGAGTACCCTTCTCAATGCGCTCCTGCGCGAAGACAGAGCTATTGTAAGCGATATATGCGGCACGACCCGCGACACGGTAGAGGGACTTATGACCCTCAGCGGTGTATCGTTCCGTTTTATAGATACTGCAGGAGTGCGCGAGACGCACGATGTTGTAGAGCGCATGGGCATAGAGCGTACTCTGGAACAGCTTGCCAAGTCATCCATAGCATTGTGGCTCATAGACCCTACTGCCGATATGGAACAGATAGAAGAGATAGCAAGGAAACTGCTCCCGATATGCAAAGGAAAGAAGCTTGCAGTGCTGGTGAACAAATGTGATGTCGTTGACCCTATCACCCTTTCAAAAGCTATGGAGTGGGGTATGAAGATGGTTGGTAAATATGGTGAAGGCGTAGAGTGGGAAGAGCGTGACCTATGGGCGATATCGGCCCGTCAGGGAATAAATATAGATAGGCTCGAAGAGTTCCTTGTGCGCAGCTCTGCAATGCCTGCAATAGCAGCCGGAGATGTAGTCGTTACCAATGTCCGCCACTACGAGGCACTTGTCCGTGCACTGGAAAACATCAAGGAAGTGAAGACCGGCCTGGCCGCTGGCCTCTCAGGCGACCTGGTGAGCGAACACCTTCGCTTAGCCATCAGAAATCTCTCCGAAATCGTTGGCGAAGTAACAAGCGATGAAATTTTGGGAAATATATTCGCCAACTTTTGCATCGGGAAATGATTAATTTGCATTGTTTTATTTGTTATTTTTTTTCGACAATATATTCTGAAAATATTGCCCAATATCTATTCCAAACACGCATAAAATGGTTATAGATAATGCATTCAAATCAGACTTTTGAGGTTATTCAGAGATGATTTTGGAATAATTGTTGTTACTTTAAGGTAATATTAAGCATAGTATATGTATCGAATTTTATTTTCAGGAAATTTACACAATGACAAATGTAACTACATAAAAAATAGACGACATTAAATGTAAAAGATAATTATCAAATATAACAATTATGAAAAAGTTTATTTTTACCCTATTGATATGTATTGGTTATTATTCATTTAGTTATGCTCAAAGCTCTGATGAGAAAATTGCAGAGGCTATGAATAATTCTGCTTGGTTTGCATTGGATTCTTTGTACAGAACTGAGCCCAGAGATTCAATAAGCCAATTTCTTGAAATTTTTTCTCGTTGCCTTATTGGAAACAGACTAAACCGCCCCGATGTCTCTATCCCTGCGTTTACGGAGTTATTCAACACTCAATCAGAAAACCTTGACCTTGGCAATCTGCTCAATTCATCTATTATGTTTGCAATGGACTTAAACAGGATTGGAGATAATAAGACAGCTGCAACAATGTTGTCTTCAACTCTTAGTTCTATCCATTCTCATCTTGACAGTACAACCATTGCAGGTGTTCAGCAATTTATTAATCAATATCAAGCACTATCTGAATACAATCCATATAAAATCACATTTGAAGATTCGACAGGAACTATTCCTTTTGAGATTATACCCGTAGGTCCAGAAAAGAACAATTCGGTATTAATACATCTCAGAAACACTTCTATTAATGGTATTGAAGCCGATGTTACTTTTGACACAGGTGCAGGAGTAAATATTATTTCTGATTCATTAGCACGTAAATATAATTTAATTCCACTTGAAGCATCAAGCACCGTTGCCGGAGTCGGTATACAAGATGGGAACTATGCCATAGCAAAGGAATTAAGAATTGGAGAT